>NZ_JABMIK010000006.1:0-267311 GCF_041386365.1 Pantoea sp. KPR_PJ | reverse complement strand
CTCATTGGGCATTTTTGCGTGCGCCCAGGGGAACGGCGATCCTATGACTGGTGCACCTTCTCCTAAACCAAGGTTTTTGATAAACGCGCGCGACATGGCAAAATCCGCCAAAATCCGTCCCCGATAAGCTGAAGAGAAAAACGTATGGCCATGATTGGTTATATTCGCGTGTCAACAATTGACCAGAACTGCGACTTGCAGCGCGATGCGCTTTTGAGCGCAAATTGTGACCATATTTTTGAAGATCGTATCAGCGGCAAGACTGCAACCCGCCCGGGCCTGAAACAGGCGCTCAAATGCATCAGTAAAGGCGATACGCTGGTCGTCTGGAAACTGGACCGACTGGGCCGCAGCGTAAAAAATCTGATCGCCCTGATTTCGGAACTGCACGAACGCGGTGCGCATTTCCGCTCACTAACCGACAGCATCGACACCAGCAGCGCGATGGGGCGCTTCTTTTTTCATGTTATGTCAGCGCTGGCAGAAATGGAGCGCGAGCTTATTGTTGAGCGCACCCTGGCCGGGCTAGCGGCTGCCAGAGCAAAAGGAAGGCTGGGCGGACGGCCCAAAGCGCTAAGCCCACAGGAGGTCGAGCAAATAAGCCGGCTGCTGGCTAAGGGACATAGCCGACAGCAGCTGGCGATCATTTATAACGTCGCGCTATCCACCCTCTATAAGTACTTTCCGGTCGGGGCGCTCGAAAGTCAGCAGGAAACGACTTCCTGAACGCAATGGCCGCCGCTAAAACGGCTGCGGGCCTCCTGCGAGAGGCTACTGTCCGCTCATCCCCCAGCAAACGCTAACCGCATGATTTCTCTCACCTGACCTGACACTCTGACTCCACCCTCAACACGGAGTACATCAGATGTCTGATTATCATCACGGTGTCCGCGTCGTCGAAATCAACGACGGCACACGCACCATCTCTACCGTATCCACCGCTGTCGTCGGCCTGGTCTGCACCGCAGACGACGCAGACGCAACGGCTTTTCCACTCAATACCCCGGTGCTACTGACCAACGTGCAGGCCGCTATCGCTAAAGCCGGTAGCAAAGGCACGCTGGCGGCGTCGCTTCAGGCGATTGCCGATCAGTCAAAGCCGGTTACCGTCGTGGTCCGCGTTGCCGACGGCGCGACCGCCGAAGAAACCACCTCGAACCTTATCGGCACTACCGATGAGAATGGCCAGTATACCGGCATGAAGGCGCTGCTGACGGCGCAGACGCAGCTTGACGTCAAGCCGCGCATTCTCGGCGTACCGGGCCTCGACTCGCAGGAAGTCGCCACCGCGCTGGCGAGTATCGCGCAGCAGCTGCGCGCCTTCGCTTACGTGTCAGCCTGGGACTGCAAAACCATCAGCGAGGCGATGAACTACCGCAAAAATTTCAGCCAGCGCGAACTGATGGTGATCTGGCCAGATTTTCTCGCCTGGAATACCGCAACCAGCCAGTCCGACACCGCTTATGCCACGGCGCGTGCGCTGGGCCTGCGCGCCAAAATCGACAACGACACCGGCTGGCATAAAACCCTGTCGAACGTCGGCGTTAATGGCGTGACCGGCATCTCTGCGTCCGTGTTCTGGGATCTGCAACAGGCCGGCACAGATGCTGACCTGCTTAACGAGGCGGATGTCACCACGCTGATCCGTAAAGATGGTTTTCGCTTCTGGGGCAACCGTACCTGTAGCGACGATCCGCTGTTCCAGTTTGAGAACTACACCCGTACCGCACAGGTGCTGGCCGACACCATGGCCGAGGCACACATGTGGGCAGTGGATAAGCCGCTGACCCCGGTTCTGGTGCGCGAAATCATTGCTGGCATCAATGCGAAATTCCGCGAGCTGGTCAGCGCCGGTTATCTGCTGGGCGCATCCGCCTGGTACGACGAAAGCGCTAACGACAAAGAGAGCCTGAAAGCGGGCAAGCTCTTTATCGACTACGACTACACGCCGGTTCCGCCGCTGGAAGATCTGACCCTGCGTCAGCGCATTACCGACACCTATCTGGCGAACTTCGCCGCATCCGTAAACAGCTAAGGAGCCGGATAAATGGCACTCCCCCGTAAACTGAAAGGGCTGAACCTTTTCAATGATTCAAACAGCTACCAGGGCGTCGTCTCTTCCGTCACGCTGCCAAAGCTTTCTCGTAAGCTGGACGCCTACCGCGGCGGCGGTATGAACGGTGCCGCCTTTATCGATAACGGTCTGGATGACGACGCGCTCGATATGGAGTGGAGCATTGCCGGTATGGATGACCTGGTGCTGACGCAGTGGGGCGGTTCCGCCGTACCGCTGCGCTTCACCGGTTCTTACCAGCGTGACGACACCGGCGAGGAGATCGCGGTTGAGATTGAGGTTCGTGGCCGCCACCAGGCATTTGACTTCGGTGAAGCCAAACAGGGTGAAGACACCGAAACCAAGATCACCACCAAAAACACCTACTTCAAACTGACCTGGAACGGCAAAGCGCTGATCGAAATCGACACCGTCAATATGGTCGAGAAGGTCAACGGCACCGACCGCCTTGCTCAGCGCCGCAAAAACCTCGGCCTGGCGTAACCCTGATGCCAGCGCCCGGCGCTGGCTTTTCATCCTGTCACAACGCAGAGAGAAGCATGGAACAGAAAGAGAACATCGTTGAGTTTGAAACCCCGCTAAAACGCGGTGAGGCGGAGATTGCGCAGGTTGAACTCATCAAACCGAACGCCGGCACGCTGCGCGGCGTGCGCCTGGCTGACCTGGCCTCCTCAGATGTGGATGCACTGCTGACGGTGCTTCCGCGCATCACGCAGCCGGCGCTGACCAAAGCCGAATGCAACAGCCTTGACCCGGTGGATTTGATTGTGCTGGGTGGCAAGGTGATTGGTTTTTTGCAATCGAAGTCGGCAACGTCGACTGGCCTGATGGACTAACGGTCAATGACCTGATGGCGGATATCGCCGCTGTTTTCCACTGGCCCCTCTCCGAAATGAACAACCTGCCGCTGGCCGAGCTGCTCGACTGGCGGCATAAAGCCCTGATCCGCAGCGGAGCAAATACGGATGAGTAATGACCTGAATATAGAGGCGCTGCTGCAGGCCGCCAGTCAGGCGCTGCGCCCGTTTCAACGCCTTCAAAACGACATGCAGCACGTCAACGATGAGATTGCCGCCTCGCGTCAACAGCTGACGGCGCTCCAGGCGCAGTCGGCAAGCATCGACAGCTTTCGCGCTACGTATCGCCAGTTACGGGACACCCGACAACAGCTTCAGGACGCGAAGCGAGAAACGGCAGCGCTGGCGCTGGCCCTGCACGCGAGCGCCCAGCCCGCTGCTGAACAGAGCCGCGCACTGGAGCAGGCGCGTCAGCGAACGGTCGCGTTACAGAATCAAACGCAGAGCCTGCGACTGTCGGTGCAGCAGCAGCGTGCCAGCCTGAACGATGCCGGTATCGCCACGCGCAATCTGAGCAGCGAGCAGCGGCGGCTGACGTCGGCGACGGCGCAGACCAGCCAGCACCTCAATGGTCAGCAGCAGCAGCTGCAACGGCTAAATCAGCAGCAGGCGCAACAGAACCAGATCGCGGCCCGCTATCGCCGGGGACAGGCGCTGGCGGGCCGAATGCGCAGCACCGGCGCGGCAGCCATCAGCCTGGCCAAAACGGGATTGAGTGCCGGTACCGCGCTGCTGCGGCCAGGTTACGATCTGGCGCACACTGAGGCCACGCTGCAGGCGAAAACTGGTCTGAAAGCGGATTCGCCTCAGGCGCTGGCGCTGCACAAACAGGCGCGCACGCTCAGCGTAGCGAACGGCGTTTCGGCACAAAAGGTGGCGCAGACGCAGCTCGCCATCGCCCAGGCGGGCGGCTCACCTGATGAGATCGCCTCTGCCACCCCGGTTGCGCTCACTATGGCGCAGAGTAATGGCCATTCCGCTGAGGAGAATGCTGCGCTGCTGACCGAGACGAAAACGGCTTTTGGCCTTAACAACAATGATGTGGCGCATCTTGGTGATGTGCTGAACGCCACCCTCGACCAGACCGGAGTGACGTTTGACGATCTGAGTCGCGCACTGGGCAGTGTGGCACCGGTGGCGAAAAATGCAGGCGTGGGCGTGGAGCAGGCCGCCGCCATGCTCAGCCTGCTGGCGAAAAATCACATTACCGGTGCGGCGGCGGGCGACGCGGTGAGCGCGATGTTAACCCGCCTGCCGCTTCCTGCCGTCCGGCAGGGTATGGTGGCGCCTGGCGTAAAAACGCACGATGAAAACGGAGACGTGCGCCAGATTCTGCCGCAGCTAAAAGATATCCAGACCGCCTTTACCACTAAAGGAATGGGCACAGCGCAGCAGGCAGAGGTGTTACAAAACCTCTTCGGCGCGCAGGCCGCGCCTGCCGCATCGGTGCTGGTGCAGGGCGCAGCCAGCGGCGAACTGACCAGTCTCAGCGCGACCTTACAACAGTCCGATGGCAGCACGGCGCGCAGCGCGCAGGCGCAGCAAGACAGCCTTGAGGGCGATATGCAGAAGCTGACCGCCGCAAAAGCTGCTATGGGTATCGATCTCTTTGCGCCGCTCGACGGTCCGCTGCGCGCCCTGACGCAGGATGCCACGCAGTTCCTGCAGGCTGTTGATCAGTGGTTGCAGGACAATCCGGCGCTGGCGAACGGTATAGCCATCGCCGCCGCCGGGGCGCTGACGCTGTCAGGGGCGCTGGGTACGGTTGGTATGGTCGCCTGGCCAGTAGTCAGCGGCATCAGCGCCATTGTGACCGGAATTGAGTTACTCGGCGGGCTTTTCACCGTTGTGAGCGGTACTGTCGTCAGCGCCATTGGCGCCATCAGCTTACCCGTTGTGGCTATCGTCGCGGCCATCGTGGGTGGCGCGCTGCTGATCCGCCGCTACTGGGAGCCGATTAGCGCCTTTATTAGCGGTGTGGCGCAGGGCTTCTCCGAGGCGATGGGGCCTGTAGGGGCGGCCTTTACGCCCCTCCAGCCCATCTTCAGCTGGGTAACGGATAAAGTGAAGTCCGTCTGGAGCGCCTTTACGCAACTGCTGGAACCGGTAAAAGCGACCCAGGAGCAGCTGGCGGCCGCGGGTAATATGGGCAAAAGCTTCGGTAATCTGCTTGGCGAGGCGCTAAAAATTCCCGGTCATGCGCTCAACCAGCTGATGGGCGGTATCGACTGGGTGCTGGACAAGCTCGGTATTGCCAGCAGCAAAAGTAAAGAGCTGAAGACGGCACTGCCAACAGATGCGCCCGCTGTCGGGTCGGACAATGTCGCCACAGACGCTAACCCGCAACCGAGTGCGCTGATGGACGGCGTACCTTATCGGCCAGCGTCCGCGCCCGCGGCGGGCGGTACTGCGATGCAGCAAAACAACGTTACCTACAACACCACTATCCATGCGCCAGCCGGTATGGATCCAAATGAGGTCGGGCTGCTGGTGAAACAGCAGCTGGAGCAACACCGTTACGATGAGCAAAACCGGCAGCGCAGTGCGCTGACAGGAGGGAGCTACCCATGATGATGATCTACGGCATGTTGCCTTTCATGCGACAGACGCTGCCCTATAGCCAGCTGATTCATGACAGCAACTGGAACTGGGCCAGCAACAGCCGCGTTGGTCGCCGGCCCGCCGTACAGTTCACCGGCAAAAGCAACGACAAAATCACCCTGAACGGCGAGCTGCGCCCGGAGATTACCGGCGGCCCGGTTAACGCGCAGGCGTTCCAGCTGCTGGCCGACCAGGGGCGAGCCTGGCCGCTTATTGGCGGTGACGGCACCATTTACGGTATGTATGTTGTCGAAAATTTTAAGACTACGCACAGTGATTTCTACGCTGACGGCAGCGCACGGGTTATCGCGTTTAACCTGACGCTGCTGCGCGTGGATGAGTCGCTGGTTTCAATGTTTGGCGACCTGAAAGCGCAGGGCAGTGACCTGTGGACGAAAGCCGAAGCGGCAGTCGGCAGGCTCTCGTCCGGCATCAGCGATGTGGTCAGCCGGGCAGGAGGATAAGAACGGTGAGCGCTCTCGGTACAATGGCGATTAACGCGGGCAGTCAGCTGGCGTCCGATTTTATGCTGTGGATGGGCGGCAAAGATGTTACGGCTAACCTGCGCCACCGGCTGATTTCCCTGACCCTGACCGACAACCGCGGCTTTGAGGCGGATACGCTGAATATCACGCTCGACGACAGCGACGGCCTGCTTCAGCTGCCGCAGCGCGGCACCGTGGTTTCGCTGTTTCTGGGCTGGGTCGGCCAGCTGCATAACAAGGGCGACTTTACTGTCGATCAGGTCAGCCACGGCGGAGCGCCGGATGTCCTGACCCTTACAGCGCGCAGCGTCGATTTTCGCGGTGAGCTGAACAAAGCGCGGGACGTCTCCTATCACGACACCACGCTGGGCACGGTTGTCACACAGATTGCGGCGCGCTGTGGACTGATTCTGCAGATGGCGGAGGGGTTCGCCGGGATCAAGATCGATCATATTGATCAGACGCACGAGACCGATCCCGGCTTTGTGACCCGCCTGGCTAAACGCTATGGCGCAGCGGCGATCATTAAAGCGGGACGTCTGCTGTTCCTGCGCCCCGGCAGCGCAACCTTAGCCAGTGGCAACGCCATTCCCGTGGTGTTACTGACGCGGCAGGATGGCGACAGGCACAGGTTCACGATTGCTGACCGCACCAGCTATACCGGTGTCCAGGCAAAATGGCTGGCCGTGCAGGAAGCGAGGACGCACGTTATACAGCTGCAGCGTAAGGCAAAAGCGGCGAGTGCTGACGCGGTTAGCCATCCTGAGGCGAAAAGCGCATCGCCGCCAGCCGGTGAACAGGAAGGTGCTTACCTGGCTGGGCAAAAAGATAGCCTGCTGGTGCTGCCCGACGTGTTCAACAGTAAAGAGGCGGCGATGCAGGCGGCAGAGGCGAAGTGGAAAGAAATCCAGCGCGGCGTGGTCCACTTTACCTTTCAGCTGGCGGCAGGGCGGGCAGATCTTTTCCCTGAAACGCCGGTAAGGGTTAGCGGTTTTAAAACCCCAATTGACAACAGCGCCTGGATTATCGACAAACTGACTCACAGTCTTAGCGCAAACGGCGGTTTTACCACCACGCTGGAGCTGGAATGCGATATCAGTGAGGTGGAATATGAAGAGATCAACTAACTAATAGTTAATTAATTTGCTTTTTGTTAGTCACAAAGCGATAATTCTTTCGTTAACCACGGAGGAATTGACTGATGATGCATTGCCCGCTGTGTCAGAGCGCTGCCCATACCCGCAGCAGCCGCTATATCTCTACTGAGACCAAAGAGCGCTATAACCAGTGTCAGAACATTAACTGCAGCTGCACCTTTAAGACGCACGAGAGCGTGACCGGGATGATTGTAACGCCCGGGAAAATCGACAAAGTCGACATGTCGCAGAAGCCCCCTGCGGCGAGCGCCCGATAAGCAAAACCCGCGTGAGCGGGTTTTTTTTTGAGGCGGCCACGCCGCCTCTTGGAGTTCTGTCAATAAGTGTACCGGGAAAGCGGCATTCCCCTGGCGTTCTGTTAACAGGTATAGCGGGGAGGCAGCAGCCCCTTGCCTGCAATGGCAATAACTGTATGCACAAGCCTGTGTTTTTTATCGCTTTCAGCCATGTAGCAGCAGATAAAGAACCGCGAGGCTGTTAGCAGATTTTAACGGGAGCCAGCATGGCTCCCGGTGAGTCAGAAACCATAAAGTTTAACTGGATTGTCGCGCAATATTTTTTGCTGATCGCGGCTGTCCGGGGCCCAGAGGCTGATGAGGTCGAGTAACACAGCATCGTCGGGCTTCTTGTCATCCGGCTGAGTAGGGTGAGGCCAGTCACTGCCCCACAGCATACGTTCGGGATTAATGTTAACCAGGCTTTGCGCCACTGGCGCGACATCCTGATAGCCTGGCGCACCGGTTAAAGAGTCAATATAGGCCCCAGAGAGTTTCACCCAGGTTTTGTCTCCGTCCAGCATCCGGCGCAGCATCGCAAAGGTTGGTGATTTAATTCCCTCAGGCTGAGGCACATGCCCCATATGATCAATGACCACCGGCGTCGGTAATTTTTGCAGCCGGCTTTCCAGCTCGACTAATTTTTCCCCTGACGATACCACCTGGATATGCCAGTTAAGGGCATGGATGCGCGTCGCTAACCGCGTCATCTCTTCCGGATCAAACTTGCTGTAAATAACGTTAAAGCGAATGCCTCTCACGCCAGCCTGATGCAGCTGTTCTAATTCATCATCGGTGACCGTCTCGTCTACCACAGCAACGCCCCGCGCATTGCCGTTGCTGGCGGCCAGACCGTTAAGGAGTATGCGGTTATCGGTGCCGTAGCGCGACGGGGTAACAATCACCATTCGGTTCATTCCCAGTCGCTGCTGTAGCTTTCGATAGTCATCCAGGGAGGCATCGGGCGGATTCACAAATTTTGTGCCTGGCACCGACGGGTAACGGCTGTCGTAGAGGTGCATATGACAATCGACGCTGCCTGACGGCGGAACTAATTTTGGCGGGGTATCGCCTGCGCTGTAGGGGACACTGGCAAACGTGGGAAAAGTGGCGGCGACAGCAAATGCAGAGCTGAGTTGTAAGAAGTGCCGGCGGGTAACGGGCATGTATCCTCCTGATACGTTATTAAGGACAGCAGCATATTGAGCAATATTGATCCAGGCAGAGAGTTCATTGCCTGACATATATCAGCGCTAATTTGAGGACAGGGTAAATGTCATACCTGCTTCTGTAAGCGCATCGAAAAAGGAATGAGCGTCGCCTGATTTATCAGGTTGCGCGCAGAAAACAGGCAACCCGGCGATTTAATCTCTTTTTCTTACTGGTGCGTATTAGCAGCAAAGATTTTTTTGACGAAAGTCTCTTTTTTAACGGTGAAGAGGGATGTGGGACGCAGTCGGTCACGTTAATTTCGATTGGGTATTAAAGGTAAGATTAACGCGTTAAAAGACGCTTTAGATTAGGGCATCTGTTAACCGGGAGGGGATTGAGATCCGCTTAAATGAAACTCGCGTCGAAGAATTGCTGTTCTGGCTTTTATTATCTGGTTAGCTGCTGCTGAGGCCGTACTGCAGCAGCCAGTAGGCATCGAGAGTGATACCGCGCCGGGTAAATTTGCCAGCGCGGGCTTCAGTCCTGTCATCCCGTAGAGACAGCGGGTACGTTTCTCCCGATACCTGTTGCTGAATACCTGATAATCCTGAACAAACTGGCTGAAGGCTGGTGGCTGTCTCAGCATCATCTGCTGCCAACAGAATCTGGCCGCGCCGCGCAGTAATGGCGACCTGAGCACCCGGCTGGATGAAACCCAGGCCGCATGGGTGGCGTGCGCGGACAAAGTCGATACCTTTATCCGCTGTCAGGAAAAAATGATGCGCAAGCCGCAGTCCATGTAATGCGCCCTGTAAAACCCCGGTGAGTGGGAAAACTCTTCAACAGTGAAGCGGACATTCTTGATAATGACCGCGGCAATATCAGCATGAACCTGAAGCTGACCGAGCGGGTGCTGGCGCGGGAAACGGACGGGAAATGACGGTGGAGGCGGTGCCGGAGCAACATCTTTACAACGTTCAAAAGGCGGAAAAGGGTTATATGCTTTCTTATATCAACAATGCGATGCTGGTATTTAGCAAGAATGCAGGTTGAAAGTCCGTTTTGTACCAGACGTGGACAGGCAGGCTATTTAATAATGAAACGCCCCGCACTCTATTAAATACCAGCTTCAGGAGGGGCATCAATTCTGATATTTTAGAAGTATTGTTAATGGTGTGACTGGTTAATTATTACGAATGATAATAAAGAAAAGTAAAGTCCGTTTTGCACCCTGGGTCGGCCCCCACTATGAAAGAGGATTTTGCGGGTTACGCATACTTATAGTGTGCGAGTCTCACTATGCCGATAAGCAGCATGAACGTCCAACTGTCACGCCCGAGATCGTTAAGGCGCTTGCTTTGGGTGAAAGACATCCTCGGGCAACGGGTAAGCTTCGGCAACATAAGCATTTTACCTTGATAATGTCTGCTGTTCAGAACGTCAGACAGCGCTTCTCCAGTACACAAAAAAGGGAGTTCTGGAATAGCGTTGCTTATTACAACTTTCTCCAGGAGTTTTTACAGGGAAGCCGCGTTGCGCCACCGGCAGACGTCTGGCAACGCAGTGAAAAAGCATTTACTGAAGTCCTGTCAGTGTTAGCTCCGGATTTGATTATTTGCTTCAGCCTGCGTAATGGCAATCGGGTTAGGTCGCTTGCTGGTAGCGTGCCAGTGGCTGTAGTAAATCATCCTTCTTCACGTTTTACGTATTCTAAGGTCAATCCAGTTATTGCCAGATATATCGAGATGGCCCAGGCACAGAAAACACAGGCCCCGGCATTTTTCAGAAGTGTTCTTTTTAATCGTTGGCTTGAGGACACAGCTTCTGCCCTGCCTACGCCCGGCTCACATCTTTCGGAGCCGGATAAAATCGCGCTGCTTGCTGAACGCAAACAGTCTATGGCGGAGTTTGACGAGCTCTTACCAATGTAAATCACAGGTCGATAAAATAAACCATTTCGACAGTAGTATGTCTGCTTCTCGCTCAAAGCGGATATTGCATTTGCTGAGCAGCTTTATGCCACAGGTGACCTGGGCGTGACGTAGCCTTAGGGTTAAATCAGCTTAAAGCAATGAGATTAACTGCATGTAGGGCGGGAGAGGGCTACTTTGAGCTACTTCAGGATGGTATTCCGTGGGGATCCTGGAAAACCAACTCAAGCTAATTATGTAAGCCGTTGATAATTTTGGTGGCCCCTGCTGGGTTTGAACCAGCGACCAAGCGATTATGAGTCGCCTGCTCTAACCACTGAGCTAAGGGGCCAGCGGAGCGGGGATTATAATGTATCTGTTTAGAGCGATCCAGCACTCACTCGCCAGATGCTGAAAAAACCGCCACTGCATGAGTGCTTGATTAAGCTCAACATTTCCCGAAGAGTCGGCCCCGTTTTATCGGTTCTGTGCCGGGAAGGCAGATAAGCAAAGCCGCGCTCGCCGGTATGATTTCCTGTTCAAGCCCGCGGCCACGACCAAAAAGCCTCAGGCATCAGCCTCTCATTGCCGATAGCGCGACGCAGGCTGGCTCAGTGACAAATAGGGCAGCATTGCGCCGCGCGCCCGATCGTACTCCTGCCACAGCGCGATCTCTTCCAGTGCCGGAATGGTTACTGCTTCGCCCGCTTCCAGCCCGGCCAGCGCCGCATCCACCATATCGTCCACCTCCATAATCATCTCTTGTGGCAGCTCATCAATTGATTTGCCGGAGCGGTCAAATATCTCCGTACGTGTCGCACCAGGTAAAACGGCCTGTACCTGCACGCCACTGTTAGCCAGTTCGCGCTGCATGGCACGGGTCAGCGTCAGCACAAACGATTTACTGCCGTTATAGGCACCGTTAAACATCTCATGCATCAGTGAAAGCACGGAGGCGATATTGATAATCACGCCGCCTCTCCGGGCGCGAAAGGCGTTGGCGGCCGCATGCGCCAGACGAGTAGGCGCGAGGATATTCAGCGCCAGCATGGTCTGAATGCGATCGATATCGGCATCGAGAAACTCACCGTCCACGCTCATACCGGCGTTATTGGCCAGCAGCGTAATCGCGGCATTGCTCTGCAGCTCCTGCTCGACGCGGCGCAGGTCACTGGCGCTGGTCAGATCGGCGCGCAGGATACGTACCTCAATGGCATGCTGCTGTTGCAGCGACTGCGCCAGCGTCTCCAGTCTGGCCTGGTCGCGCGCCACCAGAATCAGGTTGTAGCCACGCGCTGCCAGGCGGCGTGCGTAGGTCGCGCCTATACCGCTTGATGCACCTGTGATTAAAGCAAAGCCTTGTGATGATGCTGACATAGTGAACCCCGTTGTATGATGGTTGTCATATTTGAGGTTAATATGACAACCATCATATATGGCGTCAAGGTGGAATATGATGGTCATAATAATTACTATGAGCGGTAAAACGTATCAGCGGAAAAAACGATGGATAAACAGACCCATAAAGCGCGCACGCGACAGCGTATCCTGCATGAAGCGGCGCGCGTCATGCGTGAATGCGGCACAGAAGGCATTGGTGTTGCAGCACTTATGAAGCGGGTAGGGCTGACGCACGGCGGGTTTTACGCGCATTTTGACTCGCGTGAGGCGCTGGTGCAGGCGGTCATCAGCGAGATGTTTGCTGACTCTGCCCAGCGTATGCAGCCTCTTTTTCAGTCGTCCGAACCAGCCGGGCAGCTTACTCAGCTGATTAATTACTACCTTTCAGAGGCGCACCGCGATGCACCCGCTGAAGGTTGTCCTGTTCCTGCGCTGGTCAGTGAGGTTGGCCATCTGCCGCAAGAGGCAAAAACGGTATTTACCCAGGGAGTCGCAACGCAGCTGCAACGGCTACAGGAGCTGCTCGCAAAGCTGGGACACCGCGATAGTGAGGCGTTAGCCAGCAGCGTGCTGGCAGAGATGGTCGGCGCACTGGCGCTGGCGCGTGCCTGTCCTGACAAAACCCGCTCGGCCGCCATGCTGGCACGCAGTCGAACGGTAATAAAGCGCCGTACCGGGCTTGAGGAGTCAGCATGAGCGAGCACAGTATCACCGATATTATTGCACCCGGCCTCGACGTGCTGTTCTGCGGTATTAACCCTGGCCACTCGACGGCGCACACCGGCTATCACTTTGCGCATCCCGGCAACCGCTTCTGGAAGGTGCTGCATCTTGCCGGATTTACTCATCAGCAGCTGAAACCTGAAGAGGAGCAGCGGCTACTGGAAACCGGCTGTGGCATTACCATGCTGGTTGAGCGTCCTACCGTGCAGGCGAGTCAGCTGGGGGCCGACGAGCTGCGCGACGGCGGTGCGCGCCTGACTGACAAGGTGCTTAACTACCAGCCGCGTGTGCTGGCCATTCTTGGCAAAGATGCCTTTAAGCGCGCCTTCAGCCAGCGCAAGGTAGAGTGGGGCATGCAGGGCATTTTTATGGGTAAAACGCAGGTCTGGGTGCTGCCGAATCCCAGCGGGCTCAACCGCGCCACGCTGGAGGACATTGTGGAGGCCTATCGGCAACTTCATGATGTGTTATAGAAATTTTTTTAATAAAACGTGAGCAGGCTCGGTTAATTGTGGCAGGGTCATTGTTCCTCGTTGAGTTCCTGGCTAAACCAGAAGCTGGACTAAAAAAGGGGAGTGGAATGAGACGATACCTGATTATGCTGGTGGCGCTGTTATTTGCCGCGCCGGGATGGAGCGAAACGCTGCGGGTTTTCTGTTCTGGCGGGATGTATCCGGTGGTAGAGAGCCTGAAGGCGGATTATGAGAAAAGCAGTGGAAATCAACTGACGCTGGAAGCCGCACCATCAATGGGCGACACGCCGCAGGCGATCCCGAACCGGCTAAAGCGCCACGATAATGCAGACGTGCTGGTGATGGTTGATTACGCCATTAAGCCGCTGGCAGAACATGTAAAGAGTGACACCCATAAGGTGCTGGCACACTCCTATATCGCGATGGCGGTACAGCAGGGTAAGCCGACGCCCGATATCAGCAGCGTCGCGAAGTTTAAACAGGTCCTGACGGAAGCCTCTACCATCGCCGTATCGGACAGCGCCAGCGGACGCTATATCCGCGACGAGATGTTAAAAAAGCTGAATCTGGGTGAGCAGACGGCAAAAAAAGTCGTGGTGATCCCGGCAACGCCCGTGGGCAAAGCGGTAGCTGAGGGGAAAGCGCCGATTGGTTTTCAGCAGAACAGCGAGCTTAAAGCGGTAAAAGGGATCACTATTGTTGGGCTTATCCCGCCCGCGGTACAGCAGGATACGCTTTACGGCGCTGTGGTCACAACGTCGAGCAAGTATCCCCAGGCGGCTGAAGATTTTGTTGATTACCTGCAAAGCGATAAGGCAAAAGCGGTCATGCAAGACAAAGGACTGACGCCTTATTAAGGATAAAAAAAACCCCGGCAAGCCGGGGTTTTTTACAAGAGTGCGCTTAGTCGTCCAGGAAGCTACGCAGCACTTCCGAACGGCTCGGGTGACGCAGTTTACGCAGCGCTTTCGCTTCGATCTGACGAATACGCTCACGCGTAACGTCAAACTGCTTGCCCACTTCTTCCAGCGTATGGTCGGTGTTCATATCGATACCGAAACGCATGCGCAGCACTTTCGCTTCTCGTGCGGTCAGTCCTGCCAGAACGTCATGGGTGGCTGAACGCAGGCTCTCAGAGGTGGCTGAATCGAGCGGCAGCTCCAGTGTGGTATCTTCGATAAAGTCGCCCAGATGCGAATCTTCATCATCACCAATCGGCGTCTCCATAGAGATCGGCTCTTTAGCGATTTTCAGTACCTTGCGGATCTTGTCTTCCGGCATCAGCATACGCTCGGCCAGCTCTTCCGGCGTCGGCTCGCGGCCCATCTCCTGTAGCATCTGGCGCGAGATACGGTTGAGTTTGTTGATGGTCTCAATCATATGCACCGGAATACGGATAGTACGCGCCTGGTCGGCGATAGAGCGGGTGATAGCCTGACGGATCCACCATGTCGCATAGGTCGAGAACTTATAACCACGACGGTATTCAAACTTATCAACCGCCTTCATCAGGCCGATGTTACCTTCCTGAATCAGGTCGAGGAACTGCAAACCACGGTTGGTATATTTCTTCGCGATGGAAATAACCAGACGCAGGTTCGCTTCCACCATCTCTTTCTTCGCACGACGCGCTTTGGCTTCGCCGATAGACATGCGACGGTTGATGTCTTTCACCTGCTCAATGGTCAGGCCGGTCTCTTCTTCAATCTGTTGCAGCTTTTGCAGGCTGCGCATCACATCTTCTTCGACGTCTTTCAGCTTCTCTGACCAGGGTTTATTCATGGCCAGCGCGGCTTTAAACCAGCTCTCACTGGTTTCATTGCCGGTGAACAGCGTGATGAAGTTTTTCTTCGGCATTTTGCACAGTTCAATACAGAGCTTCATGATGAGGCGTTCTTGCGTACGCACGCGCTCCATCATTTCGCGCATATTGTTTACCAGGTAGTCGAACTGTTTCGGTACCAGGCGGAACTGCTTAAAGACGTCAGAAAGGTTCTGGATCTCTGCAACGGCATCAGCATGGCTGCGACCTTTGCTCTTGATAACAAGGCGGGTCGTTTCATACTGGGTGCGCAGCTCGACGAATTTCTCGCGCGCCAGTTCCGGGTCGATTGAGTTATCGTCGTCGGAATTGTCATCTTCGCTCTCTTCGTCTTCATCCTCGTCGTCGTTGCGGTCTTCTTCAGACAGCTCGGAGCCGACGTGTGTGGCGGTAGGCGCCAGATCTTCTTCAGCGTTTGGATCCACAAAGCCGGTGATCAGGTCGGAGAGGCGAGATTCGCCTGCTTCAACTTTGTCGTACTGCTCCAGCAGATAGGTAATAGCTTCCGGATATTCCGCAACCGAACATTGTACCTGGTTGATGCCGTCTTCAATGCGTTTGGCGATGTCGATTTCGCCTTCACGCGTCAGCAGCTCAACGGTACCCATTTCACGCATATACATGCGCACCGGGTCGGTAGTGCGGCCAATTTCAGATTCTACGCTGGATAACACCTGAGCGGCGGCTTCCGCGGCATCTTCGTCAGTATCGGCGCTGTTTTCATTCAGCATCAGATCATCGGCGTCAGGGGCTTCTTCTACCACCTGAATGCCCATATCGTTAATCATCTGGATGATGTCTTCGATCTGATCGGAGTCGACGATATCTTCCGGCAGATGGTCATTGACCTCAGCATAGGTCAGATAGCCTTGCTCCTTACCACGGGTGACAAGTAGCTTGAGCTGTGACTGCGGGTTTTGCTCCATAAGACGGTATCCACACTTCTGTTAATTAGATTGGTGTCGGTCGGCAGCGAGCCAACTATAACAGTGAAGGCGTTGTATTATTGCCGCTGCCTTCGTCGCGGCCAGGGCTTTTGCCCCTCGTATATCGGCACTTAAGCCGCTTTAAATCGTTTTGAGACCAGCCGATCTGTCCTTTCCGTTCTGACAGCGCTCGTCCTCTTCAGCGCCTTATTACGCTGCGGGGCTGCGCTGGCAGAGCCAAAACGGGCCCTCATGGCTTCGCCTCTGCAATGGCGCGTGTCGGGAGCGCGGGTTAACTGCCAGCGGCCCTGCATTATGCGCGCAGTCGCTTAATCTGCTGTGTTTCCGGTTTGGCTTATGTCGTCGCGAAGTCCCAGCTTGCGGCGGTGCACCCCAGAAACAGATGGGCCAGACATGCGCCTTTCGCTTCGCGCAACCTTCTGACCCAGCTTTAATTCTACTTTTTCGCCAGCGCCTGGCTTAAGGTCCAGAACTCGCGACGCTCTTCTGCGCTCAGACCCTGGGTGCGATCGCGTGCGATCAGCGCCTCCAGACGCTGTTCCAGCGCGGCGTCATAAATACTCGCCAGCGAGTCGTGAAACACCGCTTCGACTTCCTCATCCACTATCATGTGGTTCCATGTAGCCAGGGTTTCAAGCGTCTGACTAAAATTTGTCCCGCGATATAACTCTAGTAGCTGTCCAGTGGTCAATCCAGGATTCTCGTTACAACGGCTGACCAGTTCCACAAACAACGGCAAGCCTGCCATCTTTACCTGAGAAAGCCCGTCCAGCGTAGGCACCCGCGCGGCCAGCTGCGGATTCTGCACCAGCAGGGCCACCAGCACGCGCATTGTAGTGCGCTTTAAGGGGGGCGCGGTCGGTGTACTGCCGCTGGCTGCCTGCTTCGGCATCAGCTTCTCTAGCTGGTTATCGTCAAGAATACCGAGTTTATTACCCAGTTCCTGACGCATATAAATCCGCAGCGTCTCACCGGGGATCTGCGTAATCAACGGCAGCGCCAGCGTACTCAGGCGCGCTTTACCGTCGCGTGTGCTCAGATCTACCTGCGGCAACAGAGAGTCAAACAGAAAAGAGGAGAGCGGCATTGCCTGCTCCATGCGCGCTTCAAACGCGGCTTTACCCTCTTTACGTACCAGCGTGTCCGGATCTTCACCGTCAGGCAAAAACATAAAGCGTAGCTGACGTCCGTCATTCATGTAAGGCAACGCGGTTTCGAGTGCACGCCAGGCCGCTTCACGCCCGGCACGATCGCCGTCATAACAGCAAATGACGGTATCAGTACTGCGAAACAGCAGCTGAATATGCTCAGCGGTCGTTGACGTGCCCAGCGATGCCACTGCGTAATCGATGCCGAACTGTGCCAGCGCGACCACATCCATGTAGCCTTCCACTACTAACAGGCGGGCAGGCTGCGGATGGTTCTTTTGCGCTTCGTACAGGCCATAGAGCTGGCGGCCCTTGTGGAAAATGGGGGTTTCCGGTGAGTTCAGATACTTTGGCGTATCATTGCCCAGCACGCGCCCACCAAACCCAATAACGCGCCCACGCTTATCGCGGATAGGGAACATGACGCGCTCGCGAAAGCGGTCATAGGTCCGACCCTTATCGTTGGAAACCAGCATGCCAGCTTCCATCAGCGATTCACGGTCCTCTTTGTTAGCGCCAAAACGCTTAAGGACGTTGTCCCAGCCTGCCGGTGCAAAACCAATGGCGAAATGCTCAATGACGTCAGCACTCAGGCCGCGGTTAGCAAGGTAATCGCGCGCGCCTCGCGCAGGGGACTGCGTCAGGCTCTGCTGATAAAAGCCGTTGAGACTTTCCATCAGCTGATAAAGGCTCTGGCGCTGATGGCGCTCCATCTGGCTGGGTCCGCTGCCCGCTTCGTAGGGCACTTCAAGACCGTGCTGCGTGGCCAGCTCTTCAATGCTCTCGACAAATTCCAGTCGATCGTAATTCATTAAAAAGTCGATGGCGTTGCCGTGAGCGCCACAGCCAAAGCAGTGATAAAACTGTTTTTCGCCGTTTACGGTGAAAGAGGGGGTTTTTTCATTATGGAAAGGACAGCACGCGTGAAAGTTCTTACCCTGCTTTTTCAGCTTAACGCGGGCATCGATAAGATCCACGATATCCGTGCGGGCAAGCAGATCGTTGATAAAAACGCGCGGTATTCTTCCAGCCATAAGCCCCAGATTTTCAGCTCATAAACGGCAACAAGCCGCGCTTCCTTTCGGAAAGCACGGCCTCTTACGTGACTCTGTCTGCGTTTAACACGCGGTGGAGGCGGACCTCCGGAAGAACTTAGTACAGACGAGTGCGGCGTGCGTTTTCGCGAGCCAGTTTCTTGGCGTGACGCTTAACTGCAGACGCTTTAGCGCGCTTACGTTCTGTGGTCGGTTTTTCATAAAACTCACGACGACGAACTTCAGCCAGAACGCCTGCTTTTTCGCAGGAACGCTTGAAGCGACGCAGGGCTACGTCGAATGGCTCGTTTTCACGTACTTTAATTACCGGCATGTAACTCTCACCTCGATAAAATTCGGTTTTTGCTGCTGACTGCGGCGTCAGCACATTTCAAAATGGTGCAGCATTTTACTCCAACGCGAGTCGGTTTGTAAAGCACCATGGACAATTAAGAACCAACAGGAGCGTTTGCCGATGCGGCTGCCGGTTTTTTTCAAGGGTGCGGAGTATAGCGCACTCTTTGCGCGCCACGAAATCACTTTTTGCGGTGAAAGCGTCGACGAGCAAAGGCGTTGGTGTGCTACACTGCGCGCCGCAAGTAAGAGGTAAGCGCTATGCGAATTCTGGGTATTGAAACATCCTGCGATGAAACCGGCATCGCAATCTATGATGATGAAGCGGGCCTGTTGGCCAATCAGCTTTACAGCCAGGTGAAACTGCACGCCGACTATGGCGGCGTGGTGCCGGAACTGGCGTCGCGCGATCACGTGCGTAAAACCGTGCCGCTGATTCAGGCAGCACTAAAGCAGGCGAACCTGCAACCACAGCAAATTGACGCTGTCGCCTATACCGCAGGTCCCGGCCTGGTTGGCGCGCTGCTGGTCGGTGCAACAATTGGCCGTGCGCTGGCGTTTGCCTGGAAAGTGCCCGCCGTTCCCGTGCACCATATGGAAGGGCATCTGCTTGCGCCGATGCTGGAGGAGAATCCGCCAGCGTTTCCGTTCGTGGCGCTGCTGGTCTCGGGTGGCCATACCCAGCTGATTAGCGTAACCGGCATTGGCGAATATGCGCTGCTCGGCGAATCTATTGATGACGCGGCGGGCGAGGCCTTTGATAAAACCGCCAAGCTGCTGGGTCTGGACTATCCTGGCGGCCCGATGCTGTCAAAAATGGCGCAGCAGGGCGTGGCGGGGCGCTTTACCTTTCCACGGCCGATGACCGATCGCCCTGGTCTGGATTTTAGCTTCTCCGGCCTGAAGACCTTTGCTGCCAATACCATTCGTGGCAATGCTGACGATGAGCAAACCCGTGCTGATATCGCGCGCGCGTTTGAAGATGCGGTCGTGGATACGCTGATGATCAAGTGCAAACGTGCACTGGAGCAGAGCGGATTCAAACGTCTGGTCATTGCGGGCGGCGTCAGCGCTAACCGCACGCTGCGTGAACGTATGGCGCAGATGATGCAGGCGCGCGGCGGCGAGGTGTTCTATGCGCGTCCGGAATTCTGCACCGATAATGGCGCGATGATCGCCTATGCGGGCATGGTGCGCCTCAAGGGCGGCACGCGCGGTGAGTTGGGCGTCAGCGTGCGCCCGCGCTGGCCGCTGGCGGAACTGCCTGCCATCTGAAATAATAAAGCCGGCATTGCCGGCTTTATTTTTGTTCTTCTTCTGCACCTGCTTTTTTGCGTTTCCAGATCTTACTCTCTTGCCCGCGCCACAGGCGCTGAATATTGTCGTGATGACGCAGCAAAATCAGGCATGACAGCATCGACACCGGAAAGGTGAACTGCGGCTTAAACCACCAGACATAAAAGGGGGCGATCAGCGCACTGACGATAGCGCCCAGCGACGAGTAGCCGCTCAGCAGCACCGTCAGCAGCCAGGTGCCGGTCATCAGTCCCGTTAGATCCCAGCCAATCGGGGCAATAGCGCCCAGTGCCGTTGCCACGCCTTTACCGCCGCGAAAACGAAAGAATACCGGATAGATATGACCAAGGCAGGCCGCAATGGCGGTCAGGCCGAGAGAGAGCGGGGAGAGATGCAGCAGGTAAGCGAGCCAGACTGGTAGCATGCCTTTAGCAATATCGAAAACCAAAACGCAGGCCGCTGCGGCTTTGCCGCCGATGCGCAACACATTGGTCGCGCCAGGATTCCCTGAGCCCTGAGTGCGCGGATCCGGCAGTCCGGCGATCTTGCAAACCAGAATGGCGCTCGAAATCGAACCGCAAAGATACGCGAAAAAAATCATACCGGGCGCGATAGCACTCATCATATCGTACCGTTTCCTTTAGGGTCGTTTTGTCTTCGTTAACCGTGGATAATACGCATTATACGCCGGAAGTGGTATCCGGCTTAGCCAAAAACAGAGAGTGTCATCATGGATATCGTTTTTATCGAACAACTCACGGTGTACACCACCATTGGCGTTTATGACTGGGAACAGGGTATTCAGCAGAAGCTGGTGCTCGATGTCGAAATGGCCTGGGACAACCGCAAGGCCGCACGCAGTGATGATGTGAACGACTGCCTGAGCTATGCCGATGTCTCTGAGGCGATTCTTGCTCATCTCAGCGGTACGCGCTTTGCGCTGGTGGAGCGTGTTGCAGAGGAGATTGCCGATTTATTGATGGCACGTTTTAACACGCCGGGCGTGCGAATCCGCGTCGCGAAACCGGGCGCTGTTGCCCAGGCTGCCCAGGTTGGGGTGCGAATAACGCGCGGGACTATTCCTAAATGAATTGCTTGTGATTGCCATCACAATGAAACCAAACCAAATTACTGTTTGTCATAGCGGGCACCGCTGCGTTGCAAAACGTGCAGGTTGCCGACGGCCTTAAGGTTTCCCTCAGGCAGTGAATGGCAAAATTTCAGGCGGAAGCACTCGCGCGACCGCCTTTTTAACGGGTTTGAAACGGATATAAGGAAAATTTGATGGCAGATATTCATCAGCTTTGGGTAGCTGCAATCCTGGGCATTGTAGAAGGGTTAACCGAATTCCTGCCGGTTTCCTCTACGGGGCACATGATTATTGTCGGCCACCTGCTGGGCTTCGAAGGTGAAAAAGCAGAAACCTTTGAAGTCGTGATCCAGCTCGGCTCCATACTCGCCGTGGTGGTGATGTTCTGGCGTCGTCTCTTTGGGCTGATAGGTCTTCACTTCGGGGAAGTCAAACATGAGGGCGTGGGACGCGGTCATCTGACGCTGATCCACATTCTGCTGGGGATGATTCCGGCGGTGGTGATTGGTCTGGTGCTGCATGACCAGATCAAAACGCTGTTTAACCCCATCAACGTGATGTATGCGCTGGTGGTCGGCGGCCTGCTGCTGCTGGCGGCAGAATTTTTAAAACCGAAACAGCCAAAAGCCGTGGGCATTGACGATATTACCTATCGTCAGGCCTTTATGATTGGCTGCTTCCAGTGTCTGGCGCTCTGGCCGGGCTTTTCACGTTCGGGTGCGACCATTTCAGGCGGGATGCTGATGGGCGTCAGCCGCTACGCGGCGTCAGAGTTCTCCTTTATCCTCGCCGTGCCGATGATGATGGGGGCCACCGTTCTCGATCTCTATAAGAGCATTGGTTTCCTGACGATGAATGACCTGCCAATGTTCGCCGTTGGTTTTGTCACCGCATTTATCGTGGCGCTGATCGCAATTAAGGCGTTCCTGGAGTTGATCAAGCGTATTTCGTTTATCTCTTTCGCGATTTACCGCTTTATCGTGGCGGCCGCCGTTTACGCCATCTTCATGTAATCCCTGCGCGGCCAGCGCTTACGCTGGCCGCATCCCGGCAATACCCTGTGCGACGGCAATAATGCGGCGTCGCGTCAGCTCCTCTCTGACTTCCGCCCCTTTAAAACCCGCCTCGACTACTGCTTTGGTTGGAACGGCCTGAGCCAGCGCAAACGCCTGACGCAGATAGTCACCTTGTGGGTAAGCCATGCTCTCCAGCCCGGCCCGTCCACGCGCGTCCGCTTCGCTGGTGAGCGCCATCTGCTCAACCCGCTGCGGTTTGCGCCAGGCGTCTATGCGATCAAACAGCGCGACCAGCGCGTCCGCAGACTGCCGCTCGATGGTATGTACCACATCGTGAAATTCCGTGACGATCAGTGCCAGATCGCGAAGGGTATTGGGCACGCGCAGGCGCTGGCACAGAGCGTCTACCAGCGGCACCCCTGCGGCGCCGTGGCCGTGATGGCTGGGCCACTTTTCGGGCGGCGTTAATGCCTTGCCCACGTCGTGAAACAGCGTGGCGAAGCGGACATCCACCTCCTCCGACAGCGACGCCGCCAGCGTAAGCGTCATCAGCGTATGCACGCCGGTATCGATCTCGGGATGCCATTTTGCCGGTGCCGGAATGCCAAACAGCCGGTCGATTTCCGGAAACAGGACCTTGAGTGCGCCACAGTCGCGCAGCACCTGAAAATAGACCTGCGGGTTACGCGTGGTCAGGGCTTTTTCCGTCTCTTTCCACACGCGCTCGGCGGTGAGGTGGCTCAGCTCGCCGCTCGCGGCCATCTGGCTCATCAGCGTCTGCGTCTCGTCAGCAATGCGAAAATTGAGATGCGCAAACCGGGCGGCAAACCGCGCGACGCGCAGCACGCGCAGCGGATCTTCATTGAAGGCAGCGGATACGTGGCGCAGCAGGCGTGCCTGAAGGTCGCGCTGGCCGTGAAAAGGGTCGATAAGCTCACCGTTTTCTGCCTGCGCAATAGCGTTTATTGTCAGGTCGCGACGTTGCAGATCCTGCTCCAGCGTGACATCCGGCGCGGACCAGGTGACAAACCCCGTATAGCCCTGGCCGTTTTTACGTTCGGTGCGCGCCAGCGCATACTCTTCGCGGCTTTTGGGATGCAGAAATACCGGAAAGTCGCGGCCAACCTGCTGAAAACCCTGTGCCAGCATCGCGTCGGGCGTTGCACCAACCACCACCCAGTCCCGGTCTTTAACCGGCAGTTTCAGCTGCGCATCGCGAACCGCGCCGCCTACCAAATAGGTCTTCACTCAACAACTCCAGAGATAATAAATAAGGCGCGCCGACGGCAAGTCCGCCGCTAAAAATGCAGTGCGCTCGTTGCTCTATTGTTGCACACAATTGTCGAATTGCAGGCATGACGAAAAGGGCATCAAAGGATGCCCTCGGCAATCTGGATGCCACGACGACAGTGGCGCGTGGGAAAGTCAGTTCATCCAGCGATCGTTTTTCTTGCGGCGCGGCACCATATGCGGCAGAAGCAGTCCCAGCAGCAGGCCCACACCCAGCACACCGCCACCATACATAAACCACTGCATAATAATGGTGCGCTGTTTATCATCCAGCTGAACATTCGCCGCGCTGACTTTTTTCTGCGCCACAATCAGCTCGTTCTTCAGCTTCTGATTTTCATCCTTCAGTCCGTTGATCACGCTGTCGCTGCTGGCGACTTTATTCTGCATTTCAGCGGTACGCTGGTTCCAGCTGTTATCAATATTATCCAGCTTTGCGGTGAGATCTTTGACCTGCTGCTCCAGCTGCGGCACGCGGGTACGCAGGCTGGGTTCAGCGCTGAGCTGGGAGAGCGGGATCCAGAGGGTGCGGCCTTCCGCATCGCGGATCTGGCCATAGTGCGTGTCATTATTGGTTTGCAGTAGCTGTACTTCTTCACCGGCGTTTACTTTACCCAGCAGGCGATACTGATCGCCCGGCCCGCTGCGAACCCAGGTGGATAATTCATCAGAGATGTAGCGTTTTTCGTCGGCGTGCGCGGGTGCGAGAGTGCTGAAGGCCAGCAAGGTAAGTCCTGCGATTACAATTTTTTTCATTCGATATCGTTTTAGCTGAGGTCTGTAAATTTACCGGCACAGTCTGGAACCGCTTCGCATAAATCTGAATGAGAACTATCCTGGTCTCATTTCCCTGCGAAAAGGATAGCGAAAGCGCAAAGAAAGCAGAGACAGCCCGCGTTCTGTGCATTACTCTTCGCCAGATAATCCTCATAAGTGCCAGCAGCGTATTGAATAAAAAATTATGACCATCGAAATCGAACTAAAGTTCATTGCCACTCCAGACGCAGCCAGCAAACTGGCGCAAACCCTTGCTGATTTTCCTCATCAGCATCAAGCCGCGCGCGCGTTAAGCAACATCTACTTTGAAACGGATGACAACCAGCTGCGCCGCTGGGATATGGGCCTGCGCATTCGCGGCGTGGATGGGCAGCATGAAATGACGCTGAAAACCGCGGGTAACACGCTGGGTGGCCTGCATCAGCGTGCGGAATATAACGTCGACCTGCCCGCCGCCGAACTGGATATTGCTCAGCTACCCGCTGAGGTCTGGCCGGAGGGCACCGATCTCGCGGCGCTACAGCAGCGCCTGCAACCGCTGTTCAGCACCCACTTTCAGCGCGAAACCTGGCTGGTGCAGGCAGGCGAAAGCGAAATTGAAGTGGCGTTCGATCGCGGCTCGGTCGCTACAGAAACACTGAGCGAAGAGCTGTTTGAGGTGGAGCTTGAGCTGAAAAGCGGCCAGCGCAGCGACATGATGGCCTTTGCCCGACAGCTTATTGCAGTGGGCGGCCTGCGTCTTGGCAGTCTGAGCAAAGCAGCGCGCGGCTATCAGCTGGCGCAGGGCAATCCGCCACGCCCGCTGCGCCCGTTCCCGCTGCTGAAAGCCGCACCGAAAGCAACGGTGGAAGAGGGGATGGTCACGGCGATGTCCAGCGCCCTGAGCCACTGGCAATATCATGAAGAGGTCTGGCTGCGTGGCAATCCCGATGCGCAGCGCAGCGTCGTCGAAGCGCTGGAAGCGCTGCGTCAGGCGTTTTCGCTGTTTGGCGCACTGGTGCCGCGCAAAGCCAGCAGTGAACTGCGCCAGAAGCTTACCGCTCTGGAAGAGAGGCTGGCAGAACCGGTAAAAGATGCTGAGGCGCTGAGCTTTTCAGCGCTCTCTGTTGAAACCCAGTTAGCGCTTACTCACTGGCTGGTCGAGTCGCAGTGGAAACGTTGGGTCGATGTTAAGAGTCAGGCAAAGCTCAATGGTTCTTTTAAGCGTTTCAGTGACATTATGCTGAGCCGTATCGCCGCCGATCTCAAAGAGACCTTCAGCGACGTACAGCAGGCTAACGAATACCACGATAAAGCCACGCGCCTGTCGCGCCAGCTGCTGGCAGTGCATCTGCTGGCCGGCGCCTATGCGCAGGAAGCGGTCAGCGTCTGGCTGGCTCCCTGGGAGCAGCTGCAACAGTCGATTGCCCAACATCGGGATCACGGGCTGAAATCGCTGGCGTCCCAGGCGATTCGCCAGCCGCCTTTTTGGCTGAGTAGTAACGCACCGCGCTAATCTGACCCATCAGGGAGAGAAGATGTTGTCTGAGTTATCCGCTGAATTACAGGCGCAGGCGGCCAGCATGGCCGAGCGCCTTGGTGTTACCGTTGACGCCTTAACCGACGCGCAGCGCGCAGCGCTGGCGTTCAGTGATTTCATTGCCGAGAACCTGCAACGTCACCCTGAATGGTGGCAGGAGATACAACAGCAACCGCCGCAGCCGGAGGAGTGGCAGCACTACTCCCGCTGGCTGGATGCGGATATCGCTTCCGTAGAGAGCGAAGCCGCGCTGATGCGCGTGCTGCGGCTTTTTCGTCGTCGCATGCTGGTACGGGTCGCCTGGATGCAGTGTCTTCACGAAGCCACCACTGAGCAGAGCTTAAAACAGCTCAGCGTGCTGGCGGAAGTGCTGATTAGCCGCGCGCGCGACTGGATTTATCAGGAGTGCTGCCGCGACTTCGGGACGCCCTGCAACAGCGCGGGTGAGCCGCAGCCGATGCTGATCCTCGGCATGGGCAAGCTCGGCGGTGGCGAACTTAACTTTTCTTCTGACATCGATCTTATTTTTGCCTGGCCGGAAAACGGCACCACGCGCGGCGGCCGACGTGAACTGGATAACGCGCAGTTCTTTACCCGCATGGGGCAAAGGCTGATTAAGGTGCTGGATCAGCCCACCATGGATGGCTTTGTCTACCGCGTCGATATGCGGCTGCGTCCCTTTGGCGACAGCGGCCCGCTGGTGCTGAGCTTTGCTGCGCTGGAGGATTATTACCAGGAGCAGGGGCGTGACTGGGAGCGTTACGCTATGGTGAAAGCGCGCCTGATGGGAGACGATCAGGATCGCTGGAGCCAGGAGCTACAGCAGATGCTGCGGCCGTTTATCTATCGCCGCTATATCGACTTCAGCGTGATCCAGTCGCTGCGCAATATGAAGAGCATGATCACCCGTGAGGTGCGGCGGCGCGGACTGACCAACAACATCAAGCTGGGCGCGGGCGGCATCCGCGAAACCGAGTTTATCGTGCAGGTGTTTCAGCTGATACGCGGCGGACGTGAGCGCTTGCTACAACGACGCTCTTTGCTGCCTACGCTTTCTGCTATTGGCGAACTGGCCTTGCTGAGCCCGGAGCAGGTCGCGACGCTGCGCGAAGCCTACCTTTTCCTGCGTCGGCTGGAGAATTTACTGCAAAGCATTGCTGATGAGCAGACCCAGACGCTGCCCGCCGATCCGCTGGACCGCGCGCGGCTTGCCTGGGCGATGAATACCTCAGGCTGGCCCGATCTTGCGGTGCAGCTTGAGGCGCATATGGCAGCAGTACGTGCCATCTTTGACGAGCTGATTGGCGAGGATATTCCCGAAATCAGCGATCAGCCGGAGCTACAGGAGTTCAGCAGCATGTGGCAGGATTCGCTGGAGGATGCAGAGCTGGCGCCTCTGGTACCGCAGCTGAGTAGCGACCAGCGCCAGGCCCTGCACCGTGCACTGGAAGATTTCCGCCTGGATATCAACCGCCGCACCATTGGTCCGCGCGGACGGCTGGCGATTGACCAGCTGATGCCGCGCCTGCTGAGCGAGGTGTGTCCGCGCGACGATGCCGCAGTGACCTTTAGCCGCCTGGTGCCGTTGCTGCTCGGTATACTGACTCGCAGCACCTATCTTGAACTGCTTACCGAATATCACGGCGCGCTACGACATCTGATCCGCCTGTGCGCCGCATCGCCGATGATCGCCAGCCAGCTGGCGCGTTATCCGCTGCTGCTGGATGAGCTGCTTGATCCTGCGACGCTCTACCAGCCCACCGCCACTGACGCCTACCGCGACGAGCTGCGTCAGTATCTGATGCGTATTCCCGTTGATGATGAAGAGCAACAGCTTGAGGCGGTGCGTCAGTTTAAACAGGCGCAGCTGCTGCGTATTGCGGCGGCGGATATTGCCGGTACGCTTCCAGTGATGAAAGTGAGCGATCACTTAACCTGGCTGGCAGAGGCGATTATTGAATCGGTGGTGCAGCAGGCATGGCAGATGATGGTGCAGCGCTACGGGCGGCCATCCCATCTGAATAGTGAGCACCAGCGCGGTTTTGCCGTACTGGGCTACGGCAAGCTGGGAGGATGGGAGCTGGGTTACAGCTCCGATCTCGATCTGGTATTCCTGCACGACTGCCCGGCAGACGCGGTGACGGACGGAGAGCGCAGCATTGACGGCCGCCAGTTCTATCTGCGCCTGGCGCAGCGCATTATGCATCTTTTCAGCACGCGCACTGCTTCGGGCATCCTCTATGAGGTCGATGCGCGACTACGGCCCTCCGGCGCGGCAGGTATGCTGGTCAGCACGTTTGACGCCTTTGACGATTATCAGCGCCATGAAGCCTGGACATGGGAGCATCAGGCGCTGGTGCGCGCCCGCGTGGTATTTGGTGACGATCTACTGGCCGCACGCTTTAATACCATCCGGCGCGCAATCCTCTGCCTGCCGCGCGACCCCAGGGGGCTGCAAAAAGAGGTGCGCGAAATGCGCGAAAAAATGCGCGCCCATCTCAGCAACAAACATAAAGGACGCTGGGAGATAAAAACCGATGAGGGCGGCATTACTGACATTGAATTCATCGCGCAATATCTTGTCCTGGGCTACGCCGCGGAGCAGCCTGAACTGACGCGCTGGTCTGATAATGTCCGCATTTTCGAGCTGGCAGCGCGCTATGACAAAATGCCAGAGTCAGAAGCGCAGGCGCTGACCCATGCCTATGTCACGCTGCGCGACGCGCTGCATCATCTGGCGTTGCAGGAGTTGCCCGGCCACGTCGAGCCCGAAGCCTTCGCCGCTGAACGGCAAACCGTTGTCGCAAGCTGGCAGCGTTGGCTGGCGTCGCCGCTATCACCTTAAGCGTCGGTTGATAGCGCAGATCGCATCTGTGCTATCATCCGCGCACTATTTTTACTAGCAGTCTGGAGTGTCTGGAATGAAAGTTACTTTGCCCGCGTTTGACCGTGCTTCGGTGCTGGTCGTAGGCGACGTGATGTTGGATCGCTACTGGTATGGCCCAACCAGCCGTATCTCTCCTGAAGCGCCGGTACCGGTGGTCAAAGTGGATACCATCGAAGAGCGTCCGGGCGGCGCGGCAAACGTGGCAATGAACATTGCAGCGCTGGGCGCGTCTTCGCGACTGATCGGTCTGACCGGTGAAGATGATGCGGCGCGCGTGCTGAGCGAAACGCTGAGCAATGTTAACGTTCACTGTGACTTTGTAGCGGTTAAAACGCATCCCACCATTACCAAACTGCGCATCCTGTCGCGCAACCAGCAGCTGATCCGGCTCGATTTTGAAGAGGGATTTGAGCAGGTTGATCCTGAACCGATCCACCAGCGCCTGCGCCAGTCGCTGGCTGCCGCCGGTGCGCTGGTGCTTTCTGACTACGCTAAAGGCGCACTCTCCAGCGTTCAGGCGATGATCCGTCTGGCGCGCGAGGCAAAGGTGCCGGTGCTGATCGATCCCAAAGGCACAGATTTTGAACGCTATCGCGGTGCGACGCTGCTGACGCCAAATCTGTCGGAGTTCGAAGCCGTTGTTGGCAAATGCAAAAATGAAGATGAGATTGTCAGCCGCGGTATGCAGCTGGTGGCAGATTATGAACTCTCCGCGCTGCTGGTGACGCGTTCTGAAAACGGCATGACGCTGCTACAGCCGGGTAAGGCACCACTGCATCTGCCTACCCAGGCACAGGAAGTGTTTGACGTAACCGGTGCAGGTGACACGGTAATCGGCGTGCTGGCGGCAACGCTGGCAGCGGGCGATTCGCTCGAAGAGGCATGCTTTATGGCGAATGCTGCAGCGGGCGTGGTCGTCGGCAAGCTGGGCACCTCCACGGTGAGCCCTGTTGAGCTGGAGAACGCCATTCACGCCCGCCCGGAAGAGGGCTTTGGCATCATGAATGAGGCACAGCTTAAAATTGCGGTAGAGCAGGCGCGCAAGCGCGGCGAGAAAGTGGTGATGACTAACGGCGTGTTCGACATTCTGCATGCCGGCCACGTTTCGTACCTTGCCAATGCGCGCAAGCTGGGCGATCGCCTGATCGTAGCGGTTAACAGCGATGCCTCGACAAAGCGTCTGAAAGGTGACAGCCGTCCGGTCAACCCGCTGGTGAACCGTATGATCGTATTAGGTGCGCTGGAGGCGGTAGACTGGGTCGTGGCCTTTGAAGAGGATACGCCGCAGCGCCTGATCGCTGGCGTTCTGCCCGATCTGCTGGTGAAGGGCGGTGACTACAAACCTGAGGATATTGCTGGCAGTAAAGAGGTGTGGGCAAACGGCGGTGACGTGCGGGTGCTTAACTTCGAAGACGGTATTTCGACCACCAATATCATCAAAACTATTCGCGGCGAGTAGCAAGAGAGGCGGGCGCGTCGCGCCCGCCATATAAAAGCTTATTGCGGCGTATCGATTTTAACTGCCGGATCGGGCGTGACCACTGCCGGAGCGGGCGCTGAGGGCTGCTGACTCTCCAGCTGCGCAAGGCGCTGCTCAAGCGCAGCCAGCTTCTCACGCGTGCGCAGCAGAACCTGTGTCTGCACATCAAACTCTTCACGATTAACCAGATCCATACGCGTCAGCTGCGCCTGCAGAACCTGGCGAATTTTCTTTTCGACATCGTCGCCAAACTCACGGATCCCTTTTGGCATCGCTTCGTGCACCTGACGCGCAAGTTGTTCAATTTTTTTCGTGTCGATCATGATGATTTCCTGGTCTCTTGTTGCTGGTAACAGCAGGGGTTGGGTCCTGATAGTGATTAAGTGTAATGCCTGAAACGAAAAGGTTAAACCCGAAATCGACATGGCAGTAAATGCAAAAGCATTTGCGTTTTTGTCGATTGCCCGACCTGTGGATTGGCGCTATAGTAATTTTGCTTATTCTCAGGGCGGGGCGAAATTCCCCACCGGCGGTAAATCAGCCTGCGCTGAAAGCCCGCGAGCGCTTCCCGGTTACGGGAAGGTCAGCAGATCCGGTGTAATTCCGGGGCCGACGGTTAAAGTCCGGATGGGAGAGGGTAACGACTTCAGCCGGGCTGCACCCGCTTCATGTTATTGCCATGTCTTACGACATCACTCCTAAGCTCGCCCTGATTCTGGTAACTCATCTATTTTTATAAGGTTTTTATTACCATGAATCAGACGCTTCTTTCTGAATTTGGCACGCCGGAACAGCGTGTAGAACGTGCAATCGCAGCGCTCCGTGAAGGACGTGGCGTGATGGTGCTTGACGACGAAAACCGCGAAAACGAAGGCGATATGATTTTCGCTGCGGAAACCATGACCGTTGAGCAGATGGCGCTGACCATCCGCCACGGCAGCGGTATTGTGTGTCTTTGCCTGACCGAAGAGCGCCGTCAGCAGCTTGAACTGCCAATGATGGTGGAGAACAACACCAGTTCATACGGCACCGGTTTCACCGTTACCATTGAAGCTGCCGAAGGCGTAACGACCGGCGTCTCCGCTCAGGATCGTATCACCACCATTCGCGCCGCAATTGCCGATGATGCCAGGCCGGGCGATCTCAACCGTCCCGGCCACGTTTTCCCACTGCGCGCGCGCGATGGGGGCGTTCTGACGCGCGGCGGCCATACCGAAGCCACTATCGATCTGGTGACGCTGGCGGGCTTTAAGCCAGCAGGCGTGCTGTGTGAACTGACCAACGATGACGGCAGCATGGCGCACGCGCCGGAAGCCATTGTGTTTGCTAAAGCGAATAACATGCCGGTTGTCACCATCGAAGATCTGGTGGCGTACCGCCGCGAACGCGAAACGCGTCACGCCAGCTAAGCTGAGCAGCGGGCAAAAAGAAACGGGCCGACTATCGGCCCGTTTTGCATGTTGGCTGCAGCGTCAGCCGATATCGCTGATTTGCAGCAGCGCGAGGCTTGCCCCCATGACCGTCATGCCGCACAGCACGCCGTAGCTTGGATTATTATGCGGATCGATTTCCCGCGCCAGCGGCATAAGCTCATCAACCGACAACGCCACCATAATACCCGCTACCGCAGCCATTACCGCGGCAATCACCACGGGCGACATCATTGGGCCCAGCAGCATAAAGGCCAGCAGGCCGCCGAGGATCTCCGCCATGCCGGAGACACAGGCCCAGAACAGCGCTTTTCGCTTTGAGCCAGTAGCAGCATACATTGGCCCCGCCACTGCCAGTCCTTCAGGTATATTGTGGATGGCAACCGCCAGCGCAATGCCCAGCCCCAGCTCCATATCGCTGCTGGCGGTCACAAAAGTGGCAATACCTTCGGGAAAGTTATGCAGGCTGATCCCCAGCGTCAGCAGGATCGCCGTGCGGCGCAGTTTGGCAGGATGACGCTGCGCCGTCATTAAATCCTGAGGATGCTGATGGGGCAGCAGACGGTCCAGTGCGAAATAGCCCAGCAGGCCCAGCATAAACATGCCGTAGCCGAGCAGAGGGGAGATCCCTTCGGTACGCAGCGCGGTCGGCAGCATCTCCATCAACGAGATTAGCAGCATGATACCCGCCGCAAAACCCAGAGCAAAGGCCAGTAACCGGTCAGAGGGCTTCTGCCCCAGCACGCCGAAGATCGCACCGATAAACGTGGCCGCACCCGCCAGGACGGTAAGCAGCAGAGGAACCGACATGGCACTCTCCTTAATGATTATCATTCGCATAAAATTAGCGATAACCCTACGAAACGTCGAGTTATTTTTGGTAAAGAAGTGTCGGACAAAAGTTGTTCAAATCTACTGATAATCTTCATCATGCTTATGCGCGTTCAGCGAGTCAGTAAAGGGCGTATCGTGAGGCCATCAGAAATAGAGTGAGGATGAGCAATGCAACCACGTATGCCTGCACTTTTTTTGGGCCACGGCAGCCCAATGAATGTGCTACAGGAGAACCGCTATACCCGTGCCTGGCGTAAGGCCGGGGAGACGCTGCCGCGTCCGCGCGCCATTGTTGCCATTTCGGCACACTGGTACACCCGGGGGACGGCGGTAACGGCAATGGAGGAGCCGCGAACCATCCACGATTTTGGTGGCTTTCCTCAGGCGCTGTTCGACACGCGCTATCCCGCACCAGGCTCGCCTGAGCTGGCACAGCAGATTGCCGGGGCGCTCGATCCGGTTGCGGTGCGTTTCGATCGCGAGTGGGGATTCGACCACGGCTCCTGGGGCGTGCTGATTAAAATGTACCCTGAAGCCGATATCCCGGTGGTTCAGCTCAGCGTTGATGCGACGCAGCCGCCCGCCTGGCATTTTGAGCAGGGAAAAAAGCTGGCCGCGCTGCGCGACAACGGCGTAATGATCGTCGCCAGCGGCAACGTGGTACACAATCTGCGTAAGGTCAGCTGGGATGAGAGCACCAGCGCCTGGCCCTGGGCGCTCAACTTCAATCAGTTTGTGCGGGATAACCTCGACTATCAGGGTGAGGCCGCCACGCATCCGCTGGTGAACTTTATGCAGCATCCAGATGCAAAAGAGTCGAACCCGACGCCAGAACACTTTTTGCCGCTGCTCTATGTGCTGGGGGCACGTCAGGCTGACGAAGCCGTAACGGTGCCGATAGACGGCATTGAAATGGGTGCTATCAGCATGCTGTCGGTGCAGGCAGGCTAAGCCAGAAGCGGGCCAGTACGGCCCGCTCTCTTTACCCGATAAAGGCGTGTGGATAGAAGCGTGAAAGATCCTGCGTGATCAGATCGCGATCTTCGCGCAGGCCAATGCCCGCTGGCTGATCGTCAATCAGCCAGCTGCCGATCAGCGTATAGCTGTCGCCAAACTTCGGCAGCGGATGAAACTGCTGCACAATCATTCCTTCTTCGCCATAAGGCCCATCGACGCGTGCAATCTCCTGACCATTCTCCACGATGCGGATGTTGGCCCCCTCGCGGGAGAAGAGCGGCTTTACCACATATTTGTCCATGTGAGGCACGTTGTCTTCGGCGAAATAGGCGGGAAGCAGATTCGGGTGGTTGGGAAACATTTGCCACAGCATGGGCAGCAGCGCCTTATTGGAAATAATGCTTTTCCACGCCGGTTCCAGCCAGCGCACGCCAGCATCAGCCAGCTTGGTCGAGAAGATCTCGCGCAGCATAAACTCCCACGGATAGAGCTTGAACAGGTTACTGATCACCTGATCGTGTACATCCGTGAACTGACCTTTGTCGCCCAGACCTATTTCGTCGATATAGAGAAACTCGCTCGGCAGACCCGCTTCCGTGGCACAGTCCTGAAGGTACTGCACCGTGCCGCGATCTTCTTCCGTATCGCGGCAGCAGGCAAAGTGCAGCCACTGGAAACCGTGCTGCTGATGCAGCGTGGCGAAACGCTCGATCAGCTTCTCCTGTAAACTGTTGAACTGATCGCTGCCCTGCGGCAGCTGGCCAGCATTGAGCTGATCTTCCAGCCAGATCCACTGAAAAAAAGCCGCTTCATACAGTGAGGTCGGCGTATCCGCATTATTCTCCAGCAGCTTTGCATCACCCTGGCCGTCCCAGGCGAGATCGAGGCGCGAGTAGAGCGACGGCTGACGCAGCTTCCATGAGTCGCGCACAAAATCCCAGGTATGCTTTGGAATACGGAATTTGGTCAGCAGCGCTTCACTGCCGACAACTTTCTCAACCACCTGCAGGCACATCTGATGCAGCTCGGCAGTGACCGATTCCAGCTTTTCAATTTGCGCCAGGTTGAACTGGTAGTAGGCATCCTCGCACCAGTACGGCTCGCCGTGCATGGTGTGAAAACGGAAGCCATACTCCGTGGCTTTTTCGCGCCAGTCGGGACGCTCATTTATCGCAATGCGTTGCATAACGGCGTTAGCCCCCCAGCGAACGGCTGGAGGTGCCGGTCGCACTGCTACGCGCCATGCTGTTCTGCTTCGCTACCGTTTCACCAAAGCCGCCGCGCGTAATGGTAGAGGTCGTGGCGGGTTTAGGTGCCAGTGCCGTTTTCGGTACGCTCACGGTGCGGCCCGAGGTGGCGCTGCCGTAGTTTTTACCGGAGGCATCAACAAACTGACCGTTTGCCGGACTGTTTGGCGTGCGCGGCGAGAAGAGCGGCTGCTGCGCAAAGCCCGCGCCGCCGCCCATCATGCGTCCCATCATGTAGCCAGCCATCAGCGGCATCCAGAAGCTGCCGCTCTGCTGCGCCTCTGCATTTTGCGTGGTGCCGACGCCCGCCTGGGCAGGTGTCTGCTGGCACTGATTTTCTCCGAATTCCGCCACGCAGTCTTCCCGCGTTGCGTACTTCGGTGCGGTGCGTTCCGCTTCTTTCAGAGCATTGTTATAGGCCGTGGTGCACTGCGCACTCTGGCCTGGATTGGCCTTGCTGCAGTCATCCGCATTCTGATACATCGAAACCGTTTCATCGCTCTGTTCGCAGCCTGCCAGGGTAAATACCGCAGCGATGGCCAGTGCAACCGGCGTCAGATGGCGTGCCTGCCAGCTTTTACGAAAAGCGGCATGGCGAATATTTTTTGTCCGTTTCATATTATTCATCCTGTGCCCAAAGGTGATGCTCAGGATAGGGGATCGCTGGTGGAAAATGAAGCTGAGGGCCTGACAGGGAAAGGATATTTACGTTGTTATACGTTTAACAGAGAGACGGGCCGCAAAGCGGCCCGTAAGTGATTAGTTGCGGAACGGATTACCGCTGCTGCGCTGGGCGGCAGGGCGCGCAGCCACAGGCGCGGGCTGAGCTGACGGACCGTTATCAACGATGGCCGTCTGCTGCGGATTTTCCGGCGCGACGGATTCCGGCGAAGTGGAGATCTCTTTGCCGAGTTGGCTGTTGAGCTGTTGCAGATCCTGCTCGTTCAGCGTACCCAGCGCATATTTGATATTCAGCTGGTTAATCAGGTAGCTATAGCGTGCGTCGGAAAGCTGCTGTCTGGCGTTGTAGAGCGTGGTGGTCGCATCCAGCACGTCAACAATGGTACGCGTACCCACCTGATAGCCTGCTTCCATAGCGTCCAGTGAACTCTGGGCGGAAACGACGGCCTGCTTGTAAGCATCAATGCTGCTGACTGAGGCGTTCACATTATTGTAAGAGGAACGTACGGTCTGCACTGCTGAACGGTGTGCGCTCTCCAGCTGCTCACTGGCGCTGACGTAGTTAAACTGCGCCTGTTTCACCTGTGATGTTACCGAACCACCGCTGTAGAGCGGCAGCGAGAAGCTCAGGCCAACCTGGTTGGTACCGGTAATAGAGTCGGTACTGCCTGCGCTCTGATTGGCGCGGCTGCCGCCATATTTGCTGTTAGAGAGGCCGGTAGAGGCGGTCAGATCCAGCGTCGGCATATGGCCGCTCTCAGCATAGCGGATCTGCTCACGTGCCAGATCCTGATTCAGGCGAGCGGAGAGCAGGTTCAGGTTGCGGCTTTCAGCCTGCTTCAGCAGCGCACTGACCGGTTCCGGGCGGCTGGTTTTAAAACGATCGATGTTCAGTGAGGCCAGCGCAAGGTAGTCATTGCCGGTAATCTGGCGCAGCGTTTCAACTGTATTATCGAGGTTATTGCGTGCGGTGACTTCATTCGCCAGTACGCTGTCGTACTGGGCGCGGGCGTTTTGCACGTCGGTGATGGCAACCAGGCCCACATTAAAGCGCTGTGTCGTCTGATCCAGTTCCCGATAGATAGACTGTTTTTGCGCTTCTGTGAAAGAAAGGGTATCAATCGCCTTTAAAACATTGAAATAGGCGGTTGCGGTATTCAGGATAAGGTCCTGCTGAGCCACCTGATAGGTGACATCCTGAATGCCTGCGGTTTTTTCCTGCAGCGTCAGGTTGCGCCATTTTGACATGTCGAAAATGGTCTGGGTTAATTGCAGCGAGCCGCTGGTCGTGTTGGAATGAAGGCCGCTGCTGTCGCGATAGCCATTGCTATAGGTGTAATCCGCGCCTAAACCTAACTGAGGCAACAAAGGACTGCGCGCTTCATTGATCTTTTCAAATGCGGCATCGCGGGTGGCGGCAGAGCTACGTAAATCCGGGTTACTCACGCGGGCTTGTTGATAGACCTGCAACAGGTCTTCTGCCTGACTAATGAGGCTGAAACCGCCCAGGCTCAGCCCAATAAGAATTGGGAGCAGTTTTTTCATTTGCATTCCTTTTGTTGCAGCAAATTACAGGAGTAGCGCTGCCGGATAAGCCAAAAAATAATCGCAGATTCTAGCAGAGTGCGACTGTGAGATAAGTTGGCTGAACGTGCCTTCTCCCTCTAATTTACGTAAATAATTCAGAAAGAACCACTCGGATGGAGCCTAAGGGTTGGCTTTTTACCGCTCTGTCCCAATCTGCATAAGGAGCCCGACGATGAGCGGCGAAAAGAAATCCCCTGTGACTTTTACAAAAAACGATGTAGAAATTATTGCACGCGAAACCGCGTGGAAAGGTTTTTTTTCCATCGTGCGCTATCGGTTTCGTCACCGTCGTTTTGATGGCGAAATGAGCAACGAAGTGGTGCGCGAAGTTTTCGAGCGCGGACACGCTGCCGTACTGCTACCCTATGATCCCTTACGTGACGAAGTGGTATTGATCGAACAGATCCGTATTCCTGCCTTTGACGTCAGCAAGACCCCGTGGCTACTTGAAATGGTTGCGGGCATTATCGAGCCCAATGAGAGCGCCGAAGAGGTGGTGCGTCGTGAAGCCGTAGAAGAAGCAGGCTTAACCGTCGGGCGCGTTAAACCCGTGTTAAACTATCTCGCCAGTCCTGGCGGCACCAGCGAGCGCTTGTCGATCCTGGTGGGAGAAGTGGATGCCAGCCTGGCAAAAGGATGCCACGGCCTGGAGGAAGAGAATGAGGATATTCTTGTGCATGTGGTGAGTCGCGAACAGGCTTACCGCTGGGTGGAAGAGGGGATTATCGATAACGCGGCGTCCGTCATCGCCCTGCAATGGCTGGCGTTGCACCATGAAAAACTACGAGACGAGTGGAAGCTAAAATGAAACAGCGCTATACCCCTGATTTCCCCGAAATGATGCGGCTCTGCGAAACCAATTTCGCCCAGTTGCGTCGTCTGCTGCCGCGCAGCGATGAAGCAGGCGCGTCGGTGGTCTATCAGGTTAAAGGCGCTCGCTATCAGTTGACCATTGAAGAGTCCACGCGCTATACCACGCTGGTGGAAATCCGCCAGACAGCGCCGGCCGTCAGTTACTGGAGCCTGCCTTCTATGTCGGTGCGGTTATATCATGACGCTATGGTCGCTGAAGTGTGTTCAACACAGCAGATCTATCGCTTTAAAGCGCGCTATGATTATCCTAATAAAAAACTGCATCAGCGCGACGAGAAACATCAGATCAACCAGTTTCTCGCAGACTGGTTACGCTACTGCCTGGCGCAGGGTGCAATGGCAGTGCCGGTCTGCTGACTGCACAGATAATGCATTATTCGGCGTGGAGACGAAGGAAACGCTTTGGATAGCCTGCTAACACTTCCTGCGGCGAACGGGGCCGGGATCAGGATTTTGCAAATCACGGACACCCACCTTTTCGCTGGAAAAAACGAATCGCTGCTGGGCGTGAACACCTGGGCGAGCTATAGCGCCGTGCTGAAGGCCATCGTGGCGCAGCAGCGCGAGTTTGATTTGATCATCGCCACGGGCGATCTCGCACAGGATCACTCTGTTGAAGCCTATCAGCACTTTGCTGAGGGCATTGCTCGCCTGCCTAAACCCTGCGTCTGGCTGCCGGGCAATCACGATTTTCAGCCCGCGATGGTGAATACCCTGGCTGAAGCGGCGATTGCTGAGCAAAAGCATGTCCTGCTCGGTGAGCACTGGCAGCTGGTGATGCTCGACAGCCAGGTATTTGGCGTGCCACACGGCATGCTGAGCGACTACCAGCTGGAGTGGTTAGAGAAGACGCTGGCGATCTATCCACAGCGCCACACGCTGGTGGTGCTGCATCATCATCCTTTGGCCAGCGGCTGTACCTGGCTCGATCAGCACAGCCTGCGCAACGCCCATCAGCTGGATGCGGTGCTGCAACCTTACCCGTTAGCGCGCACGCTGGTATGTGGCCATATTCATCAGGAGCTCGATCTCAGCTGGCATCATCGCCGCGTGCTGGCGACGCCTTCCACCTGCGTGCAGTTCAAACCACACTGTACCAGCTTTACTATTGATACCGTTGCGCCAGGCTGGCGCTGGTTCACTCTCTACCCCGACGGATCGATCGATACGGAAGTCAACCGGCTACAAACCGATGCGTTTCGGCCGGATCTGGAATCGGACGGATACTGACGCATGGCGGCGCTGCTTTATCTGCACGGCTTCAACAGCTCGCCGCAATCGGCGAAGGCCGCCCAGCTGCAGCAGTGGATGGCGGCCACGCATCCCCACATTGACGTGGTCGTGCCCCAACTGCCCGCTTTTCCTGCCGATGCCGCCGCGCTGCTGGAAGAGAAAGTGATGGACCTGAGCGGTCAGCCGCTGGGGCTGGTAGGCTCCTCGCTGGGCGGCTATTTAGCCACCTGGCTCTCCCAGTGTTTTATGCTGCCTGCCGTGGTGGTTAATCCGGCAGTGCGCCCGTTTGAGCTGCTGGCGGATTACCTGGGGGTGAACCAGAATCCCTACACGGGCCAGCAATATGTGTTAGAGTCTCGCCACATTTACGATCTGAAAGTCATGCAGATTGAGCCGCTGGAAGCGCCTGATTTGATCTGGTTGCTGCAACAAACCGGCGACGAAGTGCTCGACTACCGCCAGGCGCTCGACTACTACAGTGCGTGCCGACAGACGGTGGAGCAGGGCGGCAATCATGCGTTTACTGGATTCGAACGCCATTTCCCGCAGATTCTGGACTTTCTGGGTCTGAATCACGACTAACCTGCGGAAATTGCACCTAATTTCACGCTTCTGATTAGAAATTTATCATGAGTCAATCAAGCTATAACGCGGATGCTATTGAGGTTCTGACCGGCCTTGAGCCGGTGCGTCGTCGTCCCGGTATGTACACCGACACCACGCGCCCTAACCATCTGGGCCAGGAAGTCATTGATAACAGCGTCGATGAGGCGCTGGCGGGCCATGCAAAACGGGTAGAAGTCATCCTTCATGCCGATCAGTCGCTGGAGGTAATCGACGACGGCCGCGGTATGCCAGTGGATATCCATCCGGAAGAGGGCGTGCCTGCCGTTGAGCTGATCCTCTGTCGCCTGCATGCGGGCGGCAAGTTCTCCAGCAAAAACTACCAGTTCTCAGGCGGTCTGCACGGCGTCGGCATCTCAGTGGTCAACGCCCTGTCGAAGCGCGTTGAAGTTACGGTACGCCGCAACGGTGAAGTTTATGATATCGCTTTTGAGCATGGCGAAAAGGTGCAGGAGCTGACCAAAACCGGTACGGTGGCGAAACGCAACACCGGCACCAGCGTTCACTTCTGGCCAGACGAAAGCTTCTTTGACAGCCCGCGCTTCTCGGTATCGCGCCTGACCCATCTGCTGAAAGCCAAAGCAGTGCTCTGCCCTGGGGTGGAAATTGTCTTTAAGGACAAGGTCAACAATACCGAACAGCGCTGGTGCTATGAAGATGGTCTGACCGACTATCTCTGCGAGGCGGTGAACGGCCTGCCCACGCTGCCGGAACACCCTTTTGTGGGCAGCTTCGCTGGCGACACGGAAGCGGTAGACTGGGCGCTGCTGTGGCTGCCGGAAGGCGGCGAGCTGCTGACTGAAAGTTACGTCAACCTGATCCCGACGATGCAGGGCGGTACGCACGTTAACGGCCTGCGTCAGGGGCTGCTGGATGCAATGCGTGAGTTCTGTGAATACCGCAATATCCTGCCGCGCGGCGTGAAGCTGTCAGCGGAAGATATCTGGGATTGCTGTGCTTACGTGCTGTCGGTGAAGATGCAGGATCCGCAGTTCGCCGGGCAGACCAAAGAGCGTCTGTCATCGCGCCAGTGCGCGGCTTTTGTCTCGGCGGTGGTAAAAGACGCCTTCAGCCTGTGGCTCAATCAGAACGTGCAGGCGGCGGAGCAGCTGGCGGAGCTGGCGATCTCCAGCGCGCAGCGCCGTATGCGTGCGGCAAAGAAAGTCGTGCGTAAGAAGCTGACCAGTGGACCGGCGCTGCCCGGCAAGCTGGCGGACTGTACCGCACAGGATCTGAACAAAACCGAGCTGTTTTTGGTCGAGGGGGACTCCGCGGGCGGTTCTGCCAAGCAGGCGCGCGATCGCGAATACCAGGCGATCATGCCGCTGAAAGGCAAGATCCTGAACACCTGGGAGGTGTCGTCTGACGAAGTGCTGGCCTCGCAGGAAGTGCACGATATCTCTGTGGCGATCGGCATCGATCCCGACAGCGAAGATCTCACCCAGCTGCGCTACGGCAAGATCTGTATTCTTGCCGATGCGGACTCCGACGGCCTGCACATCGCCACACTTCTCTGCGCCCTGTTTGTGAAGCACTTCCGCTCGCTGGTCAAAGGGGGCCATGTCTACGTTGCGATGCCGCCGCTCTACCGTATCGATCTCGGCAAAGAGGTCTATTACGCGCTTGATGAAGATGAGAAAGAGGGCGTGCTGGAGCAGCTGAAGCGCAAGAAGGGCAAGCCGAACGTGCAGCGCTTTAAAGGATTGGGTGAGATGAACCCGCTACAGCTGCGCGAAACCACGCTGGATCCCAATACGCGTCGTCTGGTGCAGCTGACGGTAGATGACAGCGACGTTGAGCAGACCCTGCGCGTGATGGATATGCTGCTGGCCAAGAAGCGTTCGGAAGATCGCCGCAACTGGCTGCAGGAAAAAGGCGATATGGCCGATATTGAAGTGTAATCATCGCGCTGCGGCTGGCGTACCAGCCGCGCAATGGAGTAGATGATGAAAGTCACGCTGGAAGAGCTGCGCGTGCTGGTGGCGGTAACGGACTGCGGTTCAATTACCGCGGCGGCGGAGCTGCTGGATCAAACCAGCTCGGGCGTGAGCCGCGCCCTGAGCCGCCTTGAAGCCAAACTCAACAGTACCCTGCTGCACCGCACCACGCGGCGTCTGGCCCTGACCGAAGAGGGGCAGCTGTTTCTTACCCACGCACGGCAGATTCTGGCTTCTGTGGAACAGGCCGAAGAGCAGATCGCCCAGCGACGTGAAACCCCCTCTGGCCGCCTGCGCATCAATGCCGCCGCACCCTTTATGCAGCACGTGATCGTGCCGCTAATTGGGGCGTTTCGGCAGCGTTATCCGCTTATTCAGCTGGAGCTTAACACCGACGATATCGTGATCGATCTGCTGGAGCAGCAGACCGATATCGCGATTCGCATCGGTGAACTGCGCGATTCCACCATGCGCGCCAGAATGCTCGGCAGCAGTAAAGTGCGGCTGCTCGCCAGCCCCGACTATCTGCAAAAGTATGGGGAACCGCAGAGCGTTGAAGCGCTGGCGCAGCATCAGCTGATCGGTTTCAGCCAGCTGGAGATGCATAACGTCTGGCCTGTCTGGCAGCGTGAAGGGGAGATGCTGCGCATTCAGCCGACTCTCTCCGCCTCCAGTGGCGAAATCATCCGTCAGCTAACGCTGGCAGGACAGGGGATTGCGCGCATTTCCGACTTTGTCAGCCACCAGGACCTGGCAACCGGGCGCTTAAAAGAGGTGCTGGTGCAACAAACGCAGGATGTCCGGCTACCGGTACACGCGGTCTACTATCGCAATGCAGAGCTGGCGGCGCGCATTACCTGCTTTCTCGATTTTCTCCACGCTGAGATCGCCTCACAGGCATTGTTCTGACAGAAAAAAGCCGCGCGCCCTGCGGCACGCGGCCTGACATGGGGCAGTGACTCAGGCCGTGGGTTCCAGCACCAGAATCTTGACGTCCACCACATCGTCTTTAATTTTTTCGCGATGCGCTTCCATATGCGGCATCTGCTGATGCTGCTCCAGGTGGCGCAGCGACGCCCACTGTTCCAGCATAAAGATGGAGTCAGGCGAATTATGCTTCCACGGCACCTGCGCCTGGTGATCCACCAGCGCGTCATACTGATGGCAGCCCTCTTCGGCCAGCACCGTAGGGATCAGCGAGGAGATCGCATCCAGTACCGCGTTGCGACGTCCGGGTTTAATACAAATCTCAGCCACTACCGTTAGCATTATCCTCTCCTCAATTTGCGGGCCCGCCTTAAGTTAAGCAAAGATCTCGCTGAGATGAGTCCGATAACGCGCGATATCACGCGGCACGTCCGGCTGTTTGATCACGTCGTTACAGATAAAGGTGGGCAGCGCGTCCATCCCCAGGAACTGGTTTGCCTTATGAAAGTGCAGGTAGAGACCATCCACTCCAACGCCTTCAAAGAACTGGTCAGGATCGGTAAAGGCTTCCAGCGGCGCGTTCCAGGTGAGCGACAACATATACTTTTTGCCCTGCAGCAGGCCGCCTGAGCCATATTTTTTGCTGGCATCAGCGCGCGAACGACCATCGCTGGCGTAGAGCTTGCCATGGCCTTCGGTAAAGATTTCGTCGATATAGCGTTTCACGGTCCAGGGTTCACCCATCCACCAGCCCGGCATCTGATAAATCACGACGTCGCTGTCGAGATATTTTTGCACTTCTTCTGCGATGTCATAGTCGCTGTCGGCGACGGTGACGTTGACCTCATGGCCTAAGTCGCGCAGCTGGCTGGCAGCCACCTCCGTCAGCGTGTGATTCAGTTCGCCTTTTGAGTGGGCAAAGGTTTTGCCGCCGTCAATGATAAGGATTTTGCTCATTCGGGTATCTCTGTTGTTTTGTCTGTAGGCCGCTACTCTACGCGCTCAGCAGGAGGAGAAAAATGCGATTCGGATCACAAGACTTTTGCGCTGCAAGCAATAATAGCGCCGCATATGACACACTTCGCTTACCCCCATTACGCCATACAGAAGGACACCAATGCAGAAATACCTTTTCGGCGCGCTGCTGCTGGCCAGCGGCGTGGCACAGGCTGACTCCCGACTCGATCACATTCTTGCCAGCAAAACGCTGCGGGTTTGCACGACGGGCGACTACAAGCCCTATACCTATCTCCGTCCGGACGGAGAGTATGAAGGGCTGGATATCAGCATGGCGCAGTCGCTGGCCGCCAGCCTTGACGCAAAGATCAGCTGGGTGCCTACCACCTGGAAAACCCTGACGCAGGATTTTAAAGAGAAACAGTGTGATATCGCGCTGGGCGGGGTGTCGGTGACGCTGAAACGACAGCAGACAGCCTGGTTTGCTCAGCCACTCGGCGTGGATGGCAAAATTCCGCTGGTGCGCTGTGCTGATAAAGCAAAATATGCGACCGTTGAACAGCTTAACCAGCCCGGCGTGCGGCTGATTGAGCCGGCAGGCGGCACCAACGAAGCCTTTGTGCATAGCCATCTGCCACAGGCGTCGCTGACGCTGTTCCACGATAACGTCACCATCTTTCAGCAGCTGGTTGATAACAAAGCCGATGTGATGATCACTGACGCCTCTGAAGCGCTCTATCAGCAGCAGCACTACCCGCAGCTGTGCGCGCTCAACCCGCAAGCGCCGCTGCAGTACGGTGAAAAAGCCTACATGATCCCGCGTGACGATATGAGCTGGAAAGCCTATATCGATCAATGGCTACACCTCGCCACCGCGACCGGAGAATATGCGCGTATCGCCACGCAGTGGATGGGCGTCGCGCGCTGAGTACAATGCCCGATAATCGCACGCTGCGCCGCGCTTCCCCTGTGACTAATTCCGACGATTAAGGTACTATCCTCGCCAAATAACCGCCGGGTGATCCGCCATTGCGGGCCACGAAGTGAGGATAAAAGCTTAATGAGTGAATTGACGCAGGATGGTGCAGAGCGTCTTGCCCTGCACAAATTTACCGAAAACGCGTACCTGAACTACTCCATGTACGTGATTATGGACCGCGCCTTGCCCTATATCGGCGACGGTCTTAAGCCGGTACAGCGCCGTATCGTCTATGCCATGTCGGAACTCGGCCTGAGCGCCAGCGCAAAATTCAAGAAATCAGCCCGTACGGTGGGTGATGTGCTGGGTAAATACCATCCGCACGGCGACAGCGCCTGCTATGAAGCGATGGTGCTCATGGCGCAGCCCTTCTCCTACCGTTATCCGCTGGTAGATGGCCAGGGTAACTGGGGCGCGCCGGACGATCCGAAATCCTTTGCCGCCATGCGATATACCGAATCGCGCCTGTCGAAATATGCAGAAGTGCTGCTTGGTGAGCTGGGGCAGGGCACGGTCGACTTTGTGCCGAACTTTGACGGTACCATGCAGGAGCCGAAGATGCTGCCTGCACGCCTGCCAAATATCCTGCTGAACGGCACCACCGGCATCGCGGTTGGTATGGCAACGGATATTCCGCCGCATAACCTGCGCGAAGTGGCGCAGGCGGCGATCGCCCTGATCGACAAGCCGAACACCAGCCTCGACGCGCTGCTGGATATCGTGCAGGGGCCCGATTATCCCACCGAGGCGGAGATTATTACGCCGCGCGACGAGATCCGCAAAATCTACCAGACCGGTCGTGGCTCTGTGCGTCAGCGTGCGGTATGGAAAAAAGAGGATGGCGAGGTGGTGATTACCGCGCTGCCGCATCAGGTCTCTGGCGCACGCGTGCTGGAGCAGATTGCCGCGCAGATGCGTAATAAAAAGCTGCCGATGGTAGAAGATCTGCGCGACGAGTCCGATCACGAAAACCCGACGCGTCTGGTGATCGTGCCGCGCTCCAACCGTGTGGATCTCGACCAGGTGATGCACCATCTGTTCGCCACTACCGATCTGGAAAAGAGCTACCGCGTTAACCTCAATATGATTGGCCTGGACAATCGCCCGGCGGTGAAAAACCTGCTGGAGATCCTGTCGGAATGGCTGGTGTTCCGCCGCGATACCGTTAAGCGCCGCTTGAACCACCGCCTTGAGCGCGTACTGCGCCGCCTGCATATTCTTGAAGGTTTGCTGGTGGCCTTCCTCAATATTGATGAGGTGATCCATATCATCCGCAGCGAGGATGAGCCTAAGCCGGTGCTGATGTCGCGCTTTGGCATCAGCGAAACCCAGGCGGAAGCGATCCTTGAACTGAAGCTGCGCCATCTGGCGAAGCTAGAAGAGATGAAGATCCGCGGCGAGCAGAGTGAGCTGGAAAAAGAGCGCGATCAGATTCAGGCGATCCTTGCCTCTGAGCGCAAAATGAATACCCTGCTGAAGAAAGAGCTTCAGGCCGATGCCACTGCCTACGGCGACGATCGCCGCTCACCGCTGCACGAGCGCGAAGAGGCCAAAGCGCTGAGCGAGAACGAGCTGGTGCCGTCCGAGCCGGTCACCATTGTTCTGTCGCAGATGGGCTGGGTGCGCAGCGCCAAAGGCCACGATATCGATCCCACCGGGCTGAGCTACAAAGCGGGCGACAGCTATCTGGCTGCGGCGCGCGGCAAGAGCAACCAGCCGGTCGCCTTTATCGACTCGACCGGTCGCAGCTACACGCTCGATCCCACCTCGCTGCCGTCTGCACGCGGTCAGGGCGAGCCGCTGACGGGCAAACTGACCCCACCGCCTGGAGCGGTGGTTGAGCAGGTGCTGATGGAGGCGGACGAGCAGAAACTGCTGATGGCCTCTGATGCTGGCTACGGCTTTATCTGTACCTTTGCCGACCTGGTATCGCGCAACCGCGCCGGTAAAGCGCTGCTGACGCTGCCGGAAAACGCGCGCGTCATGACGCCGATGGCGGTGCATCATGAAGATGACATGCTGCTGGCGATTACCCAGGCGGGTCGCATGCTGATGTTCCCGGTGGGCGAACTGCCGCAGATGTCGAAAGGCAAGGGCAACAAAATTATCTCTATTCCGTCTGCGGAGGCCGCGGCGGGCAATGACAAGCTGGCATGGCTATTGATTCTGCCGCCGGGCAGCGCGGTAACGCTTTACGTTGGCAAGCGTAAGCTGATTCTGCGCAGCGAAGAGTTGCAGAAGTTCCGCGCCGACCGCGGACGTCGCGGCACGCTGCTGCCGCGCGGTTTGCAACGTATCGACAAGGTCGAGCTGGATGCACCAGCGCGTACCGTCAGCGAAGACGGTGAAGCCTGAGACACGCGGCGGATAATCTTTTCCGCTGCGCCATAATGAGGGATATATGTTACTAGTACTGCGCACGATCTTTGTGGTGATCTACTCGATTCTGGTCTGTGTTTTCGGCTGCATCTGGTGCCTGTTCTCGCCACGTAACCCGCGCCACGTTGCCACTTTCGGTCATCTGTTTGGCCGGCTTTCGTGGGTATTTGGCGTCAAGGTAGAGCTGCGTAAACCGGCGGATGCGGAAAACTATGGCAATGCTATCTATATTGCTAACCACCAGAACAACTATGACATGATCACGGCGGCCAATATTGTGCAGCCCTCCACGGTCACGGTCGGCAAAAAAAGTCTGCTCTGGATCCCCTTTTTTGGCCTGCTTTACTGGCTGACCGGTAACCTGCTGATTGATCGCGACAACCGTACCAAGGCGCACGGTACCATCAGCCAGCTGATCGATCAGTTTAAAAAGAAGCGCATTTCGTTCTGGATGTTTCCGGAGGGCACGCGCAGCCGTGGCCGTGGTCTGCTACCTTTTAAAACCGGCGCGTTTCATGCCGCCGTTGCTGCAGGCGTACCGATTATTCCAGTCGTGATCTCTAACACCCACGGCAAAATCAATCTCAATCGCCTGAAGAACGGGCTGGTGATTGTCGAGATGCTGCCGCCGGTTGATACCAGCGGTTATACCACGCAGTCAGTGCGCAAGCTGGCGACCCACTGCCGCGAACTGATGATGGAAAAACTGGAGACGCTCAACGCCGAAGTCGAGGCGCGTGAAAAAAGCGGTAAGCTCTGATCGGCCCGCGTCTCGCCGGGAACCCGCAAGGATGCACGCGGCGCGCTTTCTGCCCGCCGCGACGCAACACAGCAATAAAGCAAAAATAACAACTGGCTGGCGCGCAGGCGCCACGCGTAAAGGGTTTGACGTTCTATGTCTTTCAGCAGACGACAGTTTATCCAGCTTTCTGCTGGCGCAGCGCTTGGCGCAGGTGTGTTACCTTCAGCGGCACGCGCTGCCTCCGGCCCAAACGGCGACATGCCGTTGCCGGTGCCTCCGCTTATTGAATCACGTCGCGGTCAGCCGCTGTTCCTGACGCTGATGCGCAGCCACTGGTCTTTTCGGGGTGACAATAACAAGGTGCCAGTGTGGGGCATTAATGGCCTCTATCTTGGCCCGACGGTGCGCGTCTACAGCGGCGATGATGTTAAGCTCATCTACAGTAACCGCCTCAATGAGCCGGTGGCGATGACCGTCAGTGGTCTGCAGGTGCCCGGCGCACTGATGGGCGGTGCTCCGCGCATGATGTCTGCAGGCGTTGACTGGGCGCCCGTGCTGCCTGTCCGCCAGGCGGCCGCCACCTGCTGGTATCACGCCAGTACACCTAACCGCATGGCGCCGCACATTTATAACGGGCTGGCGGGCATGTGGCTGATTGAGGATGAGGTCAGCAAGCAGCTGCCGCTGCCGCGTCACTACGGTGTAGACGACTTCCCACTGATTATTCAGGACAAACGACTCGATAACTTCGGCACGCCCGCTTATAACCCGCCGCAGGATGGCGGCTTTCTGGGTGATGTGCTGCTGGTCAACGGCGTGCAGAGCCCTTTTGTTGAGGTCTCACGCGGCTGGGTGCGCCTGCGCCTGCTGAACGCCTCTAATTCGCGCCGCTACCAGATGGTGTTGAGCGATAACCGTCCTTTTACCGTTATCGCCAGCGATCAGGGCTTTTTGCCCGCGCCCGTGGCGGTGCAGCAGCTCTCCCTGGCCCCCGGCGAACGCCGTGAGGTGCTGATCGATATGTCGCAGGGCAATGAGGTGTCGATCACCGCGGGCACGGCGGCCGGGATTATGGATCGCCTGCGCGGTTTGTTTGAGCCATCTTCCATTCTCACCAATACGCTGGTGCTGACGCTGCGTCCAACTGGCCTGCTGCCGTTAGTGACGGATAACCTGCCTATGCGCCTGCTGGCAGATCAGATCCTTGACGGCGTGGCAACGCGCACCCGCGAGTTCCGCATTGGTGAAGGAATGCCGGGGATTAACGGCGCACAGTGGGATATGAACCGCATTGATACGACGGTGCAGCAGGGCACCTTTGAGCGCTGGATTATGCGTGCCGATCGCCCACAGGCCATCCATATTCAGGGTGTCATGTTCCTGGTGAAAAGCGTCAACGGCGCGCAGCCGATGGGCGAGGATCGCGGCTGGAAGGATACAGTGTGGGTAGATGGCGAAGTCGAACTGCTGGTCAGCTTCCCGCAAAGTTCGTCTGAACATTTTCCCTTTGTTTATTACAGTCAGACGCTGGAGCTGGCCGATCTTGGCACGGCAGGGCAGCTGCTGGTACAGCCAACCGCCTGATGGACAGCGCGCTGCCCACAAAGACAGCGCGCTGCAGCGTAACCGTTAGTTAAACGTCTCGGGGTCTGGTCCCAGACGATTACCGCGATCCAGCTTCGCGATCTCGCTCAGTTCCGGCTTTTCCAGACGGAAATCGAACACCGCAAAGTTCTCTTCAATACGCTCAGGCGTGACCGATTTCGGGATCACGACCAGACCGCTGTCGAGGTGCCAGCGAATCACGATCTGCGCCGGGGTTTTGCCATATTTCTTCGCCAGCTGGCGAATAATCTCCTGATCGAACACGCCTTCGCCGCCCTGCGCCAGCGGGCTCCAGGACTCGGTCTGGATCTGATGCATGGCGTTCCATGCATGCAGCGTGCGCTGTTGCAGCATCGGGTGCAGCTCAATCTGGTTCACTACCGGGGAAACGCCCGTCTCATCCAGCAGACGTTTCAGATGCGCCTCATGGAAGTTACAGACGCCGATGCTCTTTGTCAGGCCCTGCTGCTGAAGCGCAATCATCGCTTTCCAGGCGTCAACGTAGTGATCTTTCTCCGGGCAAGGCCAGTGCATCAGGTAAAGATCGACCTGCTCCAGCTGTAACTTTTTCAGGCTGGTTTCCATCGCCTGCTGCACGTTTTGCTGATCGTCATTCCACAGTTTGGTGGTGACGAAAATATCTTCGCGCGGCACGTCGGTATCTTGCAGCGCCTGGCCGATTGCCTCTTCGTTTTTGTAAGCCGCAGCAGTATCGATGGAGCGATAGCCCACCTCCAGCGCCTTCAGTACCGCACGATGCGCGTCTTCATTGCTCGCCTGCCACACGCCAAGCCCCAGCTGCGGCATCATATTTCCGTCATGCAGTTTGATAATCGGTTGATCTGCCATAGGTACTCCTTTCAGTTGCAGTGAACCCGAGAGAGGTTAAGTCTAGTCAACAAACCCGATGCCGTTTTTATTGTGGGCGGCAAATCGCGGTTATGCCCTGCCTGATCCTGCGTAAGTCTTGCCTGTTTCTCCATTTCAGTGGCGAATTTCGCAGCAGCCAGGCAGACTGGGTGCTTTACCCTGCGAGAAAACGGCATGGCGCACGAAGCTTTATGTCACCGCCTGGCAAGCCAGGTGGTGACCCTGATGACGCATGGACGCAACCGGCTTACCCCGGTAGAAAATGTCAAACTGATCTACGTGAACCAGTATCAGCCGCGCACGCCGATAATGTATCAGCCTGGTATCGTTATTCTGTTTCAGGGCAGCAAAACCGGCTATCTCGGCAGCACGGTGTTTACCTATGACGCGACAAAATACCTGATGCTCACCGTACCGCTGCCGGTGGAATGTGAAACCTGGGCGTCGCCAGAGGAGCCGGTTGCCGGAATGTTCCTGTCGGTCGATACGGCCGGGTTACAGGATCTGCTGATTGAGATTGGCGACGATGAAGATTTTCAGCCGCAGCCGCAGACGTCGGGGATCCACTCTGCCTGGCTGAACGAGCCGATGCTGTGTGCTGCGGAACGGCTGCTGGATGTGATGACGAACCCGCGCGATGCACGCGTGCTGGGTCCGCAGATCGTGCGGGAGATTATCTATTACGTGCTGACCGGGCCGACAGGCGGTGCGCTGCTGTCGCTGGTGAGTCGCCACACCCAGTTCAGCCAGATTTCACGCGCGCTTCGCCGTATCGAAAAGCACTACGCGGATAATCTCAGCGTCGATGCGCTGGCGGCAGAGGTGAATATGAGTGTCTCGGCATTTCATCACAACTTCAAAGCGGTGACGCAAACTTCACCGTTGCAGTACCTGAAACGCTACCGGTTGCATCAGGCGCGGCTGTTAATGCTGCATGACGGCCTGAAAGCCAGCGCGGCCGCGGTACGCGTGGGCTATGAAAGTCCCTCGCAGTTTTCACGGGAGTTTAAGCGTTATTTCGGCGTGACGCCGGGAGAGGAAATTAACCGCGTGCGCCAGACCGTTGCGGAACCGCAGGCCTGACGCACGTCCGTCAGGCCTGTTTTTGCCGCCGTTTTTTCCAGATCACGATAATGCTGCCGCCGAGGCCAACAAACAGCAGGACAACCGGCAGCACCATCAGGATCGCCATTACCTGATCTTCATGGCGCTTGATAAAAGGCACCTGGCTGATGCCGTAGCCAAAGGCCACCACAATCGCGACCCACAGCAGGCCGCTCAGCCAGTTGAACAGCTGGAAGCGGCCATTTTGCAGGCCGGAAATACCCGCCATGGTAGGCAGGATGGTGCGCACAAACGCCAGAAAGCGGCCCACCAGCAGTGCCATCAGCCCGTGGCGGTTGAACAGCTGCCATGCACGCTGATGGTACTGCGCAGGCAGATGCATCAGCCAGCTTTTCACCAGCCGTGTATTGCCGAGCCAGCGCCCCTGAAGATAGCTCAGCCAGCAGCCGAGGCTGGCTGCGGTCGTGAGGATCACCATGGTTGGCACAAAATCCATCACCCCTTTGGCGATCATCGCTCCTGCCAGCAGCAGCAAGCTGTCGCCCGGCAGAAAAGAGGCGGGAAGCAGCCCGTTTTCCAGAAACAGCGTCAGAAACATCACGCCGTAGACTACCCAAACCACATTTGGATCGGCCAGCGCGGCAAAATCCTGATGCCAGAGCGCATGAACAATCTCGTGTAAAACACCCATTTGCTGTCCCATCGAGTCACAAGGAATCTATTTTAGCGGCAATCCGGCCAACAGATTTGATCTACGGCCGATCACCTTTGTGTGGTTAGGTTCTGTTTAGGTTTTGTTTATGTTCTTACTCGGCCAGGCGCGCAAAGCCTGCCGCTAAATCGTCAGTCAGATCGTCAACGTGTTCCAGACCAATATGCAGACGCACCAGCGTGCCGTCGAAGTCAACGCCGCCCGCAGGACGAATGGCCGCCAGCTCGTCAGGCTGGTTCGCCAGAATCAGCGACTCATAGCCACCCCATGAGTAAGCCATGCTGAAATGGTGGAAGTGATCGAGGTATTGCGCCAGTTTTTCGCTGCTGAGTTTTTCATGCAACACAAAAGAGAACAGGCCGCTGCTGCCGCTGAAATCACGTTTCCAGAACGCATGGCCTTTGCTCTGCGGCAGCGCCGGATGATTAACGCGTGCCACTTCCGGTCGCGTCGCCAGCCACTCTGCTACCTGTAATGCGCTCGCTTCATGCTGGCGCAGACGCGTAGCCAGCGTGCGCAGGCCACGGCTGGCCATGTAGGCGCTGTCCGCATCCACCGTCTGGCCCATCAGATAGGAGTTTTCACGCAGCTGCTCCCAGCAGCGCGCGTTCGCCACCGCCGTACCGATCATTGCGTCGCTGTGGCCAATAAGGTATTTCGTCCCGGCCTGGATGGAGATATCCACACCGTGCGCCAGCGCGTTAAAGAACAGGCCCGCTGCCCAGGTGTTATCCATGATGATCACCGCATCTGGCGCGCTGGCGCGCACCGCTGCCACGATTGCCGGGATATCCTGCACTTCCATGGTGATCGAGGCGGGGGACTCCAGAAATACCACGCGGGTTTCCGGGCGCACCAGCGCGCTGATTTCGCTGCCGAGGGTGTGGTCGTAAAAGGTGGTCGTGACGCCCAGCTTGCTGAGAATTTTGGTGCAGAAATCCTGCGTCGGCTCATAGACCGCGCCGCACATCAGCACATGGTCGCCGGCCTCGACAAAAGAGAGGATAGCGTTAGCGACGGCCGCCGCGCCGCAGGGATAGAGCACGCAGCCCGCGCCGCCTTCCAGTTCAGTCATGGCATCTTGCAGGGCGAAATGGGTGAGGGTGCCGCGACGGCCATAAAAAAGTTCGCCTTTCGCCCGGCCTGCCGTGGCGCGTTTTTTATCGGCAACGGTGTCAAAAACCAGCGAAGAGGCGCGCTGAATGACGCTGTTGACCGCGCCCTGGGTATAACGTTTACTGCGTCCTGCACTGACTAACGTGGTATCGATTTTTTTGGTTGTCATTCGTGTCTGCCTGCCGCTCACCACAAAACCTTCACGTTACCATGAAATCCCGTCCAGGGTTGACCTCAATCCTGATATTCAGAACCTGCCCGAAGCGGCGCGAGCGGGCATAAAATATGCGCTCCGCTTCATGGATCCTTACGCTAAGGGAGACTTATCCCCCTCGACCGATCGTGATCAGCCACCGTCTCCTGGCGCCAGGTAAGGAAAACGCCTGCGTTATGACTCACTAAGCCGCGACCACGATCTGCTGCTGGCAATAGCCTGCCATCTTCTGATGCTGCTGCTCATGCTAACCGCGTGAGTTCGTTCTTGCGCGATCGCCGTTAACCTCAGCCTGGCGGCAAAGGGAGCAGCGGCCAGGCTGCCCCCTTTATCCGTCTGCTACATCACGCCCATCATATGCGGCAGCCAGAGCGAAATGGCCGGAACATAGGTAATCAGCATCAGTACCAGAAACAGTAGCCCGTAAAACGGCAGCATCGCACCCACGACCTGTTCTATCTTCTGTTTACTGACCGCACTGGCGACAAACAGCACCGTGCCTACCGGCGGCGTAATGAGCCCAATCCCCAGGTTAGTCATCATAATCATGCCGAAGTGCACCGGATCGATACCGAGCGCGGTAGCGACCGGCAGCAGCACGGGCGTCAGGATCAGGATGATCGGCGCCATATCCATGAGTGTGCCAATCATCAGCAGCAGCAGGTTAATGCACATCAGAATGACGTACTTGTTATCTGACAGGCTGGTAAAGGCGTCAGTGATAAGGGTTGGCAGCTGCATAAAGGTCATCACCGCGCCAAAGCCCGAAGCGAAGGCGATCAACACCATCACAATAGTGACCGTTTTGATGGTGCGAAACAGCAGGATATGCAGCTGGCTCCACTTGAAGTCGCGGTAGATAAACATGGTGACAAAGAACGCCCAGATACAGGCAATGGCTGCGGATTCTGAGGCTGTAAAAATGCCGGAGAGGATACCGCCAAGAATAATGACAACGGTGAACAGGCCCCAGAAGGCATCAAAAAAGATTTTCACCGCCAGGCGAAACGGGATGCGCTCGCCTTTGGGGTAGCCGCGCTTGCGCGCAAAAGCGAGGCACATCACCATCAGACAGAGTCCCAGCAGCAGGCCAGGAAAGATCCCGGCAACGAACAGTGAGGAGATGGTCACCACGCCGCCAGTCGCCAGCGAGTAAATCACCGAGTTATGACTGGGCGGCGTCAACACGGCCTGCACCGAGCCGCTGGCCGTCACCGCCGCTGCGAAATCACGCGGATAGCCTTTCTCCTCCATCTGCGGGATCATCACCGAGCCGATCGAGGCGGTATCCGCCACCGACGAGCCGGAAATCGCGCCGAAAAAGGTTGAGGCGACGATATTCACCAGCGACAGCCCACCGCGGATAAAGCCAACAAAGATATAGGCAAAGTTAACCAGGCGGCGCGCAATCCCCCCCTCTGCCATAATCGCCCCCGCGAGGATAAAGAAGGGGATAGTGAGCAGGGAAAACTTATTGACCCCGTTCGTGATCTGAATAATGACCGCTTCCAGCGGCAGCTCAATCCACCACGCGCCGATAAAGGCGCTTAGCCCCACGGCAAAAGCGACGGGAAAGCCTACCAGCAGCAGCACAATCAGGCTGCCAATTAAGATCAGTGCATCCATGGTCGCTCCTTAGTGTGTCCCGCCTAAAATCACTACTGGCCGCTGGCTTTGATCGCCATTCAACAGCCGCTCAATAACAAACAGCAGGGTAAACAAGGCGCCAGCCGGAATGGGCAGATACATCTCGCCGTAGGTCACCATGGGCAGCGAAGCGAGCGGCTGAACCCACATCGCCACGCACAGGCTGTAGCTGGCCTGGAAAATTAACAGACAGGTGATGACCATCAGCAGATCGCACAGGCGCAGCATCAGGCGCTGTCTGGTCGGCGACAGGCGATCCGTGACCATTGACACGCAGATGTGGGTACCAGCACGGAAACCGACTGGCGCGCCAATAAAGGTGAAAATAATCATGCAGACAATCGCTATCGGCTCAGGCCAGGCGAGTGCGCCGTTCAGTACGTAGCGGGCGAAAATGCCGATGGGGATGACCGTCACCATGATCAGCAGCGCGACGGCGGCAATGCCCATGCACAGCAGATAGAGCCCATCCATCAGACGAGAGTATTGGGTCATATGCGTTACCTGAAAAACGCCGCGCAGGACGCGCGGCGGGGAGTTATTTAACGTCGGCGATCTGCGTCATCAGATCCTGATAGTTACTGCCAAACCGATCGCGCACCGGCTGGGTAGCCTTCACAAAATAGTCGCGGTCGGTCTGCTGAAAGGTGACGCCGCCCGCTTTCATCTTCTCCACTGACTGCTCGGTATAGGTGGCCCAGAGCTGGCGCTCCTCATCCTGCGCCTCTTTGCCCAGCTTTTTCAGCAGCGCCTGATCCTCAGGCGACAGGCGTGCCCAGGAGGCTCTGGAGAAGAGGATCATCTCCGGCTGAATAAAGTGACCGGTAAGGGTGTAGTACTTTGTCACCGGCAGATAGTTATGGGCGACGAAGGTAGGGGGATTGTTTTCTGTGCCGTCAACGACGCCGGTCTGCATAGCGCTGAACACCTCACTGACGCCCATCGCCACCGGGTTGGCACCCATCGCTTTCAGCGTCGCCAGTGAAATGGCACTGTTCTGCACGCGGATCTTCATGCCTTGCAAATCTTCGGGTTTGCCAAGCGGATTTTTGGTAATCATGTTGCGCTCGCCTGCATCGGTCCAGCCAAGGAACACCATGCGCGCGTTGGCATCGGCATCAAATTTATCGACAATCTGTTTGCCCACTTCACCGTCCAGCACCTTATGCATATGATCCACGTCGCGGAAGATATAGGGCAGTGTCAACACGCTGGTTTCAGGAGCGATGGTGGTGACGGGTGCCAGCGACACGCGAATCATATCGATCGCCCCCAGCTGCACCTGTTGCAACGTTTGATCCTCATCGCCCAGCACGCCACCCGCGTAGACTTTCATCTCCAGCCGCCCGTTGGTCGCCTGTTTCAGCTTATCGCCCATATGCTGTAATGCCACGACGGTCGGATAGCCGGCGGGCTGCACTTCCGCCACTTTCAGCACTTTGGCTGATGCAGACGTTGCGCTCAGGCCAAGCGCAGCAGCGACAGAAACAGCAAGGATCCATCTGTTCATTCTCATTGTTTTTCTCCAGGCAGGTAGAGGAGGGCACAGGTCATCAGCGGCAAAGAAAGCGGCTCGCGTGTTGCCAGAATAGGCAAAACCGGCTGGCTGAAAATGCAGCAATGCTGATTGAATGAACAATGTCACATTTTGAAACGATGTTTTAATAAATTTATACGGTGGTTCACATTTCTGAAATAAGCCAGCAAACTGTCGCCAATCCACCGTTAAAAGCCCTGACCCGGCACGTTTCGGTTTGTAAATAGTAATGAGAACCACTATCAATTCGCCCGTTTTTTGCTATTATTCGCGCTTATCCATTATTCCTGCATATGAAGTTGGAGACGCAGCGTGGTAGCCAGTGACTTGATGCAAACGGACCTCTCCGTTTGGGGCATGTATCAACATGCTGATATCGTGGTAAAAGTGGTAATGATCGGCCTGTTGCTGGCGTCGGTCGTGACCTGGGCGATCTTTTTTGGCAAGTTTGCTGAGCTCAGCGCAGCAAAACGTCGGCTGAAGCGCGAGCAGCAGGCGCTGGGCGAAGCCCGCACGCTGGGCGATGCCTCCCGTGCCGCCACCCAGTTTGACCAGCACAGCCACAGCGCCGTACTGCTTCATGATGCGCAAAATGAGCTTGAGCTTTCAGCCGGCGTGGAAGATACCGCCGGTATTAAAGATCGCACCAGCTTCCGCCTTGAGCGCCGCGTGGCCGCCTTTAGCCGCCATGCGGGTCGCGGTAATGGCTTCCTGGCGACTATCGGCTCTGTTGCTCCTTTTATTGGTCTGTTCGGTACGGTGTGGGGCATCATGAACAGCTTTATCGGCATTGCACAAACGCAGACTACCAACCTTGCAGTGGTTGCGCCTGGCATTGCTGAAGCGCTGCTGGCCACCGCTATCGGTCTGATCGCGGCAATCCCGGCGGTGGTGATCTACAACGTCTTTGCGCGCATGATCGCGGGCTATAAAGCCTCGCTTGGCGACGTGGCGGCGCAAATTTTGCTGCTGCAAAGCCGTGATATTGATCTCGGCAACGTGAACGCCAAAAGCGTCGATACCCGCCCGGCCGCTCAGAAATTACGCTTAGGTTAACCTCATGGCAATGCGATTGAACGACGACCTGGAAAGCGATGGCGAAATGCACGAGATCAACGTCACGCCGTTTATCGACGTTATGCTGGTTCTGCTGATCATCTTTATGGTGGCTGCGCCGCTGGCGACCGTGGATGTTCGCGTTAATCTGCCTGCCTCGACCAGTCAACCGCAACCGCGTCCGGAGAAGCCCGTCTATTTGTCGATCAAGGCTGACAAGCAGCTCTATATCGGCAATGAGCAGGTCACGCCGGAGACGCTGGTCAGCGTGCTGAACAGCCAGACCGAAGGCAATAAAGAGACCACCATCTTTTTCCAGGCGGATAAATCCGTAGATTATGAAACCCTGATGAGCGCCATGGACAAGCTACGTGGCGCAGGTTATCTGAAGATTGGCCTGATGGGGATGGAAACCGCCGCGAAATAAGATTTTGCGTGTGGAAAAGGGCAGCCGGATGGCTGCCCTTTTTTATTTACAGGCTGTTGTAAAAGACAACAGAGGCGGAGCACGCGGCAGAGGGGAGTAAAGCGATATCGGGCTGGCTTCACGCTTCTAACGGTGAATAATGCTGCATGATTGCAAGGTTAATTATTTGTTACTCTTGGTTTCATGATTGTAAAGTGCAATGGTGAGCTGAGTCACATTAATCGCGGTTCAGGCAGGCTAAAACGGAGTAAAAACGCAGGAAGCCACTATGAGCCACTCTTCATCTTTACAAAAACCCCAGGGCAGCGCCCGAACCATATTCAGCGTTACCAGCGGTAACTTTCTGGAAATGTATGACTTTATGGTGTTTGGTTATTACGCCACCGCCATTGCCAAAACCTTCTTTCCGGGCGATAACCCATTTGCCTCACTAATGTTAACCCTGATGACATTTGGTGCAGGATTCCTGATGCGCCCGCTGGGGGCCATCGTGCTGGGAGCCTATATCGACCATCACGGCCGTCGCAAAGGGCTGCTGCTGACGCTTGGCCTGATGGCAATTGGCACGCTGACCATCGCGCTGGTGCCGGGATATGCCACGCTGGGGGCTGCCGCGCCGATTTTGATTTTGCTGGGCCGCCTGTTACAGGGCTTCTCAGCGGGCGTTGAGCTGGGCGGCGTCTCGGTTTATCTGGCAGAGGTGGCGCCAGAAGGGCGCAAGGGCTTCTTTGTCAGCTGGCAGTCAGGTAGCCAGCAGATTGCAGTCATCTTTGCCGCGCTGCTTGGTCTGCTGCTTAACCACGTGATGGCGAAAGAGGCGGTCAGCGAATGGGGCTGGCGTATCCCTTTCTTTATCGGCTGCATGATTGTGCCGTTCCTGTTCTGGATCCGCCGCATGCTGCAGGAGACCGAAGCCTTCAGCCAGCGTAAACAGCATCCCACTATGCAGCAGATTATGCGCTCGCTGGCGAGTAACTGGGCGCTGGTGCTGGCTGGCATGCTGATGGTGGTTACCACCACGGTGATGTTTTACATGATTACCGCGTTCACGCCCACCTTCGGTAAAACCGTGCTGATGATGAGTGACAAACAGAGCTTTCTGGTGACGCTGTTTGTTGGCCTTTCTAATCTGATCTGGCTGCCGATCATGGGATCGCTGTCAGACCGGGTTGGTCGTCGCCCGCTGCTGATTATCTTCACGCTGCTGATGATCCTGACCACCTGGCCGGTACTGCACTGGCTGGTGGGATCGGCAACCTTTGCCCATCTGGTGGAGGCTGAGCTCTGGCTCTCCTTCCTTTACGCCAGCTACAATGGCGCAATGGTTGTCTATCTGGCGGAGATTATGCCTGCCGAAGTGCGTGCCTCTGGCTTCTCGCTCGCCTATAGTCTGGCGACCGCGCTGTTCGGAGGCTTTACCCCTGCTGTCTCCAGCTACCTGATCCACGCCACCGGCGATAAAGCGATGCCCGGTGTCTGGCTCACCTTTGCTGCCATTTGCGGTCTGACAGGTACGCTGCTGATTGGTCGCATGGTCAGGCAGTATCGCGCGCGCCACGGTGCCGCCGCAGCCAGCGCATCCGTTTAAAACGAGACGTCCACCACCACGCTGTCCGTATAATTTCCTGCGGGCGGCGTATTCTGAGTTGTCAGAATGCGTGCGGTATAGCTGAAGCCGCGCGTCAGTCCATCTGAGCTGACGCTGGTTGAATTTGCGCTGCTGTAGCGATCGGTGCCGGTTGGCCCCCAGCGGTTGCTGCTGGTGCCCTTGTAAATGTCATAGCTTAACCGGTTGGTGCCGCTCGCCATCTGGCGCTGCGTGCCGCTGGCATAGCTGCCATTGCTTAATCCCACCGTATAGGCGCTGCCTTTGCTGCACACCACATTGATAGTCTGAGAGACGGCGGAGAAACTGCCTACCAGCGGCGCGCTGCCAAAGCTGATATTCGGCGCGGTAATGGTGGTGCAGTCGTTCGTCACCACCAGAGTAACGCTGATGGGGATCACCCCGCTGCCGGTTTGCTGGGAGAGGCACAGGCTGGCGACGCTGACGCTGGTGCAGACGTTATAGGTCACCGCCAGGTTCAGCGTTGTGGTATAGGTGCCAGCGGCAACGATCTGACCCGGTACGGTGCGCAAATAGACCGGGATAGCAAAGTTCAGGCTGCCCAGCAGGCCCGCAAGGTTAACCAGCACTGCCTGGCTGTAAACATAGGCGGCGGCACCGATAGTCAGCTCCGTGGCGCAGGCGCTGTCGACGCAAAGCTGCACCGGAATATTATCGGTGCCGGTGTCGCCGCTGCGCTTGAGCGTGCCGCGCGTGCCGCTGACGCTGGTGGCGCCGGTCAACTGGAATGTAATCTGGTTATTGCCGAGCAGCGAGAGCGACGAGCCCGATCCGCAGTTGACGTTGGCGGTTGTCGAGGTTGTGCCCACCGTACTGTTGACCGAAAACGTGGTGACTGATCCAAAGCTGGCGGTAGAGGCGGGTAAACCGCAGGCGGCGCGCGACAGCGCCGGGAAGAGCAGGAGCAGCATCAGCAGCAGCACGGTTTTTTTCATGGAGTCATGCCTGAAGTAAAGTTATCGGGACGGGGCACCGGCTCGCCCGCCGGTCTCGGCGGCAGCGGGCAGGTGATGGGGCCATAAGTTTTCAGCGCCTGCGGCTGACCACTGGGGAGCCTCAGCTCGGTGGTACAGCGACGCCCGTCGGGCGTCTCGACGCGGACAGGGTTACTGGCGCGCAGGTTTTCCATCCAGGTGATGCCATCCCAGCCGACATACTCCGTCGCCTGACCGTCACGCAGCACCTGGCTGGAGACCGGCAGCGGCTGGCCGTCGGCATCGTGCAGGATCACGCTGGCCGAGCGCAGCTTTTCTATCGGGAAGTGCAGCAGATACCCGCTCTGGCGTTTCACCGCGAAGCGCTGCTCGACCTTTGGCGTGGTCATATCCGCAGGGAGGTCGAGCGTGTCGATATCATATTTCGCCGGGTAGTAGCTGCTGATAGAGGGCACCAGCAGGTAGCCGTGGCGGTCGGTGCGGCCCATCGACTGGTTCTCATAGCGGACGTTAACGTCGGGATAGTTGGTTTTCACCACCACAAAGGCGTCGTTGATGGCATTGGCGGCAAACACTTCGCTGTCCATCAGCACCAGTGCGCCAGTAAGATCGGCCCACTGCGTGTTGTAGTCATCGTCGCCGTAAAAACCCGCCGAGGTGTCAATTTTATTATTGCGCCAGCGCAGACTGGCCTGGCGATAATCGCCACTCTCGCCGCCCTGATTGGCCCAGGAGGCATCCCAGGCGAAGCCGCCGTCGCTCGGCATGGCACGCGACAGGTAGAGTCGCTGATTGTTCTCGCCCTGCTGGTTGCGCTCCACGCTGACCGAAGCGCTGCTGTGCTCACCAAAGGGAATAATCAGCGAGATCGCGCCGCTCCATCTCCCCTGTTGCCGATCGCGGCTGGCAGAGAGATAGAGGCTGGCATTGCCCCACAGGGTTTTGCTCCACGAGAGGTTAAGCAGTCGCGTGTGCAGGCCGTCGCCGCCGCTGATGTCGATGTACGCCGCGCCAAGGCTGCCGTACTGATTCAGCGACACGCTGGCGTTGTACTGGGCGCTGCGCCGCGCCAGGCTGTAGGTGGTCGTGCTGTAGCTGTTATTGCCGCTGCGGCTACTGAGCAGGGCCAGATTTCCGAATCCCTGGCTGCGCAATGTATGCTGGGTGCCAATGCTCAACCAGCTGTTGTTGTACTGATAACCCCAGCTGTACTGGGTACCCGATTCATCCCTCATCTGGCTCTGCGCCAGCGCGCCGTTGACCACCCCCAGGCTGCCCACGCGAAACATCGCGCCTGCGCCGCCCATCGCCAGTCCGTTGCTGCCCTCCGCGTGGGTCTCCAGCGTCAGCCAGTCAGTCGCGCCGTAGCGCAGTGAACCGCTGGCCGCGCCATCGCCGTAATCAAAATTTTTAATACCGTAGTGATTGCGAAAGGCACCTGCCGAAAAAGCGTAGTCGCTCAGGCCCGCTTTCAGCAGCGTGCTGGAAACATAAAAGGGGAGTGTGGTGGTGACCTGGCGGCCGACCGCATCGGTGGTCGTGATCACCGCATCCCCCGCACCGTTTACAAAAGGAACGTTGGTCAGCGACCAGGGGCCAGGCTGCACGTTTGCCTGGCTGGATCGGTAGCCGTTGATAAAGAGATCGACGGTTGAGGGCACCGCGGCCTGACCGGAAAACGCCGGTAACGGATAGGTTACCAGATCGGGGCGCACGCTGAAGTCGCGGCCAATCTGAATCCCGCCAAGACGCACGCTGTTGCTCCAGCTCAGCGCATCGGTGGTAAGGTCGCCGACGCGCCAGCCGATAACACTCTCTTCATCTTCATTGCTCCACCAGGTGTCGTAGCGGATATAGCCCTCATCCTGAACGGGCGCGCGGCCCTCTGTCTGCTGTTGCCAGACGCCGTTACTGGAGAACTGTCCAGCCGTACCGAACAGGCGGAGCTCGTTCCAGGCTGAGAGACGCGTACCGGTTCCGGTGGTGCGTGAGGCGTAAAGATCGTAATTAATCAGCGCGCCGCTGCTGGTGCGGCCAGGATAGCGGGGGCCGTTTTGCGCGTCGCCAATCACCTGGTCCGGCAGCCATGCTGGCGGCACCGTCAGGAGCAGCCGCTGACCCGCACTGTCATAGTCCGCTTTCACTGCCTGCCACTGGCTAAGGTCAACCCGCTGCGGGTCTGGCAGCTTTTCTGACGGAATACCGGCGCGCTGCAAATCACCTGCACGCACCAGAACGTGGCCGTCGCGTCGCTCAACCGGCACAATGGCGCCCGTTTCGCGCTGGTTAATCACCAGCTCCAGCATATAGCGCGGCTGTTCACCGCTGCTCTCCAGCAACGGCGGCGGCGGCAGCGACGAAAATGTCTCTGCCAGCGATGCCGTAGAGGGCAGGCAGGCACAGATGCTGGCAGCCGCCAGCGCGCAGGGATGAAGAGATCGCTGCATTGATTTAACGGCCAGGCGCGCTGCGCCACTCGCCGACGTTGGTATCGGCTCTCATCTGACCGCTGATCGCACTTTTTAACGGCCAGCGATTCTCGCTGTGAGCCAGCACATAGCCGAACAGCCCGTCGCCCAGCTTGCGGCCGCCAATGGTGACATTGCTGAGCCGGGCATGACCGCTTCCGCGGTTAGTCAGCTGCAAAAAGGCTTTTCCGCCCTCGCTGACCGGCTGCCAGCTCAGATCCGGCTTCGCGCTGTCACGCGTCAGACCGTTGCCATAAACAAACAGCGGCACCGAGTAGCGCATCTGAAAGTTGAGGCCCGCCTGGTTCTCACCCGGCGTGCGCGGCGTGGGGATCTCATCAAGCACCACGCGATAGGCCAGCTCCTGACCGGCACCGGGTGCGGTCTGTTTAATCAGGCGGATCAGTTGTTTTTGTCCCGGCTCAATGCGGACCAGCGGCGGACTGGCAACCACGCTTTGCTGGGTCGCGTACTGCTCTTTGCCGCCGATCTGCTGCCAGCTAAAAATACGCACCTGCATCAGCGTGGTGGTGCTGCCGCGATTCTCCAGCCACAGCTCGCTGGCCTTATCCTCAGGATTGATGCTGGGATCGATGGGCCAGATCATCAGGGAATTCGCCGCCCGGGCGCTCGTCGCCAGAAAAAAAACAGAAAACAACAGGGCGCGCATCATGACATTTCTCCTTTAATCATGCGGCTACCAGCTCAGCGTAACGGTAAGCGTATCGGTGTAAAGGCCAGCGCGCGTCGGCCCTGGCAACTGCAACAGACCATAAATCGGCAACGTAATGTTGTTGGCGTTGCTGTAGTTCAGTGCGACAGCGCTATTCACCGGAATCGCCGTGGTATGGCTGGCATTGGTGTAGAGGGAATAGGGCACGGTATTGGTGTTACTGGTGTGTTTCAGGTTGCGCGTGGTGGTGTAGTTGCCGCCGCCGTTGATGCTCATGCTCAGCGTCGTGCCAGGCGTGCAGGCGAGCGTGATCGTCGTGCTCTGCACGAAGCTGGCACTGACGCTGTTACTGGCAACGCCCGACTGCGAGCCGAAATCAAGCGTGCCAAACACCCCGGTATTGGTACCAGAGATAACGCAGCCCGCCACAATGGAAGCAGACACCTGAAACGTGCTGGTGGGCAGGCTCCAGGCGTTGAGACTTCCTGTCAGCAGGGGCAGCGTATAAACCAGCGTGCGCACGAGGCGCGGCACGGCCACCCGAATGCTCCTGACCGTGCGATCAGTAGTTCACGGCGACGTTAATGGTATCGGTATAGGTACCTGCCGGGATCAGCGGGTTGAAGCCTCCGCCCACGACGCGACCATAGATGGCGTAGTTGGTCCCCAGGGTGGGATCGGTGGTGCCGCTGGCGGCGATATTGGTGTTATTGGCGATGGCGGTTGTGAAGGCCGCGTCGCTGTAAAGGGTGTAGGCGATCCCCTGGGTATTGTTGGACCCCAGAATCAGGTAGCGCGGCTGGCCCGATACCGTTCCGTAAATCGTGGCGGGCGCCGCGTTGCTGCTGGTCACCTGAACGTTATAGGTCTGGCCTGTTGTGCAGCGCACATAGATACCATTGCCAGATGCCCCCACCAGCGTCGCGTTCAGCGTGTCAAAGGTAGCTGCGCTGCTGCCGAAGTTCAGGGTACCGAAGTTAACCCCGGTTGTCGCCGACTGGCCGTTAACCAGGCAGCCGGTAGTCAGCGTCAGGGTCGCATTAATGGTTCCCGTCGTGGTCGCTGCAAACGTCACAGCAGGCAGCACCGTGGAAAGTCCCGCAGTAGCAAACAGAAAAAGCTTGAGTTTCATAATCAATCCTTACCGATTATCCAGAGTCAGTGCTTTTTCACCCGGTGACCAATTTTCAAATTCAACCAAACAGACCCGCCACGACGCTGGCTGAGCCAGAAACCCTATGGTTTTTCAAAATCTTCTTCGCATAAAGCGAAGTGATTATTATAAATTTTATTTACTATAGATCAGCGTGCGGACCTCGGTGAAGCGCTGTGTTAATTTTTCATTAACCGATTCGTCCTGTCAGTGAATAATAGATATTTATCAATAACTTGATTAGAATTAAAAAAAGCAAAGCGGTCTGAGAGATGGCTACTGTCGTCGCGTAGTGAACAAGAATGCTTCCTGCATTTATCAGATATGATTACGCTTTCAGCGGTCAGTTCAGATAACGCCCTGACTCCGTTACGCTATCCCCCACAGCGCTACAGGGGCCTGAAGACACGACCCAGCACAGCCGGGCCCGGTTTTTGTTAAATTCTCTGTTTATTCCCACAGGGCATCCGCTAACTGCATCGCCGGCCTTGCTGCGGTATGACGATAGATTTTAACGCTCAAAAGCATCGGAAGCTTTCATGCTGATGGGCTAATTCCCCCCGGTATATTGCCGATAACCACAACAAATAGTTTCTCACTGTGATTTTTTCACAATAACATTACAGCTGCGTTTTGGGCTTCACCGGAATTTCACTATGTTAGTGACCACCTACAATTCTTTTACCGTTATCGTTTCTATCCTCGTTGCCATGCTGGCTTCCTTTACTGCGCTGGACATGGCGGGGCGCGTCGCCACCTCGACCGGGAAAGTCGCGCTGGTATGGCTGCTGGGCGGCGGTTTTGCTATGGGCGTCGGCATCTGGGCCATGCACTTTATTGGCATGCTGTCGATGACCATGGAGATGGTAATGAGCTACGACGCCTCACTGACGGCGCTCTCCATGGTCATTGCGGTAATCGCGTCCATTTTTGCGCTCTGGCTGGTCTGTCAGGGCGATTTGCCGCTAATAAAACTGCTGGGGGGGGCGCTGGTGCTGGGCAGCGGCGTGGTCGCGATGCACTATACCGGCATGGCGGCCCTGATGTTTTCGCCGGGTATTCACTGGAGCTGGGGCTGGATCGTCCTGTCGGTGGTGATTGCGCTGGTCGCCTCGGGAGCGGCACTGTGGCTGGCGTTCAATCTGCGCAACGGCACCACCGGGCGCACCACACTTTTACGCCTCGGCGCATCGATCGTCATGGGGTTTGCCATCGCCGGTATGCACTATACGGGCATGGCCGCAGCGAATTTTCCGGCACACAGCCATAGCGTGCAGATGGGCGTCAACAGTAACTGGCTGGCCATACTGGTCACGGTGGTGACGCTGGCGATCCTGGGCATTACGCTGCTGGTGTCGATGCTGGACGCGCGTATGCAGGCGCGTACCGCTATCCTGGCGCGCTCGCTGGCGGAGGCGAACCGCGAACTGGCGCAGCTGGCGCTGCACGATAACCTGACGCGGCTGCCAAACCGTATCCTGCTGGAAGATCGTCTGGAGCAGGCGATCAACAAGGCCAATCGCGAGAATACCCAGTTTGCGCTGATGTTTATGGATCTCGACGGCTTCAAGGCGGTTAACGACGCTTTTGGCCATCACGTCGGCGACAATCTGCTGATTGCCGTTACCGAGCGGATGAGCGAGCAGATGAAAGGCTATTGCACACTGGCGCGCATGGGTGGCGACGAGTTTGTGCTGCTGACTGAAATCGGTGACCCTAACGATGCCGCAACGGTAGCGGATACGCTGGTAAAAGCTATCGAACGCCCGTTTCACATCTCGCGCTATGAGCTGATGGTGTCGCTGAGCATTGGCATCGCGGTCTACCCGGGCGACGGCAAAGATGAGCGCGAGCTGATGTTCAATGCCGATGCCGCCATGTATCACACTAAAAACAATGGTCGCAACGGACACAATTTTTTCCAGCCCTCCATGAACACGCTGGCGCAGTCCCAGCTACAGCTGAATAACGATCTGTGGCATGCGCTGGAGCACGATGAGCTGCGGCTGTTTTACCAGCCAAAATATTGCGCCCCGCGCGGGCCAATTATTGGTTTCGAAGCGCTGCTGCGCTGGCAGCATCCGACGCGTGGCCTGCTGGCACCGGACTGCTTTCTGCCGCTGGCGGAAAAGACCGGCATGATTGTGAATATTGGCTGCTGGGTGATTAACGAAGCCTGCCGCCAGCTGCATCAGTGGCATCAGCAGGGACACAGCAACTGGTCGGTTGCGGTTAACCTGTCAGCGCTGCAGTTTGAGCAGAGTAATCTGGTAGAAACCGTCACCGAGGCGCTGGCAACGCACGCCATTCCGCCGGAATTACTGACGCTGGAGGTGACCGAAACCACCGCGATGCGCGATCCAGATGAGAGCGTGCGTATTCTCACCGAGCTGACGCGTCTGGGCGTCAAGGCGTCAATCGATGACTTTGGTACGGGCTACTCCAGCCTGCTCTACCTCAAGCGTCTGCCCGCCAGCGAACTGAAAATTGACCGTGCATTCGTCAACGAACTGCAACATCAGACTGAAGACGCCACCATCGTCTCTGCTATTGTCGCGCTGGCGCAGTCGCTTGACCTGAAGGTAGTGGCGGAAGGGGTGGAAACGGCGGAGCAGCAGGCTTTTCTGACCGGGCTGGGCTGCAATACGCTTCAGGGCTATCTGCTGGGCAAACCGGTGCCGCCGGAGAAAGTCGAAGAACTGCCCAACTTTGCGCCAGCGGCAGAGGGCAGCGATCGACCGATACTGCCGCACAGGGTTTGTGAGGCCGTGCCCGGCTAGCTGGCGCAGAGTGTGGCAGAATTGTTGCATTAGTATTTGCGTTTAGTTAGCAAAATCATGCTTTTATTGTACATTTGCTGGCGGGCGCACATTGCAGCGGCATCAGGTTTTGCCACACTTAGCTGAACGCTAACCGGAGAACCTGTATGACTGCCTCTACTTCCAGTCTGTTGTTGCTGATGTCCTTCGCCGCAGGCACCTTCGCTGCCGGATCGTCGAACAATCCACAGCACCTGATGCTCGCCAGCCCGTCGGGCGGCGTCCCTAATAATCCTCTGCCGCTTATTATCTGGCCGCGGATTGCGCTATATGAGAATGAGGACGAGGAGCAGGAGCCTGATATCGCTGGCTGGTTCGAGCAGACTTTTGCCCGTAACGGCTGGCCACCGGCGTGGCGCTACGCCATTTTTCCCTATACCCATTACCACCCCAACACTCATGAACTGCTCGGTGTGGCAGAAGGCTGGGCGGAGGTACTGTTTGGCGGCGACACCGGCCGCGTGGTAACCCTGCGTGCGGGCGATGCGGTACTTATTCCGGCAGGCGTTGGTCATAAGCAGATCTACGCCAGCGAAGATTTTAGTGTGGTGGGCGCTTATCCGTCGGGTTTTGAGCCAATAACTCACCGGGATGAGCCAGACAAACTGCACGCAGCGCTGGAGCAGGTAAAACAGGTGCCGCTGCCGACACGCGATCCTTTCACCGGCAAAGCGGGCGCGCTGACAGAAATCTGGACGCCCATCGCCGACCATTTTTAACCCCGCTCTCGTCATCAAACTGAAAACATCTGCCCTTATTTTTGGCGTCACTGACGTCGAAAATAAGGCGCGCTATGAACGCTATATCGCCATACATCAGGCGCAGGTAAAGAACCCTGAGATCGCACTGGCAAAGCGCCTGTTTCTTTCTCTGCGCCAGCCAGCAGGGCTGGCGTACCGGCTGTTTCACCCCTGTCGTGGCCCTGACGTTTCTCCCTCTCCGCTTTTACAACTGAACATTTTCTCGCCGCTGCCGATAACTGACCTACTAACTTTCGTCATCCGCTTATTATCGCTTGTCAAAACAGGGCTTTTCCGCTGTAGTCGGAATGGTGTTAGGAATTTTCTTAAGTTTTGGTTGGGTGTCCTTCAGGCAGCGAAGTAACAGGCTAAGAACAATGGATAAAAACGCTGATGTCATGTATCGATTGCTGGTGCAGAGCGTGATTGACTACGCTATTTACATGCTCAAACCAGACGGCACCGTTGCTAACTGGAACGCGGGTGCACAACGCGCGAAAGGTTATACGGCGGAAGAGATCGTCGGGCAGCATTTCTCGCGGTTTTATAGTGAAAATGACCGGCTAAGCGGGCTGCCGCAGCGTGGGCTGGATACCGCTGCGCGCACCGGCAGCTTTGAAACGGAAGGCTGGCGCTACCGCAAGGATGGCAGCGCTTTCTGGGCGCATGTCGTGATCGACGCTATCCGTAGCGAGCAGGGCGAACTGCTCGGTTTTGCCAAGATTATCCGCGACTGTACCAAACAGCAGGAGCAGCAGCGCAAACAGCATGAGCAGGAGACGCGTTTCCGCCTGCTGGTTGAGGGCGTTACCGATTACGCTATCTATATGCTGGATCACGAAGGGCTGGTGGTGAACTGGAACGCGGGCGCACAGCGTGCCAAAGGCTACGTTGCGGAAGAGATCGTAGGTCAGCACTTCTCCCGCTTCTACAGCGCCCAGGATCGCATGGCACGCATCCCGGAAAAAAATTTGCAGACCGCATTCAGTACTGGCCGCTTTGAAGATGAGGGCTGGCGCTACCGCAAGGATGGCAGCGCCTTCTGGGCGCACGTCATTATCGATGCGGTTCGTGATGAAGGCGGCAAGCTGATCGGCTACGCCAAAATCACCCGCGACTGCACCGAACAGCAGCTGCTACTGCGCGCGCAGCGTGAACAGGAGCAGCGTTTTCGCCTGCTGGTAGAGGGCGTTACCGATTACGCCATCTATATGCTGGATATCCAGGGGTGTGTGGTGAACTGGAATGCCGGGGCGCAGCGCGCGAAGGGCTATACTGCTGATGAGATTATTGGCCAGCACTTTTCCATCTTTTACGGCGCACAGGAGCGGTTGCAGCGCCTGCCGGAAACCAACCTGTCCATTGCGCTGACCCGTGGCCGCTTTGAAGATGAAGGCTGGCGCTACCGTAAAGACGGCAGTGCCTTCTGGGCGCATGTGGTGATCGACGCCATCCATGACGACGAAGGGCAGCTGATTGGGTTTGCCAAGATTACCCGCGATGTAACCGAGCGCCGTGAGCAGCAGCAGCAGCTACTGCGTGCCAAAGATCTGGCGGAATTGCAGAGCACGAAGATGCTGGCGCTGTCGAAATTTCTCGACAATATCATTGCTAACATACCGTCCTGCGTGGTCGTTGAGGATGCGATCACGCGCGAAATTCTGCTGGTTAACGATCGTTCAGAAGAACTGTTTGGCGTAGCAAAAGCGCTGCTGATCAATAAAAGACCGCACGAATGCATGTCAGCGGAACTGAGTGACTACTTTAATAGCCTGGCGGATATTGCGCTGCGCAGTGAAGGAATGCATGAGCGCGAACAGCTGCTGCTGACCGCCAGCGGCGAACGCGTCCTGCATACCCGCGCGACTGCCATTAAAGGGGAAGATGCGCGGCAGAACTACATTATGCTGATTGTGGAGGATGTCACCGATCAGCGCGCCGCCGATGCCCGCATCCACCACATGGCGCATCACGATAATCTTACCAGCCTGCCGAACCGTATTCTGTTTCGCCAGCGCCTGAGTGAGGCTCTGCGTAACGATATGCAGAATGGACAGCACACCGCCACGCTCTGCCTTGATCTCGACAACTTTAAAAACGTCAACGATGCTCTCGGCCACCAGATTGGTGACGAGCTGCTGCGCACGGTCGCCAAACGCCTGCGCGGTACGCTGCGCGATCGTGATACGCTGGCGCGGATTGGCGGCGATGAGTTTGCTATCGTGCTGCCTTTGGTCAGCAGCACAGAAGAAGCGGCGATCGTCGCGCAGCGCCTGATCGAGTCGATACGTGCGCCGATCAACGTAGAGGGCCATAACCTGAGCGTCGGGCTGAGTGTCGGGATAGTCCTGAGTACGACCCTTACCAATACGCCTGAGCAGATGCTGCGCTGCGCCGATATGGCGCTCTACGAAGCCAAGCGCAACGGGCGTAATCGCTACGAGCATTTTACGCTGGCGATGGATAATGTGGCGCGCAGCCGCCGGATGATTGAGAACGACCTGCGCGAGGCGCTCGGCAGCCGCCAGCTCAGGCTCTACTATCAGCCTATTACTGACGGTGAGGCGGTGCAGTCCATCATCGGCTATGAGGCATTGATGCGCTGGCATCACCCGGTCAAGGGACTGATTATGCCCAGCGATTTTATTCCTATCGCAGAAGAGTGTGGGCTAATCCACATGCTGGGCGCCTATGCGCTCTACGAAGCCTGTCGCGAAGCCAGCACCTGGGAGGGCAAGCAGTCGGTGTCGGTAAACCTGTCACCGCTCCAGTTCAAGAACAGCTCGCTGGTCACGGTAGTGGAGGCTGCCCTGCGTGACTCGGGCCTGGAGCCGAGTCGACTTGAGGTGGAAATCACCGAGTCGGTACTGCTCGATGACTCGCTCGGCAATATCCGCACGCTGGAGAGCCTGAAAAAACTGGGCGTGCAGATTGCACTGGATGACTTTGGCACCGGCTACTCGTCACTCAGCTACCTGCGCTCTTTCCCGTTCGACAAGATCAAAATCGACAAATCCTTTATCAACGATATGGGTGACAGCCGCGAGGCGCTGGCGATTATCCGCGCCATTACCGGCATGAGCCGCAGCCTCGATATCCAGATCACCGCGGAAGGTGTTGAAAGTAGCGAACAGTTTGCCCGGCTGCGCGAAGAGGGCTGTACGCTGTTTCAGGGGTACTTCTTCGGTCGTCCTCAGCCGTCTGAGCTGCGGCTGAAGGCGCTGGATAAACCTGCTTAGTCATACAGGCCATGCTGCTGCACCGGCGCGTGACCGGGATTGTCACGAATGCGGCGTACCGACTCCCGTACCACCAGTTTGCCGTGCAGCAGCAGCGTGCCGGGCAGGGCGTGTGGATTAAGGCGCATAGTCTGCACGATGCGCACTGCTTCAGCGCCCAGCTCGTCGCGCGGCACCTGCACCGAAGTCAGCGGAATATCGTGAATGGCGGCAAGGTTAAAGCCATCCATGCTCATGACTGAAACATCCTGTGGCACGCGCAGGCCCGCCTGCTCCAGAGCTTCCACCGCACCGGCGGCGATATAGTCGCCGCTGGCCAGAATCGCCGTGGGCCGCTGGGCATGCGGACAGTGCGTCAGGTACTCGCTCAGTCTTTCCGCTGCCTCCAGACGACTAAAGCTGGTCAGCGTCAGCAGGTGCTGGCGGCTGTCAAACCGCAGGTTCATTGCATGCCAGGCGTCACGTACCCCCTGTAACCGCTGTTCCATGGTGTAGCGGCGCAGACAGTGCAGCGTCAAAATTTGGCGATGCCCCTGTTCGAACAGATAGCGTGCGGCGCTCTCGCCAATCAGCTGATGGTGCGGTGATACTGAGGGCAGCCGCATACGGCGGTCGAGCGCATTAATCAATACGCAGGGCTTGTTCATTTCTGCGGCGAGCTGATGGATATGGCCGTCGTCAATCCCCACCAGCAGCGCGGCGTCAGTCTGCTGCATCTTTTCCAGAAACAGCGCCGTGTCGCTCTCATTCTCTTCCAGCGCGCAGTAGCGTAAACGCACTTCATGCGGCTCAATCGCCTGCGCAATTCCCTGAATTACCTTGTAGTAGAAAATGTCGCTGCGCACATCAAAAGCACGCGGTGGCGCGAACACCATCAGCGTATTCAGCAACAGGCGGCCGCTGTGCAGGTTGTCCAGCACCCCCTGTTGCCGGGCAACGGCCAGCACTTTGTCGCGCGTGCTGGCACGAGTATTTGCTTTACCCGCCAGCACGCGCGAAACAGTGCTGATGGAGACCCCGCTCAATGCAGCAATTTCACTGATTTTCAGCCTTTGTTTCATTTTGTGATCGTCCTCAAATCTGCCGATGAAAAATTTTTCATCAGGTGCTGAATCGCGTCAGATAAGGCAATTAAACAGGTTCAAACGTGCTGCAAAGTTTGCCATGAAAAATTTTGCAAAAAAGCGGCTATACCGACGTTTCCCGCTTTTTTAAGGTGCCAGACAGGTTTACGCAGTACGCCAGACGGCGGTGTAAAGGACTAAGCGGCCTTTAAAAGCCTGTACAGGAGCTGATAAATGAGCGTTGAATCAACAAGCAAGCCCATCGCCGCGACGCGTGCGATGCGCACAATAAAAAATCTGCGCTGGTGGATGCTGGGACTGTTTTTGCTCGGCGTTACGGTGAACTACGTCACGCGCAACTCGCTCGGTATTCTGGCACCGGAACTGAAAACCAGCCTGAACATGAGCACCGAGCACTACTCCTGGGTTGTGGCGGCCTTCCAGCTTGCCTACACCCTGTTTCAGCCGCTGTGCGGCTGGCTGATTGATGTAATTGGCCTGAAGATGGGCTTTTTGATCTGCGCGCTGGTCTGGTCGGTAACCTGTCTGCTGCACGCCGGTGCCGGAAGCTGGCTGCATCTGGCGCTGCTGCGCTTTGTGATGGGGGCATCGGAAGCGGCGGCAACGCCTGCCAACGCCAAGGCCATTGGCGACTGGTTTCCCAAAAAAGAGCGGCCGATAGCGGCGGGCTGGGCGGGTGTTGGCTTCTCAGTCGGCGCAATGCTGGCTCCGCCCATTATCTATGTGGCGCATATCTCATTTGGCTGGCAGGGCGCCTTTCTGCTGACCGGTGGGCTGGGGCTGCTGTGGGTCGGTTTATGGTGGTGGGGTTATCAGTCGCCGGAAAAACATGGCCGCCTGTCGACAGAGGAGCGTGCCTGGATCACCCAGGATAATGAGGCGGTGGGTGAAAAGCTGCCGTTTTTCCAGGCGCTGAAAACCATCGGCAAAGAGAAAAAATTCTACGGCATTGCCATTCCCGCTTTTCTTGCGGAACCCGCCTGGGCGGTGCTGAGCTTTTGGGTGCCGCTCTATCTTGCTAACGAGCGCGGGATGGATCTCAAGCAGATTGTGATGTTTGCCTGGCTTCCCTTTCTGGCCGCTGACCTTGGCAGCGTTGCCAGCGGCTATCTGACCCGACTCTACGTGAAGTGCTTTGGCCTGACGCGCGTCAACTCAATTGTGGCCAGCTCGATCACCGGCGCGGTACTGATGATCTCGCTGGCGCTGATGACGCTGGTTAAAGATCCGTTGCTGGCGATCGCACTGATCTCGATCGGCGGCTTTGGCCATCAGGTGATCTCCTGCATGCTCAGCGCACTGGTGGTGGAACGCTTCGATCGCCGTCAGATGGCTACCGTGAACGGTATGCGCGGCTCCTGCGCCTGGATCGCCAGCTTCATCTTCTCGCTGATCATTGGCGTCACCGCCGACACCATTGGATTCAATCCGCTGTTCGTCGCCATGGGCTTTTTTGACCTGGTCGGCGCCTTTTTCCTGGTGATGTTTATCGCCGAACGCCGTCAGCGACGCGCTGAACAATAAGGACCTCATTATGAAAACCCTGAAGAACTGGACGCTGAATCAGCACGCGGAAAACTTTGTTGAGCTGAAGGTGGATAATCGTCATCTGCTACGCCTTTACGTGCTGGAGTCAGGCCTGATGCGCGTGCTGCTGAAGCGTGACGGCGAACTGGCGCTGAACCGCACCTGGAGCATTGCACCGGGCGACGATGTCCCCTGGGAAGGGCGCGATCGCGAAGCCCTCGACGGGTTTACCCTGCCTGCATTCCGGCTGGAGCATGAGGCCAACCAGCTGCGGATCAGCACCGACCGGTTGCGCGTGACGGTACATCATCCGCTCTGCCTGAGCTGGGAACATGTTCATCAGGGACAGTGGCAGCCGCTGGCGGCCGACCGCCACACGGGAGCCTATCTGCTGAACGCGCACGGCGACGGCGTGGAGCACTACCAGCGTCGTCAGCCGCAGGATCGGGTTTACGGACTGGGCGAGAAAACGGGCGATCTTAACCGCAGTGGCCGCCGTTTCGAGATGCGTAACCTTGATGCAATGGGCTATAACGCTGCCAGTACCGATCCGCTTTACAAACATATTCCTTTTACCCTGACGCAGCGCGACGGCGTCAGCTTCGGCCTGTTTTACGACAACCTGAGCAGCAGCTGGCTTGATCTCGGTAACGAGCTGGACAACTACCATCTGCCTTACCGTCGTTACCGCGCCGAAGCGGGCGATCTCGACTACTACCTGATGTTGGGGCCGAGGCTGCTGGATGTGACCCAGGCCTTTGTGCGTCTGACCGGACGCACCATTTTCCAGCCGAAGTGGAGCCTGGGCTACAGCGGTTCGACGATGCACTATACCGACGCACCCGATGCACAGCAGCAGCTGCAAGGCTTTATTCGTCTCTGTCGCGAGCACGAAATTCCCTGCGATTCATTTCAGCTTTCATCAGGCTATACCTCGATCAACAACAAACGCTACGTCTTTAACTGGAACTACGACAAAGTGCCCAATCCCAACGCGATGAGCGAGGCGTTTCACGCGGCGGGTATGAAACTGGCAGCGAATATCAAACCCTGCCTGTTGCAGGATCATCCACGCTATCAGGAGGTGGCGTCGCAGGGGCTATTTATCCGTGACTCAGAGCAGGATCGCCCGGAGCGCTCAGTGTTCTGGGATGATGAGGGATCGCATCTCGACTTTACCCATCCTCAGACGGTGCGCTGGTGGCAGGAGAATGTGACCGCGCAGCTGCTGGAAAAAGGCATTGACGCTACCTGGAACGATAACAACGAATATGAAGTCTGGGACGGCGAAGCGCGCTGCCACGGTTTCGGCCAGAGCATTGCGATCAAGCATATTCGTCCGGTGATGCCGCTGCTGATGATGCGCGCCTCGCTGGAAGCGCAGCAGCGTTTCGCTCCGGAGAAACGGCCCTACCTGATTTCGCGCTCTGGCTGCGCCGGCATGCAGCGCTATGTTCAGACCTGGAGCGGGGATAACCGCACCAGCTGGCAGACCCTGCGCTACAACATTCGCATGGGGCTGGGCATGAGCCTGTCGGGGCTGTTTAACGTGGGGCACGACGTTGGCGGCTTTTCCGGCGACAAGCCCGACGCCGAGCTGTTTGTGCGCTGGGTGCAGAACGGTGTGATGCACCCGCGCTTTACCATCCACTCATGGAACGACGATCACACGGTGAATGAGCCGTGGATGTATCCCGAGGTCACGCCGCTGATCCGTGAGGCGATTCGGCTGCGCTACCGTCTGATGCCTTACCTTTATACACTTTTGTGGCAGGCGAGCGCGCAGGATGAGCCGATGCTGCGTCCTACCTTCCTCGATCACGAAGAGGACAGCGAAACGTATCGGGAATGTGATGACTTTTTGCTGGGGCGCGATCTGCTGGTCGCCAGTGTGGTAGAGGAGGGGAGCCGCACGCGTGAGGTTTACCTGCCGCGCAATGCTCACGGCTGGTATGACTGGTACAGCGGTCAGTGGCTGGCGGGCGGACAGCGCGTCACGCTGGATGCGCCGCTTGATCGACTGCCGCTGCTGGCGCGGGCCGGCAGTGCCGTTCCGCTGGGGCGCTGTGAAACCACGACGGATGCCCGTCTCGATAACGTGCGCGAGCTACAGCTGTGGCCTGCACCGGGCGATGCGCTGACAGAAGGTGAGTTTTTTGATGACGATGGCGAAAGTCATGGCTGGCGACAGGGCAATGCGCTGTGGATGAGCTGGACGCTGCGCAGCACGGCTCAGCGGCTGGAGTTGACGCTGGAGAAGCGCGGAGATTATCAACCGGCGTGGCGCGAGATTGAGGTGTTGCTGCCCGCCGGCGAGCAGCGCGAGCTGTGGATTAACGGGGAAAAGAGCATGCAGTTTAGCCTGTAGCGGGTGGCAGGAAGAGATAAAAGCAGACGGGCACCTCGCATCAATAAGGGGTGCCCGTTAGTGGAAAGCAGAGTGCGTGATTCAACCGCGCCGCAGCGTCCTGGTGCCTGTTGCAGACTGGCCGACTCTGCGGGCCCGCTTGTTTATGTCGCGGAGTGCTGTCCGAGGTAACTGCGTTAGTTAGCGCCGTGGTTTTCGCTGTTCATGCGTGCCAGGTCTTTATCAATCAGGAACAGACCTTCACTTTTGTTACCCACCAGCGCCAGCTTATCCAGTACGGTTTTAAACAGCTTTTCTTCTTCATGCTGTTCAGCAACATACCATTGCAGGAAGTTAAAGGTGGAGTAGTCAAGCGAGGTAATAGCAGCATGCGCCAGCTCGTTAATTTTACGCGTGATCAGCTGCTCATGCTGCAGCGCCTGCTCCAGCAGTTCGGGCAGTGAATTATAGGCTACCGGCGGCGCGGCAATGGTGCCCAGCACCGGCATCGCTCCCGTATCGCTCAGGTAATCGAACAGACGCTGCATATGCTCCATCTCTTCGCGCGAGTGCTCTTTCAGAAACGCTGCTGCGCCTTCCAGCCCTTTATCGCTACACCAGGCGCTCATCTGCAAATAAAGATTAGCGGAGAAAAATTCGAGATTAAGCTGGTCGTTCAGGCGCGCGGTCATTTCAGCGGTCAGCATGGCGGTTCCTTTGGGAATTAATTAACAAAACGCTAAGAAGCGGTGAATTATGCATCATAAAACCCCGCAAAAGGAAGAGGGGGTAAAGAAAAATTAATCCCTTATATCATTGATTTAAATAGAATTATTCAGCTATTTGAATGCGAGCAATTCTCATTGCTTTATGCATTTTCCTCCTTTGCGCCTGCACCAGCGCAGTGCCGCAGGCGTGCACCAGCGCAGTGCAGCAGGCTCGCTTTTTCAACAGGGCGGCAGCAAGGAGATATTTCGCGCCCGGGGCAATCGCTCTCTGGAATATAAACCGGTGAAAATTTATCCAGATATTTTCTCTGAATGGCAAAGCAAAAAAACTTTATTTTCAAAAGAGACGTCAGGCGGCGGCTGGCATAAATCCTGCAACCATAACGTTCTCTGTATCGCAACTCATCACTCTTTATCAGGAAGAATTATGTCTGACCAAAAAATAGTGCTGACAGGCGAGCATGTCTCAGCCAGCAAAGGAAGTTACCTCGCCCTTATTGTGGCTATTTTGTTTTTTTCCGGGATGCTCTATCAGGTTGATGGATTTCACTGGCTCGGCGCATTTGATTTCACCACGCTGGGCGGCAGTTTTGGCACGATGAAAGATCCTGCCAGTAACACCTTTCTGGGCGCGGGCGGGTTAAGCGCGAAAGCTGGCTTCCTGTTTGCCCTGTCCCTGACGCCCACCGTGATGCTGGCGCTGGGCGTACTGGAGATCTTCACCCATTACGGGGCGATGCGGGCTGCGCATAAACTGCTGACCCCCCTGCTGCAGCCACTAATGGGGCTGCCAGGACGCTGCGGGCTGGCGCTCATTACCGATCTGCAAAGCACCGATGCGGGCGCGGCGCTGACTAAAGAGATGTATGACCGCAATCAGGTGACAAAGAAAGATATTGTGGTTATGAGCGCCTGGCAATATTCCGGCGCGGGATTGATCAATAACTATTTTGCTATTGGCTCAGCGCTTTTCGCCTCCATGACGCTGCCAGTTATCATTCCCCTCGCCTTAATGTTTGTTCTTAAATTTGTCGGTGCGGCGCTGACACGCTGTGTGTTAAACACTCTTTATAAAAAGGACTTTAGCCATGGAAAATAACGGAGCGGTAAAAAGTAGCCAGAACCCTTTTGATATTTTTGTCACCGGCGCGCGCAAAGGTTTTCATATTGCCATTCACAACCTGATGCCCAACGTGGTGATGGCTTATGTGCTGGCAGAAGTGCTGAATTTACTCGGCATTATGCCTGTCCTCGGCCATCTTTTTGCGCCGGTCATGGGGCTGTTTGGCTTGCCGGGTGAGGCCATTACCGTGCTGCTGACCGCCTGGCTTTCATCCTCTGCGGGCACCGGCGTCGCCGTGAGCCTGCTGACCAAAGGTTTGCTGACCGGCGCGGATATTACCATTCTGGCGCCCGCCATTTTCCTGATGGGATCGCAGTTGCAGTACATGGGCCGTCTGCTGGGTGTCGCCGACGTACCGAAAAAATACTGGCCGCTGCTGATGCTGGTAAGCATCATCAATGCGGCGATCGCCATGTTCGTTATGCGTCTTTTTGTTTAGGAGAGAAGCTGTGTCCAGGGTCCTAGATCACTATCACTACCTGCATGAGATCCCCGAGCTGGGTTTTCAGGAGTTTAAAACGTCTGCCTATATCGCCGATCGGCTGGAACAGGCCGGGCTAACGGTAACGCGCAACATTAACCAGACCACCGGTATTGTGGCAGAGATTGACAGCGGTGTGCCGGGTCCGGTACTGGCGCTGCGTGCCGATATGGACGCGCTTGGCCATATCATTGATGGCGTGCCCTGCGCGCGCCATACCTGCGGCCATGACGGACACGCATCCGTGGTGCTGACCGCTGCGCAGGAGTTGCTGGCAGAAGGCGCAGTGAAAAAAGGGCGTCTGAAGATTCTTTTTCAGCCTGCTGAAGAGCTGGGGGCAGGCGCACTGGCGATGACCGAAGGCGGCGCGCTGGATGACGTTGACATGATCCTCGGCTTTCATCTGCGGCCGCAGGAGGAGTGTGTGGTGGGCCAGGCGACGCCAGCGGTCTTCTATTCCGCCTGCTCTACGCTGGAGGCAACCATTAAGGGCGCACCCGCCCACGCCGCGCGCCCGCATCTCGGCATCAACGCACTCGACGCTGCGGTGCAGGCGGTTAATGCCGTAAACGCTATCCATCTTTCGCCTGGTCTGAACTGGAGCGTGAAGGCGACGCGTTTTCTCTGCGACGCGGGCGTAACTAACTCCGTGCCCGATGAGGCGCGCGTGGTCTGGGATCTGCGCTCACAGGAGAATGCGCCGATGGCGCTGCTGAAAGAGAAGGTGACGCAGGCCATTCAGCACAGTGTCGCTGCGCTGGGTGCTACGGCAGACGTGGTGGTGCTTAAAGAGATGCCAGCGGCGGAGATCCATGACGAGGCGACAGCGGTGATCCGCGCAGCGATTATCGACGTGCTGGGCGCAGAAGGGCTGCTGGAGCCGAAAACCACTCCGGGTAGCGAAGACTTTTTCTATTATCCGGTGAAACGCCCTGGCGTTAAGGCAGGCTTTTGGGGGCTGGGCACGAATCTGGTGCCGGGGCTGCATCATCCCGATATGCACTTCGAGCTGGCGGCGCTGGAGACGGGCGTGAATATCTTTAAATCCTGCGTGAAAAGGGTGCTGGGCTAACCCGTCCGCCTGTGGGGGCGTCCGCGCTGACCGGGACGGCCCCACGGCTCCCCCCTGGGCGCCAGCGCTTCTCGCCAACGGCGACCAACAATTTTCCCCGTCCGCTGTTCGCCGCCGCGCGCAAAATATTGTATGCTATGCCGCCTTAACAGAGACCCGGTAACCGGAACGCCGCCAATGTAGAACGCGCCTTTAAAACCGCCTTCCTGACGCTCTGCGTCACGCCTGGCTCCGTTTACCTGCCGGATATCCGGCCATCATGATTACTCTGCATCGTCCTTTCATGTGACGGTGCCTCGATGAGAAGAATTCACTCATGTCTAATTTCATGCAAGAGGTGGCGCGCCGTCGCACCTTTGCGATCATTTCGCACCCCGATGCGGGTAAAACCACCATCACTGAAAAAGTGCTGCTGTTCGGACAGGCGATTCAGACCGCCGGAACGGTGAAAGGCCGCGGCTCCAGCCAGCACGCTAAATCTGACTGGATGGAGATGGAGAAGCAGCGTGGCATCTCTATCACCACGTCCGTTATGCAGTTCCCCTACCGTGACAGTCTGGTTAACCTGCTCGATACGCCGGGGCACGAAGACTTCTCGGAAGATACCTACCGCACGCTGACGGCGGTGGACTGCTGCCTGATGGTGATCGACGCGGCGAAAGGCGTCGAGGATCGTACCCGCAAGCTGATGGAAGTCACCCGCCTGCGCGATACGCCGATCCTGACCTTTATGAACAAACTTGACCGTGACATCCGCGATCCTATGGAGCTGCTGGATGAGGTCGAGAGCGAGCTGAAGATCGCCTGCGCGCCGATTACCTGGCCTATTGGCTGTGGCAAGCTGTTTAAAGGCGTCTACCACCTCTATAACGACGAAACCTATCTCTATCAGTCAGGGAAAGGCCACACCATTCAGGATGTACGCATCGTTAAAGGGCTGGATAATCCAGAACTCGACAGCGCGGTCGGCGAAGAGCTGGCGGCGCAGCTGCGCGAAGAGCTGGAGCTGGTCAAAGGGGCATCGCACGAATTTGACCAGGAGCTGTTCCTGAGCGGTGAGATTACCCCGGTCTTTTTCGGCACCGCGCTGGGTAACTTTGGCGTTGATCATATGCTCGATGGCCTGGTCTCCTGGGCACCCGCGCCGATGCCTCGCGTAACGGATGCCCGCACCGTTACCGCGCAGGAAGAGAAATTTACCGGCTTCGTCTTTAAGATTCAGGCCAACATGGATCCGAAACACCGCGACCGCGTTGCCTTTATGCGTGTGGTCTCCGGTAAATATGAAAAAGGCATGAAGCTGCGTCAGGTGCGCACCGGCAAAGACGTGGTGATCTCCGATGCGCTGACCTTTATGGCGGGTGACCGCTCGCACGTAGAAGAGGCCTGGCCGGGCGATATTATCGGCCTGCATAACCATGGCACTATTCAGATCGGTGACACCTTTACCCAGGGTGAGAACATCAAGTTCACTGGCATCCCGAACTTCGCCCCTGAGCTGTTCCGTCGTATCCGCCTGCGCGATCCGCTGAAGCAGAAACAGCTACTGAAAGGGCTGGTTCAGCTGTCAGAAGAGGGGGCAGTGCAGGTATTCCGTCCGGTGCACAACAACGATCTGATTGTCGGCGCGGTAGGTGTGCTGCAGTTTGACGTGGTCGTGGCGCGCCTGAAGAGCGAGTACAACGTTGAGGCGATTTACGAAGCGATTAACGTCTCAACGGCGCGCTGGGTTGAGTGCAGCGATGCGAAGAAATTTGAAGAGTTCCAGCGTAAAAATGAGGTTAACCTCGCGCTGGATGGCGGCGATAATCTGACCTATATCGCGCCAACCATGGTCAACCTCAACATCACGCAAGAGCGCTATCCTGAGGTGATTTTCCGCAAAACGCGCGAGCATTAATTGCCGCTGCCACAGGGCCAGTCAGCTTTGGCTGGCCCTGTTTCTCTTCTCCAGACTCCTCCTAAAAACTCTGTTTTTTCTCTTAACTGGCGTGCGATCAACCAGTTAATCCAGCAAAACGCCAAATACCAACTATGATTATTCTGTCGGACGGCAAAAGAGAACCTGGTTCTCCCTTACGTCCCGCTACGCAGCAGCGCCGTTTGCTGCTGTTGCGCCCACGGTTGTGGGTGAGCTCACTGACAGAAGGAAGATATCGATGAATAAGACTAAGATTGCCCAAACGCTGATGGCGGTAATGGTTGGTTCCGCCCTGTTAAGCGGCAGCGCCCTGGCGGAAGACTCTATGACGCAAAAAGCGCAGCAGAGTGCTGACAGTGCCGGTGCGAAAATCAATAGTTCTATGAAAAAAGTCGATGGATTTATGGATGACAGCGCCGTCACCGCAAAAGCCAAAGCGGCTCTGGTGGATGACGAAGCCATAAAGAGTACGGATATTTCCGTGAAGACGCATGACGGTGTGGTGACGCTGAGCGGTTTTGTCACGTCGCAGGATCAGGCTGAAAAAGCCGTTGCCGTTGTGAAGAAAGTGGAAGGCGTTAAATCCGTCAGCGATAAACTGCACGTTAAAGACAGCAAATCACAAAGTTTAAAAGGATATGCCGGGGATGCGGCAACGACCAGCGAAATTAAAGCTAAACTGTTAGCCGATGACATCGTTCCGTCGCGCAACGTTAAGGTAGAAACGACCGACGGCGTTGTACAGCTCTCAGGAACCGTCGCGACTAAAGCGCAGTCGGACCGCGCGGAAAGTATCGCGAAAGCCATTGAAGGCGTTAAAAGCGTTAAGAATGACCTGTCCGTGAAGTCTTAACGTCGTGAGTACGGCGTCTGCGTGACGCCGTACTGACACAAGAAAACCCAAACTGGGAAGAAACGAGCAGTTCGATTTCATAAAGGTAAGGAGAGGCTTATGTTTCGTTGGGGTATTATATTTCTGGTAATTGCACTGATCGCGGCGGCGTTAGGATTTGGTGGCCTCGCCGGTACGGCAGCATGGGCAGCTAAAGTTGTCTTCGTTGTTGGTATTATCCTGTTCCTCGTGAGCCTGTTTACCGGCCGCAAACGTCTCTGACCGGCTGAGTTATTCTGATCTTTGCAACGAGCATGCATAAAGCGGAGACCAGCCAGCTATCGCGTAGCGTGAAGGAACACGCATCAGGTGCGATGGCCGTCGCCAGCGAGCATGGCGGTGGGTCGGGAGAAAACATGGCTGGTTCTCCGGGATGCTGCTGAACGTAAATGGACATCTGTAACAGCAGCTCTCAGAACCCTTTCTGAGGAGCAGATGTGGGTATCCGGATCCCTGTTACGCTGGGTGCCATTGAGCCCCTGGCCCTTTCCCCGTTTAACGCACAGAAAATCGCTCTGGTTTGCGAAGGTGGCGGTCAGCGCGGTATCTTCACTGCAGGGGTGCTGGATGAGTTCCAGCGCGCCAGATTCAATCCTTTTGATCTCTTCATCGGCACCTCAGCAGGTGCACAAAATCTGTCGGCCTTTGTCTGTGGACAGCAGGGCTACGCGCGACGCGTGATTACCCGCTACACCACCAGCAAACTCTTTTTTGATCCGCTGCGTTTTGTGCGCGGTGGCAACCTGATCGATCTCGACTGGCTGATAGACGTAACCCAGCGTGAACTGCCGCTGGCGCTGGACAGCGCTAAACTGCTGTTCGACAGCGGGCGCGAGTTCTATATGTGCGCCTGCCGCAGCGATGACTACTCACCCGGCTACTTTGCGCCGACCAGCGCCAACTGGCACGATCTGATTAAGGCGTCGAGCGCCATCCCGGGCTTTTATCGGCTGGGAGTCGATCTGGAAGGTATCAGCTACCTGGATGGGGGCATCAGTGATGCGATTCCGGTGCGTGAAGCCGCAAGGCGCGGCGCGGATACCATTGTCGTCATCCGCACCACGCCGTCCCAGATGTTCTATACCCCTGAATGGATGAAGCGCATGGAGCGCTGGCTCAGTGCCAGCGCGCTACAGCCAATGGTTAATATTCTGCATCACCACGAGGCGAGCTACCGCGAGATTCAGCAGTTCATCGAGCAGCCGCCGGGCAACCTGCGTATCATTGAGATCTATCCGCCCCACGTGCTGGCGAGCATGGCGCTGGGCAGTCGTGTCGCCTCGCTGAACAAGGATTATCATCTGGGACGGCGCTGCGGTCGCTACTTTCTTGCCACGCTGGGACAGTGGCTGAGTGACGCCCAGCCATTTGTGCGCTACACCACGGTGACGCCGCCTGCGCCTGTTGCCAATGCACCTGATAACCGGCCGGTAATCACGCCGCTGCTGGCGGAGAATGATGCCGATTACGATAAAGGGTCGCTGGCATGAGATTTATTGATACCCACTGCCATTTCGATTTCCCGCCCTTTGTCGGCGATGAGGAAAACAGCATTGCGCGTGCCGCTGACGCGGGCGTGGAGCGCATTATTGTTCCGGCGGTGGATGCCAGCCGCTTTGAAGGCATCACTGCGCTGGCGGCACACTACTCTGGGCTGTATGCCGCCCTCGGCCTGCATCCTGTTGCCATCGAGCGGCATGAGGATGCACACCTCGCGCAGCTGGAGAGCTGGCTGAAGCGTAAACCGACCAGGCTGGTGGCCATAGGGGAGATCGGCCTGGATCTCTACAGGGAGAACCCGGCATTTGCGCGCCAGGAAGCGCTGCTGGATGCGCAGCTACAGCTGGCAAAGCAGTATGATTTGCCGGTGATCCTGCACTCGCGCCGCACCCATGACAAGCTGGCGAGCCAGCTGCGTCGGCACGACCTGCCGCGGCGCGGCGTGGTGCACGGTTTTGCCGGTAGCCTGCAACAGGCTCAGGCCTTTATTAAGCTCGGCTATGCCATCGGCGTCGGCGGCACAATGACCTACGCGCGCGCCAGCAAGACCCGGAACACGCTGGCACAGCTGCCGCTGGAATCGCTGCTGCTGGAGACCGATGCGCCAGATATGCCGCTCTACGGCTTCCAGGGTGAGCCGAACCGTCCGGAACGCGCGCGACTGGTGTGGCAGGCGCTGTGCGAACTGCGGCCGGAAGCGCCACAGGTTATCGCTGAGGCGCTGTGGCGCAATGCACAAACCCTGTTTGCTCTGCCAGAGTAATCCCTCCTGTGTGACAATAGTAACATTGCCCCTCCTTGCGTTATAATAGCGATATATCTGCCTGCTCCTGACAGTGATGTGATGAGTTGCACAGTAAACAGCGCCTCACATTGTTAGGATTATCACATTACACCGGCGCTTCTGCGCCTGTTTGTTATCTGGAGAACATCATGACTGACATGACCGCCGCTGCACAGCGCGCGCTGCACCTGATGGATTTGACCACCCTGAACGAAGACGATACCGATGAGAAGGTGATTGCGCTGTGCCGCCAGGCCAAATCGCCAGCGGGTAACACCGCCGCCATCTGCATCTATCCCCGCTTTATTCCGGTCGCACGCAAGGCACTGCGCGAGCAGGGAACACCAGAGATCCGTATCGCAACCGTGACCAATTTCCCCCACGGCAACGACGATATCGAGATTGCCCTCGCGGAAACCCGCGCGGCTATTGCCTATGGCGCAGATGAAGTCGACGTGGTGTTCCCTTACCGCGCGCTGATCGCGGGCAACGCGCAGATCGGTTTTGATCTGGTGAAGGCGTGTAAAGAGGCCTGTGCGCAGTCTGGTGTACTGCTGAAAGTCATCATTGAGAGCGGCGAGTTGAAAGAGGACGCGCTGATCCGTCAGGCATCAGAGATCGCTATCGACGCAGGAGCAGACTTTATTAAAACCTCAACCGGTAAAGTGCCGGTCAACGCTACGCCGGAAGTGGCGCAGATCATGATGAGCGTCATTCGTGACAAGGGCGTTAAGCAACAGGTGGGTTTCAAACCCGCCGGCGGCGTGCGCAGCGCTGAAGACGCGGCTCTCTACCTGAAGCTGGCAGACGATATCCTGGGCGAGGGCTGGGCTGACGCGCGTCACTTCCGCTTTGGTGCATCCAGCCTGTTAGCCAGCCTGCTCAACGCGCTGGGCCATCAGACCGCCAGCAGCAAAGCCGGCTACTGATGATGTGAACGGCGGTCGCTGGCCGCCATTTCCATCCAACCCTGATTTGACTGAGGGGGCGATTGTGTTTCTGCCGCAAGAAATTATCCGCAAAAAACGTGACGGTCAGGCGCTGAGCGAAGAAGAGATCCGCTTTTTCATCAACGGTGTGCGCGACAACAGCGTATCTGAAGGGCAAATCGCTGCGCTGGCGATGACTATTTTCTTTCATGATATGTCGCTGCCCGAACGCGTGGCGCTAACAATGGCGATGCGTGACTCCGGCACCGTGCTCAACTGGCAGTCGCTGAACCTCAACGGTCCGGTGGTGGACAAGCACTCTACCGGCGGCGTCGGCGACGTGACCTCGCTGATGCTGGGGCCAATGGTCGCCGCCTGCGGTGGCTACGTGCCGATGATCTCCGGACGTGGTCTCGGCCACACCGGCGGTACGCTGGACAAGCTGGAAGCGATTCCTGGTTTTGATATTTTCCCGGACGATGCGCGCTTCCGCCAGATTATCAAACAGGTTGGCGTGGCAATTATCGGCCAGACCCGTTCGCTCGCGCCAGCAGATAAGCGCTTCTACGCCACGCGCGATATCACCGCCACCGTCGACTCTGTTCCGCTGATTACCGCTTCTATCCTGGCGAAGAAGCTGGCGGAAGGGCTGGATGCGCTGGTGATGGATGTCAAAGTCGGTTCCGGGGCCTTTATGCCAACCTTTGAGGCGTCGCTCGACCTGGCGCAGGCGATTGTCGGCGTGGCAAACGGCGCGGGCTGCACCACCACGGCACTGCTGACCGACATGAACCAGGTGCTCGCCTCCAGCGCGGGTAACGCGCTGGAAGTGCGTGAGGCGGTACGCTTCCTGACGGGAGCAGAGCGTAATCCGCGCCTGCTGGAAGTGACGCTGGCGCTCTGCAGCGAAATGTTGATCTCCGGCAAGCTGGCAGCCAGCGAGGAAGAGGCGCGCGAAAAGCTGTTGCAGGTGCTGGACAATGGCCAGGCGGCCGAGGTATTTGGCCGTATGGTGGCCGCACAGGGCGGCCCGGCCGATTTTGTCGAACGCTATGAAACCTGCCTGCCGCAGTCGACGCTCAGCAAAGCGGTATATGCCGAGCGTGCTGGCATTGTCAGCAGTATGGATACGCGCGCGCTTGGGATGGCGGTGGTCTCCCTTGGCGGCGGACGTCAGCGCGCCAGCGACAGCATCGACTACAGCGTTGGGCTGAGTGAGATGGTTACGCTGGGCGAGCGGGTTGATACTACGCGTCCGCTGGCAATTATCCACGCCAGCAGCGAGGCGAGCTGGCAGCAGGCAGCAGCAGCGGTAAAAGCCGCCGTGACGCTGGGCGACAGCGCCCCGGAGATGACACCGGTGATTTATCGCCGCGTTACCGCTGCCTGATGATCGAAGCCGCAAATTTGCGGCTTTATGCTGCCGTTGAGCAGGCATTCGGGTATACTGATCTGATCGCTTTTTTTTGACTTGTCACGCGCGCTGGCGCAGGAGACTTGCATGAAACGTGCTTTTATTATGGTGCTCGATTCCTTTGGGATCGGCTCAAGCAAAGACGCCGACAAATTCGGTGACGCAGGATCGGACACGCTGGGCCATATCGCCGAGGCGTGCTTTAACGGTAAAGCGGACGAGGGGCGTAAAGGCCCGCTGCATCTGCCTAATCTGACCGCGCTGGGGCTGGGTAAAGCCGCCGAACTCTCCACCGGCCGCTTCCCGCTCGGACTGAATCCTGATGCTGAGATCACGGGCGCGTACGCTTACGCCAGTGAAATCTCCTCCGGCAAAGATACGCCGTCTGGTCACTGGGAAATTGCCGGTGTGCCGGTACTGTTCGACTGGGGCTACTTCAGCGATAAAGAGAACAGCTTTCCCCAGGAACTGCTCGACAAGCTGGTGGCGCGCGCAAACCTGCCGGGCTACCTTGGCAACTGCCACTCTTCCGGCACGGTGATCCTTGACCAGCTGGGCGAAGAGCATATGAGAACCGGCAAGCCGATTTTCTACACCTCTGCAGACTCCGTGTTCCAAATCGCCTGTCATGAAGAGACCTTTGGCCTTGACCGCCTCTATGAGCTGTGCGAAATCGCCCGCGAAGAGCTGACCGAAGGCGGCTACAATATTGGCCGCGTCATTGCACGTCCGTTTGTGGGTGATAAAGCGGGCAACTTCGAGCGCACCGGCAATCGCCATGATCTGGCCGTTGAACCCCCTTCACCCACCATGCTGAAAAAGCTGGTCGATGAGAAGGGCGGGGAAGTGATCTCGGTCGGTAAAATTGCCGATATCTATGCCCATCAGGGCATCACTCAGAAGGTGAAGGCGACCGGTCTGGACGCGCTGTTTGACGCCACGATTGAACAGATGAAAAAAGCGCCTGACCAGTCCATTGTCTTTACCAACTTTGTTGATTTTGACTCTACCTGGGGACATCGTCGCGACGTCGCCGGTTATGCAGGCGGGCTGGAGCTGTTCGACCGCCGCCTGCCGGAGCTGATGGCGCTGGTAAAAGAGGACGATATTCTGATCCTCACCGCCGACCACGGCTGCGATCCTACCTGGCCGGGTACAGAACATACGCGCGAGCATATTCCGATCCTGATCTACGGCCCGAAAGTGAAGCCTGGCTCGCTGGGCTACCGCGAAACCTTTGCGGATATTGGTCAGACGATCGCACACTATTTTGGCCTGTCCGATATGGACTATGGCAAGAGCATGCTGTAAACAGCGACGCTACATTTAAAAAGGACAGAGAAACAATGGCAACTCCTCACATTAACGCAGAAATGGGTGACTTCGCTGACGTGGTACTGATGCCGGGCGATCCGCTGCGTGCGAAACACATCGCGGAAACCTTTCTGGAAAACCCGGTTGAAGTCAACAACGTGCGCGGCATGCTGGGCTACACCGGTACCTACAAAGGCCGTAAAGTGTCCGTTATGGGGCACGGCATGGGTATTCCGTCGTGCTCCATCTACGCTAAAGAGCTGATCACTGACTTTGGCGTGAAAAAGATCATCCGCGTAGGCTCCTGTGGCGCGGTACGTGCAGATGTGAAGCTGCGCGACATCGTTATCGGCATGGGCGCGAGCACCGACTCTAAAGTCAACCGCATGCGCTTCAAGGATCACGATTTTGCTGCTATCGCCGACTTCGATATGGTGCGCAATGCGGTTGACGCCGCCAAAGCGCTGGGCGTAGAGGCGCGTGTCGGCAACATTTTCTCTGCCGATCTCTTCTATACACCCGATCCGCAGATGTTCGACGTGATGGAGAAGTACGGCATCCTCGGCGTAGAGATGGAAGCGGCCGGTATCTACGGCGTGGCAGCAGAGTTTGGCGCGAAAGCGCTGACCATCTGCACCGTTTCTGACCACATCCGCACGCACGAGCAGACCACTTCTGCCGAGCGCCAGACTACCTTCAACGATATGATTAAGATCGCGCTGGAGTCCGTTCTGCTGGGCGACTAAGTCTGCGTCTGCGATCGCCTGCTGCCGTCGGGCAGGCGATCGCTCTCTCCTTTCGTAACATTCTCACCAAATGACACACTTTCCTCGACTCCTGTGCATCTTCCTGCTGGAACCGGTCCCCTGGCTCCCTATCATTAGCGCGACAACAAAAAATTACTCATCTGCAAATGCCGCCTAATGAATTTCCGCAATTTCGAAGCTGAAGAGAAGCTGTTCGCGCGCCGCGCGCTGGTCGCTTTTATGCTGGTCGTTATCTGTTTCACCATTCTCGGTATTAACCTCTACCGTCTTCAGGTGCGCGATCACAGTTACTACCAGACACGCTCTAACCAGAATGACATCAAAATGATCCCTGTCGCGCCCACGCGCGGGCTGATTTTCGATCGCAATGGCATTCCACTGGTGCATAACATCACCTGGTACGACATTACGCTGACGCCGTACAAAATCGATGATATGCAGGCAACGCTAAAGGCGCTCACGCCGATAGTCGATCTGACGCCAGAGGAGATCGACAGCTTTACCCGCACACTCAGGCAGAGCAGCCGTTATAAGCCAGTGGTGCTGAAAGAGGAGTTGACCGATGAGCAGGTTGCGCGCTTCTCAGTAAACCAGTACCGCTTTACTGGCGTTACCATCGACAGCTATCAGGACCGTGAATACCCTTATGGCGCAGACCTGGCGCACGTTGTGGGCTATGTCTCCAAAATCAACGACAGCGACTATAAGCGGCTGAATGCTGCTGGTATTGCCGAGAATTATGCCGCCGACCATAACATCGGCAAGCAGGGCATTGAGGGCTATTACGAGTCGCTGCTGCACGGCAAGCCCGGCTATCAGGAAGTGGAAGTGGATAACCATGGCCGCATCGTCCGGGTACTGAAAGAGGTACCGCCCGTGGCGGGGAAAAACCTGACTCTGACTCTCGATTTGCATCTGCAACAGTATGTGGAAAGCCTGCTGGCAGGACAGCGCGCGGCGGTGCTGGTGGAGGATCCGCACGATGGTGCGGTGCTGGCGATGGTTTCCAGCCCCAGCTACGATCCCAATCCGTTCGTTAAAGGCATCAGCTATCAGGCTTATAAGTCTTTGTTACAGGATAAAGACCTGCCGCTTATCAATCGCGTAACGCAGGGGCTTTATCCCCCGGCGTCAACGGTCAAACCCTATATGGCAATGTCGGCGCTGCTGACGGGCGTGATTACTCCGCAGACCCATTTTTATGGCGCGCCAACCTGGACACTGCCGGGCACCGACCGCCGCTATCGCGACTGGAAAAAGAGCGGTCACGGTATGCTGGACGTTACCAAAGCCATTGAGGAGTCTGCCGACACCTTTTTCTATCAGGTGGCGTTTATGATGGGGATAGACCGTATTCACAGCATGCTCAGCCAGTTTGGCTATGGTCAGTCCACCGGTATCGATCTGAACGAAGAGTATAACGGCCTGCTGCCGAGCCGCGACTGGAAGCAGCGAGTTCACAAGAGAGGCTGGTATCAGGGCGACACCGTTTCGGTAGGCATCGGGCAGGGCTACTGGATTGCGACCCCCATTCAGATGGTCAAGGCGATGGTGGCATTGATCAATAACGGCAAGGTCATTGCTCCTCACCTGCTGGAGAAGAGCGCACGTGGCAAAACGGTGGAAATGTATCGGCCAGTTCAGCCTCAGCAGCAGATTGGAGATGCGCGATCGCCTTACTGGGCGCTGGTGCGTCGTGCAATGTTTGGCATGGCGAATGCCCCCAACGGCACCGGCTATAAATATTTCCATACCGCGCCATACGGCATTGCGGCGAAAAGCGGCACCTCACAGGTGTTCAGCCTGAAGCAAAATCAGACCTATAACGCGAAGATGATCCCGATACGCCTGCGCGATCATATTTTCTATACTGCCTTCGCGCCTTATAACGACCCGAAAGTGGCGGTGGCGCTGATTCTGGAGAACGGCGGCAACGAAGGCGTTACCGCCGCGCCAGTGATGCGTGAAATTCTCGACCATATATTTCTGCCGCTGCCGAGCTCAGCGCCGGTTGAAACGGCGCAGCAGCCCTGACAGCGGCCAGAAGTGCACCAGGGGCCCTTCCTGCTCGTCAGCGGGCAGGGGGGCGGCATCAGTTAAACCAGCTGCCGGCCTTTTTTTCTCGCGCTTTACCTTCGCTCTGCATCAAATCACGCCCGCCCAGTGACAGGTTACGCGTAGCGTCCGCCTCCGACTGGATGACATCGGTGCGCGCTGCGCGGGATTTCAGCTCCTGGTCGATATAGTCGTCCTCACGCGCGACGCGTGTCGCTTCGCGTTTCAGCGCAAGCTTGCGCTGTTCCAGCTCCAGCTGACGCAGCTCATCTTCATAGCTCTGATCGCGCTTCTTGTCAGCCTGGTTTTCTGCCAGCACGCGCGATTTTTCTGCGGCGGCGGCGGCATCGCGCTGGCGCTGACGTTCCGCGCTGGCGGCGGCAATTCTGGCGCGGCGCGCGCGCTCTTCGCGTGCTTCACGGTCAAATCTGGCCTGACGCGCATCATCCAGCGCCTGCTGCTGTGCTTTCCCTGCATTTTCTGCCGCCGCAACGGCGGCCAGCTGATCCTGCAATGAACTCGCCTGGGCGTTAAACGTCGCCGACAGGCCAAGCGTCACCAGTGACAGAAGAGTGATAACCGATTTCACTTATCCTCCTCAGGCTTTCTTCGGGCAGGTCGTGTTCGGCTGAATGCGTGTTTCATTGTTTTTCGTGGAGATCACCACCGCCAGACCAGAGGTAAAATCGCAGCTACGTCCAACCTGCGTAGAGGTAAAGACTTTTGTGCCCTCTTTGTAGGTCAGGGAAACGCCTTCTACCAGGGTTTTATCGCTGACCAGCGAGCCTGCTGCTGCGCCAACTGCGCCACCGCCGACTGCACCCGCAGCCGTACCCAGGCCAGATCCGGTACCGACGTTATGACCTGCCACGCCGCCTGCTACCGCACCGAGGATGGCACCGAAAGTCTGTGCCGCTTCTTTGTTGCGCGTATTGTCTACGGCCACTTTAGCGGGCAGAACCGAGATGATATTGACGGTTTTCGTTTCTTGTTTGCTATTGAGCTGGGCTGTGTCGTAGACATTCGCCGCATAGCTGTCGGCGTTGCTCTGACAGCCCGTCAGAACCAGAGGGGAAAGAATGCTTAACAGTAATAATGGTTTTGCCAGTTTCATCTCGAAAACTCCTTTTAAGAAAAGTCCGAATTAATAGCATGCTGTTTTGAGATGAAAAGTCACTGAGACTCTTTTTAGTAAAAAAACTGATGTAATGAATAGAATTTGCCTTAAGTCAGAAAAATGGTCGGGAGTAAGTGCAATTCTGAATGGCTGTTAAATGCTTTTTAATCAGGAGGTTGGCTATCGACAGGAAAAGAGATGTGATTTAAGGTCAAAAAACGGTTTTACTTAAGGCAAATTTCAGGGGGATCCAGTTAATCAGAATTTATATTTCTGACCTTTGCGTATCCGTAATGTGCAGAGCATAGCCACCGCGCGTGCGGGCCTTTAGCTCTATATCAATACCCGTTAATGCAGACGATGTGTGGCCACCGCGCGTGAAGGCCTGTAAGCGAAAAGCCGGCAACACGCCGGCTCCCCGATCACGCCTGCTTTAGCGTTTCCGTCACGTGACTGATGGCGCGTACCACTTCTGACGAACTGTCGCGTAGCTCACTGATAACGCCGCCCGCCTGCTGCGCCAGCACAACACCGTGATCGGCGCGCTTCATGTTGGACTCAATGCTTTTCAGCGCCTTTGACGCCAGCAGATGATTCTGTCTGACGCGACTTTCTATCTCTGTGGTTGCCTGATTAATGTTGGCTGCCAGCGTACGGACCTCGTTCGCAACCACGGCAAAGCTACGGCCGTGCACGCCTGCACGCGCCGCTTCTACGGCGGCATTTAATGCAATCAGGTTGGTCTGGTCGGCAATACGCCGAATACTGGCAACAATGGCACCAATACGTTCGGAAGAGTCGCTGAGGTCAGAGATATTGCCAGAGATACCGTGTAGCTCGCCCGCCAGCGCATTGATCGTCTCAACGCTGTCCTCGATCACGCTGGCCCCATAGCGGGTACTTTCGCTGGTCTGCAACGCGGTCTGATACGCCTGCTGCGCCGCGTTGCGCTCCTGCTGATTTTTCTCAACCTGAGCCGTAACGTCGGTGGCGAATTTCACTACTTTATACAGCCTGCCCTCGTCATCGAATACCGGATTGTAGGTCGCGCGTAGCCAGACGGTCTCGCCTTTTTTATTCACGCGCTCGAACTGACCAGAAATAAATTCACCGCGGTTGAGCTGCTGCCAGAAATCTTTGTACCCGGCGCTCTGACGCAGCGCTTCGGAGCAGAACTGACTATGCGGCAGGCCCGTGACTTCCTCCGCGCGGTAGCCCATGGTCTTGAGAAAGTTAGCGTTAGCCTGCAGCACCTCCCCTTTGAGGTTGAAGGCGACCACGGCCATTGAGCGTTCAATGGCCGTAATCATGGCGCGCTGTTCCTGCGAATCAACGATGCGTGCGGTGATATCGGTGGCAAGCTTAACAATCTTCACTACGCGGCCGCTGCGATCCTGGACCGGCACATAATTTGCCTCCAGCCAGACGGGACGACTGTTTTTTGCCAGGCGTAGAAACTTATCGCTAAAGCTTTCGCCGCGAGCAAGGCGATGCCAGAAGTCACGATAGTGGGGGGAGTGCACAAAATCGGTGGTGCAGAAGAGACTGTGATGCTGGCCGATCACTTCACTCGACGTATAACCCATGCGCTCAAGGAACAGCGGGTTAGCAGTAAGGATCACGCCGTCAGGCGTAAACTCAATCATCGCGATAGCGTCGTTGAGCGAGTTAAGGGTAGCGGAAGGATAGCTGTTTTTCTGCCACGCAAGGCGTGACAGGATTCCTGATGAAATAGTAGAAAACATGGTGCACCTTATTATGGGTATGAAGTGTCGCGATCGTTATCGGCACGGCTGGCGCAAAAATAAGCGCAGCGGGGCGGGGACTGCGTTTTTTTTAATTCTCTTTTCTGCCAGTTGCTATAAAACGCAGCAGTCAGCGACAATTTGATGAAAAGCATTTGACGCTGCGGGGTCATTAAGGTTTAATGCGCCCCGTTGCCCGAATAGCTCAGTCGGTAGAGCAGGGGATTGAAAATCCCCGTGTCCCTGGTTCGATTCCGGGTTCGGGCACCAAAATTTGAAACCCTCGCTTCGGCGGGGGTTTTTGCTTTTGTGCGCTATCTGTCACGCCCTGAAGCAGGGCAATAGCGCCGCATATGCCTGCTTTGCTAAAAATCAGATCCGACGGGCGCCAGGCATGACCGTCATTATCCCCAGCGCTATAACAGCAAATCCTGTCAGTCCCTCAGCCGCACCCAGTCCCGCATAAACCGCGCCAAACAGTGCTGAACCGGCAACCTGGCCCGCCGCCAGCATAAAAAACGCCACGCTAACCCCTGCCGACGCTGAAGCTGGCGTAGCGGCTGCGCCATAGACCAGCAGCACGCCGGAAAGCGTAACGTAACCTGCTCCTCCCAGCGCCACGGCGGGAAACAGCCACCCTGAAAAGTCATGCAGGCTCGCCAGCACCAGTAGCGGCAGCGCCATACAGAGCAGCGACAGACGATAGATCTGTACCATGCTGAGCCAGCGCCGCACCGCACCGGTCATGGCGCCTGCAATACCCGCGCCGCCGCCAGTCAGCCAGAGCAGGCTGCTGGTACGCGCATCAAGGCGCAGATGGTTCTGTAGGATTTCGGGGCCAAAACTCCACCAGGCGGCGCTGGCCGATCCGCTAATAAAGGCCACAATCGCCAGGCGAATCAGGGATTGTTGCCTTACCAGACTGCGCCAGCGGGTGCGATCGCCCTCTTGTTCGCGGCGAATCGGAGAGAGAGAACGTCGAGCCGGAAGCAGGCACAGCAAGGCCAGCAGAGCAAAGCACACGCAGGCCGCGCGCCAGCTGCCCGGCAGCAACAGCAGAACAGGCACGGAAAGCATAATGCCCGCGCTGGTACCGGCGTTAATCGCAGTATTGGCGCTCTCCTGCTGCGCAGGCGGCATGCCCTCACTGACCGCGCTGGCGATGGCAGGCGAGGCGAGGCCAGCGCTCAGCCCGGCGATAAAGAGTCCGCCTGCGAGCATCAGCGGCGAAAAGGCGCAGGCCAGCAGCAGCAAACCGCCTGCGGCGCAGAGAGCAGAAAGATAAGCCGTTGCTCTGGTGCCGTGCCGCGTCACCAGCCAGGGCGCAGCGGCGGTCGCAAGGCAGTAGGACAGATAACTACAGGCGGTAATTATTCCGGCAAGGTGGTCGCTGAAGGGGATATCTTGTTTCACCGCAGGCATCATCAGACCCCATGCAAAGCGCGCCATGCCATAGGTCACGGCGATCAGTAAGAAGCCGGTCATACTCAGCGCCGTGGCTGATTTCACTGGCAGGCTTCCTGCTGAGACAGCAGCCGTGCAGCGGCGTCTCCCGCGTGCTTCGCCGCATCGGGGCCAAGCATTACGGCGGACATAACCGCGCCCTCAAACAGCATCCACACCGCATTTGCCAGCGCCTCATCCGTCACGCAGTCGCTAATATAACGGCGCAGCGCATAGCGATAGTCAAGCGCATGCGCCGCCAGCATGGCATCTTTCTCTGCATATTCACCCCAGGCCTTTATAAAGAAGCAGCCCTGCGCACCATACTGTTCCGTCCATTTACCGAGCGTGGTAAACAGCCCGTGCAGTGCCTGCGGATGCTGTGCCGGAAGCAGATCGCTGAAGAATCGCGCTCTGCGTGCTGCCATTACGCCAATCGTCAGCGCCTCACGCGAAGCGAAGTGGTGATAAAACGTGCGTGTGGAGACGCCCGCCTCCCGACACAGCTGGTCGGTACTGGTCGCGTGAAAACCGTTGTTGTAGAACAGCCTTTCAGCCGCCTGCAAAATATCGTCGCGTTTGCTCATACTTTAAAAGTAAACCGATCGTTTTACTTTTGCGTAGTGGCGGCCTCTTTTTTTTCCCTGCGTATGAGAGAACTATCCCAGCGCGCGCAGGTAGCGTTCCCCGGAGCGCAACACCACATCCTTTGCATTACGAACAATATCCTGACCTTCAAAAGCACCGTAGAGCCGGGAAAAATCGAGCCTGGTACAGCGGCGCAGCATCTCCTCAACCGTGGCGGCGGCGAGCGGCAGCATATTGGGGTAGCTCCACATAAAGGAGACCGCATCTTTCCCTGGCGTGACCTGAATAATATCGCCCGCCAGCAGCACGCCGCCATGAGCCTTCCAGTGCAGCACGCAGCCACCAGCGAAATGGCCGCCCAGCCGTACCATATCCACCTCACTGTTTAGCGGCAGCACGTCACCCTGCCAGAACTGGAGGGCAGCGCTGTCGCGCATCACCCACTCACGATCGTCAGCATGCAGACAGACTGGCGCATCAAACTCAGCGGCCCACGCCTGCATGGTGGTGTAGTAATGGGGATGAGAAATCGCAATGGCGCTGAGGCCGCCAAGCGCATGGATCAGCTCAGCCGTGGCGGAATCGAGGCTGGCAATGCAGTCCCAGAGAATATTGCCGCCGCCACTGCGCAGCAGCAGGGCGCGCTGACCAATGGCGAAGTTCGGCACGGTTTTAATGCTGAGCAGATCCTCTTCAAGGCGTTGCCATTTGTTCTGATGACAGTCCGTTACCGAGGCAAAATCCGTCCACTGCTGGCCGCTGGCGGGCACCCACTGCCGCTCATCCTCACAAATCTTACAGCGTTGCGGTAAAGGGTCGGCATATGCAGTGCCGCAGGTTGCGCATATTTTCATCATTACAGCCTCAGTCACGTTAGCGTAGTTCTGACTATAGTCGGTAGCCGCTGACGAGAAGAGAGCAGGTTGCAGCGCGCTGAATAGCGAAGCTCAACCGCTGAGTCTGCGGAAAGCCTGCGTTAAACCAGATAAAATCCCGTGGTTAAACCAATAAAGCGCTGCTCATCACGTTTCAACCGCCTCTCTTTACAGAAATATCCGCACAGGCAAAATACATCTTATTTCTCTACGTCCGCATGTTATGTCTGAAGAAACGCTGCGTCAGCAGATACAGATTTTGAAAAAGCATAATGCGCGACTCAAGCGTATAGCGCATGACGCACGCAGCAAGCTCAGCGCAGCGCTGGACGGTACGGGCCTCTGCCTGTGGCAGCTCGATATCCCCAGCGGAAAGCTGGTAATTTTCAACCGGCGCTGGGGGGCAATGCTGGGCTATCAGCCTAAAGAGAGCAAAGCGAACTTCGCTGAATGGCAGGAGAGCCTGCATCCGGAAGATGCCGCAGAGGTCTTGAAAGCCTTCTATGACCATATTGAAGGCAAGACGCCCTACTATGAGGCGCTGCACCGCATGATCGCCAAAAATGGCAGTATTAGCTGGGTACTGGATCGCGGCCGCATCAGCGAATGGGATGAAAACGGTAAACCGCTGAAGGTCACCGGCACCCATATCGATATGACTAAAGAGAAGCAGTACGAAGCGCAGCTGGCGATACTGGCGAATCACGATCCCCTGACGCAGCTTCCCAACCGTCACGCACTGCGCACCGCCTTCAGCCAGATGCGCAGGCAGGATGCGCTCTGTGTGGCCTTTATCGACCTTGACGATTTCAAACACGTTAACGATACGCTTGGCCATCGCAGCGGCGACCGGCTGCTGATTCAGCTCAGCGAGCGCCTGAGTAAGATTTGTCCTGAATCCGTGCTTTGCGGCAGGCTGAGCGGGGATGAATTTGTGCTGCTGATGCCCTTCGGTCAGGATGATCCTCTCGTGGCAGAAATCGGTTACGCTTGCCTTGAGGCGGCGCTGATGCCCTTTGAGCTGGAGAACGGCACCGCCAGCATTGGTGCCTCTATCGGTATTGTGCAGACGCGACCGCAGGAGGGATTTAGCACGGTGCTGAGCCGCGCTGATGAAGCGATGTACCGCATCAAGCGTAACGGTAAAAGTGGCATCGGGCTGGGATAGCGTACCCGGCAGCGCGCACGCAGCAGGCGGAGCAGAAGCTGCCTGCCGTATCCCTGAACGCCCGGTTTGGGATAGCGGCAGCGCTGACTGACGCGCCACGTCTCAGACATGAGGGCGTCCTTAAGGTCCTGTTGTTTTTCACCCGCATCAGCACGAACGCCATACCGTTATTCTCCTTTTCGCTGACGCTAAAACCTCTTTTGACAGCACGACCCGCTCTGCTGCCGTGCAACCCTGCTCGCAACCTTATTGCGCTGCTCACCTGAAAATCCGCGCTGTCCTGGGCTCAGCGCATTCGCGCAAATTTGTTATCGAGAGGCACACTGGCGCAGACCATCAGTGGAGCGGCCAGAAACCGACCAGCAGAGAAACTGCTCTCCTGACCTGAGCGGTTCGCGCCGTTTCTCAACCTCCTCGCGCTTGTATGCAAACGCTGGATATGAGGTTACCAGCCACAGGCTCTTCCGCATTCGCAGCGCGCCAGCGTGAGCGCCACCTCGCGGCACAGCGTTATTGCGTGGCGACAGAGGCAGCCTGGCGTGCGCTCTGTCAGGCCTGATAGCGGATTATCTGAAACGACGTGTCGCAAATTTTTCACAGTGGCTGGCCGCAAGTATCGTTAAAACATGCCTGAACCCCCGATCGGAGTTTTATTTCCGCCTCGCTTAAGAATAAGCGAGAGTAATAATCGAAGCGGTAAATAATTTAAAAATCCGCCAGGTTGATCATTTATCGATCATTTTTAATGACTTACAGCATTAAATAAAGAGTTAAGCCGCTTCGCTTTTATGGTTTGTTTGCCTTAACTGACGTTTAGGTCTTTTTCCTAAAATTAACGGAAAGATGATCATTTAATGATCAGCCGTTCCGCTTATATTGAACGATCAGGTTGATGTTACCGCTTCGTTTTTAATAGTGCATTTATCCGAAATGAAGGTTAAACAGGCGTGGTTTAAGTATTTATAAGGGCAAATAAGGGGGTGGGAATGAGGTTTTTCACAGCGTAATCACCCGAAAGCATGATTTCATTAAGAAACTGTCGGCTCATTGATTTGTTTTCTTTGAAAGCGTTTTTTTTAATTCTCCAGCACGCAAGACTTGATCCATTATTTATAAAAGCTACATTTAACGCTGCGCCATCAACGCTGATGAAGCGTAGGCTGTGATATTTTTATTATTAATCCTTAAGAGGAACACAGTATGTCTCAATATCGTGGTGGAGCTGGGAACTTTGCGGTTGATCGAGAGCGAGCAGCGGAAGCGGGCAGAAAGGGCGGCCAGAAGAGCGGCGGCAATTTCAAAAACAACCCTGAACGTGCAATTGAAGCCGGTCGGAAAGGAGGTAAAATCAGTCGCAGAAGCTGAAATTACAGTCAGTTAAATGAAGTGATGAACGACATTTGACTGTGAGCGAGTCATTCTTCTTCTTTTTTCGTTCTCTTTGCGAATCCCTCTGACAGAAGAGCCTTCCTGATTGTTTAAATCGGGATTTCAGCAATTAAGCCGGGCAGGAACATCCTCTGTCCGGCTTTTTTATCTGAGGTCATAAAATGCGCCCAGCGTAAGCGGCCTGCCTGAATAGATATCTGACATCGACTCCGGTCATCATTAATTAATTCATTATATTTATACAGAGGAGAGTAATGTTGTACAAATATGCCAGAGCATAAATGAATGCCTATTTACCGCTTTGCTTAAAACAAATGATAATCCTAACTCATTGGCATATCTGAAAAAAATGCATTTCACATGCTACTTTTGACAGCGTAGCTGGTGGATAAATAAGAGGCAGCGTTTCCTGTTGGCCATTTTTTATATCTGTGCAAACAAGGTACGGTGAGGGTATGGATAACGCTGATGTCTTACTCGCGTGAATAAATAATTTTCTCTGGTAAAGGAAAGGGTCGGTAACATCACTGGTGGGTCATACCTCCTTTTTGTTACAGAGAGGTACAGAAAATTAACAGTGCAGTCTAAACAGCTTGTCAGGCAAGGTGTGCAGATGTTTTCGCCGGAAGTGAAATAACGCTGATGGGAAAGATAAGCGGCTTATTAAAGAAAGAATGTGCGAGATTAACATGCTTCAATTAACAAATTTAGGAGATACGGGGGCTGGGTTGAAAGTGCGTGCTTACTATGCTTTTACGAGCCCTGAGCGGTTTTAAGGTATGCCGGCCCGCAAAGGCCAGCATAAGCGTTAGTTTGTTGTGGGTTGCCAGGTTGCGGGAGCCTGTGCGTTAATCCGCTTTGGCAGGAGCTTCGCGTGGTAGAAAGCGTCTGCAATGGTTTGCTGCTCTGCCAGATCGCTTTTCGTCACCGCCTCCACCTGGTAGCTGCGCTGCCTGTTCGCTTTCTCAATAGTGGCAACCGGCAGCTTGCCCCACAGCGGCGACAGTCGCGCGGCTGCCTCGGACGGATGCGCCTTAAGCCAGACAGATTCCTGCTTTAGCGCCTGAAAAACAGTATCAAGCACCTGAGGATGGGTACGGGCAAACGGCGTAGAGGCGAGGTAATAGCGCTGATAGGTTGCCAGTCCTTTGCCGCTGGTCAGCACGTGCGCATGCTGCTCTACCTGCGCGCTGGTAACGTAGGGTTCCCAGGTGACCCATGCAGCCACGCTGCCATTTTCCAGCGCAGCACGTCCATCAGCGGGCGTCAGCCAGGCAGGAGAGATATCGCTGAAGGTCAGCCCGGCTTTGTTGAGGGCGGCAATCAGCAGATAGTGGCTACCTGCCGCTTTGGTGACAGCAATTTTCTTACCTTTGAGATCCTGAAGTGTCTTGATCGACGAATCCGCGGGCACCAGAATGGCCTGGGCATCTGGCGACGGCGTTTCACGCGCGTAGTAGGTCAGGTTCGCGCCTGCGGCCTGAGCAAACAGCGGCACGGTATCTGCAACGTCTGCTGAGAGATCGATATTGTTGAGGTTGAGGGCTTCGAGCAGCGGCAGACCGCTGGAAAACTCGTGCCAGCTGACCCTGATGCCCTGCGCAGCCAGCGATTTATCAAGATCGCCGCGCTGCTTAATGAGCGTCAGCAGGGTAGAGGATTTTTGGTAACCAATACGTAGCGTTTCATCCGCCTGGGCAGACAGAGAGAGCAGGGCGGTGAGCAGTAGCATGCCGCCCGGCAGCGAACGAGAAAGTTTCATGGGCGTTCCTGGAGAAGGTTTATCATCACCGTGATGATAAAAGCGCGTCAGAAACGCGCTAAACGCCTTTTTTGCATTAGCTATGCGTGAAAACGGGAAAAGGTTAACCGGCCAGATGATGACCGTACATCGCCATCAGACGTCGGGTCACGCCGTTCGTCCAGCCGAAACCATCCTGCAACGGATATTCACCGCCGCCGCCGGGACGAGCCCGATCGCCGCAGATGTCATACTTTTCTACCAGCTTATGATGGAGCTGATAGAAATTGTTCACTGTCGTAAGCCAGTTAACCGCTATCTCGGTGGCCAGCGTCTCTTCACCATACTGATTCAGGCCGACAACGGCCATCCACTGTATCGGTGCCCAGCCATTGGGTTTATCCCACTGTTCGCCACTTTCAACCATAGAAGCGACCAGTCCGCCGTTGGTCAGCAGCAGCTGACGCAGCGCGATAGCCTGCAGGTGCGCCTGCCTTGGCGTTGCCAGCCCGACGAACAGCGCCACTACCGCGGCGGCAGTGAATGCGCCGAAGCGTTCACGTCGCCAGTCATAGTCACGGTAAACGCCCGCCGTGCTGTCCCACAGGTAGCGGTTAATGGCGCGTTTGCGCGTTTCGGCTTTTTTCTGCCAGGCCAGCGCGGTCAGCTCTTCGCCTTTAGCGTGAGAGAGGGTGGCGATCATCAGCTCCAGCTTGTAAAGAAACGCATTCAGATCGATCGGAATGAACTGCGTGGTGCGAATACTGGCCAGACGTTTAGGATCGCGCAGCCAGCGCGAAGAGTAGTCCCAGCCAGACGCCGCGCCTGCACGCAGATCGCGGTAGACTTCGCTCGCTGGACGACTGGAGTGGCTGGCCGTTTCAATATCCTCAATCCAGGATTCATCGCGCGGCGTATCGCGGTCGTCCCAGTAGCGATTGAGTAGCGAGCCGTCAGCCATACGCACAACATGGCGGTATGCCTGACGTGGCATCAGCGAGCCTGCCCCATCCATCCAGAACTGGTACTCTTTCATCAGCTGATCGAGATAGCGTTTGGCCCCGCGCACGCCATCTTCTTCAAACAGTTCAACCATCAGCGCAAATACCGGCGGCTGTGAACGGCTCAGATAATACGTACGGTTACCGTTGGGAATATGGCCGTAATTATCAATCAACCACGCAAAGTTATCCGCCATATGACGCAGCAGATCGTCGCGACCGCTTTCCGCCAGGCCGAGCATGGTGAAATAGGAGTCCCAGTAATAGGTTTCACCAAAGCGTCCGCCAGGCACTACATAGGGCTTCGGCAGCGGCAGTAAAGAGGAGTGCGGCAAATGCTGCTGAGGCATTTTAGTTAATACCGGCCATAGCGCATCAATGTGTTCGTTTAGCGTTTTATCGGGATTCGAAACATAAAAGCTTTCGTTAACGCCCGGTAAATAAAAATGGTCCGCCACAAAGCTTGCCAGATCGAAATCACGGCTGCGTTTCTGGCGGCGATAGCGCATTAATACGTCCAGCGGGTCGTATTTCGGTGAGCAGTCCGGAAAAGTCTTGCTGTCCTCAAAGATGCGCGACGTCTGCACATGTTCAAACAGCTCCATGTAGCGATCGGCCGGCGTCAGCGCGTCAGGCGCCGGTAAGCCTTCGATCAGCTCCGGTTCCGGCTCGGAATCCTGCATGCGGTCAAGCTTGAGCTCGTGGGGATCGTATTGATACTCAACTTCCGCCCCATTGCGAATCTCATCGAATGCGTTGAGTTGCTGGCGATAAGTATTAATAGCGGCCTCCTGGAGTCTGAGGGGTTTCACAAAAGAAAAATTATAGACTTATGGTTGAGCCAAACAACAATGCAGAATATCTATGAACGTAATAAAAATTGTCTATCAATCGGTTATTTAGCGGAATTGCTCAGCTTATCAAGCAAATAACGTGCTTATTCCTAAACATCTATTTAGGAGTAATCTTTGCCGAGTAAAAATAAATAGTGCCGGGTTGCAAAAAAAACGCGAAATTTGACAAAAAGCGACGTTGCCGCTGCGTTGTCGGATGATCATTTTGTGGGATTTTTGCCCGGTATGCAGATGTGCCCTTCTGGGAGGGCACAAATGCGCGATGATCTTGTCGCGTGGAGAGAGGGCGATCCTTTCGACAGGCTTGCCCGCTCTGGCACGTTACTCGCTGACGCGATAGCGCTCCAGCCAGTGCGCATAAGGCGCAGGCAGTACCCACGATGGCTGTGGCTGGTTAAGCTCCAGCGCCGCCTGATAACTCCAGTGCGGATTTTTCAGGTGCGCGCGGCCAACCATAACCAGGTCAAGCTGACCCTTCTCCACGGTGGCATTAGCGATCTGTGGCGCATCGATACCCCAGGCAGAGGCGACGGCGATATCGGCTTCGTGACGAATACGCCCGGCAATCGGGGCCAGGAAGGCTGGCGTGCCCCAGGGAATAGCGGCATCCGGCGTGGAGAAGCCCATGCTGACGCTCAGCAGATCCAGACCGTTGGTGCGCCAGTAGCGCGTCAGATCGATCGCCTCTGCCAGCGTCTCTTCATCGCGGCCGTCATATTCCAGCACGCCAAAGCGTGCGGTCAGGGGCAGATTATCTGGCCATACCTCGCGCACGGCATCAAAGGTTTCACGCAGGAAGCGGCCGCGGCCAGCGGCGTCCCCGCCGTACTCGTCGGTGCGCTGGTTAGCGTGGACAGAGAAAAAGCTCTGTGCCAGATAACCGTGGGCAAAATGCAGCTCCAGCCACTGATAGCCCGCATCGCGGGCGCGGATAGCCGCCTGCACAAAGTCGTTGCGCACGCGGGCAATATCGTCGAGCGTCATCGCGCGTGGCACCTGTGGCAGGTTATTGCCAAAGGCAACGGCAGAGGGGGAAATCGTCTCCCAGCCGCGTCCGTCGTCTGCGGCAATATGGTCATCCCCCTCCCATGGCTTGTTGGCGCTGGCTTTCCGTCCGGCATGGCCAATCTGGATGCCGGGTACAGCACCGGCCGCTTTGATGGTTTGCGCAACCTGCGCCAGGCCCTCAGCCTGCGCGTCATTCCACAGTCCCAGGCAGCCTGGAGTAATACGGCCCTCAGGCGAAACGGCGGTCGCTTCGACGATAACAAGGCTTGCGCCGCCGCGTGCCAGCGCCGCGTAGTGTACGCGATGCCATTCGTTAACCCGGCCCTGTTCGGCGCTGTACTGGCACATTGGCGGCACGGCGATGCGGTTGCGCAGCGTAACGTCTTTCAGGCGAAATTCAGAAAACAGAGACATAGCATCCTCTTGCCGATATCAGTGACGTCGCCTGAGCCTGAACGGATTATCCGCATCAGGTTCAGGCGCAGTGGGTCAGGCACTTTATACTGAGATATCTGCCCGGACCTTCGCTGACTGTGCTGCGCGCACTGTTATCCGGCGAAAGGTCTATTTTGCCAGCGTGGCCCTGATGACATCCTGATAGGGCGTCGTGGCGTGGCCAGTCAGCTTGCTCAGGGTACGGGAGTCATCAAACAGCCCCCCCTGAGATGCGCCTTTGTCCGAGTCTGCCAGCATATCCGCCAGCCCGTCAGGCAAACCGGCCCCCTTCAGCGCGTCGGCAAATTCCGCTTCAGACAGGTTAACGTACTCCACCTGCTCACCCGACTGACGGGCAATTTCTCCGGCAAATTCCGCCAGCGTATAGCTGTCATCGCCTGCCAGTTCGTAAATCTGGCCCGCCTGGTCATCACGGCTAATCACCTCTGCTGCTGCTTCGGCGTAGTCCCGTCGTGCGGCCGAGGCGATGCGGCCTTCACCCGCCGCGCCGATAAAGGCATGGTGAGTCAGTGCTGGCGCAATGCTTGCCGCGTAGTTCTCGGTGTACCAGCCGTTACGCAGCAGGGCGAAAGGAATACCGGAAGCCTGTAGCTGCGCTTCGGTGGCGCGGTGCTCAATGCCAAGACTCAGCGGAGAGCGGTCGGCATGCAGCAGGCTGGTATAAGCAATAAACTTCACGTTAGCTGACCGGGCGGCGTTGATGACGGCCTGATGCTGGGCCTCGCGCTGGCCGACTTCGCTACTGGAAATGAGCAGCAGCTTCTCAACGCCGCCAAAGGCTGACAGCAGCGTATCCGGCTGGCTGTAATCCGCTTTGCGCACCGTCACCCCTTTAGCTGCCAGGTCAGCGGCCTTTTCCGGCGAACGTACGGCCGCGATAATCTTTTCTGCCGGCACTTTTTTCAGCAGAGCGTCAATGACCAGACGGCCGAGCTGGCCGGTTGCACCTGTTACTGCAATCATTTTCTTTCTCCTCTACGTTTTACGTTGTCGACAGAAAGACTAGGGGATAAGCTAACTTTCCGTAAGTACTTACAGCATTGTTAGTTTGAGAAAAGAGCGATAAATGTCTGAAAAGATAAGCGAAAAATTTAGCCGCGGTGAGCTGCTAAACGTTAACTGCCCGTCGCGTGAGGTGCTCAGGCGCGTGACCAGCCGCTGGAGCGTGCTGATCTTTCTGGCACTGCGCGATAACAGGCTGCGCTTCAGCGAACTGCGCCGGGCCGTAGGCGGCGTCAGCGAGCGAATGCTGGCGCAGACGCTGCGCCATATGGAGGAGGATGGCTTCGTGGAACGCATCGCCTTCAACGTTGTGCCGCCTCACGTCGAATATTGCCTGACGCCGCTGGGCCGCGAACTGGAAGGACAGGTCGTAGGGCTGGCGGACTGGCTGGAGCTTAACGTCGACCGCATTCTGAGGCAGCGTGATAAAGCCTGATGATGCGTCCCTCCCTCAGGAGAGATAACGCTTAAACCAGTCGAGCGTTCGGTGCCAGGCCAGTTCTGCCGCCGCACGGTCGTAGCGCGGTGTGGAGTCGTTGTGAAAGCCGTGATTGACGCCGGAATAGACCCAGGCTTCATAGACTTTGTGGTTTGCTTTGAGTGCAGCCTCATAAGCGGGCCAGCCTGCATTAATAGGGTTATCCAGCCCGGCGTAGTGCAGCAACAAGGGGGCATTGATGCGGGCAACATCTTCCGCTTTAGGCTGCCGACCATAAAAAGGAACCGCGCAGGCCAGCTCCGGAAATGCCACTGCCGCGGCGTTTGAGACCCCTCCGCCATAGCAAAACCCCGTCATACCTACTTTGCCGCTGCTGTCCGGGTGATGCGTCAGAAAATCGACCGCCGCAAAAAAATCATTCATTAACCTGACGGGATCCACTTTCGCCTGCATTTCGCGGCCCTGGTCATCGTTACCCGGATAGCCGCCCAGCGAACTTAGCCCATCTGGTGCCAGCGCGATATAGCCTGCTTTTGCCACGCGACGTGTGACATCTTCGATATAGGGATTCAGTCCACGATTCTCATGTACCACGACCACGGCTGCTGTTTTACCCTGCCTGTGTGCCGGACGCACCAGATAACCGCGTACTTCGCCGTGACCTTGCGGAGAAGGATAGTGAATATATTCAGGCCTGATGGCGGGATCGGTAAAGTCGACCTGCTGCGCTAAGGCGTAATTAGGGCTCATCAGGCTAAGCAGCGTGGCACCGGTCATTCCGCCAATGGCCAGCTTACCGGCCATGGAAATGAATTCTCGCTTGCTGATTCTGCCATGCGCGTAGTAGTCATAGAGCTCGAGCAGTTCCTGGGGAAAATCGTGTGCTGTCAGACGTGCCATAGGGATCCCTCAACGCAGATTGACCAGACGCTCTAACAGAACACAGTCAGCGTCCGCTGGCAAACCCGGTGCCGCAATCTGTTAACCGTGTTGATCGGACAGGACCAGGATTGGGCTGAGAAAAGAAAATAACCTGCACAGACGGCTGGAATGATACGTCAGTAACGTGCGCTTCATCCCTTCATTATTAACGCTGCGTTATGTTTAACCACTATTAACAATTTTATTTCATTGATTATAGCTGTGTTAATTCAGGCAGGCGGAATTAGCGCTAACGGCAGGATGCAATATATCGGTTTTTTTAAGCGTAACGCTTTAAAAAGAGTTTTTTTTAGCCTAAATGCTTCATTTGCATTAGTTAAGATATCTGCCAGGCAACAAAGTTGACCGCTTTTCTGGTGCGGGTATTGAAAAATAACACACCAAAACAGCGCGTTGCGTGGCAAAAAAATTACTGAACGCTTTCTGCTGCTCTTTCCTTAATCCCGCAACAACAAATAACAATAATGTCACATTAAGGCCTGTGAATTAACCTGAAAAAGGGCGTGAAAATAGACGATTGCGGACAAAAACAATGACCAAAATCAAAAAAGACTGTTATAGTTTTTACATCCCAGACTGTTTCTGTTTGTCAGGCGCGAGTTCTTATAAATTCGCGTCAGCAATTGGCTTGAGCACGGCATAAATATTAACGTCGCGCTTTAGTTGTTAATTATAAGTAAATATATGGTGTTATATGTGGCAACGAGGTAAGCAATGTTCGGATTAGACGCCTTCCACCTGGCCAGGATACAGTTTGCTTTTACTGTTTCCTTTCACATTCTTTTTCCCGCCATTACCATCGGCCTCGCCAGTTTTCTGGCAGTGCTCGAAGGCATGTGGCTGAAAAGCCGTAACGAGACCTATCGCGATCTCTACCACTTCTGGTCCAAAGTTTTTGCCGTAAACTTTGGTATGGGCGTGGTATCGGGTCTGGTGATGGCCTACCAGTTCGGCACAAACTGGAGCGGCTTCTCACAGTTTGCGGGTAGTATTACCGGCCCGTTGCTCACGTATGAAGTCCTCACGGCATTCTTCCTTGAAGCCGGCTTCCTCGGCGTGATGCTGTTTGGCTGGAACCGCGTTGGTCCAGGCCTGCACTTCTTTGCCACCTGCATGGTTGCGCTGGGTACGCTGATCTCCACCTTCTGGATCCTTGCCTCTAACAGCTGGATGCATACGCCACAGGGCTACCTGATTCAGAACGGCATTGTCGTGCCGGAAGACTGGCTGAAAATTATCTTTAACCCGTCATTCCCGTACCGCCTGTTCCATATGTCCGTCGCAGCCTTCCTCTCCAGCGCCTTCTTTGTTGGTGCATCGGCTGCCTGGCATCTGCTGCGCGGTAACGATAACCCGGCGGTACGTAAGATGTTCTCTATGGCGCTGTGGATGGCGCTGATCGTGGCGCCGATTCAGGCCATGATTGGCGATGCGCACGGCCTGAACACGCTGGAGCATCAGCCTGCGAAAATTGCGGCAATTGAAGGCCACTGGGAAAACCCGCCGGGTGAGGCGACGCCGCTAATCCTGTTTGGTGTGCCTGATATGGAAGAAGAGCGCACCAAATACGCGCTGGAAATTCCTTATCTCGGCAGCCTGATCCTGACGCATAGCCTGGATAAGCAAGTGCCGGCCCTGAAGACCTTCCCGAAAGAAGATCGTCCTAATTCACTGATCATTTTCTGGTCTTTCCGCGTGATGGTGGCGATGGGACTGCTGATGATTACGCTGGGGGTGGTCAGTCTCTGGCTGCGTTATAAAGGCCGTCTCTACCAGTCGCGCCCGTTCCTGTGGTTCGCGCTGCTGATGGGGCCATCGGGTCTGATTGCGCTGCTGGCTGGCTGGTTCACCACAGAAATTGGACGTCAGCCCTGGGTGGTTTACGGCGTTCAGCGTACTATTGATGCGGTATCTGGCCATGGCGACTTGCATATGAGCATCAGCCTGCTGGCCTTTATTGCGGTCTATTCGGCGGTATTTGGCGTGGGTTACGTCTATATGGTTCGCCTGATTAAGAAAGGCCCGCTGACCGGCGAAGGTAAAGATGTGCGTCACGGTGGTCCTGGCCACGACAAAACGCCTGCCCGTCCGCTCTCTGCGGCTCATGAAAGTCTGAACGATCCACAGGAGGGAAAATAAGATGATCGATTTTTCCATTATCTGGTTCGCGATTATCGTTTTCGCCACCCTGATGTACATCGTGATGGACGGCTTCGATCTGGGTATCGGGCTGCTGTTTCCCTTTAACAAGGATCCCGTTGAGCGTGACATGATGGTCAATACCGTCGCACCGGTTTGGGACGGCAACGAAACCTGGCTGGTGCTGGGTGGGGCAGGGCTTTATGGCGCGTTTCCGCTCGCCTATTCGGTGATTGCTGATGCGCTCTCTATCCCGCTGACGGCGATGCTGATTGGCCTGATTTTCCGCGGCGTTGCCTTTGAGTTCCGCTTTAAGGCAACGGAATCGCATCGCGCATTCTGGGACAAGTCCTTCGTGGCGGGTTCTGTTCTGGCAACCTTTAGCCAGGGCGTCGCGGTCGGTGCCATGCTGGACGGTATTCAGGTAACGGGCCGCCACTTCAGCGGTTCCGCAATGGACTGGCTGGCTCCTTTCCCGCTGTTCTGCGGCGTGGGTCTGGTTATCGCCTATGCGCTGCTGGGCTGCACCTGGCTGATCATGAAAACCGAGCATGACCTGCATCGTAAGATGTCTGCGCTGGCGACGCCGCTGGTGATTGCGCTGCTGATCGTGGTGGGCATCATTAGCCTGTGGACGCCGTTCAGCCATGATGCCATCGCGCACCGCTGGTTTACCCGTCCCAACCTTTACTGGTTCCTGCCGGTTCCGGTGCTGGTACTGCTCTGCTCGTGGGGCATCGTTCGCGCCATTAAGCGCGAGGCACACTATTCGCCGTTCCTGCTGACGCTGGCACTGATCTTCCTTGGCTTTTCCGGGCTGGGGATCAGCGTGTGGCCGAATATTATTCCGCCTTCTGTCACTATCTGGCAGGCCGCTTCTCCGGCGATCAGCCAGGCCTTTATGCTGGTGGGCAGCTTGTTGATTATTCCGATGATCCTGGGATACACCTTCTGGAGCTACTACGTGTTCCGCGGGAAAATCAAAGCAGACGAAGGATATCACTGATATGCAGACCGAGGCTGGCAGCGTGAAAAACCCTATTGAACCCAAGGCTCCCTGGTGGAAGCGCATTTTGTGGCTGGTGGTGATCTATGGCGCAAGCGTGCTGGCACTGGGTGTGGTGGCAATGCTGTTCCGGATGATGATGACCGCCGCGGGCATGCGAAGCCATTAATAGCATCAGATCAATGAATGAAAGGCTGGCTGTGCCAGCCTTTTTTTATGCCAGCACTTCAGGCGGATACGGCGCGTTGCCGGCTAAGCATTAAATGCCTTTTCCCACGGCTTTGCCTGCGCTTCCTTTACCTTTCCTTACATGCCTGAGACGCTTTTGTTATAATTATGTGAGTAATTTCGCAATACTCCCTACGACCCTCACCGAAATGCTCAGCCTGAACGTAAAAAAACAGTACATCAGCGATCTGGTGGCGTGGATTGAGGCAAATCTGACTGACGATCTTAATGTCGACCTGATTACCCTGAAATCTGGCTACTCCAAATGGCACATGCAGCGCATGTTTAAAGAGATGACCGGCCAGACGCTGGCAGCCTATACGCGCAAGCGTCGCCTGACCATGTCGGCGATGGCGCTGCGCTTAACGCGTATGCCACTTATCGATATCGCCGTGCGCTTTGGCTTTGATAACCAGCAAAACTTTACTCGCGTGTTTAAAAACCACTTCTCGCTGACGCCTGGCGCATTTCGTCGCGTGCCCGATCTGCAACTACAAAGCTTTCATGGGCCGATCTGCGTGGACAGTGAAATGATGCAGGCGCAGCTGGTAGAGCGCGATGAATTGCAGCTGCGCGGTGAAGTCGTGGAGTGGGAGTGCAAATTTGGCGACTACGTCCACGATCACGCGCAGACCGTGGCGCAGCAGGCACGCCGTTTTGTCAGCTTTGCCGGTCAGCACGTCGAGCGCGGCTGGCTGGGTTTTCAGTACGGACCTGGCCACTCTGCGGCGGAGCAGCAGCACATCAGCCTGTTCCAGGCGCTGGAGAGTCAGCACGCCGATATCCTGGGGGCGCACATTGTTAACTGGACCTCCGCGCGCGGCCTCTATGCCGTAATCCCCTGGCAGGGCGCGCCAGAAGCGCTCACGCGCTTTATTGCCGATCTCTACTATGTGCATCTGCCTGCGCTGGGTGTCGCGCGTCGTCAGGGCAAGGATCTGCTGCGTCTGGAGATGAAAGCCTCCACGCCTGACCGACTCTCTGGCGTCTTTTCTATTCCCGTCTCGCGTAGCTGACCACGCTTTTTCGTGCGGCAAAGCGTGACAAACCGCACGATTTTATAAAATAAAGTCCATGTCTGGCGTAAAATTCCTGCCTTAACCCGAGAGCCATGCAGAAATCGCGCATAAAGCTCTCCGGTCTGGATATTCATCTGCCTGCTGGTTCTTCCGCACCAGCGATAAACTGACGAACATTATGAAACTAACCACGCTGTTCCTGATGACGGCGCTTTCTGCTTTGCCGTTTTTTGCCCGTGCTCAAATGGCTGAACCTTTCACTCCGCCTGAAAGTCTGCATCCGCACGCCCAGCCAGCCCAGCATGAAATTCTGGGCGATAATGCGCTGCCGCAGCAGTCGCAAAAGCACTTCACGCCTGACGGCTGGAACGATAACGCCTGACGCCTGCGCGCTTATCCGCCGCATCCTTTTCGTTACTTTTCCTTAATCTTGCGTGTGCAGGCCCTGCCTGCGCACCGCTTCTGCTGCATGCAAATAGCACAATCGATCCTTGCATGTAAGATATATCATGAGTACTCTTTCTGCCTTAAATGAGAATCATTACTGCTTTTATATCGTATTGATGTTCGCAGCGGGTTGCACATACCGGCTGTGCAGAAGGAGAACCCATGCACTCTGATAACCTCTCGTCAAAGCGTCGTGCGCCACAGCGCGTGCGCAATGAACTTCGCTTTCGTCATATTACCGTCGCCAGTAAAACGCGGGTGGCCGATCAATTCTGGCGCGTAACCTTCCAGAGCAGCGATCTGGCAGGCTTTCAGTCGCCGGGCTTTGACGATCACATCAAAGTGTTTTTTCCCCTGCCTGATGGCACCGCGCTTCAGCTGCCGCAGATGACCGAAGAGGGCATTGTCTGGCCTGACGGCGTGCGCCCGCCTGCGCGTGATTACACGCCGCTGGGGTTTGATGGCGAATCGTCGCTGACGCTCGATTTCTATATCCACGATGGCGGCGTCGCCAGCAGCTGGGCGCAGCAGGCGAAAGAGGGCGATCGGCTGGTGATCGGCGGCCCGCGCGGCTCGCTGGTGGTGCCGACCGATTACGCGTTTCAGCTCTATGTCTGTGATGAAACCGGTCTGCCGGCATTAAACCGTCGCCTGACGGCGGCCGAGGCGCAGCATCTGCACCTGTTTGCCTGCGTTGATGAGTCGATCGGCTGCGGTTATCTGCCGGCGCTGTCGGGCGTGAACGCGCACTGGCTCGGAAGCGGCACGATGCAGGCAGAGAGGGGGGAAGCCCTTATCGCCGCGCTGGATAAGATTGCGGTGCCACAGCAAGATTACTTTATCTGGCTGACCGGCGAAGGGGAGTTTGTCAAAGCGCTCAGCGACTACTTTATTGAGCGTCGCGGCCTGGACGCCGCCTTTGTGCGCGCCGTCGCGTACTGGCACGCAAAATAGGCTGGCCGCCTCCCGTGTTGAATTTTGCCGGGGGGCGCACTACTATCACCCTCCCGTCAATCGTCCCCTCAGGCAGGCAATGAAACAGGATCCGACTTTCTCGTGTCATCAGGATTCCGCTCCGCGCGGCGGATGCGGCGGCCGCCGTAAGCGGCGTGAAAAGATGCTGGATGCCAGTGATATTCGCCTGTTAATGCTGCACTTTCTTGCGCAAAACAATGCACATGGCTATGAGCTGATCAAGTCGATTGAAGAGCTGTCAAAAGGGGAGTATTCGCCCAGTCCCGGCATTATTTATCCCAATCTGACCCTGCTGGAAGAGATGGACGCCATCCGCGTGGTTGACGCCCACGCGACGCGGAAAGCCTATACGCTGAATGCGGCCGGACGCACGCTGCTGTCTGAACAGCACGCGCATATCCAGCATCTGATCGGGCGACTCGCTTCGCTGGCCACTCTGGTCAATAACCGCAGCCTTCCCGACGTTGATCAGGCGATATACCGCATGCGCACCGCGCTAAACGCGCGCCTGTCGCAGGAGGATATCTCGCCGCAAGCGCTGGAGAAGGTGATTGACGCCCTGAATGTAGCAGCCGCTAAAATTGCGGCCAGCTGATTCAGGACTTTTTCTTATCAACGTGACCTAACGAACGATCGGGGAAACAGACGTCGCGTACACGCTGCTTCAGCGCCGCCGCATCGGGAAAACCGCCGTCGCGTTTGCGATCCCAGAGGGTTTCGTCATCAGTGGTAATCACAAATACCCCACCCGTGCCGGGTTTGAGCGTTACCGCCGCCAGATCGTCTGCGAAGGTGTGCAGCAGCTCCTGCGCCATCCAGGCGGAGCGCAGCAGCCAGTTACACTGAGTACAGTAGTGGATAGTTACCGAAGGTTTATCGCTCATTGTTGTCTCCCGTCATGTCCTTAAGAGATTAATCTGCCGCGCAGGTTAACCAATCGCGCGGTGCCAGAGATCGCTTAACTTAAAGGCTGTTGATAGTCATTACGGCTTACAGTGCATTTCCGACATGATAATTGATAACCAGCGCCTTGTTGTCGTTACGTTTTTGCTGAGAAACCGATTTTACTGACGGCAACGTCGCGAGCAAATACCCGCCATCAACAGGGGGCGCTCATCTCATTCATCTTTCAGGCGGCAACCGACAGCAGGGGGAGACCGCTGCACTGCGGGCCTGATGCCGTTTGGCTTATTTTTCATGGCGTTAGCGTTAGCGGCGAGCTGATTTTCAGCCATACTTCATAGTCTGAATCAATCAACATGGATGCAGAATATGACTGATGCACTAAGCCAGACCGCTGAACAGCTCGGTAACCGTCTTCTTGAAGCGGAGTGGCAGTTAGCCACGGCGGAATCATGCACCGCAGGCCTGATCAGCATGACGCTGGCGGCGGTAGAAAACAGCGGCAACTTCTATACCAGCGGTTTCGTCACTTACAGCGATAATGCAAAAAATCGGCTGCTGGGCGTGCGGATGGAGACCCTTGAACACTACACCGCCGTGAGCGAACAAACCGCACGCGAAATGGCAGTGGGGGCGCGCGAACGATCCGGGGAACCGGTGAGCCTGGCCATTACCGGCTATGCCGGGCCGGACGGGGGCGAAGATGGCACACCGGCAGGCACCATCTGGTTTGGCTGGACGCTGCCCGATGGCAGCGTCATCGCTGAGATGCGGCGTTTTCAGGGGGAACCAAAATCGGTGATGGAGCAGGGCGCACAGTTTGCGCTGGAACGCCTCGACGTGCTGCTACGCGATGCGGCCCTGCATCAGCCCGGCTAACGGCAGTCAACGATCAGTCGGCCGCGCACCTTGCCATCCAGCAGGTCCTGCGCGCCTTGCCTCGCCTCACTGAGGGGGATCAGCGTCGTGAGTTTGGTCAGCACGTCACTGTTAAGCAGTTCACCAAGTCGCTGCCATGCCAGCTGACGCAGCGGTTTCGGGCACATCACGCTGTCAACGCCTGCCAGCGTGACGCCGCGCAGAATAAAGGGCGCAACGCTGGCGGGCAGATCCAGTCCCTGCGCCATGCCGCAGGCGGCGACCACACCGTCGCGCTGAGTGGATGCCAGCACGTTGCTGAGCGTATGGCTGCCCACGCTGTCGATCGCGGCGACCCAGCGCTCTTTCGCCAGCGGCTTGCCGGGCTGTGACAGCTCATCGCGGTCGATCACCGAACGTGCGCCGAGCGTATCGGTAAAATACGCTTCGTTGCTGGCGCGCCCGCTGGCGGCAATTACCTCAAATCCAAGACGCGACAGCAAACTGACGCTGAAGCTGCCGACGCCGCCGCTGGCACCGGTCACCAGTACCGGGCCACGATCGGGCGTGATGCCCTGCTTTTCCAGCGCCATCACGCAGAGCATCGCCGTCAGTCCCGCCGTGCCGATCGCCATGGTTTGCAGCGGGCTCAGCGTGGCGGGCACCTCTACCAGCCAGTCACCAGAGACGCTTGCCTTCTGCGCCAGGCCGCCCCACTGTTTTTCACCCACGCCCCAGCCGGTCAGCAGCGCCACATCATCCAGCTGCCATTCAGGATGACGGCTGGCGGTTACACGTCCGACAAAATCGATGCCCGGTACCATAGGGAACTGGCGCACAATCGGGCCTTTGTTGCAGATGGCGAGCGCGTCTTTGTAGTTCAGCGTGGAGTAGGTGACGTCAACGGTGACGTCGTGATCGGGCAACTGGGATTCGTTCAGCTCTTTCAGCGTGGTGCGGTAGCCTTGCTCATCATTTTCAATGACTAATGCGGTAAACATGCAGCCTCCGGCAAACAGGAAATGTGCGGGTCAGTCTACGCTAATCTTTTTTTTATGCCAGGCGTGCAGGCCGGAAGCAACTGACTGAAAACCATTACCCTGATTAAACGCAGAGTGAATGCAAAAGAGAAAAATTTTCAGGCAGAAGCGCGTTGCTTGCGCGGTAAACAACCTTCGGTAAACTTGTGATTTTCCGCTTACCGGGCCAGCATCACTCCTGTATAAAACACCCGGTCAGTACAGGCACAGAGCAATCCCACTAAAGGGCATTCAGGAATGACCACGGCACAGCTCGTTGATATTGCAAAAATGTTTCCCCAGCTCTCCGTCGATCTGAAATATGCATCGGCTGATAATTTCACCGGACGGCCCATCTATCGCGATCCGCAGTGTCTGTTACATGCTGATGCCGCCGCAGCGCTGGAAAAGAGTATTCAGATTGCGCAGGTAGCGGGCTTTCAGTTGCTTATTCTGGATGCTTACCGCCCGCAAAAAGCACAGGAGATACTCTGGCAGGCGAATCCTGATCAGGACTATGTGGCACCACTGACTCGCGGATCGCATCATAGCCGTGGAACGGCGCTGGACGTTACGCTGATTGATTCTGCAAGCGGCAACATACTGGATATGGGAACCGGATTTGATGAGATGAATGTCCTGTCGCACCCTTTTCATCCGGATGTGCCCGTTCAGGCCCAGCGTAACCGCCTGCTGCTGAATGCCATTATGTATGGCGGTGGCTTTAAGGGGATTGCTACCGAATGGTGGCATTTTGAACTGCCCGATTCAGACAGCTATCCCCTGCTCAGGGATCGGTTTACCTGCTTTCCTTCCGCAGCGGCAGAGGGATCCCTGACCTGAACAGCCGCGGCGCGACGGCGGTTGTGCAGGCTAAAAGATGAATAAAATATCAAAATATTCAGTTATTTAATCGCTTTGTTTTTGCGGCTGTACGCAATTTCCCATTGATATCAATGGGTTGTTTGCCGCCCCGTTTTTGCAGGTGGCGGGTTGTGACCCTGAGGGAAAAATGCCATTATTGCGCCTCTTTTCCCTTATCTACTGAGGAGGCTGTCATGGTCGGAACAATGCGCAACCGCATCTGCTTTTGCGCGCCTTGCCCCGTGCGCCACACGACCTCCTCGTGCATTTCCACGACGACTCCTCCTCTCACCATGCGGTGAGGCCAGCCAAACGTTCGCTGTTGGGCATGCGTAAAGACAGACGCGATCTGGCTTTACTGATGTCTATCGGGTGCGGCTTTACCTGTTATTGCGCTTCCGCCTGACGTTATTCGCCGGGGAATCTTCCCCATTGCCGTGCCTCTGGCACCCACTCATCCTTCACCGTTGGGGATTTGTGTTATGACACCACTGAAAATTGCCGCCAGCGCTGCTGTGGCCCCAAGCCTTACTCTCAATACCGGGCGTGACGTAGTGACGCTGGATAATACCGACTTTACTGACGTGGCGGCAGTGGTCGTCTCGCTGGCAGACACCCGCAGCGGCGTGCTGACGCTGCTGCGCCATACCGGCTTTAATCTACCGGTGTTTGTGGCGAATTCCTGGGAAGAGGAGGTCCTGCACCTGCCTGGCGTGACCGGCGAGCTGAACGGTTCAGCAGAAGAGTGGGCCGCGCTGGAAGCGGCTGCCGCAGAGTATGAGGCGAACCTGCTGCCGCCATTTTTCGACACGCTGACGCGCTATGTCGATATGCAGAACAGCACCTTCGCCTGCCCCGGACATCAGGGGGGCGCATTTTTCAAAAAGCATCCGGCAGGGCGGCAGTTTTTCGATTTTTACGGTGAGAACGTGTTTCGCTCTGACATGTGCAACGCCGACGTTAAGCTGGGGGATCTGCTGATCCACGAGGGCTCAGCGAAAGACGCACAGAAGTTTGCCGCAAAGGTGTTTAACGCAGACAAAACCTACTTTGTGCTTAACGGTACCTCCAGCGCCAATAAAGTGGTGACCAATGCGCTACTGACGCGCGGCGATTTGGTGCTGTTTGACCGGAATAACCATAAGTCGAACCATCATGGCGCACTGATTCAGGCGGGCGCTACGCCGGTTTATCTGGAGGCGGCGCGTAATCCTTTTGGCTTTATCGGCGGCATTGATGCGCACTGCTTTGACGAAGCCTGGCTGCGCGAGCAGATTAAACAGGTTGCGCCGCAGCGCGCTGGTGATGCGCGGCCGTTCCGGCTGGCGATCATTCAGCTTGGTACCTACGATGGCACGGTCTATAACGCGCGGCAGGTGGTCGATCGTATCGGGCACCTGTGCGACTACATTCTGTTTGACTCAGCATGGCTCGGCTATGAACAGTTTATTCCGGTCATGGAAGGGACATCACCGCTGACGCTGGATCTGACCGAAAAGGATCCGGGGATCTTTGTTACCCAGTCGGTGCACAAGCAGCTGGCGGGCTTCTCGCAAACCTCGCAGATCCATAAAAAAGATAACCATATTCGTGGTCAGAAGCGCTTTTGCCCGCACAAGCGGCTCAACAACGCCTTTATGCTTCACGCCTCTACCAGTCCGTTTTATCCGCTGTTCGCCGCGCTGGATGTCAATGCCAAAATGCATCAGGGTGATGCGGGACGCCAGCTCTGGCAGTCATGCGTGACGCTCGGCATTGAGGCTCGCAAAGCGATACTGGAACGCTGCGAAATGATCCTGCCGTTTGTGCCGGAGCAGGTCAACGGCGTGCGCTGGCAGGATGCACCAACCGGGCAGATCGCCAGCGATAGCCGATACTTCAGCTTTGAGCCCGAGGCAAAATGGCACGGCTTTGCTGGTTACGCGCAGGATCAGTATCTGGTCGATCCCTGCAAGCTGCTGCTGACGACGCCGGGCATTGATGCCGCAAGCGGCGAGTATGCTGACTTTGGTATCCCCGCCACCATTCTCGCCAACTACCTGCGTGAAAACGGCATCGTACCGGAGAAGTGCGATCTTAACTCTATTCTGTTCCTGCTGACGCCAGCCGAAAGCCCGGAAAAGATGGCGCATCTGGTGGCGATGCTGGCGCAGTTTGAGCAGCATGTCAGAGAGGATGCGCCGCTGGCGGAGGTGCTGCCCACTGTTTATCGCAAGAATCAGGCACGCTATAAGGGCTACACGCTACGCCAGCTCTGTCAGGAGATGCACGATCTCTATGTCAGCTTTGACGTGAAGGATTTGCAGAAGGCGATGTTCCGCCAGCAGAGTTTACCGACGGTGAAGGTTAATCCGCAGGATGCGCATCAGGCCTATATCCGCGGCGATGTTGAGCTGGTGTCCATCGCCAGCGCCGCAGGGCGCATTGCTGCGGAAGGCGCGCTGCCTTATCCACCTGGCGTGCTCTGTGTGGTGCCGGGCGAGGTCTGGGGCGGGGCAGTGCAGCGCTACTTTCTCGCGCTTGAGGAGGGCATCAATCAGCTGCCGGGCTTCTCACCTGAACTGCAGGGGGTCTATACCGAGGAGGATGGCACGGGACGCAAGCAGCTGGTGGCGAATATGATGATCGCATCCGATGACGAACCCGCGCGACGTCTCTGATGCGCGATAGCGGGCAAGAGGGCAGGTAACACCTTCTGGTCTCAGTAATGGCAAAAGGCGTCGCCTCTGACCGACGCCGGGCGTCAGAAAGCAACAGCGTCAGCAACCGTCGCTAAGCCAAAAACGCCGCAGGATAACATCCCGCGGCGTTTCGTCACGCTACCTGATCCGGAAAAGAAAGGATCAGTGTGCGGCTTTCTCAAGGACCAGCGCAGTGCCTTTCCAGTTGCTGGAATCACCCGGCTGACGCAGCGAGGTAATATAGATGTACTCACCCTTTTTCTTTTCTGCTTCAGTTTTCAGGGCATTAACCGCATGTGATTTTCCACCGCGCACGCCAGAAACGGAAATGCGATCTTTAATCGTATAGCCGACCAGGTCAGTGGCAGGAACGATCTCCACCGCCATGGCGGAGCCAGCAAAGAGCAGCGAAAAAATTAAAGCAGCTGACAACTTTTTCATTAACTATCCTCATTTTTTTATGGAAATAAATGCAAGCCAGTATTTGGCGGCAAACATATTAAATATATTTTCAGCGCTAATTGTATGAAGCAGAAATAATCTGCACGTATTCAACCAGACGGATGATAAGGTGACGTTCCCTGAAATCTTTTCAGCGTGCCAGGCCCGCCTTTATCCTGAGGAACAGGATGGATTTCAAAAAGATGTTGCCGCTAATAATTACAATAAATTTATTATTAATGTAGCCACCCTCTGTTAAACAGGTACTAAACGTAAGGCGACAACATACGGGTCCGGCGCGGGGAACGGGGCGGGATCGTCTCGCTTCCCCGCTATTCCGGCCCATATTTTATCAAGAAATTGTGAAAGTTTTCCTGGTCGAGGAAATAATGAATCCGTCATGGTTATTGTGTTTAATTAACTGTAAAGCAGAAGAGGGAATTACGTGAAAATAACCCGCTCTGCTACGAAAATTATTTTTAATTTGTTCTGTCACGTCGGGAACGGGTATTCGCGGAGAGGGAGATAAAGCGCGGCGAATCAGCCTCGAAGAGACGCCCCCGCCAGATAAGCACGATCCTGTCTGCTTTACGGCAGAGGCAGAGGCAGAGGCAGAGGCAGGGTGACGGTGGGCGTCACGGCGCTCTCCAGGCAGGCGTAGGGAACGTGCTCTGCTGCGCGCTCCCCTTGCTGACAGCCGATCGCATCAGGATGAACCTGCCTGCGGCGACAAACCTGACGCGTATCGGCTTACCTCAATAGCGCCGGTAACTGCGCTGTGCCGTACTCACCTTATAGAGATAACGCCGTGACTCCGCTGACGGATGTTGCGTCGTCAGGGTGTGATACACCTGGCCCGGTGACATACTGTTAATCGCATTAAACGCGCGATCTTTATCGCTGGAGAAAACGCGCAGTACGCTGCCTGCACCGCCATTATAGGCAGTGATCACCGCATAGCGACGCGACAGAGGATCCTGGATCCCGCCCAAATAGCTCTTCTGCAACAGCGACAGATAAGCCGTACCGGCATCAATATTATTCTCGGGATCGAGCAGGTAGCTGCGGCTCGGCTTACCCCATTTGCCCTTCATGCGAAACACGTCGACGCCTGCGGTGTGCTGTACCACCTGCATCAGGCCCAGCGCATCGGCGTGGCTGACCGCATAGGGGTTGAAGCTCGACTCCGTCTGCATAATTGCCAGAATCAGCGAGGCATCCACGCCATACTGTTCAGCGGCCTTGCGTACCATTGGCAGGTATTTGTGCGCACGCTTGTCCAGATGGTTTGGCACCATCGGGATGGTGACGGAGTAGATCACGTGCAGGCCAGATACGCGGCGCTGGAGTTTATTTTGCAGCAGATAATCAGCGAAATTACCCGCGCGCCCCTGCCAGCGGATCGGCTGGCCGGTATTGTCCAGCACCTGACCATAAAGCAGCGGCTCTTTGCTGATGACAATATCGTTAGCGTCAGAGTAGAGATCGACGTTACTGGGATCGTCGCCGATCAGCAGGGTGGTGATGATCGCCTGACGCAGGCTGGCCATGGGATCGGTACCGGAAATGGTCTCGATCGTAATGTTACCGCTTTCGAAGTTAATGTGGCTGCGGGTGTAGTAGCTGTCGCTGTACTTGACATAATCTTTTGGTCCGGCAATCAGAACCTCTTTGATGCCCCAGATATTCTCAATGTTCGCCGCAAACTGGCCCATCAGAATATCGAAGCCGTTGGTGTCTTTAACCCATTCCTCATGATACTGCGATGATTTCTTTCCTGAGCAGGAGACCAAAAGGGGAGCGATCACCAGCAGTGCGAGTAATTTCTTATTCATTGTTAATGCGTGCCTGACCCGGAAAAGAGAGGGGCCTCAACGCTGAGGCCCTAAAATTTATGCTTCTGGTGGCGTATAGCCTTCGATGTGGACCTCTTTGCCTTCAAACAGGAAATTTACCATCTCCTTCTCCAGCACCTTACGGTCCTCTGGATTCATCATGTTGAGCTTTTTCTCGTTGATCAACATGGTCTGTTTGGCCATCCACTTCTGCCAGGCTTCTTTAGAGATTTCATTGTAGATGCGTTTACCCAGTTCGCCTGGATAGAGCTGAAAATCCTGACCTTCAGCGTCACGTTGCAGGAACGTACAAAAAATGGTGCGGCTCATTACTTTTCCTCTTCGATCTCATGCCGGTGCAGGGCCAGCTGTTGCGGATGGCGCAGCTCATGCAGAAGCCGTTCAACCGGTGCCGCCAGCCCCACTGACGGCGGCTGGGCTAAGTTATACCAGAGACCGCCTGGTTCATCCATTACCGCCCCGACAGATGACCCTGATAGCCACATGGGGATGATATCCAGATGGAAATGGCTGAAGGTGTGACGAAATGCGGTCAGCGGCTGCGGCTTTGCAGTAATGCCGCGCGCCTGTAGCCAGTCGTGCAGCGCCTCTTCGGTTGTAAACTGCGGAAAGCAGAACAGACCGCCCCACAGGCCCACCGGTGGACGCTGCTCCAGCCAGACGTCGTCGCCATCCTGTAACAGCAGGAACCAGCCCTGGCGCTCCGGCAGCACCTGCTTTGGCTTTTTACCGGGATAGCTCGCCTGAGTGCCGTTGGCATACGCTATACAGCCGCTGTTTAGCGGGCAGATTTCGCATTTAGGCTTTGAACGGGTACAGACCAGCGCGCCGAGATCCATCATGGCCTGGTTGAACTGACTAACGCCTTGCGCTGGCGTCACCTCTTCACTGATTTGCCACAGCCGCTTCTCAACCTCTTTCTTCCCCGGCCAGCCGCCCACTGCATAACAGCGGGCCAGCACGCGCTTTACGTTGCCGTCGAGGATGGGAAAGTGCATGCCGAGCGACAGCGACAGCACCGCCCCTGCGGTAGATCGCCCCACGCCCGGCAGCGCCGCCACGTCGTCGAAGTTAGCTGGAAACGTGCCCTGATGCTGCTCTACAACCCGTTTCGCCGCCTTATGCAGGTTGCGTGCGCGCGCATAGTAGCCCAGCCCGGTCCAGAGGTGCAGCACCTCGTCCAGCGGCGCAGCGGCCAGATCGGCGACCGTGGGAAAGCGCGCCATAAAGCGCTCAAAATAGGGGATAACGGTGGCAACCTGGGTTTGTTGCAGCATGACCTCAGAGAGCCACACCTTATAGGGGGTTTTCTCCAGCTGCCACGGCAGGGTCTTGCGGCCAAAGCGCTGATACCACTCCAGCACCTGTTGCGCGAACTGCGGCGCTTGCATCATAAGAAGGAAATTTTCCGTGATTACTCTACACTCAGGCAGGCATTCCAGCACAGGCGCAGCCCCGGTGTAAACCTGAAGATTGCAAGGGCTTGCTTCTGCTAATTAACTTTGCATAATGCGCCTTTCCCTAAACAGGCTACTCAGCAGGCGACAACATGATTAATGACGTCATCACTCCAGAATTTGATGAGAACGGGCGGCCACTGCGCCGTATTCGCAGTTTTGTACGCCGCCAGGGGCGTCTGACGAAGGGACAGCAGCTGGCGCTCGATCAATACTGGCCGGAGATGGGCGTAGAGTATCAGCCGGAGCCGCTCGATCTGACGCGTCTCTTTGGCCGCGATGCGCCGGTGGTGCTGGAGATCGGCTTTGGTATGGGCGCGTCGCTGGTAACCATGGCGCAAAATAACCCGCAGCAGAACTTTCTCGGTATTGAAGTGCATGCACCGGGCGTCGGTGCCTGTCTGGGGTCTGCTAAAGAGGCGGGTGTGGAAAATCTGCGCGTGATGTGTCACGACGCAGTAGAGGTGCTGGAGAAGATGATCCCGGATAATTCGCTGCGTATGGTGCAGCTCTTTTTCCCGGATCCCTGGCACAAAGCGCGCCATAATAAGCGCCGCATTGTGCAAGTGCCCTTTGCTGAACTGGTGATGCGCAAACTGAAGCTGGGTGGCGTGTTTCATATGGCGACCGACTGGGAAGCCTATGCCGAGCACATGCTGGAGGTGATGAGCAGCATCGACGGTTATCGAAACCAGTCAGAGACACAGAATTACGTGCCGCGCCCAGAGACGCGTCCGCTGACTAAATTTGAGCAGCGCGGGCAGCGCCTGGGCCACGGCGTCTGGGACTTAATGTTTGAGAGGATTAAATAATGGCCACACAACGCAGCCGCCGTTTACGTAAGAAACTGCATATTGACGAGTTTCAGGAACTGGGTTTTTCCGTTGCCTGGCGTTTCGCCGACGGCACGTCAGAGCAGGAGATTGACAAGACCGTTGACGCCTTTATCAATGAGGTGATTGCGCCGAACGGGCTGGCCTACGACGGCAGCGGTTACCTGGTGTGGGAAGGTCTGGTTTGCCTGCAGCAAACCGGCAAGTGTACCGATGAGCATCGCGAGCAGGTGCGCAAATGGCTGGAAGATCGCCAGCTCAGCGATGTCCAGGTGACCGAACTTTTCGACGTCTGGTGGGACTAATTATGTTACCCGGCGCGAAGTCAGCTTCAGGCTGGCTTCAGCTGCGCTTTTGACGCCGGCCAGCGCTCGTTCTTCCCGGTACCCGGACAGGCTGAGGAGGCTGTGCGCTGGCTGTTACGCCTGACCGCTTAACGCGTGAAGGCAGTTACACGGAATACGTTTTGTTGGGAGAGATTATGGTTCGTAAAACGCTTATTGCCGCACTGCTGCTGGCAGCGACGCAGGCGCAGGCTGCCTGGGAGTGCAGCGTGAAACCTCAGGATGACGTAGTGTTAACGCCGCAAAGCGTGCAGGTGGTCGGCGCAAACGGCAACCTGGTGATCTCTCCGCAGGGCGATGTGCAGTTTAACGGCCAGAAGGTGGCGGTGAACGCCGCACAGCGCCAGCAGGCGATTGATTACCAGAATGCGCTGCGTCGCGATCTGCCCTGGATCGATACCGGTGCCGCTTCGCGCCTGGAAAAGGGCCGCGTTGCGCTGGATAAGGTGATTGTCGACAAGCTCGGCGCTGACAGCAACGTGCGCAATCGTCTCAGCACGCTTAACGGCCAGCTCAGGCAGCAGATGAACCGCATTATTGAACATCGTGACGACGGCCTGACCTTCCACTATCAGGCGATAGATCAGGTGCGTGCCGACGGTGAACGTCTGGTGCAGAGCACAATGGGCGGCGTATTGCAGGACAGTCTGAACGAGATGGGTAGCAAGCAGGCCAGCGGCAGCAATCCGCTTCAGGCCATTATGGGCAACCTGGGCGGCCTGCAACAGTCGATTCAGGCGGAGTGGAGCAATCAGGAGCAGGATTTCAAAAACTTCGGTAAGGAAGTCTGCAACCGTGTGATTAGCCTGGAAGATCAGCGCAAAAAGCTGGTCGGTAGCGTGAAGTCGTAAGCAGGAGTGCCGGGGGCAGGATCTACAGGTTATGCTCCCGGCAAGCAAGGAGGCTCAGGCGTTAGCGAGCCTCGGCCGACTACTCATTGCCCCAGCGATTCAGGAATTCGGCAATCTCATCAATACGCTGCGCCTTAATACCGGCTTCAGCGGCCATCTCCTGTTGCGCTTCCTCGCTAATTTCTTCGTTATTCATCAGGCGCGTAATCAGCAGCTGGAAATAGCGGGCCAGAGAGTCACGCTCTGACTCGCTGACCGGCTCAACGGCCTCTGTCGCGTATTCATCCGCAACTTCATAATATTTAAGTGCAATTTCTTCTTTCATTTTTTCATCTCCAGCAGTAGCGCCTGACTGCACAGGGTTTGTTTTACACTTTGAGCAATTTTACCGTGGCATCAATGTCGATCTCATCCTCTGAAAAGATCAGCGTGGTTCCCTGGAAGGTGGTGATCGCCAGTTTTTTCAGCGAGCGCATTTCACCAGGCTTAACGTTGGATTTCGGTCGGATATTGTTTAACAGCATGCCCACTGAGAGCACGGCGTTTTCTTTATCGATGCGGGCATCGGCCGGCACTTCTTCGCTGTAAACCAGAAAGGATTTAATCGAGGTCAGCTTAAGGCGCTCACCGGCAATAAAGATATATTTGCTGTCCGGGACGACTTTCACCGCAAAGGCTGACAGCCCTTTATTGTTGGTGGTCGGCTGGAAGGTCACCGCAGCATTTTTCTTGATCAGCTCAGGGTTGGCGACCTTGATCACATGAAAGTAGCGGTTGTCGCCGTTTTCATCTTTGATAAATCCAAAACCCTTGTCCTGAAACCAGGTTGTGATCGTTCCGTTCATCGCCATTACCGCCTGTTTAATCGTTAATCTACTCAGTTTTTACAGCGCGCAGTGTAATGCACAATGGCTGTACAGACTACGGCTTTGGCTAAGTGTGGATGAGAAAGTTGGGCTATGCGAGCGTACAGGCAGACTGGCTGCCTGACAGAGACAAAAAAACCCGCACGGGGCGGGTTTTTCTTATCAGCAGTGCTTAACTGCTCAGGTTGTTACCGTCATCGCTACTGCAAGCGTGCTGATAATGCGCAGCTTACAGCGAGGTAACGTTGCCGGCAGCTGGGCCTTTAGCACCATTTTCAATGGTGAAAGAGACTTTCTGACCTTCATCGAGCGTTTTGTAGCTGTCGCTCTGGATAGCAGAGAAGTGTACGAATACATCTTTGCTGCCGTCGTCAGGCGTGATGAAGCCAAAACCTTTGTCGGCGTTGAACCATTTTACTAAACCAGTCATTTTGTTAGACATAGATATTTCCTTAATTTATGAGCCACTAAAAGCGGCGAAGATGGCCTGTATCACGAACTACTTATGGGCGCTTAGGAGGAGACTCACGAAGAAGGGTATCTGTGGATAACACTTGAACTGAGGACTGCTTTACTAAAACTGCTTTCATAAGGTCTGTATTCCAAACCGAGGACGCTATTAAGACACAGGGGCATTTATTTAGCAAACCTTAATTGAATTTATTTTAACCGCTTAAACGCCCGGATGGCTGTGGTGAGCCTGGGCCGACTTCACAACTCTGGCTTTCGCCCGTCATGGCTGTGCGGTTCACGTGATACTCTTTGCCAGACTGTCGCTCCCCTTTGCACAAACAACAGGTAGTATGAAACGCAGATTACCTTTTCAGGTGAAACTCTTTCTCTCTCTGGTACTCTTTTCCTGCCTGCTGCTCGCACTGCTGGGCACGATTCTGTTTCATTTTATCGATCGCCAGCTTCACCACGATCTGGGGCAGCGCGCGCGCGTGCAGGCAAGTGAAATTGCGTTGATGCCGGGGCTGGCAGATAAGATCGCGCGCCGCGATCTGGCGGGTATCGCCGCGCTGATCCAGCCTCTGCGCGCGCAAAGCGATGCCAGCTACTTTGTTATCGGCGATGCCCATGAGCAACATCTTTATCACTCGGAATCACCGGAGCGCCTTAACTTGCCCTTGATTGGTGGTGACAATGCAGAAGTCTTGCAGGGGAAAACCATCATCTCAGTGCGCAAAGGCGGTATCGGCGTCTCACTGCGCAGCAAAGCGCCTGTCTTTAACGATCGGCACCAGGTGATCGGCATTGTCTCGATCGGCTATCTCACCTCCTATATCGCTAACATCAACATCAGCCTGCTGTGGCAGGCAAGCCTTTACGGTCTGGCACTGCTCCTGCTGCTGTTTATTTTTTCCTGGATGTTTAGCCGTAATCTTAAAAAACAGATGTTCTGGCTGGAGCCGAAAGACATTGCGCTGCTGGTGCTGCAGCAAAAGGCGCTGCTTGAGGCGATGTATGAAGGGGTATTTGCCGTTAACGCCGAGAAGCAGCTGATTCTCATCAACCGTGCCGCCCGGGAACTGCTGGCGATTGAGCAGAGCGAAAGCGAACTGCTGGGCAGGCCGCTCAATGAAATTGTGCAGATCCATCCCGCCTTTCTCAGCCACCGCGCGGGGCAGGGCAACCCGCGCGATCACGATCAAATTACCGTGCTCAATCAGCGCCAGGTTATCGTCAACCGGGTGGCAATTGAACTTGAACCCGGCGAGCCAGGCGGATGGGTATGCAGTTTCCGCGATAAAAACGATATCAACACCCTGAGCAGCCAGCTAAGCCAGGTAAAGCGATACGCTGACAGCCTGCGTATTATGCGTCATGAACAGCTCAACTGGACCGCCACGCTGGTGGGGCTGCTGCAGATGCAGCGTTACGACGATGCCATACGCTACATCCAGGCGCAGTCATCGGGGGCGCAGCAGGTGCTCGATTTTGTCTCGGCGCGCTTCACCTCGCCCGCCCTCTGCGGGCTGCTGCTGGGAAAATATGTCAGCGCGCGTGAAAAAGGCGTGGAGCTGACGTTCGATCCGGCCTGTCAGCTAACCCGCATCCCCGCGACGATCGGCGAAACGGCACTGATGTCAGTCGTGGGGAATTTGCTGGACAATGCGGTTGATGCCACGCTCAAGGCGGGCCACCCTGCTGCGCCGATCGAACTCTATATTTCCGATCGCAACCGGGAGCTGGTGATCGAGGTGGCCGATCAGGGCTGTGGCGTAGATGATGCCCTGAAGCCGCACCTGTTTGAGCAGGGCGTGACCAGCAAGCCATCCTGCGGCAATGAGGCGACGGGTTCAGAGCACGGCCTTGGCCTTTACCTGGCGGCGGGTTATGTTCATCAGGCGGGCGGCAGCATCGAAATTGAACACAATTCGCCGCAGGGCACTATCTTCTCGGTGTTTATCCCGGTTCAGCCCACAGCGTCGACAGGAGCTCGCCATGAGCCATGTTAAACCACTCAGTGTCGTGATTGTTGAAGATGAGCCGCACCTTGCCGGTTTGCATCGTGAATTTATTGAGCAGCATTTTCATCTGCGCGTGGCGGGCATTGCGGGCACGCTGGCGCAGGCACGCCATCTTATCGAGCAGCACCAGCCGCGCCTGGTGTTGCTCGATAACTATTTGCCGGACGGCCAGGGCGTCACGCTGATCGACGATCCGCTGCTAAAGCGTTTTGAGTGCTCAGTGATTTTTATTACCGCCGCCAGCGACATGCAGACCTGTAGCCATGCGATGCGCAGCGGGGCGTTAGACTATCTGATTAAACCGGTCTTTTTTGGCCGTCTGCGTGCCTCGCTGGAACGCTTTATGCTGCTGGTACAGACCATGAGCCAGATGAAAAAGGTGGACCAGCATGCGCTTGATAAACTGTTCAATCTGCCGGTCGGTGACGCACCGGCCGCGCCCTCAACCAAAGGGATCGAGACGCTGACCCTGACGCGCGTTAAGGCGTTTTTTAGCGATGCCCCGGACAGCAGCTGGTCGGTAGAGCAGGTGGTGGAAAAGGTCGGGATCAGCAAAACCACGGGTCGCCGTTACCTGGAATATTGTGTAGAGATCGGCTTTATCGGCGTGGAGATGCAGTATGGCAACATTGGTCATCCACGGCGGCTCTACCGCAAGATCGCCGGAACGTAATAGTGTGATCGGGCGCAAACCACCTGCCAGGCCCTGCCGTGGTTTTAATGGTGTTAATTGCCAAAAAAACGCCAATAATCACACTTCGCGAAGATAACAATCCGTCACCTCTTGTCTACCGAATCTGTTCGGCTATGTTGACCTTTAGTGCATAAAGTGTAACTAAAAGGTTAATTATAATGTCAAACATTACTCCTCTGTCTCTGGTTGCTGCGACCGTATTTATCTCATCTTCGGCTTTTGCTGCCCTGCCACAGGGCTACCCGGCGGACTATCAAAAAGTAGTGGATGCCGCGACCAAAGAAGGCAAAGTCATTATCTATTCCACCACCGACATTAAAGCTGCCGGGCCGCTAATCAAGGGGTTTGAAACCACCTATCCCGGTATCAAAGTTGAATATAACGACATGAACAGCACCGAGCTGTACAACCGTTTTATCAGTGAGCAAGCCTCGGATGGCAGCAGCGGCGACGTGGTCTGGAGCTCCTCAATGGATACCGGCCTGAAGCTGGCAACCGACTACGCGCAGGAATATCAGTCACCCGAACTGGGGCAGCTGCCGAAGTGGGCAGTCTGGAAAAACAAGGCGTATGGCACCACCTATGAACCGGTGGTCATTATCTATAACAAACGCATGATCCCGGCCGGTGACGTGCCTGATTCACACACGGCGCTGGCAAAGCTGATCGCCAGCCAGACTGATAAGTTTAAGGGCAAAGTGACCACCTACGATATTGAGAAATCGGGGCTGGGCTTTATGCTCTCGGTACAGGATTCCAAAGCCGATCCTGACTATTTCAAAACGCTGGCAGAGGTAGCGAAGGGCGGTTTGTCCGTTCAGTCCTCAACGGGCACCATGATGGAAAGGGTGTCGTCGGGTGAAAACCTGATCGGCTTTAATATCCTTGGCTCTTACGCGGAAGCGCGTGCCAAAACTGACCCGTCTCTGGGTATCGCCTATCCGAAGGACTACACGCTGGTGCTGTCGCGCGTCTCGTTCATTAGCCAGCAGGCGCCAAACCGCGAGGCGGCCAAACTGTGGCTGGACTACGTGCTGTCGGAGAAAGGGCAGAGCATTCTGGCTAATCAGGCTGATATTCCCTCGCTGCGCAACGATATTGAAGGCAAAAATGACATTGATGGCATGACCAAAATGCTGGGCAATGCGCTGAAGCCTATTCCGGTTGATGAAAGCCTGCTGGAGTACCTGCAGCCGAAAAAACGTCTCGATTACATCAAACAGTGGCGCACGGCCGCCGGTAAATAACGGTAGCAGGGAAGCGCGGCCGCTGCGCCGCGCCTCTTTTCCTCTCGTCTGATTTCGCCATTCAGGGTTTCAATATGAGTGCATTGCGCAGAAAGTGGCAAAGCCTGCCGCGCGGCGTTGTGGTGCTGATCACCGCACTGGTTATCTATGTGCCGCTGTCGTTTATCGTTGTACAGAGTTTCTTATCCGCGCCCTTTTTTGCGCCGTCTAAAGCGTGGAGCCTGGAAGCATTTGAGTTTATTTTCACCGATCCCGACTTTTACAAAGCGCTGCGAAGTGGTTTTATTCTGGCCTTTGGGCTGGTGATTATTGCCATCCCGCTCGGGGGGATTCTGGCGTTTCTGATGGTGCGCACCGACCTGCCGGGAAGACGCATCATTGAGCCGCTGATCCTCGTGCCAATTTTTGTCTCGCCCATGGTGCTGGGGTTTGGCTATGTGGTGGCCGCCGGGCCGGTCGGTTTCTTTTCGCTGTGGGCCGAGTCGCTGCTGGGCTTTGTGCCGTGGAATATTTACGACCTGTCGAGCATTGTGATCATTGCGGGTCTGACGCACGTCCCCCATGCCTACCTCTACATTTCGTCGGCCCTGCGCAGCGTGGGATCGGATGTGGAGGAAGCGGCGCGTATTGCCGGAGCTTCGCCGTTACAGGTGATGACAGCGGTTAGCCTGCCGATGGTGCGCCCCTCTATTCTCTATGCCGTTGTGCTGCTCTTTTTCCTCGGGCTGGAGGTGTTTGGCCTGATGCTGGTGCTGGGCGATCCCGAAGGCAACATGGTGCTGGCCACCTATCTCTACCAGCTGACCAATAAACTCGGTACGCCCTCTTACCATCTGATGGCGGCCGTGGCGGTGGTCCTGATCTGTATCACGATTCCGCTGGTGATGCTGCAACGCCGGCTGATGCGCACCGCCAACCGCTTTGTCACTCTGAAGGGCAAAGCGTCACAGGCGCGAGCCCTGCCGCTGGGCAAATGGCGCTGGGTTGCCGGTGCGGTGGTGGCCTTCTGGCTGACGGTGACGATTGGCGTGCCGCTGCTCGGCGTAGTGCTGCGTGCCTTTATCTCTAACTGGGGCGTTGGCGTTTCGCTGTGGGATGAGCTGTCGATCAAAACCTTCCAGACTATCTGGGCACAGCCCAACCTGCTGCGGGCGATCGTCAACTCCATGGCTATCGGGGTGATTGGCGGCGCATTAGCCGTGGCCTGCTACCTGTTTATTGGCATTGCCATGCACCGTAAGCCAGATAACACCACGCGTTTTCTCGACTACAGCGTGCTGGTGCCGCGTGCCGTGCCGGGACTGCTGGCTGGACTGGCGTTTCTCTGGGTCTTTCTTTTCCTGCCGCTGTGGCTGGATAACTCGCTTAAATCGGGCTGGCTTTCCGATTTCGCCTGGTCGCAGTGGCTGCGCGATAACCTGATTGTCTGGCTGCGTTCGCTGCGCAGCACCATTTTCAGCGTCTGGCTCGCCTATACCGTGGTGTGGATGGCGTACGGCTTGCGGCTCATCTCCTCTACGCTGCTTCAGGTGGGGCCGGAGCTGGAAGAGGCGGCGCGCAGTACGGGAGCCACGCGTGGACAGATTACGCGTCACGTCACCATCCCTCTGTCACGCTACGGTCTGATTGGTTCCTGGTTACTGATGTTCCTGATTTTTGAGCGTGAATACTCTACTGGCGTCTATCTGCTGTCGCCCGGCACGGAAACCATCGGCTCAATGCTGGTTTCGCTGTGGGCTGCGGGCGCTATCGATATTGTCGCTGCGCTCTCCTTTATTAACATCCTGCTGGTGGTCGTCGGTCTGGGTATTGCCCTGCGATTTGGAGTGAAATTACATGATTGAATTAACGGTGGAAAATCTGCATTTAACCTATGGCGACAATCCTGTGCTGAAAGGGGTGTCGATGAATTTGCAGCGCGGTGAGGTGGTTTCACTGCTTGGGCCATCTGGTAGCGGTAAAACCACGCTGCTGCGCGCCGTCGCCGGGCTGGAAAAACCGACGCAGGGTACCATCGTTATCGGCAAAAACAGGGTCTATGCCGGAACGCCGCGCAGCGAGATCCCGGCGGAAGAGCGTAACCTGGGGCTGGTGTTTCAGTCCTACGCGCTCTGGCCCCATAAGACGGTGTTTGAGAATGTGGCCTACCCGCTGAAGCTGCGTAAGGTCGCCTCAGGAGAGATCAATCAGCGGGTGCAGGACGTACTCAACCAGCTGGGGCTGGGCCATCTGGGTAAGCGCCATCCGCATCAGCTTTCCGGTGGGCAGCAGCAGCGCGTCGCCATTGGCCGCGCGCTGGTCTATAACCCGCCCGTTATTCTGCTGGATGAGCCGCTGTCGAATCTCGACGCCAAGCTGCGTGAAGAGGCGCGAGTCTTCCTGCGCGAGCTGATCATCAAACTGGGCCTGTCTGCGCTGATGGTAACGCACGACCAGAATGAGGCGATGGCGATATCTGACCGTATCCTGCTGCTTAATAACGGCAAGATTGAGCAGCAGGGCACGCCGCAGGAGATGTATGGTTCTCCGAAAACGCTGTTTACCGCCGAGTTCATGGGGAGCAATAACCGTCTGCACGGTAAAGTCACCGAACTGCGCGACGGTAAGGCGCGCATTGAGGGCAAAGGCTGGGCGCTGTGGGGCATGGCAGGTGAGGGCGTGCAATCCGGGCAGGAGGCCACGGCGGTGATCCGCGTTGAGCGTGTGAAACTGGTTGAGGGGCCGGGTGACAACCAGATGGAGCTGCCGCTGGTCACCAGTATGTATCTGGGCGATCGCTGGGAATATCTGTTTCGCACTGCCGGCGACGATTTTGCGATTCGGGCCTACGGCAATGACGTTCGGGATCCTCAGCATTGCTGTCTGGCGCTGCCCGAAAACCATTTGTGGATTTTCCCAAAGGCGTAAGGTAAGGGCGGCTCTGGCCGCCTGCTTTATCTCCAGGGAGAGTGGCTGTCGCAGAGTGAAAAGAAAGCGGTCGTTGCGATGCAAAATCTCGCGTTTGCTCTGGTCACGCAGAGGGCAGTCAGCCTGTGTTAAGACCCCCACGCTTCGTCTGTTTCACGCCAGCCTGATATAAAAAAGCCGACCCGGGGGTCGGCTTTTGACTTACTCTTCCGCCAGAAACAGCTCCAGCAGCGAGTTCAAAAACAGTTTACCTTTGTCGGTTATCTGCCAGTGGGTTGCGCTCTCCGCCACGTAGCCTGCGGCAATCGCCGCCTCCATCTGCGGGCGAATGGCCAGCTCGCTCAGGCCGGTGTAGCGGCTGAACTCGTCGCGCGGCGCGGCCTCCAGCAGGCGGAAGCGGTTCATAAAGTACTCAAACGGCTTCTCCGCGTCGGCAACCTCATACTGCTTCTCCTGGTAGCGGCCCTGCATAAAGCCGCGCGGATGACGCGTCTTCACGGTTCGTACAATGCGTCCGTCTGGCTGCGTCAGTTTACCGTGCGCACCACAGCCGATACCGAGATAGTCACCGAAGCGCCAGTAGTTAAGATTATGCTCGCAGCGGTAGCCAGGCTTTGCATAGGCCGAGGTCTCGTACTGCTGATAGCCGGCAGCGGTCAGCAGGCGATCGCCTTGCTCGAAGATATCCCACAGTGCGTCATCATCCGGCAGCACAGGCGGGCGCGAGCCAAACAGCGTATTCGGCTCAATGGTCAGCTGATACCAGGAGAGATGGGGCGGATCGAGCGCGATAGCCTGTTGCAAATCGCTCAGCGCCTCTTCCAGCGACTGATCGGGCAGGCCGTGCATCAGATCAAGGTTAAAGCTGCGCAGCGATAAGCCATCAGCCAGCTGCGCGGCGCGTTTCGCCTCTTCCGGCCCGTGGATGCGCCCCAGACGCTCCAGCTTTTGCGGGCTGAAGCTCTGCACACCAATAGAGATGCGGTTGATACCGGCACGCTGGTAGGCGCTGAAGCGATCTGCCTCCACGGTACCGGGATTCGCCTCCATGGTGATCTCCGCATCGGCGGCCAGCGGCAGGCGCGCTCGCACACCCTCCATCAGCATTTGCATCGCCTCGCTGCTCAGCAGGCTTGGCGTGCCGCCGCCGATAAAGATAGTGCGCACCTCGCGTCCGTGCGTCAGCGGCAGATCGTTTTCCAGATCGCGCAGCAGGTGCTGCACATATTCGATATGCGGCACCTCACCTTTTAACGCATGGGAGTTGAAGTCACAGTAAGGACATTTCTGCACACACCACGGAATGTGGATATACAGGCTTAACGGTGGTAAATCAGGCATTGCGCATCGCTTCCAGCAGCAGCGTCAATGCTTTACCCCGATGAGAAACCGCGCCTTTTTCCGTTTTGCTTAGCTCAGCGGCGGTTTTGCCCAGTGCGGGCACGTAGAAAATCGGATCGTAGCCGAAGCCGCCTTCACCGGCTGCGGAGCGGGTAATCTCGCCCGCCCAGCTGCCGTGAAAAACCAGCGGCGTTGGATCCTCTGCGTGACGCAGATAGACCAGTACACAGTGGAACTGTGCCTGACGTTCGCCGTCCGGTACTGACTCCAGCGCATTCAGCAGCTTCTCAAGATTTTCCCGATCGCTGGCGTGCTCCCCGGCATAGCGCGCAGAGTAGATACCCGGCGCGCCGCCCAGCGCATCCACCGCCAGACCGGAATCGTCAGCGATGGCGGGCAGGCCGGTGATCTGTGCCGCGTGGCGCGCTTTCAGAAGCGCGTTTTCAATAAAGGTCAGGCCGGTCTCTTCTGCCGACTCTACGCCCAGATCGGTTTGCGCCACGATATCCAGGCCAAAGGCGGCAAGCAGATCCGCCAGTTCACGTACCTTGCCGGGATTGCCGGTGGCGAGCACAACTTTTTGCATAGCAGTTCCAGTCATATTTACAGCAGAAACCAGAGACCCGGAAAGAGGTCCATGCCGAGGAAATTCAGGGCATAGAGCACCAGAATCACAATCATTGCTGAGAAGTCGATGCCGCCCATCGCAGGCAGAATGCGGCGGATCGGTGACATCAGCGGTTCAGTGAGCTGAACCAGTACATAGTCGAGCGGGCCACGGCCCTGGCTGATCCAGCTCATCAGCGAGCGCACGATAATGACCCAGAACACCAGATAACCCGCAGATTTCACCAGCGACAGCAGGCCAACCAGCAGGTTGGCGGGATCGACCGAAAAAGCGCCGACCTGAATCAGCAGCAGAATCGGGTATTTCAACGTGGTGAGCACAAACGCCAGCAGCAGCGAGGCGGTATCAATCGGGCCGATAGCCGGAATAATGCGGCGCAGCGGCTTAATAATCGGCTGGGTAATTTTAACCACAAACTGCGCCAGCGGATTGTAGAAGTCACAGCGTGACCACTGCATCCAGATGCGCAGCAGCAGCACCATCACATACAGGTCGATCAGCGTTTTGACTAAAAACGTCAGTGTTAACATGAGGTTCCTCAATTATTGTTGTGGGTTGCGCGCATAGTCTCGCGCGCCAAAAATCGCGGTGCCGATACGCACCATGGTGCTGCCTGCGGCAATGGCCGCCTCCATGTCGTCGCTCATTCCCAGAGAAAGCGTATCAACGTCGGGATAGTGCTGTTTCAACTGCTGGAAGGCGGCGGACATTTGCTGACACACCGCCAGCTGACGCTGATAGTCGCTCTCCGGTGCGGGAATCGCCATCAGGCCGCGCAGACGCAGCTGAGGCAGGACGGCGACCTGCTGCGCCAGTTCGGGCAAAGCCTCCAGCATGATGCCAGATTTGCTGTTTTCGTCACTGATATTTACCTGAATCAACACATTCAGCGGCGGCAGCGAGGCGGGCCGCTGATCGTTCAGGCGCTGGGCAATCTTCAGCCGATCTACCGTGTGACACCAGGCGAAGTGCTCCGCAACCAGACGACTCTTGTTCGACTGCAACGGTCCAATGAAGTGCCACTGCACGTCAGGATGTGCGGCCAGCGCCTCAATCTTTTCAACCCCTTCCTGCACGTAATTTTCACCAAAGGCGATCTGCCCGGCATCGATCGCTTCTGCGACTGCGCTTGCAGGTTTGGTTTTGCTGACGGCAAGTAGCGTAACTTCTTCTGGATCGCGCCCGCATTGCGTCGCGGCAGCGCGGATTCGCTGACGCAGTTGCTGTAGGTTGTGCTGGATTGAGGTCATCGTCAGGAGGCTGTCTATGGAGTTGGAAGAAATTGTGGCGCTTAGTGTAAAGCATAATGCTGCCGATCTGCACCTGTGCAGCGGAGATTCGCCTCGCTGGCGACGCCACGGACGACTGGAGAGAGTGCCGGATATCGCGCCGCTGACAGCGGACTGGCTGGAGCGTGTTGCCAGAGACTATCTGGAGGCGCGGCAGCAGGCAGAGCTGGCGGCACAGGGACAAACTGACTTCGCGCTTTGCCTGGCCAGTGGGCAGCGAGTACGCGGCAGTTTTTTTACGCAGCGGCAGGGAATATCGCTGGCACTGCGTTTGCTGACAACCTGTTGCCCGACCGTAGAGAGCCTGTTCCTGCCGCCTGCGGTATCGCGCTGGCTGACGCTGGAGGATGGGCTGATTTTGATCACCGGCGCCACGGGCAGCGGCAAATCGACCACGCTGGCAGCGATGGTGGGGGCAATCAACCGCCAGCAGGCCAGGCATATCATCACGCTGGAGGATCCGATTGAGTTCGTGCATACCAGCCAGCGGTCGCTTATCCAGCAGCGCGAGATCGGCACCCACTGCGCTTCATTTAGCCTGGGGCTGCGGGCCGCGCTGCGTGAAGATCCCGACGTGATTTTACTGGGGGAGCTACGCGACAGCGACACTGTTCGCCATGCGCTGACCGCGGCGGAAACCGGCCATCTGGTGCTGGCGACGCTGCACGCGCGCGGTGCACCACAGGCGATCGAGCGGCTGGTGGATCTCTTTCCGGGGGAAGAGAAGCCGCTGGTGCGCAGTCAGCTAGCGGGTAGCCTGCAGGGAGTGATGGCGCAAAAGCTGGTACCCACCAGCGATAACGCCCGCATCGGCCTGTTTGAGGTCTTAATTACCACGCCTGCTGTTGCCAGCCTGATCCGCGATGGCAAGGTGCATCAGATTGGCGGCGTGCTGCAAACGGGCGCACAGGCTGGCATGCAAACCTTTGAACAGAGCCTGCTGGCGCGACAGCGGGAAGGGCGTGTTGCGCCGGCGCCTGGCGAAAACAGCGTGCCAGCATCGTGCGAAGGCTAGCCGTGGGTTTCGAACCAGTCCTGCAAGATAATGGCGGCGGACTGTGAGTCGACTGAGCCTTTACTGAGGGCGCGGTAGCCGCCGCGCTCAAACAGGCCAGCGCGCGCCTCCACAGTGCTAAGGCGTTCGTCCTGAAGCTCAACGCGAATGCCAAAGCGGCCATGCAGGCGATTAGCAAATTTACGCGCGCGGGCGGTAAGCGGCTGCTCGGTGCCGTCCATATTTAGCGGCAGGCCCACTACGACAAAATCGGGCTGCCACTCTTTCAGCAGGCGCTCAATCTGTAGCCAGTCTGGCGTGCCGTCCTGCGCCTTGAGCGCGGCAAGCGGGCGGGCGCTGCCGGTGAGTTGCTGACCCACCGCCACGCCGATACTTTTGGTGCCGAAGTCAAAGCCTAACAGGGTTTGCGTCGTCATCAGGCGTGTCCCGCATCACTGGCGATGCTGTGAATATCGATGCCCATGCTGCGTGCGGCTTCGCGCCAGCGCTCGGCAATCGGCGTCTGAAACAGAATATTGCTGTTGGCCGGTGTGGTCAGCCAGGCATTCTCCATCAGCTCATTTTCCAGCTGATCTTTCTCCCAGGCGCAGTAACCCAGCGCCACCAGCACATGCTCCGGCTGTGAAGCCGTGCCAAGCGACTCCAGCACGTCACGCGAGGTGGTGATTACCGTATTATCAGAAATACGAATGCTGGATGAGAAGGTGCGCTGCGCGGAGTGAAGGATAAAGCCGCGATCGTCAGCCAGAGGGCCACCGCTAAAGACAGGTTTATCCAGACGAATCGCGGGGTCGCGCTCGCCAGAAACGATTTTAAGCTTCTTTAAAATGCCTTCCACCGTCAGGTTTTCCATCGGCTTATTGACGATCAAGCCCATCGCACCTTCTTCATTGTGCTCGCAGATATAAACCACAGAACGTTTGAAAAAGGGGTCCAGTAGTGAAGGCATGGCAATCAAAAAATGATGCTGTAAATTCATTCTCACTCGATGTACCAAAAGATAGCCGGCGCGGGTACGCGCCGGTTTGGGTTGATCACGGAGCCTGGCTCCAGGGTCATGCTCAGCCCAGACGCTTCTCGATTGCGTCCATCAACATGCCGGTGATGGAGATCGGAAATGCGGCTTCAATTTCACGCACGCAGGTCGGGCTGGTGACGTTCACTTCAGTGAGTTTATCACCAATGATGTCCAGGCCGACAAAAATCAGCCCTTTTGCTTTCAGCGTTGGGCCGACACGACGGGCAATTTCCCAGTCGCTTTCGCTCAGAGGACGTGCTTCACCGCGACCGCCAGCGGCCAGGTTGCCGCGCGTTTCGCCACCCTGCGGAATACGCGCCAGGCAGTAAGGTACCGGCTCGCCGTCAACCACCAGCACGCGCTTGTCGCCTTCTTTGATGGCGGGCAGATAGTTCTGCGCCATACAGAAGAACTGGCCATGGTTTGTCAGGGTTTCGGTGATCACGCCAAAGTTCGGGTCATCCTGCTTTACGCGGAAAATTGACGCGCCGCCCATGCCGTCCAGCGGCTTCATAATAATATCGCCATGCTCCTGCCAGAAGGCGCGCAGCTTCTCTTTGCTGCGTGTCACCAACGTATCCGGCGTAAACTCGGAGAACCATGCAGTATAGAGCTTTTCGTTACAGTCGCGCAGGCTTTGTGGTTTATTCACGATCAGCGTGCCCTGTTCTTCGGCGCGCTCCAGAATATAGGTGGCGTAGATAAATTCGGTGTCGAATGGCGGATCTTTACGCATCAGCACTACGTTCAGGTCAGCCAGCTTGATCTCCTGCTCGCTGCCAAACTCGTACCATTTGTCATAGTTCTGATCCACGCTCAGCAGACGCGTGCGGGCATAAGAAACGCCGCCGCGCAGAGAGAGGTCGGCCATCTCCATATAGTGAATTTCGTAACCGCGACGCTGTGCCTCCAGCAACATGGCGAAGCTGGTGTCTTTTTTAATATTGATGGACGCGATGGGGTCCATAACGATGCCAAGTTTAATCATTATTCTCTCCTCAGAGAGGCGGTTTTTTCCGCCTCGTTCTGTGCGGTCAGCCAGGCTGACCAGTCAGGACGCCGGTAAATGCTGCGCGCGTCTTAATATAACCCCTGATTATTCCTTAACCCAGATCGCCAAACCTCACCTGGAGTGCCGTAATTGCAGTGAGCGCCGTGGTTTCCGTGCGTAAAACGCGCGGGCCGAGCAAAATATCGGTAAAGCCGTGCTCACCGGTCATGGCAATCTCTTCGGCGCTGAGCCCCCCTTCCGGACCAATCAGCAGGCGAACCCGCTCAACCGGCTGCGGCAGTGTATTAATGCTGTGCTGCGCGCGTGGATGCAGGTTGAGCTTCAGGCCGCTGTCAGCTTCGGCGCACCAGGCCTCCAGCGCCATCACCGGACGAATTTCTGGCACGCGATTGCGGCCGCACTGTTCACAGGCGGCGATAGCGATCTTTTGCCACTGCTGGCGCTTTTTCGCCAGCCGTTCAGCATCCAGCTTGACGCCGCAGCGTTCGGAAAAGAGGGGAGTAATCACGCTGACACCCAGTTCGATTGACTTCTGGATAGTGAACTCCATCTTTTCGCCGCGCGACATCACCTGGCCCAGATGCAGATGCAGGGGAGATTCACGATCGTCAGGCTGGCCTTCAAGGACTCTTACTTTTACACGCTTTTTATCAACATGCGTGATCTCTGCTGCAAAAGTCAGATTAGTGCCATCAAAGAGTTTCAGACGCTGGCCGCTGGTCATACGCAGAACGCGACCAACATGGTTAGAGGCATCTTCGTCCAGCATGATTTCGCTGTTGCTGAGTAAAGGTTCGGAATGATAAATGCGAGGTATGCGCATACAGGCCCTGAAAGCTGAGCGCCGCGCACGCGGCGCGGCAGAATCGAGAAGAGGTTAGTGTAGGGCAGTGATTTTAACGCTGGCAAGCCTGCTGCACATAAGGATTATGATTACCCTGCACGCGGGCGATGCGCTGGTCACGTTCACACTCCCAGCGGGAAACCGGATACTGCTTGTTCCAGACGGTAAAAAGCTGAGTCTGCTGGCGTGACAGGCGCAGATGATACTGGTCGCGCATATAGAAGTAGGTACGGGCAATGGCACCGCGGGCGCGGGCCGGCGGCTCGGCCTGCTTGTTTTTGAAATCGACCTTCATGGCACACTGACCATACTGCTGCTCGCCACCGTTCCACTGGCTGTAGGCAAAGTTGCCGCGGTCGCCGTTCACTTCACCCACGGCGGGCTGCAGGTTATGCAGATCGCTTTCAATGCGGCGATATTCAGCATCTTTGCTGCAATTTTTGCGGCCGCCGTTCTGCCAGCACTGACGCTGGTGACCAAACTCCCAGGCGGGCATCACATGCTCCCACTCAATGCGGCTGGCGCGGTTGGCATTTTTGCGGGCGTGGTAGCCGCAGCTGTTGAGATCGGGAAGCCCTTTTTTACCCTGCCAGTTGATTTTACAGCCACAGTAAAACGAGCCGGGCGCATCCGCGTTAATGGCGGCGGCGAAGGTTTTCGCCTGCTGGAAATTATTCTGATGATAGGTATTCAGCGACAGCGCCTGTGAGGCTAAGGGGGAGAGGAGCAGCGCGACGGCAGCGATTAATTTGCGAGACATGTTCCAAAGTTCTACCTGGTCGGAAAAAAAGGGCGGCAGGGTAACAGAATGGCAGGGCGAGCGGAATGGGAATTCCGCTCAGGATGGCAGATAGTCGCCGGGTTTTAGCAAGCTTTTACAGTGCACGCAGCGATATTCGCTTTCGCCGCGCAGCACGCGGTTATGACGACGCACGGTCAGGTGATGCTGCTGGCAGCCGCAGCGGTAAGGAAAGGTTTGCGCCCGCACCGAGGCAATTTCAAACTGATGGGTGCGGCGCGCGGGCACGCCGAGCACCTCCTGCATCATCCATTTCCACTCTTTGCCGTGCGGCGGCACGCGGCCAAAGACTTTCCATACCAGCAGGTGCGCCAGCTCGTGCGGCACCACCTCCTCGACAAAGGCCTGCTGATTTTCCAGCAGCAGTACCGGATTGAGGCGAATCTCCCACTTCTCCAGCCAGGCGGTTCCGGCGGCCGTGCCGCGCTGCTGGTAAACCAGTGCGGGTTCGGCGAAAGGGCGCTCCAGCCTTTCACTGGCAAGCTGTAAAAAGTGACGCAGCGAGCGCATAACGGCCTGCTGAATGGCAATGGGAAGGCGGGGTGTTTTCATGCCGGAAAGGATAAGCGGCGGGGAAGGGGAACTCAACCAAATAAAAAGGCGGGCCTGGTAGCCCGCCTGAGTGACTTAATCGTGTGAACCGATGTCGCGCAGTTTTTTGCCTGCCATCAGGTTACGCTCGATATGCTCCAGCGAAACGTTTTTGGTTTCCGGGATAAGCACCAGCGTCAATACAATAAAGAAGACGTTCAGCAAGCCGTATACCCAGAAGGTTGGCGCGTTGCCCAGCGTATTCAGCATGGTCAGGAAGGTCGCACCGACAATCATATTGGCAATCCAGTTAGTCGCGGTGGAGACCGTGATACCGAAATCGCGGCCTTTCAGCGGCTGAATCTCTGAGCAGAGCACCCAAATCAGCGGACCGGCGCTCATGGCAAAACCAATGATAAACATCAGCAGCATGGCAATCGCAAAGTATTGCGCGCCCTGCGAATGAATACCCATATGCAGCATGGTACCCAGCACGCCCATACCGGCCGCCATCACCAGGAAGCCCAGCACCAGCGTGGGTTTACGCCCCCAGCGATCCACCAGACCGATAGCGATAAAGGTCGCCAGCACGTTGACCAGACCGACAATCACCGTCCCCCACATCTGCTCTGTGGTGTTCGAGAAGCCCGCAATCTCAAAAATCTTCGGCGCGTAATACATGATGACGTTCATGCCGGTGAACTGCTGCATGACCTGCAACAGCACGCCCAGGAACACCGCGCGACGGAAGTTGCTGTTGCTCTGGAACAGCTGCCAGCCAGACTGCTTGATCTTCAGGCTTTCGCGGATCTCTTCCAGTTCGCGTTTTGCCTGTTCACTGGTGTCGCGCAGACGATCGAGAACGCGCTGAGCGTCGCGGAAGTCACCTTTTGCCGCCAGCCAGCGCGGGCTGTTAGGCAGAAAGACAACGCCGATCAGCAGCAGAATTGCCGGAATGGTGATGATGCCCAGCATCCAGCGCCAGTCGCCTGATGCGCTAAACGCAGTATCAGAAAGATAGGCACCCAAAATACCGATGGTAATCATCAGCTGATAAAGTGAAATCATACTGCCGCGAATTTTTTCCGGGGCGATTTCAGACAGGTAGAGCGGTGCCGTATAGGACGCCACGCCAACGGCCAGACCCAGCACCACGCGCGCTACAATCAGCATTTCCGGGTTCGGGGCCATCGCTGACCACAGCGAACCAATCACAAACAGAATAGCACCGGCCATCAGGCTCTTTTTACGACCCAGATGCGACGACATCCAGCCGGAGCCGATAGCACCCACGGCCGCGCCGAACATCATTGAGCTGACAATCCATTCCTGCTGGTGTGCCGTCACGTTAAAGTCTTTGGCGATAAACGGCAGTGCGCCCGCGATCACGCCGATATCCAGTCCAAAGAGCAGACCCGCCAGGGCCGCAAGAAAGCAGACAAAAAAAGTCATCGCCTTATTAGACGTTCTGCTTTTGTGAGTGTTGCCAGGCATTTTGCCTCCGAGTTTATCCATCATTGTTGTTATCAATGTTAAAAAACCTTTTTCGGGGAAAAAGTGAGGGCGATCACGCTAATGTAATCGCTTACACACGCCGAAACCCTGAAATTCAGCATATTCAGCCCGAAAAGGTTAAGTAACCAGTAAGGTATAGCACCTGTTGAGTTTCTGACATGGCGTTAATTATCGGCTATCAGAGGACGCTGAAAATAACGCATTTTCAGTAGAATGACCACGCAGGTTAAATCCTAAATAGCAGATAAATAAAGCGATTCAATTTGTAATCGGTAACACGCTCCGCGCAGATGAGTTCCAGAAGTGTAGTTGAGATAACCAAAAAGGGTGCAGCGAAGGAAATGCGGGCAGTAGCAGCAGCAAAAAGAAAGGCTGCCCCCGGGCAGGGACAGCCTGAAAACAGACTTACAGGCCAGCGGCCTCGCGCAGCTGTGCCGCTTTATCTGTTTTTTCCCACGGGAAGTGCTCACGACCAAAGTGACCGTACGCTGCCGTCTCTTTATAGATCGGCTGAAGCAGATCCAGCATCTGAATCAGACCATAAGGACGCAGGTCGAAGAATTCACGAACCAGCAGCGTCAGCTGTTCAGTCGAAATTTTTTCGGTGCCAAAGGTTTCCACCATGATGGAGGTCGGTTCGGCCACGCCGATGGCGTAAGAAACCTGAATCTCGCAGCGGTCCGCCAGGCCAGCGGCAACGATGTTTTTTGCCACATAGCGCGCTGCATAGGCCGCAGAGCGGTCAACTTTTGACGGATCTTTACCAGAGAATGCGCCGCCACCGTGACGCGCCATACCGCCGTAGGTATCAACGATAATTTTGCGTCCGGTCAGGCCACAGTCACCCATCGGGCCGCCGATAACAAAACGTCCGGTCGGGTTGATGTGATATTTGGTGCTGGCGTTGATCCACTCGGTCGGCAGAACCGGTTTGATAATCTCTTCCATCACCGCTTCGCGCAGGGTGGCCTGCTCGATATCTTCAGCATGCTGCGTGGAGAGGACAACGGCGTCGATGCCAACGATTTTGCCGCCGTCATACTGAAACGTAATCTGGCTTTTTGCATCCGGACGCAGCCACGGCAGCGTGCCGTTTTTACGCACTTCAGACTGACGCTGTACCAGACGGTGCGCATAGGTTACCGGCGCAGGCATCAGTACGTCAGTTTCGTTAGTGGCATAGCCAAACATCAGGCCCTGGTCGCCTGCGCCTTGCTCCAGCGGATCGGTGCGGTCAACGCCCTGGTTGATATCGGGTGACTGTTTACCAATCGCGCTCAGGACGGCGCAAGAGTTGGCATCAAAGCCCATATCGGAATGAACATAACCGATCTCACGTACGGTATTACGGGTAATCTCTTCGATATCAACCCAGGCGCTGGTGGTGATCTCACCGCCAACCAGCACCATACCGGTTTTTACGTAGGTTTCGCAGGCCACGCGCGCTTTGGGATCCTGTTCCAGGATGGCGTCCAGTACGGCGTCAGAAATCTGGTCGGCGATTTTATCAGGATGTCCTTCTGATACGGACTCGGACGTAAAAAGGTGTTTAGCCATTCTGTTCTTTACCTTACAAATGGTTTGAATACGACTGCATAGCGTAAGTGAGGTGAACCTACTTGACGCCCCTTCAGGCAAAGCCGCGAGCAGTTGAAGACGTGTCAGTTATTCAGGCGCAAACCGCCTGGATGTTAACCAGTTTAGATGGAAAACCATCTGGACGGCCATTTTAGGTTAAGGGATAAACGAAATGCCAGCCCTTTTTCTGTTACGGCATTTTTCGAAAAGGTCTGGCGGCAAAAAAAAGAAACGCCCTGTCCCGACAGGCCAGCGAAACGCTTTGCAATTTCCCCCGCTGAGCGGTATAAAACGCCGCAGCTGCCTGGTGCAGCCAACAGGATAACGCCGCTGTGCGTAACCACTGTCAGAGTCCCTCTCTGGCATTCACCCGGTTTGTTTCCACATGCGAAAACATGTGTGGAGGTGACACAAGTAATGAACCACGCTCTCCTTCTTTGCGGTTCTCTGCGCTCCAGCGGTACACTGGCGTTTTCCTGTCCTGCCTTTTCTCCTCTTTGCCGACGATTCGCGTTCTGTGGTCACAGTCCTGACAGGCGCGCCGGTTAATCTGTTCTTTTTTATTGACGCTAGCGGGCTGTGACGCATCAGTGAACATCGTGCTGCATTCAGGGTCCACTTACACGTAACGGGTCTGAGTGTTTTACACTTAGTTTTATGCTTTTTTCATTTTGGCCTTGTTGTCAGGTAGACGGGACAAAGCGTTTTATGTGGCAACTCATTAACAGACAGGACGCGGGAAAAGCGCGTAACTGTTTCACATTCCATCAGAAATTCGAGGTTCGTGATGTCTGACGACATGAAGACTATCAAGGGTTCGTCAGCTGGCGAACAGGGTGTGCTCCGCTCAATGCAGGAGGTTGCGATGAACGACCAGGATGCCAGCAAAATGCTGCGTACCTATAACGTTGCCTGGTGGGGCAATAACTACTATGACGTTAATGAACTTGGCCACGTCAGCGTCTGCCCCAATCCGGATGAACCGGCACTGCGCGTCGATCTCGCCAGGCTGGTCAAAGAGCGTGAGGCTCAGGGACAGCGCCTGCCGGCACTCTTCTGCTTTCCACAGATCCTGCAACATCGTCTGCGCTCTATTAACGCGGCGTTTAAACGCGCGCGCGAATCCTACGGCTATCGCGGTGACTACTTCCTGGTTTACCCCATCAAGGTTAACCAGCATAAGCGCGTGATTGAGTCGCTGGTAAACTCAGGCGAACCGCTGGGGCTGGAAGCGGGCTCTAAAGCCGAGCTGATGGCGGTACTGGCACACGCCGGTAAGACCCGCACGGTAATCGTCTGCAACGGCTACAAAGATCGTGAATATATTCGCCTGGCGTTGATCGGCGAAAAGCTCGGCCATAAAGTCTACCTGGTCATCGAGAAGATGACAGAGGTGCGCATGGTGCTGGAAGAGGCGGAGCGCCTTAACGTTATTCCGCGCCTGGGTATTCGCGCGCGTCTGGCGTCTCAGGGATCGGGCAAGTGGCAGTCGAGCGGCGGAGAAAAATCGAAGTTTGGCCTGGCCGCGTCACAGGTCTTGCAGCTGGTGGAGATTATGCGTAATGCGGGCCGCCTCGACAGCCTGCAACTGCTGCACTTCCATCTCGGTTCGCAGATGGCGAACATTCGCGACATTGCCACTGGCGTACGCGAGTCGGCGCGCTTCTACGTTGAGCTGGCAAAGCTGGGCGTTAACATCAAATGCTTCGACGTAGGCGGTGGCCTGGGCGTCGACTATGAGGGCACCCGTTCGCAGTCTGACTGTTCGGTTAACTACGGCCTTAACGAATATGCCAATAACGTTATCTGGGCCATTGGTGATGCCTGTGAAGAGCATGGCCTCGACCATCCAACGGTGATCACCGAATCGGGCCGGGCTGTGACCGCGCACCATACCGTGCTGGTCTCTAACATCATTGGCGTCGAACGTAACGAGTTTATTACGCCGCAGGCCCCGCAGGAGGATGCGCCGCGCCCAATCCTCAGCATGTGGGAAACCTGGCAGGAGATGCACGAGCCCGACGTACGCCGTTCGCTGCGCGAGTGGCTGCACGACAGCCAGATGGATCTGCATGACATCCATACCGGCTATGCGTCCGGCACTTACGATCTTTCCCAGCGCGCCTGGGCTGAGCAGCTCTATCTGAGCATTTGCCACTATATTCAACAGCACCTGGATCCAAGCAACCGCGCACACCGTCCGATCATTGACGAACTGCAGGAGCGTATGGCGGACAAGATGTACGTCAACTTCTCGCTGTTTCAGTCAATGCCGGATGCCTGGGGTATCGATCAGCTCTTCCCGGTGCTGCCGCTGGAAGGTCTGCACAAGAAGCCAGAGCGCCGTGCGGTGCTGCTGGATATTACCTGCGACTCTGATGGCACCATCGATCACTACGTTGATGGCGACGGCATTGCCACCACCATGCCTATGCCGGAGTACGATCCTGAGAACCCGCCGATGCTTGGCTTCTTTATGGTAGGTGCGTATCAGGAGATCCTGGGCAATATGCACAATCTGTTCGGCGATACCGAGGCGGTCAACGTCTACGCGCGGCACGGAGGTGAGGTTGACGTGGAACTTTCCGATGAAGGCGATACCGTTGCCGACATGCTGGAGTATGTTCAGCTCAACCCCGATGAGTTAATGACGCTGTTCCGCAATCAGGTTAAAGAAACTGACCTTGATGATGAACTGCGCGCCCAGTTCCTTGAAGAGTTTGAAAGCGGCCTTTACGGCTATACCTACCTCGAAGACGAGTAATCTCTTCCCCGCCGGGTCTCCTCAGAGGCCCGGCCTTTCTCTTCCCCGCCTCAGCTCCGCTCCGCTCCGGATCACTTTTTATCCGATCTGTGATCGCTGTCAACGTTTCACGGCGCGTTAAGCATCTGCCCCCTCTCTTTACACGGCTGTGACCACACGGTCGCCAAATTTCTCAAAAAAATCGCGATGTTAGCGCCGCGCTTTGATCAGCACATCTTATAGATTGTTAAAAAGCAGCAGGCTTTCTGATGTAATTTCATGGGTATATATAATAATTTCTAAACATTATGACTATTTCGCACTTCAGTTTACATGAAACTAACTGGCGCTTTCTGGAAATTAGAAAGCGGCTCTTTTCAGATGTTATTTATCAGTCATGATGAAGTTTTTACTTAAGTGGGTTTATTTAAAGCCTTTTAAAACAACGGCGTATACTTTTTTGAATTCGTCAAGTCCACTATAAAAATTAATTTCCCGCATGTTTATAAAATTTCAGTGTCTGAAAAATTGCAATAAATAAGGTTATTGATTGCTTTTGCCTATTGAAAATTCCAGCAAATCTGACTTAAATCTATTTTTCAAAGTGTAAGTTGTACGTTAGCATCTGGTTAAGGTGTTAAGAATATTCTATGTTTTCTTAACTTTCACATGAGTTTTCCTGACATTTCCGTTGCTGGTTTTTAGGTGGCTGACTTATCGGGTGGAGCGGGTAGCGGTAGAATGGGTCGCCAATTAAATCTTCGTCAGCATTACGTATTTCTGCTTGATCCTGTTCATGCCCCCTCCGGGCAGACGATCGCATGGGAGCTATTAACGCGCTTCATGCCTGGCAAGGCTATTACCGATGATGTGCTGACCCGCGATGAGCACTCGTTATTCAGCTGTCTGCTGGCCACGGAAAAATGGCAGCTGTTTTTGCTACAGCTTGAGCAGGTTACCCAGCTTTATAAAACTGGCTTTAACGGCATTATCAGCCTCAATATCGACAGCGATATTATTAATGACATTCTTAAGAGCGACGCTGTTCAGCAACGGCTCAATCAGTTGCCCTGTTTGCGACTCGAAATTTCTGCTTTCTTCACCGAACGTTATCAGGCGCGCGATCGCCTGCAGCTGCAAAATCTTGTCGCTATTACGCCAGCGCTATTATGGCTGGATGACTTCGGCGCAGGCAGCTCAACCTTATCCATGCTCAATAGCGGGATATTTGAATATGTGAAAACGGATAAAACCTTCTTCTGGAAATATGGGGAAGGATACGCCTTTGATTCCTTGCTCAGTCACCTCAACGATATGTCGCGCGGCGTCATTGTTCAGGGGGTAGATAATCCACAGCAGCAGGATCGGTTGATGCACAAGCCGGTTGTGGGTTTACAGGGGGAGCAGTGGAATAAACATCCTCTCACTGACTTTGCTCGGGTTTTTCGCAAAGAAGTAACTGAAAAATCGCATAAAAAATTTAATGTTGGATCAATAAACCACACTCATTTTTTATGATTTTTAGCTTTCACTTTGTTGAAAGGTGAAGGCTTACCCATGGGGTTATTAAAACAATAAAAGTGATTCCCTCACCAGGATAAAGACTCAACGACTTAGTTTGATTTCATTCACAGAGGTGAAATCGGCAAAGAGGGGAGTGAATAGCACACAGCGTTATTCACCAGCAAACCGGAATCGCAGGATGCCGGACATTTTTATGAATATTAATAACCTCGGTGGGATAGACATAATATGAATAATATCTCAGTAACGCCTAAAGGCGGTACGATCGCCTCACAGCTGAGTGGCAGCGATGTCAATTTAACCGCTCCGAGCGTAGTTCAGCTCAACCTCAATCGATCTGACATTCAATCTTTTGCGCGCAACGGTAACGACCTGGTTGTCACAACGAAATCCGGGGAAACGGTTGTTATTCATAATTTTTATGGTCCGACAGGCGAGAGCGACCTGGTCTTGCAGGATGAGCGGGGCGCGCTGTGGTGGGTAGAAGATCCCGGTCAGGAAGGCTTCCAGTTTGTCTCAATCGACAGCACAGAAGGGCTGCTGGCTGACAATATCACTAATGATGGAGCCATTGCTGCCTATGGTTTCGGTGGCGCAGCGCTGGCGGGTATTGCCGCGATGTTTGCAGGCAGCGGCGGCGGCGGTGGCAACGCCTCTGTAACCGGACAAACGCCTGGCGATGGCGGTACCGGCGGCACCAGCCCCGGCGGCGGTGAGACGGGCGGCACCAATCCCGGCGGTGGCGACAACGGCGGCGGTGACACGGGCGGCGGCGATACCGGCGGTGGCGATACCGGCGGTGGCGACAACGGCGGCGGTGAAACGGGCGGTGGCGACACGGGCGGCGGTGACACGGGCGGTGGCGATACCGGCGGCGGTGACACGGGCGGTGGCGATACCGGCGGCGGTGACACGGGCGGTGGCGATACCGGCGGTGGTGACACGGGCGGCGGCGATACCGGCGGTGGTGACACGGGCGGTGGCGATACCGGCGGTGGTGACACGGGCGGCGGCGATACCGGCGGCGGTGACACGGGCGGTGGCGACAACGGCGGCGGCGAGGATACCACTGCACCCGGCCCGGTAACCGATCTCACTATCAGCGACAGTGTCGGCAGTGTGCAGGGCGCAATTAGCGCAGGCACCGTTACCGACGATAATACCCCTGTATTAAGCGGAACAGCAGAAGCCGGTGCAACCATCAGCGTTTATGACGGCGAGACGCTGCTTGGCACCGTAACGGTCAGCGCAGATGGCCGCTGGAGCTTTACCTCACCCGTGCTGGCAGAGGGTCAGCACAGCCTGACCGTTACCGTAACCGATGCAGCAGGTAACGTCAGCAGCCCAACCAGCCCGGTTAATTTCGTCGTGGACACCCTTGCGCCGGATGCTGTCAGCGATCTGACCGCGAGCAGTAACTACAGCGCGACCATCACCCCCATCGAACAAAACAGCGCAACCCGTGACAACACGCCAGTGCTTCAGGGCACCGCCGAGGCGGGAAGCCTTATCACTATTCGCGATGGCGACAGCGTGCTGGGCACGGTAACCGCGGGCAGTGACGGCAGCTGGACCTTCTCCAGCCCGGTACTGGCTGACGGCAGCCATACGCTGAGCGTTACCGTAACCGATGCGGCAGGTAATGTCAGTGAAGCAACAACACTGACCTTTACCGTTGACACCCTTGCTCCCGCAGCGGCCAGCGAATTGCTGCTGACTGATAACACAGGCGACAGTCAGGGACCGCTGAGCTCGGGCAGTTCCACCGACGATAATACCCCAGTGCTGAGCGGCGTGGCTGAAGCAGGCGCCACCGTTAGCGTTTACGATGGCGATACGCTGCTGGGCACGGCGACGGCTGACGCAGACGGCAGCTGGAGCTTTACCCCTGCGGCATTGACCAATGGCAGTCACAGCCTGACGGTGACCGTTACCGACGCGGCGGGCAACGTCAGCACACCGACTGCGCCCATCGTGATCAATGTTGCGACCGATCTGCCGCCTGCTACCAGCTCACTGGAGATCACCGATGATACCGGCAGCACGCTGGTACAGCTCTCGAACGGTGCCGTCACTGCCGACAATACGCCGACGCTGAGCGGTCTGGCCACGCCCGGTGCGCTGATCACGCTCTATAACGGCGATGTGGTGCTGGGTAGCGTAACCGCAGATGCCAGCGGCCAGTGGGCTTTCACCCCTGACGCGCTGGACGATGGTACTTATGCCTTCCGCGCCACCCTTACCGACGCAGAAGGTAACGTGACCGATACGCCGACGATTACTCTCACCATTGATACGCTGGTGCCGGACGCCGCAGGCGATCTGCTACTGAGTAGCAACAGCGGTGAGACCGTCATCCCGGTCACCTCTGGCGGTGCAACGAATGACAATACGCCCGTGCTGAGCGGCACCGCAGAGCCGGGCAGCATCATCTCTGTACTGGACGGCACGCAGCTGCTGGGGACGGCAACGGCAGGCAGCGACGGCAGCTGGCGCTTCACGACCCCCGCGCTGACCGAAGGCAGCCACAGCCTGACAACTACCGTGACCGATGCCGCAGGCAACATCAGCGCGCCGTCTGCGCCCATCCTCTTCACTGTTGATACGTTGCCGCCTGCTGGCGTCAGCGGACTGGTAGTAACGGACGATGTCGGTGACAGCACCGGGCCGCTGACTTCCGGCGCAACCACCGATGACAGCACGCCGATCCTGAGCGGCCAGGCGGAGCCCGATTCGCTGGTCACTCTTTATGACGGTAGCGTCGTCATCGGCAGCGTCACGGTAGGCACTGACGGCAACTGGAGCTTTACCACTCCTGCACTGAGCAACGGCAGCCACAGCCTGACCCTTATCGTAACCGATGCGGCAGGCAACGTGAGTCCGGCCTCTGACCCCTTTGAGTTAACGGTGGCGGCAGGTCTGCCGCCTGCGACCAGCTCGCTGCAAATCACTGACGACAGTGGCAGCACGCTGGTTCAGCTTAATGACGGTGACAGTACCGGTGATTCTACGCCGGTGCTGACGGGCCTGACAGCAGCGGGTGCGCTGGTCACGCTCTATAACGGCGATGAGGTACTGGGCAGCGTCACTGCCGATGCCAGCGGGCAGTGGAGCTTTACGCCTGAGGCGCTGCTGGATGGCAGCTACGCATTCCGCGCGACCTTCACCGATACTGCGGGTAACGTTACCGATTCTGCCACCCTGAATATCACCATCGACACCGTTGCGCCGGAGAGTGCAACCGGGATAGCGCTCAGCAGCGATGCCAGCGGAACGCCGGTTGCTGTCACTTCAGGCGTAACGAATGATGTTACCCCGGTACTGAGCGGCAGTGCCGAACCCGGCACCCTGATCACGGTTTCTGACGGCACCACCGTGCTGGGCAGCATAACGGCAGGGGAGGATGGCACATGGCGCTTCACCACGCCTGCGCTGACCGAAGGCAGTCACAGCCTTACCGTTGTCGCGACCGATGCGGCAGGCAACGCCAGCGCCCCCTCGGCACCCGTTGTATTTACCGTTGATACCACACCGCCAGCGGCCGCCGCCGATCTGGTGCTTAACAGCAACAGCGGGGGTGTTTCCGTTCCGGTTGGTGCGGGCGGGGCCACTAACGATGCTTCACCCATACTGAGCGGCAGCGCTGAACCCGGCGCTATCGTCACCATTTCTGATGGCGACACCGTGCTGGGCAGCGTCACTGCAGGCGGTGATGGCAGCTGGAGCTTCACCGTACCGACGCTCGACGAAGGCAGCCACAGCCTGACCACCACCGTGACCGATGCGGCAGGCAACACCGGACCGGCATCAGCGCCCGTCAACTTTACGCTGGATACCACCGTGCCGGATGCCGCCAGCGGCCTGATCGTCACTGATGATGTTGGCGATGACCAGGGCGTGCTGACTTCCGGTGATACCACTGATGACAGTACGCCTACCCTGAGCGGCCAGGCCGAAGCGGGCAGTCTGGTTAGCGTCTACGATGGCGACACGCTGCTCGGCTCGGTGACGGCAGACGCTGAGGGCGGCTGGCGTTTTACCACGCCAGCGCTGAGCAATGGCAGCCACAGTCTGACCGTTACCGTCACCGATGCCGCAGGCAACGTCAGTGCGCCAACCGACGCGTTCACGGTGATTGTCGCGGCCGATCTGCCGCCTGCCACCGCGTCGCTGGAGATCACCGACGACAGCGGCAGCACGCTGGTTCAGTTGACTAACGGCGCGACAACGCCGGATAACACGCCGATTTTGAGTGGCCTGACGACGGCTAATGCGCTGGTGACCATTTATAACGGCGAGCAGGTGCTGGGCAGCGTGACCGCAGATGCAAACGGGCAGTGGAGCTTTACGCCAGCGACGCTGGCAGACGGCACCTATGATTTTCACGCCACCAGTACCGATGCGTCAGGCACGGTGACCGATTCCGGCACGCTAACCATTACCATTGATGCCACCGCGCCCGATGCGGTGAGTAATCTGCTGCTGAGCAGCGATGCCAGCGGTACGGCGGTGCCAGTCACCACCGGCGCCACCAATGATGTCTCTCCGGTGCTCAGCGGCAGTGCCGAACCTGGCGCACTCATCACCGTGTCGGACGGCACTACCGTGCTGGGCAGCGTGACCGCAGGCCAGGACGGAAGCTGGAGCTTCACGACGCCAGCGCTGGCTGAAGGTGCGCACAGCCTGACCGCCACCGCGACCGATGCGGCGGGCAACGTCAGCCAGCCCTCTGCACCGGTAACCTTTACCGTGGACACCACTCCACCCGCCGTGGTGGCCGATCTGCTGCTAAGCGATAACCGTGGCATTCTGCTGCCGATTGCGCCAGGCGGCGCGACCAATGATACCTCACCGATTGTGAGCGGAACGGCGGAGCCGGGCAGTATCGTTACCCTTTCTGATGGCGAGACCGTGCTCGGTAGCGTGTCGGTAGGCAGTGATGGTAGCTGGAGCTTTACCCTTCCGACGCTGGAGGACGGAGGCCACAGCCTGACCGCGACCGTCACCGACGCGGCAGGCAATGTCGGCGCGGCTTCCTCTTCGTTAAGCTTCATCGTCGATACCGCAGCACCTGAAGCAGTGAGCGGGCTGATTGTCAGCGACGACTTCGGCACCGGACAGGGTACGCTGACCTCCGGCGATACCACCGATGACCGCACACCGACCCTGAGCGGCCAGGCTGAACCCAACGCGATCATTGCTGTCTACGACGGCGAGACGCTGCTGGGGAATACCACCGCTGACGTCGACGGCAACTGGAGTTTCACCACGCCCGTGCTGAGCACCGGTGCGCACAGCCTGACCGTGACCGTGACCGATGCAGCCGGCAACGTCAGCCCGGCGACTGACGCTTTCGATCTGACCATTGAGGGGGGACTGCCGCCAGCTACAGCGCCGCTGGAAGTGACCGGAGAAGCAGGTAATACCCTGACGCCGCTGGTTGACGGTAGCATTACCAATGAAGACAGCCCGATTCTGAGCGGGGTGGCCGATCCCAATAGCCTGGTGACGCTCTATGACGGCACGACGCAGCTGGGCAGCGTGACGGCGGATGCCAGTGGACAGTGGTTCTTCCGCCTCTTCTCGCTCACTGACGGTCAGCATGTTTTCCTTGCCGTGATTAACAGTCCGAACGGCAGTACCACCAATGCCGGTCCGCTCACCATTACGGTAGATACGGTTGCGCCTGAGGCCGCAGATAATCTGCAACTCAGCAACGATGAAGGCAGCATCACGCTGCCGATAAGCGCGGGCGGTGCAACCAATGACGCCTCGCCGGTGCTGAGCGGCACCGCTGAGCCGGGCAGTACGGTTGCGGTCTCCGATGGCGCTACGCTTTTGGGGACCACAACGGTTAACGCCGACGGCAGCTGGCGTTTCACCACGCCGGGACTGGCGGAAGGCGCGCACAGTCTGACCACTACCGTGACGGATGTCGCGGGCAACGTCAGTGCGCCCTCTACGCCGTTCGACTTCACGATTGATACCACTGCACCAGCCGCGGCAAGCGGGCTGGTGGTCAGCGATGACGCTGGCGATTTGCAAGGGCCGCTCACCTCGGGCGCGACCACCGATGACAACACCCCAACCCTGAGCGGTCAGGCGGAAGCGGGCAGCGTCGTCAGCGTCTATGACGGTGAGGTGCTGCTCGGCACGGTAACGGCGGACGGGGACGGAAACTGGAGCCTGACCACTTCAGCGCTGAGCAACGGTCTTCATAGCCTGTCGGTGACCGTCACCGATGCAGCCGGTAACGTCAGCCAGGCTACGCCGGCCATCAACCTGAATGTGCAGGCCGGTCTGCCGCCAGCAACCACCTCGCTGGAGGCGACCGACGATAGCGGCACAACCCTTGTGTCACTGGTGGATGGCGCCACCACGCAGGATACTACGCCGATTCTGAGCGGCCTGGCCGCCGCCGGATCGCTGGTGACCCTCTACAGCGGTGACACGGTGCTGGGCAGTGTAACGGCCGATGCCAGCGGGCAATGGCGCTTCACCCCGGCGACGCTGGCGGAGGGAACTTATACCGTCCTCGCTTCCTTTACCGATGCGGCGGGCAACGTGACGGATTCAGCGCCGCTGACTCTGACCATCGACACCACGCCGCCGCAGGCGGCAACGGGCATTACCCTGACGGATGCAAATGGCGACGCGGTGGCTCCCGGAACCACAACCAGTGTCAATGCACCTGTGCTCAGCGGTAACGCCGAGGCGGGCAGTATCGTCACCATTTCTGATGGTACAACCGTACTGGGATCGACCACGGCAGCCGCTGACGGCAGCTGGCGCTTTACGACGCCAGCGCTAACCGAAGGTGACCACAGCCTGACAACGACCGTCACCGATCGGGCGGGCAACGTCAGCGCATCAGGTGAGGCCATCACTCTGACCGTCGATACGCTTCCTCCGGCGACGGCTACCGATCTGCTGCTCGGCAGCGATGAGGGCGGAACGGTAGTGCCAGTGGCATCAGGCGGTGTCACCAGCGATACCACGCCGGTGTTGAGCGGCAGCGCCGAGCCAGGCAGCCTCGTTACCGTTTCTGACGGCGACAATGTACTGGGTAGCGTCACGGCGGATCAGGACGGCAACTGGCGTTACACCACACCTGAACTGGATGAAGGCGAGCACAGCCTGACTGCCACCGTTACCGACGCTGCGGGCAACGTTAGCGCGCCTTCTGCACCGGTACTGATCACCGTGGATACCACGCCGCCGGCCGTGGCTGCCGATCTGCTGCTGAGCAACGATCAGAGCGGCACGCCGGTTGCGGTTGTGGGCGGGCTTACCAACGATCCGACGCCGGTACTGAGCGGCACGGCTGAAGCAGGCGGCATCGTCACCGTTTTCGACGGCGAGGCGGTACTCGGTTCGGTCACGGTCGGCAGCGACGGCAGCTGGAGCTTTATCACGCCTGCGCTCAGCGAAGGCGATCACAGCCTGACAGCCACGGTCACCGATGCGGCAGGCAACAGCAGTCAGCCGACCGCGGCGCTGGTAATTACCATTGATACCACGCCACCCGTGGCGGCAGCTGATGTGCTGCTCACTAACGATCAGAGCGGTGCGCCCGTGCTCTCCGGCGGGCTGACCAATGATGCGACACCGGTGCTGAGCGGCACGGCAGCGGCGGGCAGCACCATCACGGTCTATGATGGCGAGGCTTTGCTGGGCACCACAACCACTGACGCGGACGGCAACTGGAGCTTTACCTCACCGGCACTGGATGACGGCAGCCACAGCCTGACGGCAACCGTGACCAGTGCGGCAGGCAACGTCAGCGCGCCCACCGAGGCGCTGGGCTTCACCGTCGATACGCAGCCGCCTGCAATCGCAACCGATCTGGCGCTGAACAACGATCAGAACGGAACGGCGATTGTTGCCGGAGGCGTGACCAACGACACCACCCCGGTGTTCAGCGGCACCGCCGAGCCGGGCGCGACGGTGACCATCCTTGATGGGGGTGAGGAACTGGGCAGCGTCATCGTTGACGCCGACGGTAACTGGAGCTTTACGCCCAATACGCCGCTGGACGCCGGCAACCACACCCTGACCACCCTCGTTACCGATGCAGCAGGCAATACCGGGCAGCCTTCAGAGGCCTTTGCCTTTACCGTGGATCTTGCCCCGCCAGCCGCAGCGGTTGATCTGCAAATCAGTAACGATGCCAGCGGCACCCCGGTGGCCATCGCTGCGGGCGGTGTTACTAATGACACCACCCCGCTGCTAAGCGGTACCGCCGAGGCAGGCAGCATCATTACCGTGTCTGACGGTGATGCGGTGCTGGGCACCACCACGGTGAACGGCGACGGCAGCTGGAGCTTTAGTGTGCCAGCGTTGAGCGAGGGAGCGCATAGCCTGAGCGTGGTGGTGACTAACCCGATCGGCAACAGCAGCGCCCCTTCAGAACCCGTTGCCTTTACCATTGACATTACCGCACCGGCGACGGCGGCTGAGCTGCAGCTGAGCCGTGACGATAACGGCAACCCCATTGTCGTGGGCGGCGTCACCAACGATACGACGCCGGTATTGAATGGAACAGCCGAGGCAAACAGCCTCATCACCATTTATGACGGCGACACGGTGCTGGGTAGCGTCACGGCAACCGCGGAGGGGATCTGGAGCTTCACCTCGCCAGCGCTGGATGAGGGCACCCATAGCCTGACCACCATTGTCACCGATCCGGCGGGCAACGTCAGCGCAGCGTCAGAGCCGTACAGTTTCAGCGTCGATCTCACTGCACCGGCGCTGGCTGAGAATGTGCTGCTCAACAATAACAACGGCACGACGCTGATCCCTGTGGTTGAGGGCAGCGTAACCAATGACGCCACGCCGCTGTTAACCGGTACGGCGGAGGCGAACAGCATCGTTACCGTTTACGACGGTGACCGCGTGCTGGACACCGTGCTGGTCAACGCAGAAGGCAACTGGAGCTATGAGACATCGACGCTGGGTGAGGGGACGCATAACCTCAGCGTTACCGTTACCGATGCGGCGGGTAACGTGAGCGGCAACACCACTGCTGTCAGCTTTACGGTTGATACCGCTGTGCCTGACGCCGTGGACGATCTGCTGCTTACCAATGACGTCAGCGGCGTGGTCATTGCGGATGGCGATCTGACCAATGACAGCACGCCAGTCCTGAGCGGCACAGCTGAAGCAGGCAGCACGGTGAGCGTCTTTGACGGCGACACGCTGCTGGGGACCGCTACGGTCAATGATGAGGGGACCTGGCGCTTTACGTCACCCACCCTGAACGATGGCGATCACAGTCTGAGCGTGACCGTTACCGATAAGGCGGGTAACACCAGTCCGGCCAGCGAGGCCACCACGCTGACCATTGATACTCAGCCACCTGCCGCCGTCACCGGGCTGACGCTGGCGAATATTACCGATGGCAGCCTGACCAATATCAACACGCCGGTGGTCAGCGGCGCGGCAGAAGCGGGAACCGTCGTCACGATTTTTGACGGCGACACGCCGCTGGGATCCGTCACGGTAGACGATACCGGCACCTGGCGTTTCACCTCACCCGTGCTGGAGGATGGCAGCCATACGCTGAGCGTGACCGCCGTTGATGCGGCGGGTAACATCAGCGCCGCGGCAACGGTTAGCCTGGTGGTGGATGCCACTGCACCGGCAGCAGCAGAGGCGATTACGCTCAGCAGTGATAACGGCACCACTGCGGTGGTGATTGGTAATGACGATATCACCAGCGACAGCACGCCGTTGCTGAGCGGTACGGCTGAAGCAGGCAGCATTATTACCGTGTTTGATGGTGAAACCTCGCTGGGCACCACCACGGTGGGTGAAAACGGCCAGTGGAGCTTTACGGTTCCTGCGCTGAGTGACGACCGTCACCTCCTGAGCGTGACCGTCACCGATGCTGCAGGCAATATCAGCGCCGCTTCCACGCCTGTCGCCTTTACGGTTGATACCCTGGCGCCCGATCCCTCTACGCTGACGGTCATCAACGATAGCGGTGACGAGGCGATCATTCTCACCCCGGGCGAAACCACCAGCGACAATACGCCGCTGGTAACGGGTACTGCTGAAGCCTTCAGCCTGGTGACCCTCTACGACGGCGACATCGCGATTGGCTCCACCACTGCCAGCGACACCGGCGCGTGGAGCATCCAGGCACCTGCGCTGGCGGATGGCAGCCACACGCTGAGCACCACGGTGACTGACGAGATTGGTAATGTCAGCCCACGCTCTGACTCTTTCACTGTCATCGTCGATGTAACGCCACCGGAGCCGGCTGGCAACCTGACGCTACAGGCCAGCGGCGGCATCACGCTGACGGATGGCGCAGTCACCAGCGACAGTACCCCGACGATCGCCGGCACTGCGGAGGCGAACAGCATCGTTCGTGTCTACAACGGTGAGACCGAGATTGGGTCAGTCGCGGCAGACGGGAACGGCAACTGGAGCTTTACGCCTGCCGCGCTGGGTGATGCGACTTATGCACTGAGCGTGACGGTCACGGATGCGGCAGGCAACGTCAGCGCCACGGCATCGCTGGGCTCCATCACGGTGGACACCACCGCACCGGCAGCAGCAACCTTTACCATCTATGACACTGCGGGCGCGACGCCGGTGGCGATCGCCGATGGCAGCTATACCGACGACCAGACGCCGGTGCTGCGCGGCAACGCCGAAGTGGGCGCAACGGTCAATGTCTATGAAGGGGAGACGCTGCTCGGCACGGCGACGGTCAATGAAAACGGCATCTGGCGTTTTGAAACCGGCACCCTGGCTGAAGGGCAGTATATCTTCACGGTTTCGGTTACCGATGCGGCAGGCAATACCAGCGTCGAAGCCCAGCCGTACACTATCAACATCGATATTACGCCACCGGCTGCCATCAGCGATCTGCTGGTTAGTGACAATGCGGGAGCCACCACCGGTCCGCTGTTAAGCGGCGCAACCACCGATGACAATACCCCAACGCTGAGCGGAACGGCAGAGCTGGGTAGCGTGGTCACGCTTTACGACGGTTCGACGCTGCTGGGCAGCGTCGCTACGGCGGCAGACGGTAGCTGGAGCTTTACGCCAGCGGCGCTGAGCAACGGTCCGCACAGCTTTACCCTTACCCAGACGGATGCGGCAGGCAACGTCGGCCCGGCGACAGATGCCTTCCTGCTCAATATTGCCAACGGACTGCCGCCCACTACCAGTACGCTGCAAATCACGGATGACAACGGCAGTACGCTGGTGACACTCACCGACGGCTCATTTACCAATGACGATACGCCGGTGCTCAGCGGCGTCGCGACGGCGGGCGACGTGATCACCATCAATGACGGCGAGGTCGTTCTGGGACAGGTGACGGTTGGCGAAAACGGCATCTGGAGCTTTACGCCTGAGGCGCTGGCTGAAGGGCCCCATGCGATCTTTATCACCACCGTCGATGCGGCGGGCAACCCGGGCCAGACCTCGGACACCATTACTATCACCGTGGATACCACCGTACCCGCTACAGTGGCCGATCTGCTGGTCAGCAACGATACGGCAGCCACGCCAGTAGGCATCGCTAACGGTGGCATCACCAACGACAACACGCCGCTGCTCAACGGCACCACCGAAGCGGGAGCGCTGGTCACCGTCTATGACGGCAACAGCGCCATTGCCTCGGTGACGGCGGACGCGCAAGGTGCATGGAGCGTCAATACACCGTTCCTGACCAACGGCGGCCATGCGCTGAGCGTTACGGTAACCGACGTGGCGGGCAACGTCAGTGAACGTTCAGCAACCGTGGCCTTTACCGTTGACTCCATTGCGCCGGCGACGGCAACCGGTTTGATCCTCACCAACGACGCCACCGGTACGCCGGTGCCGAATGGCGGAACGACCAACGACAGCACGCCAGTGCTGAGCGGCAGTGCGGAGGCAGGCAGCCTGGTGACCGTGTACGACGGCAGCGTGGTGCTCGGTTCCGTTACTGCGGGCGCAGAGGGCAACTGGAGCTTTACCTCGCCGACGCTGGAGCAGGGGCCGCATAGCCTGAATGTCCGGGTGTCAGATGCCGCCGGTAACAGCAGTGTACCGTCCGGCACGGTAACGGTGGTGGTTGACACCGTTGCACCTGTCGCCCCGACGCTGAGCGCCAGCAACAATAACGGTGCGACGGCCACGCCAGTTCTCAACAACGGGATTACCAATGACAGTACGCCAGCGCTGAGCGGAACGGCAGAGGCGGGCAGCCGCATCACCATTTCCGACGGCACCAGTGTGCTTGGTAGCGTAACGGCGGGCAGCAACGGCCAGTGGAGCTTTATTTCACCGACGCTGGCAGACGGTGAGCACACGCTGAGCGTGGTGGCCACCGATGCGGCAGGCAACAGCAGCACGCCGTCTACGCTGACGCTGACGGTCGCCACGGCTGCACCAGCCCCTGTCGCTGACCTGGTAGTCACTGACAATGTGGGCACCGTGCAGGGCGCGCTGACCAGCGGGGCTGTCACCGATGACACCACGCCAACGCTGAGCGGTACCACCGGCGCAGGCAACATCATTACCGTTTATGACGGTACGACGCTGCTTGGCACGGTCACCGCCACGGACGGAACATGGAGCTTCACGACCGGTGCGCTGGCACAGGGGCCACATACGCTCAACGTCACGGTTACCAATGCGGCGGGCAACGTCAGTACGGCGACACCGTTCAACCTGACGATTGATACAGTGGCACCGGCAGCCTCAACGCTGGTTATCACCAACGACGCCGCAGGCGTGGTGGTACCGAATGGGGGATCCACCAACGACAGTACGCCCGTGCTGAGCGGAACGGCCGAAACAGGCAGCGTCGTCACGCTCTATGACGGAACCACCACGCTGGGCACCGTTACCGTGGGCGCAGGAGGGGCATGGAGCTTTACCCCCGCCACTGCGCTAGGCGAGGGCGCGCATTCGCTGCGCGTCACGGTCACGGACGCGGCCGGTAACGTCAGCGGTTCAACCTCTGCCAGCGTGATTATCGACACCACGCCGCCGGAGGTCACGCTTACCGCCAGCAACAACAACGGCACCGTGCCGGTGGCGATAGCGAATAACGGTCTTACCAACGACAGCACGCCAGCGCTGAGTGGCGTGGCCGAGGCGGGCAGTCGCCTGACGATCTCCGACGGCACCACCGTTATCGGCAGCGTCACGGTAGGCAGCAGCGGCCAGTGGAGCTTTGTCACCCCAACGCTGGCGGACGGTGCACATACCCTGAGCGTCACGGCAACGGATGCAGTGGGCAACATCAGTGCGCCCGTTTCGCTGACGTTAAACGTGGATACCACGCCGCCTGCGGCAGTGGCCAACCTGGAAGTCAGGGATAACGTTGGTTCGATACAGGGCGTGCTGGCGAACGGCGCGATCACCGATGACAACACGCCAACGCTGAGCGGCACCGCCGAAGCGGGCGCGGTAGTGACGATTTTTGACGGCACCACCCCCCTCGGATCGGTTACAGCGGGCGCGGACGGCGCATGGAGCTTTACCACCGCGGCGCTGAATAACGGCGTCCATCCGCTGAGCGTGACGGTGCGCGATGTCGCGGGCAACACCAGTGCAGCATCGGCCACGGTCTCCATTACGGTTGATACGGTCGCACCTGGCGCTTCTACGCTGGTGGTCACCAATGACGTGACCGGCACCGTTGTCGCGAATGGTGGTGCCACCAACGATAATACGCCAACCCTCAGCGGCTCGGCGGAGGCGGGCAGTCGCATTACCATCTATGACGGCGCGCAGCTGCTGGGCACGGCCACCGTGGGAAGCGGGGGCACATGGAGCTTTACCACTGGTGTGCTGAGCAACGGCACCCATCCGCTCAATGTCACGGTAACGGATGTGGCGGGCAACGTCAGTACCACCACCTCGACCAGCATCCTTATCGATACGGTGGCGCCGGTGGCGGTCACCGCCCTGACGGCGAGTAACAACAACGGCAGCACGCCGGTGACTATCCCTAACGGCGGCATTACCAACGACAGTACGCCGCTGCTGAGTGGCGTCGGCGAAGCGGGGGCCAGGATCAGCGTTTTTGACGGCACCAGCCTGCTGGGCACCACCACGGTCGGCAGCAACGGCCAGTGGAGCTTTGTCTCTCCGACGTTGAGCAACGGTCCGCATACCCTGAATGTGACCGCCACTGACGTGGCGGGCAACGTCAGCCCGAGCGCGTCAGTCACGCTGACGGTCGATACGGTCGCGCCTGTGGCCAGTACGCTGGTGATCACCAACGACACGGTGACGCCTGGCGTCACGGTGCCGAGCGGCGGAGCGACGCGCGATACCACGCCGGTATTGAGCGGGACGACGGAAGCGGGTGCCGTCGTGCGGATCTATGATGGCGCGACGCTGTTGGGTAGCGTCACGGCTGGTACCGGCGGTGCCTGGAGCTTCACGACCGGCACGCTGACGCAGGGGACCCATCCGCTGAGCGTGACCGCGACCGATGCCGCAGGCAACGTCAGCGCGACCACCTCTGCCAGCGTAATCGTTGACAGCGTGGCCCCAACGGCCGTGAGCGGCCTGGCGGTCAACGCCGCCGGCACCACGCTGACCGGCCTTGGTGAGGCGGGCGCAACGGTCACGGTGCGTGACGCAGGCGGCAACGCCATCGGCAGCAGCACCGTGGCCGCTAACGGCAGCTTCTCGGTGACGCTGACCACGGCGCAGACGACCGGTGCAACGCTGACCGTCACCCAGGCCGACAGCGCAGGCAACGTATCGCCAGGCGCATCTGTTCTGGGTGCCATCCGCGTAACGGCGGTCAACGATGTCAATGAAGTGGATTACTCCACCACGTTCGGCACCGTGACCAACGCCAATGTCAGCCAGAGTGGTATTGCCCTGCTGAGCGTTAACCTGGGCGGCACGCTGAGTCTGAGCGTGCTCCAGAGCGCCGGGGCTTATCAGTTCAGCGTGGGCACCAATGATACCCGTACCGTCACGCTGCATGCGTCAGCAACCAGCCTGGTGGCGCTGACATCGACCTATACGCTCTATCTCTATCAGCAGCAGGCGGACGGTAGCTGGGCAGTGAAATCCACTAACGCTAACTACATCTCCACTTTCCTGACGGTGGGGACGCAGAGCGGGGGCAACGTGACCTATAGCAATCTCGGCACCGGTAACTACGCCGTGCTGCTGGGAACCAGCTCAGGCGTCGGTGTCCTGCCGACCACGACTATCACAACCACGTCAGACATCACCCGACTGGAGGTGACGGTAGCGGCTTCTGTCACGGGCAACCTGCTGACCAACGACACCAGCTCAGTCGCCGGGACGATTCCGGCAGGCACGGTGGTGACGACGGTCTCAGGCGGTGCGGTTGCCAGCACGGGGAATACGGTGGTTAACACCACCTACGGCACCCTGACTATCGACGCTAAAGGTAACTACACCTATGCGCTGAAGGCGGGTCTGGATATCGACCGGGTTCCGGCGAGCGATGTCTTCACCTATTCGGTGCGCGACGCCAGCGGAACGGTGACCTCGGCGACCCTGACGGTGGATCTGCATAACGGTCCGGCGACCACGCTCTTGTCAGTCAACAGCCTGTTTGCCGAAACCAGCGTGGATGATGGCACCACGGCAAGCGGCAGCATCTACGGTGACAGCACGGCAGCCCACAGCGGTGAGCTGAGCATTACCAATGAGAGCGGGCTAACCACCGCCATCAGCAGCAGCGGCATCACGCTGGTGGCAGGCGACTACGGCACCCTGAGTATCTCCGCTGATGGTTTCTATACCTACGCGCTGAATACGGGCGTCAACCCACAGGAGATCACGCATAAAGAGGTGTTCAGCTACAGCCTGGTAGCGGCTGACGGCACCCTTACCACCAACAGCTTCACCATTGAGCTGCATCCGACCCTTATCGGAACAGCGGATGCGGATACGCTCATCAGCAGCGCCTACGATGACACCCTCACCACTGGCGCGGGCAGCGATACCCTGGTGTATCACCTGCTCAACAGTGCGGATGCGGTCGGCGGCAACGGGCAGGACACCTGGACCGACTTCTCTGTTGCCGACGGCGACAAAGTGGATATCAGTGACCTGCTTATCGGCTGGAACGACAGCAGCAACGTCAACGATTTCGTGAAGGTAGACCATACCGCTGACGGCAATACCGTGCTGTCGATCGACCGCGACGGCACCGGGACAGCCTACAGCAGCACGCAGCTGATCACGCTGGAGGGCGTTAACGTTTCACTGGAGGAGCTACTGCAACAACCGCACCAGAACCCAACGGTGTAAGCACCGTTATGTCTGGCAGGGAAGCATTATCGGGCGCAGGGATGCGCCCCTTTCTCTAACTGACGAGTGGAATACGATGGATCGGATGCATTTAAGCGCAACATATCGCGGTTCTTTTACGCTCAGCGTTCTCTGTGCTGGCATCGCTTTATTGACAACTTCTCCTCTGGCGGCCGCCAGCGACGTCATGCAAACGGCCCGCCAGATCAACGCAACCGGCCTGGCGCAGCAGCAGGACCTTCCTTCTCTGACCGGGGCCAGTGCGGAACCCGCGCTGGCGAACGTGCCAGACACGCTGACCGTGAGTCAGGCGGTGCAGCGTGCGATTCAGTGGCATCCCGATATTGCCGAGGCGGTGGGAAAGCTGCTGGAACAGGCCAGCCAGGTTGACGTGGCGAAAGCCAAATACTATCCACAAATCAGCGCCGGTATGAACAACGGCTACAGCAATGCCTACAGCGAGAAGGGATTCAGCCCTTCATTTGTGCTGTCGGTTTCTCAGATGCTGTACGACTTTGGCAAGGTCAGCAGTTCCGTACGCTCCGCCGAAGCGGGCGTAGCCCAGCAGCAGGCCAACGTGCTGGTGAGTATTGATACCGTGGCGCACGACACGGCCGCCGCGCTGATTCAGGTGCAGGGCTATCAGCAGCTGGTGAAAATCGCCCGCCAGCAGCTCACGGCGCTGATGAAAATTGGCGATCTCGCCCGCCAGCGCAACGATGAAGGGGCGGCCTCGCTCTCCGACGCGACCCAAACCGACGCCCGTATCGAAGGGGCACGCACCATGCTCACCCAGTATCAGGCGAGTCTGGATCGCTGGCGCGCCACGCTGGCAACTTACCTTGGCTGGCCGAACGTGAAGCAGGTCAGTGACGATTTTCCAGCCAGTCTGATGCGCTCCTGTGAGACGTCAAAGGCGGACGATCGGCTTATTCCGGCGGTGCTTGCCGCCTGGGCGCAGGCGAACCAGGCACAGGCGAAGCTCGATAACGCCAATGCACAGATGCTGCCCACCATCTCGCTGGAACCGCAGGTAACGCACTATCTTAATGACCACTACGCCAACAGCCAGACGGTCGATCGCACGCAATATTCCGCCTGGGTTAAAGTGGAAATGCCGCTCTATCAGGGCGGCGGCCTGACCGCCAGTCGTGACGCCGCGGCGAGCGCGGTCAACGCCGCCAACGCCGCGATGAACTCGGCGCGGCTAAAGGCGCGCCAGCAGCTGACCGAGTCGCAGAGCGAGTCGCAGAGCCTGGCGCTCAGCCTGGCAATTCAGGCGCGGCAGCAGCGGCTCGGCGAGAAGACGCAGGAGCTTTACCAGGATCAATACCTGCAACTCGGTACCCGCCCGCTGCTTGATGTGCTCAACGCGGAACAGGAAGTGTTCCAGACGCGCTTCACGCTTCAACAGACTATCAGCCAGCTACGGTCGCTACAGCTCGACTGCCTTTACAGCACCGGGCATATGCGCTCGGCGTTCGCCCTGAACAATCAGCGGATCCAGTCCGTGGAGATCCAGCCATGACGCAAATGCAGCTTCCAGATTCACCCGCGGGCAAACCTGAACGGGCCGACAGCGGGGTGCCGCTCCAGGGCTGGGCGACAGCCATTATCCTGATCGCCGCTCACTACCGGCTGCCCTGTTCCCCCGGCATGATCCTTGCCGCCAGCGAGTGGCAGGGTAAACAGACGCGTGACAAGGCGCTGCGCCACCTGGCGCGACAGGCCGGTCTCTCGTTGCAGCTTTATGAAGAGAAAAAGTGGGAGATCAACCACTGGCGTCTGCCGCTGGCGGTAGAGCTGACGGACGGGCAGGTTGGCGTACTTGTCAGCTTTGACGGCGAGGATGAGGTGCGGGTGCACTTCAGCGGCGACGAGCAGCCGACCCCGCTGTCGCTGGCGGCGCTGCTGCCGGATATCCGCTTCGCCGCCGCCTTTCGTCCGCTTACGGCGGCGAAAGACAGCCGCGTCGATCGCTATCTGGAAACCATTAAGCCTGACTGGCTGCGTCGCCTTGTGCTGCGCGATCTGCGGCCTTACGGCTATGTGATGCTGGGATCTTTTCTGATCAACCTGCTGGCGCTGGTGGGCATTATTTTCTCGATGCAGGTCTACGATCGGGTGATTCCGGCGCAATCCTATCCCACGCTCTACGTGCTCTACGGCGGAGTCATCATCTCGGTCATCTTTACCTATATCCTGCGCGTCGGGCGCGATCACGTCACCGATCTACTTGGCAAACGCGCCGATATGCGTGTATCAGATCGGGTGTTTGGTCACGCGCTACGGCTGCGCAACAGCGCCGTTCCGCGCTCCACCGGCACCTTTATTTCCCAGCTTCGGGAGCTGGAGGCCATCCGCGAAATGGTGACCTCGACCACGGTCACCTCTATTGTCGATATGCCGTTTTTCCTGCTGTTCCTGCTGGTGATGGCGATCATTGCACCGCAGCTGGCGTGGATTGCGCCAGTCGCGGTGATCCTGATGATCCTGCCCGGCCTGCTCAAGCAAAAAACGCTGGCGAAGCTGGCGCACCAGGCGCTCAAGGAGTCAACGCTTCGCAATGCGGTGCTGGTTGAGAGCGTGCAGGGGCTGGAGGATATCAAGCTGATGCAGGCAGAGGATCGCTTCCTGCAACAGTGGAACAGCTATATCCGCATCACCGCGCAGTCTGGCGTGGAAATGCGCAAAGTGATGCATTCGCTGATCAGCTGGGGTGTAACGGTGCAGGGGCTGGTCTACGCCAGCGTTATCGTCATCGGCGCGCCGATGGTCATCAATGGCGATATCACTACCGGTGCGATTGTCGCCGCCTCGCTGCTCTCCTCGCGCATGATTGCGCCAATGGGCACCCTGTGCGGCGTGCTGGCGCGCTGGCAGCAGGTCAAGGCAGCGAAAACCAGTCTGGACGCGCTGATGGCGCTGCCGGTTGAGAACAGCAAAGATGAAACCCGCATTCATGCGCCGGTGCTGTTCGGCCACTATCAGTTTAGCGAGGCGATGTTTCGCTACTACAGCGATTCCACCACCATCGCGCTGCGGATTAAGAGTCTGACCATTAAACCTGGGGAGCGCGTGGCCGTGCTGGGTCGTAACGGATCGGGTAAATCAACGCTGCTACAGGCGATGATCGGCGGAATGGATCTGGTGGGTGGCGAGCTGCGCCTCGACAACCTGAGCCTGCCGCATATCGATCTGGCGGACGTGCGGCGCAACGTAGGCTTAATGACGCAGAATGCGCGTCTGTTCCACGGCACCCTGCGTGAAAACCTGACTATGGGGGCGGCACATGCCAGCGACGAGGCGATCTTCGCCGCGCTGACGGTAAGCGGAGGCGCAGACTTTATCCGCCGGCTGCCGCTGGGCCTCGATCATCCGGTGATGGAGGGGGGCGTAGGGCTTTCCGGCGGCCAGCGGCAGTCGCTGCTGCTGGCGCGCATGCTGCTGCGCGATCCCAATATTGTACTGCTGGATGAACCCACCGCCTCGCTGGACGATCATACCGAAAAAGAGTTTATCGAACGGCTCGGGCAGTGGCTGAATGGCCGCACGCTGATTGTCGCCACGCACCGCGCGGCGATCCTGGCGTTAGTGGATCGCGTGCTGGTACTGAAAGAGGGGCAGCTGGTTATGGACAGCCCGAAAGAGAGCGCCTTGCCGCCGGGACGTGCGGCGCTGAACCGTCCGGAGGATCAGGCATGAGTGAGCTGTCAACAAAGCTGCGGCTGGTCGCACCGGAAAGGGAAACCTCCGACGATCTTAACGGCGATCTGCATTCGGAAAGCTACTATACCGGGGCGGTGCGCCTGATTGTTATCAGCGCCTTTCTGCTGCTGGCCGGGCTGGTCTGGGCGTGGTTTGGCGTGCTTGATGAGGTCTCGACCGGCACCGGCAAAGTGATCCCCAGCTCGCGCGATCAGGTTCTCAGCTCGCTGGAGGGCGGGATCCTCGCCGAGCTGAACGTGCACGAAGGGGATCGGGTACAGGCGGGTGAGATCGTGGCAAAGCTTGATCCCACGCGATCGGTCTCCAGCGTCGGTGAAAGTGCGGCGCGCTACCGGGCTGCGCTGGCGGCCAGCGCGCGCCTCTACGCTGAAGTGAACGATCGGCCGTTGAGCTTCCCTGATGAGCTAAAGGCGTTTCCCGATCTTATCGCCTCAGAAACCCGGCTCTACACCACCCGGCGTGCCCAGCTAAAAGACTCCAGCGCGCAGATCCAGGCGTCGCTTGGCCTGGCGAACCGCGAGCTGGCGATTACCCAGCGGCTGGCGAAAACCGGCGCGGCCAGCAGCGTCGAGGTGCTGCGGCTTCAGCGCGATAAGTCCGATCTGGAGCTAAAGCTGACCGACATGCGCTCGCAGTACTATGTGCAGGCGCGCGAGGATCTGGCGAAGGCGTCGGCGGAAGCCGATAGCCTGGCGCAGACGGTGAAGGGGCGTGAGGATACCGTGAGCCGCCTGACGCTGCGTTCGCCAATGCGCGGCATCGTTAAAAATATCAAGGTGACCACCGTCGGCGGCGTTATCCCACCGAACGGGGAACTGATGAACATCGTGCCGATAGACGATCGCCTGCTGATTGAAGCGCGCCTGTCGCCGCGCGATATTGCCTTTATTCATCCGGGGCAAAAGGCGCTGGTGAAGATTTCCGCCTACGACTACGCCATTTATGGCGGTCTGCAAGGCGTCGTCGAGAGTATCTCGCCTGATACCATTCAGGATGAGGTGAAGCCGGAAATTTACTACTACCGCGTCTTTATTCGCACTGATACCGACTATGTGCAGAACAAAGCGGGACGCCGCTTCTCTATCAGCCCGGGCATGGTTTCGACGGTAGATATCAAAACCGGTGAAAAAACCGTAATGGATTACCTGATTAAACCGTTTAACCGCGCGAAAGAGGCGCTGCGTGAGCGTTAATGCAGGCTCAACAACCGGCAATCTGTTGCCGTATGGATTGCAGCGCGCGGCGTTCTTCGCAATAATTGCTTAAAATGCAGCAACGCAGAGATCCCTTCCTCGTCGGGCTTAACGACGCGGAGGGGATTTTTTTTATTGCGTTATTACCCCCCTGTAACTTCGTGCCATGCGGCAGAGAGGATGAGTTATGTACAATACCCTGGGCAATCAGTACGACAATTCGCTGGTCTCCAACGCCTTCGGTTTTATGCGTTTTCCGGTGAACTTCCAGCCTTACGACAGCGACGCCGAGTGGGTGATCACCGGCGTGCCTTTTGACGCTGCTACCTCAGGCCGGCCGGGCAGCCGCTTAGGGCCAGGCGCCATCCGCCAGATCTCCACCAACCTGGCCTGGGAAGGCTGCCGCTGGCCCTGGGATTTCGACCTGCGTCAGCGCCTGAACGTGGTGGACTGTGGCGATCTGGTTTACGCCTTTGGCGACTCGCAGGATCTCTCCGACAAGCTCCAGGCACACGCGGAAAAATTGCTGGCGAACGGCAAACGCATGCTGACCTTTGGCGGCGATCATTACGTGACGCTGCCGCTGCTGCGCGCCCATGCAAAACATTTTGGCAAGCTGGCGCTGGTCCATTTTGATGCCCACACCGACACCTATTCTAACGGGCCGACGTTCGATCACGGCACTATGTTCTTTACCGCGCCGCAAGAGGGGCTAATCGATCCGCAGCACTCCGTGCAGATCGGTATCCGTACCGAGTTCGATAAGAGCCTGGGTTTTAACGTTCTGGATGCGGCGCAGGTTAACGATCGCAGCGTGGACGATATCCTGGCCGAAGTGAAGCGCACCGTCGGCGATCTGCCGGTCTACCTGACGTTTGACATCGACTGTCTGGATCCGGCGCACGCGCCTGGCACCGGCACGCCGGTTATTGGCGGCCTGACCACCGATAAAGCGACCAAACTGGTGCGTGGGCTACAGGGGCTAAACATCGTTGGTATGGACCTGGTTGAGGTCGCACCAGGGTACGATCATGCCGATCTGACTTCGCTGGCGGCGGCAACGCTGGCGCTGGATATGCTGCACGTTCAGGCAGCGAATAAGGGCTAAAACATCATCACAGGGCGCGCGATGCGCCCTTTTATTACATCAGGAGAACATCATGGGATTACTCGATCAACTTGTTGGCGCGTTAGGCAACGGTAACGGACGTAATACGCTGGGCGAGCTGGAGGCGGTCTGGAACTGGGTGCAGGAGCAGGGCGGTGTGGAAGTGCTGCTGAATAAGTTCCAGCAGGGCGGCCTGGGCGAGATTTTAGCCTCATGGATCGGCAATGGCAGCAACCAGTCGGTGAGCGGTGGCGAAATCAAGTCAGCGTTTGGAGAAGAGGCGCTGCAGTCGCTGGCGCAGAAGCTGGGCACCGACATCAACGGCGCTTCCGGCACGCTGGCCGATCTGCTGCCGCATCTGATCGATCGCCTTTCACCGCAGGGCGAAGTTGACGCGCAGGCAGTGCAAAACAAGCCATTTGATTTAGGCTCAATGGTCGATCAGCTGTTCAAGCGTTAAACCAGGATGATGCGCACTGTACCATTACAGCGCGCATCCGCTTATTTTCCGCTGTCTGCCGCAATGCGCTCGCGAATATGCTGCGCTCGCGCTGCGGAGTCAGGATGGGAGTCAAACAGGCTGCTCTGTTGACCCTGCTGCATTTTCGCCAGCTTTTCGAAGCTGGTTGCCAGTCCCATGGGGTTAATGCCGCGCTTTTTCAGAAGATCGTAGGAGTAGTCATCTGCCTGCGACTCCTGGGTTTGCGAGAACTGTGCGTTAACCAGCTGTTCGCCCATATCACCCAGCTGCGACTGCGACAGCGAGCCAATAATGCCGCCAACCGACGAGGCCGCAGTGCGCGCGGCGGTGGTGCCAAAGGCGACCTGCATCGCTTTGCGCGTATGGCCCAGCGCGACGTGTCCCATCTCATGGCCCAGCACACCTTCCACTTCGTTGTCGTCCATCATATCCATCAGGCCGCTGTAAACGCGGATACAGCCGTTCGCCATCGCCCAGGCATTAACATCTTTGGTCAGGTAGACCTTGTAGTTGGCTGGGGTGCCGTTGATGTTGTCGCCCAGCGCGGCCGCAATTTTGTTCAGACGCTGCTGGTAGGTGCTGTCAGCAGGCGCAAGCTGGTTCTCTTTGTCCATCTGCGCGCAGGATTGATCGCTTAGTTGTTTCACCTGAGCATCGTTGAGGGTATAGGCCTGAAAAGCCTGCGCGCCTGACTGCAGCAGCGCATTGTTGTCCATTCCCTGGCAACCGCTGAGCAGCGCCGCAAGACCGATTGCCACGATTCCTGTCTGAATCTTCATAGTAAATCCCGTGAGTAACAAGGTAAGAAAAACAGGCACCTGAAAAAAGGTCAGGCACCCTAACGAAAGGGTTATAGCGTGCGACAGCGAACTTCGCTAGCAGACATAACCGTAAATGCCAGACGGAGCGGCGAGATTTAGCACGGCACAGCATGTACTTTTGCCCCGATTTTCATGTACATTGATCAGCGACTTTTTCCTTGTTTTGCCTGATAAATCATTAATAACAATGAGTTAAGAAGGTGAATCATTCATCCGACCTGGAGTAGAAAATGCCCTCTCGTAAAGAGCTTGCCAACGCCATTCGCGCGTTAAGTATGGATGCAGTACAGAAAGCCAAATCGGGACATCCGGGGGCCCCGATGGGTATGGCAGATATTGCCGAAGTACTGTGGCGTGGCTACCTGAACCATAACCCGACGAATCCGCTGTGGGCCGACCGTGACCGCTTCGTGCTCTCCAACGGCCACGGCTCCATGCTGATTTACAGCCTGCTGCACCTCACCGGCTACGATCTGCCGATGGGCGAACTGCAGAACTTCCGTCAGCTGCACTCAAAAACTCCAGGTCACCCGGAATACGGCTATACCCCAGGCGTTGAAACCACCACCGGCCCGCTGGGCCAGGGTATCGCTAACGCCGTTGGCTTTGCTATCGCCGAGCGCACGCTCGCCGCGCAGTTCAACCGCCCGGGCCATGAGATCGTCGATCACAACACCTATGTGTTTATGGGCGACGGCTGCATGATGGAAGGGATCTCGCACGAAGTCTGCTCGCTGGCTGGCACGCTGAAGCTGGGCAAGCTGGTCGCGTTCTACGACGATAACGGCATCTCTATCGACGGTCATATCGACGGCTGGTTTACTGACGACACGGCGAAGCGCTTCGAATCCTACGGCTGGCACGTGGTGCGTGGCGTAGACGGTCACGATGCCGACGCGATTGCCAAAGCGATTGAAGAGGCGAAAGCCGTAAGCGACAAGCCTTCACTGCTGATGTGCAAAACCGTTATCGGCTTCGGTTCGCCAAACAAAGCGGGCACCCATGATTCGCACGGCGCACCGCTGGGCGATGACGAAGTGGCGCTGACGCGCAAACAGCTGGGCTGGGAACACGCGCCGTTTGTTATCCCGTCTGAGATCTACGCCGAGTGGGACGCTAAAGAAGCGGGCAAGGCAAAAGAGGCGAAGTGGGACGAGAAATTCGCTGCCTATGCGCAGGCTTTCCCGGAGCTGGCGGCCGAGTTTAAACGCCGCGTCAGCAACGAACTGCCGGCTAACTGGCAGGAAGAGTCGCAGAAATTTATTGAGCAGCTGCAGGCGAACCCGGCAAAAATCGCCAGCCGTAAAGCCTCGCAGAACGCCATCGAAGCGTTCGGCAAGCTGCTGCCAGAATACCTGGGCGGCTCCGCCGACCTGGCGCCGAGCAACCTGACCATGTGGTCCGGCTCTAAGCCAGTCAACGTCGACGCGGCGGGTAACTATATTCACTACGGCGTGCGCGAGTTCGGTATGACCGCCATCGCGAACGGTATTGCGCTACACGGCGGCTTCCTGCCTTACACCGCGACCTTCCTGATGTTCGTTGAGTATGCGCGCAACGCGGCGCGTATGGCGGCGCTGATGAAGATCCGTCAGATCATGGTCTACACCCACGACTCTATCGGTCTCGGCGAAGATGGCCCGACGCACCAGCCGGTCGAGCAGCTGGCCAGCCTGCGTACCACACCGAACATGAGCACCTGGCGTCCGTGCGATCAGGTTGAGTCAGCGGTAGCGTGGAAGTACGCTATCGAGCGTAAAGATGGCCCAAGCGCGCTGATCTTCTCTCGCCAGAACCTGGCGCAGCAGGAGCGCACGCCGGAGCAGCTGGCCAACATTGCGCGTGGTGGCTACATTCTGAAAGAGTGTGACGGCCAGCCGCAGGTGATCCTGATCGCAACCGGTTCTGAAGTTGAGCTGGCGGTAGCGGCCTGGGACAAGCTGAGCAGCGAAGGCATCCAGGCGCGCGTCGTCTCTATGCCTTCTACCGACGCCTTCGACAAGCAGGATGCGGCTTATCGCGAAGCAGTACTGCCGAAAGCCATCGGTGCACGCGTCGCTATCGAAGCGGGTATTGCTGACTACTGGCAGCGCTACACCGGCCTGCACGGCGCGGTGGTCGGCATGACCACTTTCGGCGAATCTGCGCCGGCTGAGAAGCTGTTTGAAGTGTTTGGCTTTACCGTGGATAACGTTGTCGCCCAGGCGAAAGCGGTGCTGTAAGCGATGCGGGTCGCCTGTCTGAAAGGGCAGGCGACCCCTGAAGACTACTGCGGTAACAGCGCTTTATGCAGCTGGAACTCCTGGCCGGGTATTTTCACCTGGTCAGTTTTCTCTTCCTGCCACGGCTTGGAAGAGCCATAAAAGCGGCCCTGGTGATGAACGGCCAGAGATTCGCACTCAACGGTGCCATCCATAAAGCCTTCGGCGTTGACAGCCACTTCGCGGCTGCGACCCAGTCCTTTTAGCTCTCCACTTATCTCTATGCGCTGCGCATAGATCTCACCGTCCACGCGGCCATGTTTTTGAACAAATACCGTTTTACGGGCATTAATTTTACCCGTCACGCAGCCATTAATGTGGACGTCGCCTTCCGCATCAATTTCCCCCGTGATGGTGCAGGTTTCCGGAATAGTGGTCGTGGTGTCCACCGTCGTTTTGACTACCGTGGCGACAGAGACGCTTTCCTCAAAGTCCTCTTCTGGTGGGCGTGCAGCAGCTGCGTTTGCTGTTTCACCGTATCCAGAGTGCAAACTGTTCTCTTTGCGTTTAAACATCGTTATTCCTTTATTGAATTGTACTCCCCTGAAAGCGGCCCCGGCGATAAGCGCTAAGCCCAGCGCCAGCAGCAGCCCGCGATACTGACGTACAAGCGTCAGCGTAAGGCTCCAGCCCAGCAGATAAATTACCAACGCGAAAGACCAGATAAACCAGAGATACCAAAGCAGGTTGTAATTCATAGATTGTTTGTCATAAGGAAGCGTCGGTTACCGCTATTCGGTTGAGCGGCAAACTTTCCCGTTACGCGGTTAAACGAAGCCGCGTCCGACGGTCGTTTTATATTCATATTTAACTTTTTAGTGTGATCGAAGTCGGATTTTTGGATTCTCATTTGATCTGACGCATTCCAATTATTACCCGTTCTCATTATTGTAGCTGAACCGTTTCAGTAGGCGCTGTAGCGGCTTTTTTTAGCCAACGTGACCCGGCAAAAGTACAATAATTTCCTGTACAAACGCTAACGTCTGGCTCAGGCTTACGCTCCGATTTTGCGCTGAATTTAACTGCGGGGTGATATGACGGTTCGCATTGCCATAAATGGATTTGGGCGTATTGGACGCAACGTGCTGCGTGCGCTTTATGAAACCGGCCGACGGGCAGAAATAACCATTGTGGCGATCAATGAGCTGGCAGAAGCAGCGGGTATGGCGCATCTGCTAAAATATGACACCAGCCATGGCCGTTTCGCTTTTGACGTACGTCAGGAACGCGATCTGCTCTTTGTCGGCGATGACACTCTGCGTATTCTGCACCATGCCGATATTGGGATGCTGCCATGGCGTGAGCTCAATGTCGATGTGGTGCTCGACTGCACGGGCGTCTACGGCAGCCGAGCCGATGGCGAAGCCCATTTGCAGGCGGGCGCAAAGAAGGTGCTGTTTTCTCATCCTGGCGGCAGCGACCTGGACGCCACCGTGGTATTTGGCGTCAACGAGCAGGCTCTTAAACAAACTGACCGGATTGTTTCTAACGCCTCCTGCACGACAAACTGCATTATTCCGGTGATCAAGCTGCTGGACGACGCCTTTGGTATTGAGTCAGGAACGGTCACAACGATTCATTCAGCGATGCACGATCAGCAGGTAATTGACGCCTACCACAGCGATCTGCGCCGCACGCGCGCAGCCAGCCAGTCGATCATTCCGGTCGATACCAAACTTGCCGCTGGCATTACCCGCATTTTTCCGAAATTTAACGATCGCTTTGAAGCGATTGCGGTGCGCGTGCCAACAATTAACGTCACCGCCATCGATTTGAGCGTCTCGGTGCGGGAGCCGGTAAGAGCTGCGCAGGTCAACGCCCTGCTGCGAAAAGCGTCAGAGGGGGCATTTCGTGGTATAGTTGACTATACGGAATTACCGTTAGTCTCAGTAGATTTTAACCACGATCCGCACAGTGCCATTGTGGACGGCACCCAAACGCGGGTCAGCGGTCAGCACCTGATCAAGACCCTGGTCTGGTGCGACAACGAATGGGGCTTTGCTAACCGAATGATCGACACGACGTTAGCGATGGCCGCAAGCGGTTTCAGGTAAGGCGCGGTTTGCGTCTGGCAAAACTTATGAGAATCAACGAGAGGGTTCACCATGTCTGTAATTAAGATGTCCGATTTGGATCTGGCTGGTAAGCGCGTTCTGATCCGTGCCGATCTCAACGTACCAGTGAAAGAAGGGAAAGTGACGTCAGACGCACGTATTCGTGCTTCTCTGCCTACCATCGAATCGGCGTTGAAACAGGGCGCAAAAGTGATGGTCACCTCTCACCTGGGTCGTCCGACCGAAGGTGAATATAACGAAGAGTTCTCCCTGCTGCCTGTTGTTAACTATCTGAAAGAAAAACTGAACGGTACCCGTGTTACCCTGGCAAAAGATTACCTCGACGGCGTTGAGGTTGGCGCAGGTGAGCTGGTCGTGCTGGAAAACGTTCGCTTTAACAAAGGCGAGAAGAAAGACGACGAGGCGCTGTCGAAAAAATATGCGGCACTGTGCGACGTATTTGTCATGGATGCGTTCGGTACGGCGCACCGCGCACAAGCGTCTACTCACGGCGTAGGTAAATTCGCGCCGATCGCCTGCGCGGGCCCACTGCTGTCTGCTGAGCTGGATGCGCTGGGCAAAGTGATGAGCAATCCGGAGCGTCCGCTGGTCGCTGTGGTTGGCGGTTCCAAAGTTTCAACCAAATTTGACGTGCTGCAGTCGCTGGTGAAAATCGCGGACACCGTGATTGTGGGCGGCGGCATTGCAAATACCTTCGTAGCGATTGACAACAAGGTGGGTAAATCACTCTACGAACCCGACTTCGTTGATGCAGCAAAAGGCCTGCGCGATCAGTACGGTATTCCGGTTCCAACCGACTCACGCGTTGGCACGGAATTCTCTGAAACTGCCCCGGCAACCGTGAAAAAGGTTTCCGAAGTGGCGGATAACGAAGAGATTATGGACTTCGGCGATGAAACTGCACAGAACATGGCGAAGATTCTTAAAGAAGCGAAAACCATTCTGTGGAACGGCCCGGTCGGCGTATTTGAGTTCCCGAACTTCCGCAAGGGCACCGAGATCGTGGCGAACGCGATTGCTGACAGCGAAGCGTTCTCTGTGGCTGGCGGCGGCGATACCCTGGCGGCTATCGACCTGTTCGGCATCGAAGACAAAATCTCTTACATCTCGACCGGTGGCGGCGCGTTCCTTGAGTTCGTAGAAGGCAAAAAACTGCCTGCGGTTGCCATGCTGGAAGAGCGTGCTAAGCAGTAATCCTTTGGGGGCGACGCTGATGCGTCGCCTGAAGACTTGCCCCTAGGGCGTTTAAAGCGCTGTCCCTTATGGGATAGTCGGTCACGAAACAGGACACAATCATGTCTAAAATTTTTGATTTCGTTAAACCCGGCGTTGTCACTGGTGATGACGTTCAGAAGATCTTCCAGGTCGCGAAAGAGAACAAGTTCGCACTGCCAGCGGTAAACTGCGTCGGCACTGACTCAATCAACGCCGTGCTGGAAGCCGCTGCGAAAGTAAAAGCACCGGTTATCGTTCAGTTCTCTAACGGCGGTGCAGCCTTTATCGCAGGCAAAGGTTTCAAAACCGACAAGCCGCAGGGCGCAGCCATTTTCGGTGCCATCTCAGGGGCTCAGCACGTTCACCTGATGGCTGAGCAGTATGGCGTGCCGGTGATCCTGCATACCGACCACTGTGCGAAGAAACTGCTGCCGTGGATCGATGGTCTGCTGGATGCGGGTGAAGAGCACTTCAAGAAAACCGGCAAGCCGCTGTTCTCTTCTCACATGATTGACCTGTCAGAAGAGTCGCTGGAAGAGAATATCGAGATTTGCAGCAAATACCTGGCGCGTATGGACAAGCTGGGCATGACGCTGGAAATTGAACTGGGTGTGACCGGCGGTGAAGAAGATGGCGTGGACAATAGTCATGTTGACGCGTCTGCACTCTACAGCCAGCCAGAAGACGTGGATTATGCTTACACCGAACTGAGCAAAGTAAGCAAGCGCTTCACTATCGCTGCCTCTTTCGGTAACGTACACGGTGTTTACAAGCCGGGTAACGTTAAACTGACACCGACCATTCTGCGCGATTCGCAGAAGTACGTCTGTGAAAAACATGGCCTGCCGCACAACGCGCTGGACTTCGTTTTCCACGGCGGTTCCGGTTCTTCTGCCGCTGAAATCGAAGAGTCTATCAGCTACGGCGTGATCAAGATGAACATCGATACCGATACTCAATGGGCAACCTGGGACGGCATCCTGCAGTACTACAAAAAGAACGAAGAGTATCTGCAAGGCCAGCTTGGTAACCCACAGGGTGCGGACAGCCCGAACAAGAAATACTACGATCCGCGCGTCTGGCTGCGCTCTGCACAGGCCTCAATGGTCGTGCGCCTGGAGCAGGCTTTCAAAGAGCTGAATGCTATCGATCGTCTGTAAGCGGCTTTATGCTGCAAAAAGGCCCTGAGGGGCCTTTTTTTTTGCATTTTGCTGGCGAAATGTAAGGAAATTCAAGGCTGATTTGGCAGCTGGCCTGTTTTTGTTTACCCTCTTGTAAGGGATTGTCGGAAGGTGTCTGACAATGTTTTGTCTTTTCCTTAGGGAAATTTCTCAACAGGGTAAGTAAATGGAACATTTGAACGTGGTCGACGACCTCAATAATGCGGGCAACTGGATTGTCCGCAATCAGGAGTTGCTGATCAGCTATACCGTCAACATTGTGGCGGCGGTTGTCATTCTGCTGATTGGCCTGATGATTGCGCGCATTGTTGCCAATGCGGCAAACCGTCTGTTGCGCTCGCGCCATATCGATCCTACCGTGGCGGACTTTCTGTCTGCGCTGGTTCGCTATGGCATCATCGCCTTTACGCTTATCGCCGCGCTGGGCCGTATCGGCGTACAGACCACCTCAGTGATTGCCATTCTGGGTGCCGCCGGTCTGGCCGTAGGCCTGGCGTTAAAAGACTCGCTCTCTAACCTGGCTGCCGGGGTGCTGCTGGTGATTTTCCGCCACTTTCGTGCCGGCGAGTTTGTTGACCTGGGCGGTATCATGGGCACGGTGATTAACGTACAGATTTTTTCCACCACGCTAAAAAGCGCGGACGGTAAAATGGTTGTAGTGCCGAACGGCAAAATCATTACCGGCAACATTGTTAACTTCTCGCGTGAGCCCGTGCGCCGTAATGAGTTTATTATTGGCGTTGCCTATGATGCGGATGTTGATGAGGTCATTGCGTTGCTGGAAGAGGTGGTTAAAAACGATTCGCGCGTTCTGCAGGACAGAGGCGTGCAGGTTGGCCTTAACGAGCTGGCAGCTTCATCAATGAACTTTGTGGTGCGCTGCTGGAGCAACAGCGGTGACCTGCAAAACGTCTACTGGGATCTGCTGAAAAACTTTAAGCGTGCGCTGGATGCGAAGGGTATCGGTATCCCCTATCCGCAGATGGATGTGCATCTGCATCGCGTCAGGCAGCCTGAAACAGAAGTGAAGGCGCAGTAATCTCTGTCGGGCGGCGTTCGTGCCGCCTGTATTACCCGCTCTAATGCCCGATTAAATCTTTGCATTTCCGCTAATAATCTCGCTTCACTATACTGCCTGCATCACACCGATGTAAGGAAAATCCCGTGTTATCCATATATTTACAAGGGCTTGCTCTTGGGGCCTCGCTTATTCTGCCGCTGGGACCGCAGAATGCGTTTGTCATGAATCAGGGCGTCAGGCGTCAATACCATCTGATGACGGCGTCGCTCTGTACCCTGAGCGATATTGCCCTCATCTGTGGCGGTATTTTCGGTGGCAGCACCTTGCTCCATCAGTCACCGCTGCTGCTGATGCTTATTACCTGGGCTGGCGTTGTTTTTCTGCTGTGGTATGGCTGGAACGCCCTGCGCACGGCTTTTAGCGGCCAGGTCGATCTGGCAACCGGCAGTGAGCTAAAGCAGAGCCGATGGCGGATTGTCGCCACAATGCTGGCGGTCACCTGGCTCAATCCGCATGTCTATATTGATACCTTCGTGGTGCTGGGCAGCCTGGGCGGTCAGCTTCCCACCCAGACGGCGCGCCACTGGTTTGCTCTGGGCACCATCAGCGCGTCAGTGATCTGGTTCTTTGGGCTGGCTGTGATGGCAGCCTGGCTGTCGCCTCGCCTGCGTACGGCCAGGGCGCAGCGGGTGATTAATCTGCTGGTCGGTGCCGTAATGTGGATCATCGCCAGTCAGCTGGCACGGCAGGGGATAGCGAATATCTGATTTGAATTGTCTGAAAGCAGCAGAACAGGATAAGCAAAGTACGAACTTTTACGGTATAAAACGCTCTGAGCAATGCACACTATTGCGTTCAAGCTTGCGTCTTTGATGCCGCAGCAAAACAGAGACTTCAAGGAGGACTTTCGTGAAACTGAAAGCACTGGCGCTGGTCGCCATGATGAGCGCATCGGCGCTGCCATTCAGCGCCCTGGCGGGTGAGCTACCGAACGGCCCGCATGTGGTAACGTCGGGCCAGGCAACCGTTGATGCGCGACCGGATATCGCCACGCTCTCTATTGTGGTCAATGTCTCATCAAAAGACGCGGCGGATGCTAAAAAACAGGCTGACGATCGCGTTGCCCAGTATTTTGATTTCCTGCAGAAAAACGGCATTGAGAAAAAAGATATCGATGCCGCTAATCTCAGCACCCAGCCGGAGTATGACTACACCAAAGAGGGCAAATCGGTGCTGAAGGGCTACCGGGCGGTTCGCCAGGTGCAGGTCACGCTGCGCCAGCTGGATAAGCTGAACGAATTACTGGACGGTGCGCTGAAGAGCGGCCTGAACGAGATTCGCTCGGTGGAGCTGGGCGTGACGAATCCGGATAGCTACAAGGCGCAGGCGCTGAAGGCTGCGATTGACAATGCCAGGCAGCAGGCGGCGGCGCTGGCGGAAGGCTTTGACGCTAAACTTGGCTCTGTTTACAGCATTCGCTATCACGTTGCGAACTATCAGCCCATGCCGATGGCGCGCATGTATAAAGCGACGGCGCAGTCTGCGGACACGTCCGCGCAGCAGACCTATGAGCAGCAAAGTATTCATTTTGACGATCAGGTGGATGTGGTCTTCGACCTCAAGCCGAATACACCTGCGCAGTAAGAATAAGGGGCGCCTGGCGCCCTTTTTTTATGGCGGGTCTGTTCCCGCTATCTGGCCGCCTGCTGATCAGGCTGCCAGCGTATCCTGGCGCAGCACGCGATGGCCGTGAGAAATTAACGCATCGGTGACGCGGCGCATCAGGCGGCTTTCCGGCGCAAAGCGGTGCCAGTAAAGCATGCGGCGCTGGCACAGGCCTGGCGTCAGATCCAGCAGCTCACCAGCCGCTAATTCACGCTCAATTTGCAGATGCGGGATCATGCAGCAGGTGGATCCCTGTCGCGCCAGCTGCACAAAGGCTTCTGACGAGTTAACGATATGGCAAGGCACACTGCCCGGCGAAAGGTCGAAATTCTGCTGCAGGAAAGCCTGATGCATATCGTCAAGATGGTCGAAGGCGACCGCTGGCGCTTTCAGTAGCGCCGAACGCGTGACGCCGTTAGGGAAATAGCGCGCTGCGAACTCAGGCGAAGCGACAAAGAGATAGTCGAGTGCGCCAAGCTGATCCACCAGGCAGCTCGGCAGCGGCTGCGGCTGAATACTGACTGCACCTACCACTTCGCCACGGCGTAAACGCTCCTGAGTACGGGTTTCATCCTCAACCTGCAAATTGAGGCGTACTGGCGAATCTGCCAGCACATCTTTCAACGCAGGCAGCAGCCAGGTCGCCAGACTGTCGGCGTTAACCGCCAGCGACAGTAACAGGGGCGTCGTACCGCCATTTTCGTCGCTCAGCCACTCCTCTTCCAGCAGCTCAACCTGATGCAGCAACGCCAGCAGTTTCTGCCCCTGTTCGGTGGGGCGCGGCGGTACGGTACGCACCAGCAGCGGCTGGCCAAAGAGGTTTTCCAGCTGCTTTATGCGCTGGGATACAGCTGACTGGGTAATACATAACTTCTGTGCGGCGCGCTCAAAACCGCGTTCGCGAATCACTGCGTCCAGCGCCTGAAGCGTTCGATAATCGGGGCGTTTCATTGTTGTTTTCTCTCCTTCAGGATGGGCGTTACTATGCCACAAAAATTACATCCGACGCGTTTCGCACCGATTTTTCCGCAGAGCGCGCCGCAGAAACGCAGCAGCACCGGCCGTTTTTGCGGGCTGGCTTCCAAAGCGATAATTCCAGCCGAAACAGCCGCGCACATTCGGCAAGCGTTGCTTTATACTACGCCCACTTCGTTGTCGCACAGGTTTTAAACATACCATGACCCAGGATGAACTGAAAAAAGCCGTAGGCTGGGCTGCACTGAAATATGTGCAGCCGGGCACCGTTGTCGGCGTCGGCACCGGTTCCACCGCCGCGCACTTTATTGATGCGCTTGCCACCATGAAACATCAGATTGAAGGTGCGGTCTCCAGCTCGGAAGCCTCAACGTTAAAGCTAAAAGAGCTGGGCATTCCGGTTTTCGATCTTAATGAGATCGACGATCTGGCGATCTATGTTGATGGCGCGGATGAGATCAACCCGCAGATGCAGATGATCAAAGGCGGCGGTGCAGCCCTGACGCGCGAGAAAATCGTGGCGGCGGTTGCGGACAAGTTTATCTGTATCGCTGACGCATCTAAGGAAGTCGATGTGCTGGGAGGTTTCCCGCTGCCGGTTGAAGTTATCCCGATGGCGCGCGCTTACGTTGCCCGTGAACTGGTAAAGCTGGGCGGTCTGCCAGAGTACCGTCAGCACGTCGTCACCGATAACGGCAATATCATTCTCGATGTGCACAACCTGCGTATTCTCGATCCGGTTGCGATGGAGAAAACCATCAATGCGCTGCCAGGTGTTGTCACCGTGGGGCTTTTTGCTACGCGCGGTGCGGATATCGCCCTGATTGGCACGCCAGACGGCGTAAAAACCATCGAAAAATGATCTGTCCGGCGCGTCTGGCGCGCCGGTTATTTCCTGGCAGAAAACATCTTTTCTGACTACGGCTAAATTCGGTGACTTATGTCACATAACCGTTATCTGCAGCAAGTTCATCCTTTGTTCGTCCCTCAGCTCCCGATTTTCTGTGGCAATGTGCTGGGCTCAGGCTGCCCCGTGCTGCCAGCACCGCAAACGGTTGTCTTGCCGCAGGCGTAATTTTTGATATTTTGACAGAAGGCACGCTTATGGCGGCCATTGTTGAAATCACAATAGGGTCGGGGAAATGGCAAAGGTATCACTGGATAAAGACAAGATTAAGTTCCTGCTGGTGGAGGGCGTACATCAGAGTGCGCTTGAGAACCTGCGTGCGGCGGGTTATACCAATATCGAATTCCACAAAGGTGCGCTGGATGCCGACGCGCTGAAATCCTCCATTCGCGATGCGCACTTTATCGGCATCCGCTCCCGCACCCAACTGACCGAAGAGATCTTTGCCGCAGCCGAGAAACTGGTTGCCGTAGGCTGCTTCTGCATCGGCACCAATCAGGTTGACCTTAACGCGGCGGCCACGCGCGGCATTCCGGTCTTTAACGCCCCGTTCTCCAATACCCGTTCGGTTGCTGAGCTGGTCATCGGTGAGATGTTGCTGATGCTGCGCGGCATTCCTGAGGCGAACGCCAAAGCGCATCGCGGTATCTGGAACAAAAATGCCGTCGGCTCTTTTGAGGCACGCGGTAAAAAGCTGGGCATCGTGGGCTACGGCCATATCGGTATGCAGCTTGGCGTACTGGCTGAAAGCCTGGGTATGCACGTCTATTTCTATGACATCGAAAACAAGCTGCCGCTGGGCAACGCCACGCAGGTGCGTCATCTTGCCGATCTGCTCAATATGAGTGACGTCGTGAGCCTGCACGTGCCGGAAACCCCGTCCACTCAGGATATGATTGGTGCTCAGGAACTGGCGCAGATGAAGAAGGGCGCGCTGCTGATCAACGCCTCACGCGGCACCGTCGTTGAGATCCCGGCGCTGTGCGATGCGCTGGCGAGTAAACACCTGTCGGGTGCCGCAATCGACGTTTTCCCGGTGGAACCGGCGACCAATACCGATCCGTTCAATTCGCCGCTGTGTGAGTTTGATAACGTGATTTTGACGCCGCACATCGGTGGCTCTACCCAGGAAGCCCAGGAGAACATTGGTATTGAGGTGGCGGGCAAGCTGGCAAAATATTCTGACAACGGCTCCACGCTGTCGGCAGTCAACTTCCCGGAAGTGTCGCTACCGATGCATGGTGCCAGCGCCAGCCGCTTGCTGCACATTCATGAAAACCGTCCGGGCATTCTGACGGCGATTAACCAGATCTTCGCTGAGCAGGGTATCAACATTGCTGCACAGTTCCTGCAAACCTCACCGCTGATGGGCTACGTGGTTATCGATATTGATGCGCCGCAGGATCTGGCAGATAAAGCACTGCAGCTGATGAAAGCGATCCCGGGCACCATCCGCGCCCGTCTGCTCTACTAACTGAGCCCGAGATAATGATGTGCCGCCTGCTGCATCCGCGCAGGCGGTCACACTGTTCCGCACCTTAGCTTTTTCCGCTACTCCCACTGCCACAGGCGGGACGGTGTCAGCACCGCAGGTAAAGGCACATCCCATTCAGCCGCGGGCAGACGATCCACCTGCTGACAGTCGTGCGCCAGGCCAACCGGTAAAAAACCGTGCTGCCGCCAGTTCTGCAGGGTGCGGTCATAAAAGCCGCCGCCCATACCCAGTCGTTGTCCGGTTGCATCAAACGCCACCAGCGGCACCATCATCACATCCAGTCTGTCCAGCGTAATCATCTGGCGAATATCGAGCGGTGGTTCAGGGATACGTAGCTTGTTGAGCGCCAGTGGCGTGTCAGGTGTAAAGCGCAGGAAAAGGAGATGTCCTGAAGCGAAAGGGTGCAGCACGGGCAGATAGAGCTGCTTTTTCTGCTGCCAGAGCCTGGCAATCAGCGGGCGCGTGTTGAGTTCGCCATCCACTGAGAGAAACAGCGCAACATGCTCGGCGCTGGCAAGGGGAGCAAAATTAACCGCGTGTTCCGCCAGACGATCGGCGGCCTGTTCCTGCTGTTCCGACGTCAGGGCGCGGCGCAGATGGCGCACGTGCTGGCGAACAGAGTGTCGATCGAGAGGGGAGGGCTGGGACATAAGAACCCCGCAGACAAGTTGCTGTTTGAGCAACTATATCATTCAGTGCGGGGAAGAACAGATAGAAAAGGTAGAGAGATCTCCGAGATGCCGCCGCAGGCTGTAACCCTTGAACCCTTGGTTCAAGGTGAATGTGCCGTCGCAACCATCAGGCTTCTCGGACGGACCGAGCATGCTCACAGGTTACAGAGCGCCACACTCTGTTGGTATGAAATATCGGCTCAGGGGACTGGCCCGCTTGCAAACATCTCAGAGAAAATGGACTTCACCGTTACTGTATCACAGCAACCATAAAGTATTATTCGAACTTCGCACCTGGTCGGTCAGTTATGCGACCTTGCTCAACAAGAGCCTGTTCTATGGTCTGCTGCAGCATACGGATGCGTTGTTCCATATTAGCAGCATAATCGCGCGTTTTCACTTTCTCTTGTGCCAGCTCATGGCAGATGTTTAACGCGGCGATGAACACCAGTTGCTCGGTATTTGTGACTCTAGTGCGAACTTTTAAATCTTGCAACCGCTGATTGAGATCCTCGGCAGCCATATTCAGCGCATCTTGCTGTTCAGGCGGACAATTCACTCTCAATGAACGACCAAAAATTTGTATATCTACCGGTTGTGCAGACATGCCACCTTCCTGACTGTTTACTTCGCCCGCAGCTCCCTTTGCTGTCAATGCCCTGGGAGGCGGGCAACTATATAGACCCGCGAAATAAGTTACAACCCCTTTTCTGGAAACCTTGAGGCAGCTAGTGGTAGCATAACACGAACTTATTCTGCCAACGACGACGAATCCTTATGTCTTTACAGAACGCAACTCCCAATTACAATGCGCTGGCTTCGGCGCTCTCTCAGCAGGGCGTAGGGATGACCCCAGCAGAAATGCATGGCCTGATTAGCGGTATTCTGTGCGGCGGCAATCAGGACAACAGCTGGAAAACGCTGGTGCACGATCTCACCAACGAAGGTATGGCGTTTTCGCAAGGCCTGGCTCAGCCTCTTCAGGCACTGCACGAAAGCACAGCTAACACGCTGGAAGATGAAGGATTTATGTTTCAGCTTATGCTGCCAGATGACGAAGACATCACCGTTTTCGATCGTGCCGATGCGCTGGCAGGGTGGGTGAACCATTTTCTGCTCGGCCTGGGCGTGACGCAGCCTAAACTGGATAAAGTCACTGGCGAAACCGGCGAAGCAATTGACGATCTGCGCACTATTGCTCAGCTCGGCTACGACGAAGATGAAGATCAGGATGAGCTGGAGCAGTCGCTGGAAGAGGTGATTGAATATGTGCGCGTTGCGGCGCTGCTGTGCCATGACACCTTCAATCGCCCTCAGCCGACGGCTCCTGAAGTGAAAAAACCCACGCTACACTAAGCCCAGGTATCTCAGGGCGCGGACGTGCCCGTTTCTACAGGGAGTGCAAACATGATTTCTCTGGACACGTTCCAGCAGCGTCGTCAGGCGTTGCTGGCAAAAATGGCTCCGGGCAGCGCCGCGTTGATATTTGCCGCGCCGGAGGTGACCCGCAGTAATGACAGCGAGTACCCGTTTCGTCAGCACAGCGACTTCTGGTATTTCACCGGCTTTAATGAGCCGCAGGCGTTACTGGTGCTGATTAAAAGTGACGACACCCATAATCACAGCGTGTTATTCAACCGGGTACGCGACCTGACGGCAGAAATCTGGTTTGGACGTCGGCTGGGCCAGGATGCTGCGCCTGAAAAATTAGGCGTTGACCGCGCGCTACCCTGGGATACGGTTGGCGAGCAGCTGCACCTGCTGCTCAACGGACTTGATGTGATTTATCACGCGCAGGGTGAATATGCAGATACGGACAAGCTGGTCTTTGCTGCGCTCGATAAACTGCGCCGTGGCTTTCGCCAGAATCTCAACGCACCCGCGACGTTGACCGACTGGCGTCCCTGGGTGCATGAAATGCGTCTGTTTAAAGGGCCGGAAGAGATAGCGCTGCTGCGTCGTGCCGGAGAAATCAGCGCGCTGGCGCATACCCGTGCAATGGAAAGCTGCCGTCCCGGGCTGTTTGAATATCATCTGGAAGGGGAAATTCACTACGTCTTTAACCGTCATGGCGCGCGTTTTCCCTCCTACAACACCATTGTCGGTTCCGGCGAAAACGCCTGCATTCTGCACTACACCGAAAATGAGAGTGAGCTGCGCGACGGCGATCTGGTGCTGATCGATGCAGGGTGCGAATTTCATGGCTATGCCGGAGACATTACCCGTACCTTCCCGGTAAGCGGCAAGTTTACCGCACCGCAGCGTGCCATTTATGACATCGTGCTGGCTTCACTCTACCGGGCGCTGGCGCTGTTCCGTCCGGGCGTGAGTATTCGCGAGGTCAATGAGGACGTTGTGCGTATCATGGTCAGCGGGCTGGTCGATCTCGGCATCCTGCAGGGCGACGTGGACGCGTTAATTGCCGAAGAGGCGCATCGCGCGTTCTTTATGCACGGCCTGAGCCACTGGCTCGGGCTGGATGTGCACGATGTCGGTCATTACGGCACACCTTCACGCGACCGCCTGCTGGAGCCGGGCATGGTGTTGACCGTCGAACCCGGTCTCTATATTGCGCCTGATGCCGATGTGCCCGTGGAGTATCGCGGCATTGGTATCCGCATTGAAGATGACATCTTAATCACCGAAACGGGCAACGAAAATCTCACCGACAGCGTGGTAAAAGACGCAGAGGCTATCGAGGCGCTGATGGCAGCGGCGCGTCAGGCATGAGCATTATCATTGTCGGCGGCGGTATGACCGGCGCAACGCTTGCGCTGGCGATCTCCCATCTCACGCAAGGTCAGCTGCCGGTCACGCTCATCGAAAACAGTGCGCCCGATAGCCGCGTGCATCCAGGCTATGACAGCCGTGCTATCGCGCTGGCTGCCGGCACGCGCCAGCAGCTGATTGACATTAACCTCTGGCGCAGCATTGAAAAATGCGCCACGCCCATTACTGACATTCATGTTTCCGATCGCGGACATGCCGGTTTTGTCACGATGAGTGCGGCCTCCTGGCAAATCCCGGCGCTCGGTTATGTGGTTGAGCTTTTCGACGTGGGGCAGCGGCTGTTTGAGCGTCTGCAGCAGGCGCCGGGTGTGACGTTACGCTGTCCTGCGCGCGTGATGGATGCGCAGCGGAGGCAAGAGGGCGTGCAGGTCACGCTGGAGAATGGCGAGCAGCTGGAAGGCGCACTGCTGGTGGCCGCCGACGGGGCGCGCTCGCCGCTCGCCGCTTCGCTTGGCATTCAGTGGCAGCGCGAGGACTACCAACAGCTGGCGGTTATCGCTAACGTCTCTACCCAGCTACCTCATCAGGGCCGCGCTTTTGAGCGCTTTACCGAGCACGGCCCGCTGGCGCTGCTGCCAATGGCGGATAATCGTCTGTCGCTGGTCTGGTGCCATCCGCTGTCGGCACGTGAAGAGGTTGAACGCTGGAGCGACAATGAGTTTCTTACCCGGCTGCAGCGTGCGTTCGGCTGGCGGCTGGGACGCTTTACCCATACTGGCCAGCGTGAAAGCTACCCGCTGGCGCTGCAAAGCGCTACGCAGCAGGTTTCACACCGTCTGGCGCTGGTTGGCAATGCTGCACAAACGCTGCACCCGATCGCTGGACAAGGCTTCAACCTGGGGCTGCGCGACGTTATGTCACTGGCGGAAACGCTGGCGGCTGCGCACCGCCAGCAGCAGGATGTGGGGAGCTATGGCGTGCTGCACCACTACCAGCAGCGTCGCCAGCCTGACCGCGACGCGACGATTGGTATTACCGACGGGCTGGTGCGGCTGTTTGCGAATCGCTATGTGCCGCTTGTGGCAGGCCGCAATCTGGGGCTAATGGCAATGGATCATCTGCCGGGGCTGCGAAATCAACTGGCTGAGCGCACGCTTGGCTGGGTTAAGCGTTAACTAAGGGGCACCGATGCAAAGTTTTGATGTGGTTATCGCCGGTGGTGGCATGGTCGGACTGGCGGTTGCCTGCGGTTTACAGGGCAGTGGGCTACGTATCGCCGTGCTGGAAAAAACGGCGGAGCCGCACTTCGATGCCAGCGCTGCGCCATCGATTCGCGTTTCGGCGATCAATGCCGCCAGCGAACGGCTGCTGCAGAGGCTTGACGTCTGGTCAGATATTTTGTCACGCCGCGCCAGTGCCTATCACGGTATGGAAGTGTGGGATCGCGACAGCTTTGGCGCCATCCGCTTTGATGACGAACAGCAGGGGCTGACGCATCTGGGGCACATTGTCGAAAATCCGGCGATTCACAGCGCGCTATGGCAGCGTGCCAGCCGCTGTAGTGATGTAACGTTGATGGCACCCGCACAGCTTCAGCAGGTTGCATTCGGCGAAAACGAGGCGTTTGTAACGCTGCAAAACGGTGAGATGCTCACCGCACGCCTGCTGATTGCTGCCGACGGCGCAAACTCATGGCTGCGCAACAAAGCCGATATTCCCTTAACCTTCTGGGACTACGATCACCACGCGCTGGTCGCCAATATTCGTACCGAAAAACCGCATGAGGCGGTGGCGCGTCAGGTCTTTCACGGCGATGGCATTCTGGCCTTCCTGCCGATGCAGGATCCCCATCTTTGCTCTATCGTCTGGTCGCTGCCGCCGCAGGAAGCCAGCCGCCTGGAGAGTATGCCGCAGGCGCTGTTTAACCAGCAGCTGGCCGTTGCCTTTGATATGCGCCTCGGACTTTGCCAGCTGGAAAGTGAGCGCAAAGCTTTTCCACTGATGGCGCGTTACGCACGTAACTTTGCCGCGCACCGTCTGGCGCTGGTAGGCGATGCGGCGCATACCATCCATCCGCTGGCGGGGCAGGGCGTGAATCTGGGCTTTATGGACGCGGCAGAGCTGACAGGCGAAATCCGTCGTTTACACCAGCAGGGCAAAGATATTGGTCAGCACCTCTATCTGCGTCGCTATGAGCGCAGCCGCAAACACAGTGCGGCGCTGATGCTGGCCAGTATGCAGGGCTTCCGTGAGCTGTTCGCCGGCACTCACCCGGCGAAAAAGCTGCTGCGCGATCTGGGGCTGAAGCTGGCGGACACACTGCCCGGGGTCAAGCCAGCGATGCTGCGCCAGGCCATGGGACTGCACGACATGCCTGACTGGTTGCGTTAGCGCCATTCACTTTTCTTAGCCAGCCCTGAGCTGGCTTTTTTATGCCTGCCAGTCCGCTCTGCACTATGAAGGTGCGCTCCTGCCCCTTTAGCGCGCCTCGTTTGATTTATTCTAATTTTACGTCGCTATTCGCATTACTTTTATTTATGTCAATGGCGTTCGCTTCGAGCTGCTTATTAACATTCTGCGCGACCTTGCTCAATATTTTGCTGCTATTCGATGCTCTAATCCGATTTCGTGCGTAACAAATCACAAAATCGTAGTTATTTATGCTGTTTGCTTTGCCTGCACCGTAATGACCATGTTTCAATTCGACCCTGTACAGCTTATGGTTAAATCGCTTTTTCAGTGGTAACGTCAGGCAAAAGAGAACGTTTGCGCGGGTCGATACCACGGTTCGCGTTAGCCTGAAATTTACTCGCTTCGCAACAGGATGGTTATGACTCAGCAAACCCCTTTGTTTGAACAGCATCAGGCCTGCGGTGCCCGCATGGTGGACTTCCACGGCTGGATGATGCCGCTGCACTATGGCTCACAGATAGATGAGCACCATGCCGTGCGCCAGGATGCCGGAATGTTTGACGTGTCGCATATGACGATTGTTGATCTTCACGGGGCACAGACGCGCAATTTCCTGCGCCACCTGCTGGCCAATGATGTCGCCAGACTGACACAGCCGGGCAAAGCGCTTTACTCCGGCATGCTAAACGCCTCCGGTGGCGTCATTGACGATTTGATTGTTTACTTTATGACCGAGGACTTTTTCCGTCTCGTTGTTAACTCGGCAACGCGTGAAAAAGACCTGGCATGGATTGCTAAGCACGCCGAAGCGTTCGACGTCGCCCTGACGGAGCGCGACGATCTGGCGCTGATTGCCGTGCAGGGGCCGCAGGCGCAGCAAAAAGCGCAGACGCTATTTAGCGCCGAACAGCGCGAAGCGGTCGCCGGGATGAAGCCCTTTTTCGGCGTCGTGTCCGGTGAACTGTTTATCGCCAGCACCGGCTATACCGGCGAGGCGGGTTATGAGATTGCGCTGCCTGCCGCCGCCGCGGCTGATTTCTGGCAGCGTTTGCTGGCAGCAGGCGTTAAGCCTGCCGGCCTCGGCGCGCGCGACACGCTGCGTCTGGAAGCCGGAATGAACCTTTACGGTCAGGAGATGGATGAAGGTATTTCGCCGCTGGCGGCCAATATGGGCTGGACGGTGTGCTGGGAGCCTGCCGATCGTGACTTTATCGGGCGCGAGGCGCTGGAGGTGCAGCGTGAGAAAGGCACTGAAAAACTGGTTGGCCTGATCATGACCGAAAAAGGCGTGCTGCGTCACGGCCAGCCGGTTCGTTTCATCGACGCTAGCGATCAGTTGCAGCAGGGCATTATCACCAGCGGCTCGTTCTCGCCGACGCTTGGCTGCAGCATCGCGCTGGCTCGCGTTCCGGCAGGCATTGGCGACAGCGCTGTGGTTGAGATCCGCCAGCGTGAAATGCCGGTAAAAGTCACCAAACCTGTTTTTGTCCGCGGCGGTAAGCCGGTTCAGTAATTAAATGTCAGGAGAAAGGGCGATGAGCAATGTGCCAAATGAATTGAAATATCGTGACAGCCACGAGTGGGTGCGTAAGGAAGCTGACGGCACCTTGACCGTTGGCATCACCGAGCATGCGCAGGAGCTGTTAGGCGATATGGTGTTTGTTGACCTGCCTGAGGTGGGCAACAGCTATGCAGCTGGCGACGAGTGTGCGGTAGCAGAATCGGTAAAAGCGGCGTCTGATATTTATGCGCCCGTCAGCGGCGAGATTGTGGCCGTTAATGAGGCACTGGGCGATGCGCCAGAACTGGTGAACAGCGAACCTTATGCCACCGGCTGGCTGTTCCGAATCCAACCCAGCGACGAATCTGAACTCGATTCACTGCTGGACGCAGACGCTTACAAAGCGTCTATCGACGAATAAGCATGACGGCGGTCGGGGTTAACTGACCGCTTTAATTCCCTTGCTATCTCTCTATTCCAGCCCGATCCAGGATTGACTGCTAATGACCCAGACTTTGAGCCAGCTCGAACACCACGGTGCCTTTATTGAACGTCATATCGGCCCCTCTCCGGAACAACAGGCTTTGATGCTGAAAGCGATTGGTGCCAGCTCGCTGGATGCCCTGATCGGTTCCATCGTGCCTGCCGATATTCAGCTGCCTGGCCCGCCCGCGGTGGGTGATGCCGCCACCGAGCAGCAGGCGCTGGCTGAGCTGAAAGCGATTGCGGGCCAGAATCAGCGCTTTAAATCCTGGATTGGCATGGGCTACAGCGCCGTGGTGACGCCGCCGGTGATCCTGCGCAATATGCTGGAAAATCCGGGCTGGTATACCGCTTACACTCCTTATCAGCCGGAAGTGTCGCAGGGTCGCCTTGAAGCCCTGCTTAACTTCCAGCAGGTTACGCTGGATCTTACGGGCCTGGACGTAGCCTCTGCCTCGCTGCTGGATGAGGCGACGGCGGCAGCGGAAGCAATGGCAATGGCGAAGCGCGTCAGCAAACTTAAAAACGCGGATAAATTCTTTATTGCTGAAGATATTCATCCCCAGACGCTCGACGTCGTGCGTACCCGTGCGAAAACCTTTGGCTTCGAACTGATTATCGATCGTGCGGACAAAGTGCTGGAGCACGCTGACGTTTTCGGCGTACTGCTACAACAGGTAGGGACAACCGGTGAAGCCCATGACTTTAGTGCCCTGATCGCTGAACTCAAAAGCCGCAAAATTATCGTCAGCGTCGCAGCTGACTTTATGGCGCTGGTGCTGCTGGAAGCGCCCGGTAAACAGGGAGCGGATATTGTTTTCGGTTCGGCGCAGCGCTTTGGCGTACCCATGGGCTACGGCGGACCTCATGCTGCCTTCTTTGCCAGCCGCGACGAGCACAAGCGCTCAATGCCAGGACGTATCATTGGGGTTTCGCGCGATGCGGCGGGTCATACCGCACTGCGTATGGCGATGCAGACGCGCGAACAGCATATTCGCCGTGAAAAAGCGAACTCTAATATCTGTACTTCACAGGTACTGCTCGCCAATATCGCCGGACTCTATGCGGTTTATCACGGTCCGAAAGGACTGAAGCGCATCGCCTCGCGCATTCATCGCCTGACCACTATTCTGGCTGCCGGTCTGCAAAACGGCGGGCTGAAGCTGCGTCACCACAGCTGGTTCGATACCCTGACGGTCGAAGTCGCGGACAAGGGCGCCGTTCTGCATCGCGCACTGAGCTTTGGCGTCAACCTGCGCAGCGATATTCACAATGCGGTGGGCATTACGCTGGATGAAACCACGCGTCGTGAGGATCTGCAGACGCTGTTTGCTATCCTGCTGGGCGATGATCACGGTCAGGATATCGACACGCTGGATGCCAGCGCAGCGGCCGACAGCCAGGCGATCCCGGCGGCCCAGCAGCGGCAGAGTGAGATCCTGACGCATTCGGTCTTCAACCGCCATCACAGCGAAACGGAAATGATGCGTTATATGCATAGCCTGGAGAAGAAAGATCTGGCGCTGAATCAGGCGATGATCCCGCTTGGCTCCTGCACCATGAAACTCAACGCGGCAGCGGAGATGATCCCCATTACCTGGCCAGAATTCGCTGAGTTACATCCCTTCTGTCCGGCAGAACAGGCCTCCGGCTACCTGCAGATGATTGGCCAGCTGTCGCAGTGGCTGGTACAGCTGACCGGCTATGATGCGCTCTGCATGCAGCCAAACTCGGGTGCACAGGGGGAATATGCCGGGCTGCTGGCTATTCGCCGCTACCATGAAAGCCGCAACGAAGGTGCTCGTCACCTCTGCCTGATCCCCAGCTCCGCACACGGTACGAACCCGGCTTCGGCGCAGATGGCGGGCATGGAAGTGGTGGTGGTCGCCTGTGACAAGCAGGGCAACATCGATCTGGGCGATCTGCGCGAGAAAGCGGCGCAGGCGGGTGAGCAGCTCTCCTGTATCATGGTGACTTACCCGTCGACTCACGGTGTCTATGAAGAAACCATCCGCGAAGTGTGTCAGATCGTGCACCAGCACGGTGGCCAGGTCTATCTCGACGGCGCCAACATGAACGCACAGGTGGGGATTACCACGCCGGGCTACATTGGTGCAGACGTTTCACATCTCAATCTGCATAAAACCTTCTGTATTCCGCACGGCGGCGGCGGTCCGGGCATGGGGCCCATCGGCGTCAAAGCGCACCTTGCGCCGTTTGTGCCGGGCCATAGCGTGGTGCAGATTGATGGCGTACTGACGCAGCAGGGCGCGGTTTCTGCCGCGCCATTTGGCAGCGCCTCAATCCTGCCCATCAGCTGGATGTATATCCGGATGATGGGAGCCGAAGGACTGAAGCGCGCCAGTCAGGTCGCTATTCTTAACGCGAACTATATCGCCAGCCGCCTGCAGTCAGCCTTTCCGATTCTCTATGCCGGTCGCGATGGCCGCGTGGCGCACGAATGTATCCTCGATATTCGCCCGCTGAAAGAGCAGACCGGCATCAGCGAACTCGACATCGCCAAGCGGTTAATTGATTACGGTTTCCACGCCCCCACGATGTCGTTCCCGGTGGCAGGAACGTTAATGGTGGAGCCCACTGAATCTGAGAGCAAAATCGAGCTGGATCGCTTTATTGATGCGATGCTGGCTATCCGCATGGAGATCGATCGCGTTGCTGACGGTGAATGGCCAGCTGACGATAACCCGCTGGTGAACGCGCCACATACGCAGCGGGAAGTCGTGGGCGAGTGGGCGCACCCGTACAGCCGCGAGCTGGCGGTCTTCCCGGCGGGCAGCGACAATAAATACTGGCCAACGGTAAAACGTCTGGATGATGTATTTGGCGATCGCAATCTGTTTTGCTCCTGCGTGCCGATGAGCGATTACCAGTAAACATCCCACCAGATTGAAACAGGGCCGGTTATCCGGTCCTTTTTATGGAGAAACAGATGACTCTGGCACTGGTGACCGGCGCAAGCCGGGGAATTGGCCGCGCGACGGCGCTAAAGCTGGCGCAGCAGGGATATCGCGTGGCGGTCAACTATCGCCAGCGTGCTGACGAGGCGCAGCGGGTGGTAGCGCAGATCCGCGAACAGGGCGGTGAGGCGTTTACCGTTCAGGCAGATATCGCCGATGAGGCGCAGGTGATGGCACTGTTCAAACGGCTGGATGCAGAAGCGATGCCGCTCACCGTGCTGGTGAACAATGCCGGTATTCTTTCGGTTCAGTGCCGCGTGGAGGATCTCAGCGCGGAGCGCCTGCAACGCATCTTTGCCACCAATGTTACCGGCACATTTCTCTGCTGTCGCGAGGCGGTTCGACGCATGGGCACACACCACGGTGGCCTGGGCGGCTCTATCGTTAATGTCTCTTCCGCAGCTTCACGCCTCGGCGCGCCGGGAGAATATGTCGATTATGCTGCGTCGAAAGGGGCAATGGATTCACTGACAAAAGGCCTGTCGCTGGAAGTTGCCGCGCAGGGCATTCGCGTTAACAGCGTCAGGCCCGGTTTTATCTATACCGATATGCATGCGGATGGCGGTGAGCCGGGACGTGTGGATCGGGTAGCGGCTGCGGCTGGCGTCATTCCGATGGGACGTGGCGGGGAAGCCGAAGAGATTGCCGAGGCCATCGTCTGGCTGGCAAGCGAGGCCGCCTCCTATATTACCGGCACCTTTATTGACGCCGCTGGCGGTCGTTAATAAACGGGCCGCATTCCTGCGGCCGTAATCTTTCAGAGGGTTTCACCATTGCTGGCGATCACCTGCTGATACCAGCCAAAGCTCTTCTTGCGCGAGCGGGCAAAATCGCCGCTGCCGTCATCGTGCCTGTTCACATGGATAAAGCCATATCGCTTGTCATACTGGCCGGTGGTGAAGGAGACGCAGTCGATGCAGCCCCAGGGCGTATAGCCCATCAGCGCGACGCCATCCTGTACCACCGCTTTTTTCATCTCTGTGATATGTGCACGCAGGTAGTCGATGCGGTAATCATCGTCAATCACGCCCTGGGCATTAGCTTTATCAATAGCACCAAAGCCGTTCTCAACGATGAACAGCGGCTTTTCATAACGCTCATAGAGTGCATTCAGCGTATAGCGCAGCCCAACCGGATCGATCTGCCAGCCCCAGTCCGATGCGCCCACGTGCGGATTTTTCACTACGCCGTCAAAGCCCGTAATAGGGTCGTCAACGCCGCTGGCGTCATGTTTTACCGCGTTGCTCATGTAGTAGCTAAAACCAACATAGTCGGCGCAGCCGTTGCGTAACGTCTCGGCATCATCCGCATCCATCTGAATATGGTAGCCCTTGCGCGCCCACTCTTTTAGCGTGTAGGCCGGGTAGTAGCCGCGCATCTGCACGTCGCTGAATACATAGCGCTGATGCATCGCCTCCTGCGCCAGCATCACGTCATCAGGATGGCAGGAGTAAGGATAGACGGGCACCATGGCAATCATGCAGCCGATCTGAAAGTCGGGGTTAATGTCATGTCCGAGCTTTACCACTTTGGCACTGGCGACAAACTGGTGGTGCATCACCTGGTACATGACCTCTTCTGGCCTGTCATGCCCGGTAAACACCACCCCGGAGCAACAGTAACCAAACAGGGGATATTGCCAGTTGCGCTGGTTATTGATTTCATTGAAGGTCATCCAGTACTTCACTTTATGCTGATAGCGGCGCATTACTACGTCACTAAAGCGCACAAAGAACTCCACGACTTTGCGGTTATGCCAGCCGCCATACTGCTTTACCAGGTGATAGGGCATCTCAAAGTGGGAAAGGGTGATAACCGGCTCAATGCCATACTTCAGCAGTTCGTCAAACAGATTGTCATAAAACTGCAGACCAGCCTCGTTCGGTTCTGGCTCATCGCCATTGGGGAAAATACGCGTCCAGGCAATGGAGGTGCGGAAGCATTTGAAGCCCATCTCGGCAAACAGCGCGACATCGTCTTTGTAACGGGAATAGAACTCAACCGCCTGATGGTTAGGATAGTGATTGCCCGGCTGTACGCCGTCGGTAATCGTTCGGCTAACGCCGTGCGCGCCGCCGGTCAGTACGTCAGCGATGCTTACGCCTTTGCCGCCCTGATCCCAGCCGCCTTCAACCTGGTGCGCTGCTACCGCGCCGCCCCATAAAAAGTTCTGTGGAAAGCCTGATGCGTTTTGCATATTTCCTCGCAGCCAAATAAAGATTGCCGCGAGTGTAGCAAAGCAAACAATGAAGTCACGATATAACACCGACGCGTCCGGGTAATATGTTACGCGGCAAAAACAGCCTGTTTTATTTAATCAGCAGACGGCCGATAGCTTCAAGGATATACATCACCGGCACCTGCGTGGTGATATCGTAATTATTATTCAGGCGGATCACCGGCACATGACAGGCCAGCGTAAAATCGCTCATTTTTGCCAGTGAACTGCTTTCCGAGTGGGTAATCGCCAGGGTCCGGCAGTGGTGCAGGCTGAACTGGCTGGCAAGGCGCAGTATCTCCGGCGTTTCGCCAGAAACAGAAAGCAAGATAGCCAGTGTATGACTGTCTACATTACCGCTGACGGGATAATAGGGATCATCAATGTAATGGCTGAATTTACCGACGTTAGAGAAAAAGCGCGCGCCATATTTCGCAAGGCTACCTGAGGTGCCTGCACCAATAAAAAAGATCTGTTCTGACTGATTAACCATTTCAGCGGCGCGCGAAATAAGCGCGCTGAATTCATCGTTATGAATACTTTTGAAAAAACTCAGCATCTCACTGACGCCGCTGTTGACCTGAACGGGTTGCCTTTGCTGCTGCGCCAGACGGAAACGAATGCGAAATTCAGACCAGCCGTCGCACTGCATTTTGCGGCAGAAGCGCAGCACGGTCGTGGTGGAGACGCCGGCCCGCTCTGCCAGCTCGCGGATGGTCATATAGCTGACACTTTCCGGTTGTTTAATGATGTCGTGATAGACCTGCATTTCCAGATCGTTCAGGCTGGCAAGATCGTGATGAGAGAACATCGTTGCATGCGCTCGTTGAAAAAAGATCGGCGGACAGTGTACCAGATTTGCAGGCTGGCCTGTCTGTAACACGCACTCACAGATTAATTTAAGCGTACAAGTGTACACTGAAAATTTTCCTGGTTATGCTGGTGGTCAGAAAATCTCCACTTACCGCAAGACCCAGGACGTTACATGATGAAAAATCGCTTACTTGCACCGGGTTATTCCCTGGCTGAGGAGATCGCCAACAGCATCAGTCACGGTGTGGGCTGTCTGTTTGGCATTGCTGGACTGGTACTGCTGCTGGTGCAGGCGGTTGAGATGCGCGCCACCGCGACCGCCATCACCAGCTACAGTCTCTACGGCGGCAGTATGATCCTGCTGTTTCTCGCCTCAACGCTTTATCATGCTATCCCTCATCACGGCGCTAAGCGCTGGCTGAAAAAACTCGACCACTGTGCAATCTATGTGCTGATTGCCGGGACCTATACTCCTTTTTTGCTGGTGGGGCTGAAGTCGCCGCTGGCGCATGGGTTAATGGTCGTGATCTGGAGCCTGGCGCTGGCGGGCATTATTTTTAAGCTCACCATTGCGCACCGCTTTAAGGCGCTGTCGCTGGTGACTTACCTCTGCATGGGATGGCTGTCGCTGATTGTTATTTACCAGCTCGCGCTGAAGCTGTCGGCAGGGGGCGTGTGGCTACTGGCCGCGGGAGGCATCGTCTATTCGCTCGGCGTCGTTTTCTATGTGGCACGACGCATCCCTTATAATCACGCCATCTGGCACGGCTTTGTGCTGGGCGGCAGCGCCTGCCATTTCTGTGCCATCTACTTTTACGTCATGTGAGCAGCTGCAACCTTCCCGGCAGGGAAGGTTGCAGATGAGAATCAGCCTTCCAGCGAGTAGGGCAGCGGCTTAATCAGCAGACGTCCGTTGTCATCCCCTTCCACCCGCAGCACGCTGTCCGGCTCCAGATCGTTGTTCATCACCACCTGAACCCAGACCTCACCATCTTCAAGCTGGACAGCGTTCAGCACGGTACCGGTACGACGCCAGCGCTCGCCCATCTGTAACTCCAGCGAATCGTTCGCGGCGGGAACCCGACTTGCCTGACCTGCCAGCCAGTAGAGTGCACGCTTGTTTGCACCGCGGAATTTGGCGCGAGCCACCATCTCCTGGCCGGTATAGCAGCCTTTCTTGAAGCTGATAGCGTCCAGCGCCTGAAGATTGGTCGCCTGGGGGATCAATTGCGCAGTAGTGGCGGGTTCAATCACCGGGAGCCCGGCCTCAATATCCAGCGCCAGCCACTGCACGCTGTCGTTAAGCTGGGCATCATCAGCCAGCTTCTTCTGCAGCGCCTGCGCCCGATCGCGAGTAGTGACAATCAGAAAACGCTCTGCGGGCGTGGCAAACCAGAGGAGTGAGGTCTCTCCGTGCTGCACGACCGGATGTTCACTGTCCGGCAGACTCTCAAACAGGCTGGTAAGTGCGGCTCGCGCCTGGAAACCGGCCACGCCAAGCAGCACCGCTTCATCGTCAGGCACCAGCGTTACCTTAGAAAAGACCGCATATTTCTTGAGTTCAGCCAGCTGCTGGTCGCGCAGCTCGCGGCGCACCAGATAGGCGTAGCCCTCAGCGCGATGGAACAGACGCAGATTGCTCCACATTTTACCTTTGGCGTCGCAGTGCGCCGCCGGGCGATGCTGATCCGATCCCAGCGCAGCGACATCCAGCGTAAGCTGGCCCTGCAGATAGGCGGTACTGTCGACACCCTGCACCGACACGAGCGCCCAGCTATCCAGTGACATCAGGGTTAACGGCAGACGAGAAGAGGCCACAGGCTGGCGAGGCGGTAAGCTAAAAATAGGCATTGGCTGTCCTGATTAGAAGGTGAATCCTGAGTTCAATGTTAAAAGAGCGCACTGGCTTTGCAACAGGTTTGCGGGCTCGGGCGCACAAATCGCGAGTGGGGCGCTCATGCTGGCTCAGGTTGTGCGGCGCATCGCACAGCCGCGCAATGCACGCCTGCAGGCACAATAAAACCAGGTTACACTAGCCGCACTGTCTGAATAGCGGAAATAAAACACATGGACATTCATGAAAAATCGCGCATTCACTGGGCCTGCCGTCGCGGCATGCTGGAGCTGGATGTCGCCATCATGCCCTTCTTCAAGTATGAATATGACACCCTTAACGACACGGACAAAAAGGCGTTTGTTGCTCTTCTCAAGGCTGACGATCCCGATCTGTTCAACTGGATGATGGACCACGGTGAACCCGCCGATCCCGAACTCAAGCGTATCATCCGGGTTATCCAGCAGCGCAACCGTGAACGCGGCCCCGTGGCACTGTAAGCTACGACCCTCGCGCCTGGCACGTATGCTGCACGGCGCGTTTACGGCTGGCGCGCTGCTGATGGTGGCCACTGCGCCTTTGCCCGCGCTGTTCTGGCTGATTAAAATGCCGCTGCTGCTGCTGACTTTTCGGGAAGGTGTGCAACAACAGCGACGGCTGGCGCAGCGGCAGGGGATTTTGCAGCGTAAGAGCGACGGCAGCTGGCGCTGGCAAGGTGTGCAATGGCGCATCACGGCTCCGATTCGCTGGCTACCGGGCGCGGCGTTACTGGTATTACGCAGTGAACAAGGACGAATATTCAGGATGTGGCTGTTTCAGGATATGATGTCAGTTGGCCGCTGGCGTCAGTTCCGCGCGCGCCTGCTGCACGGCACGGAAAAAGCGTCCAGCGGCAGGCTATAGCAGCTCAGCGGTTTCGGTCAGTATCTGCTCACACCACTGTTCAATGCGTTCATCGGTGACGTCAAACTGATTAACGTCATCCAGCGCCAGACCTACAAACTGTTTTCCATCGGCGCTGAGCGGCTTCGGGCTGGTAAATTCATAGCCATCCAGCGGCCAGTAACCAACAAATTTCACGCCCATCGGCTGTAGCAGCTCATGCAGCATGCCCAGCGCATCAAGAAACCATTCGCCGTAACCAAACTGGTCGCCCATGCCGTAGAGCGCGACGATTTTATTGCGCAGATTAAGCGTGGGCAGCTGTGGCCAGATCGCTTCCCAGTCCTCCTGCAACTCGCCGAAATCCCAGGTAGGGATACCTAAAATCAGCAAATCGTACTGCTCCATCAGCTGCGGATCGTCATCTTTCACATTATGGAGCGTGACCAGTTCAGCGCCGATAAAGTCGCGAATTTTCTCGGCAGCCATTTCGGTATAGCAGGTACTGGAGCCGTAAAAAAGACCAATTTTCATACAGATAATGCTCTGAGTAGGACTGACTTTGGCGCAATTGTACCAGAAGCAGGGTGGATTAAGGCATAATGAGCACGATTTCACCTTAACGGCGGAGATACCGTGCAAGACAGCGACCTGACAGAACAGTTTCTGGACACGCTCTGGATTGAACGTAATCTGGCGCAAAATACCTTGTCCTCCTACCGGCAGGACCTGAAAACCCTGACTGACTGGCTGACGCATCACAAACTGACGCTGTTGACGTTGCAAACGGCGGATTTACAGCAGTTTCTCGCTGAACGGCTGGAGGGCGGCTTTAAAGCCAGCAGTTCGGCACGGCTGTTGAGCGCGATGCGACGCCTCTTTCAGTATCTTTACCGCGAAAAAATCCGCAGCGACGACCCCAGTACGCTACTCTCCGCGCCGAAGCTGCCGCAACGATTACCGAAAGATCTGACTGAGGCTCAGGTTGAGCGGCTGCTACAGGCTCCTGCGACCGATATTCCGCTGGAACTGCGCGACAAAGCCATGCTGGAGCTGCTTTACGCAACCGGTCTGCGCGTCTCTGAACTGGTGGGACTGACGCTGAGCGATATCAGCCTGCGTCAGGGCGTGGTGCGCGTTATCGGTAAAGGCAATAAAGAACGTCTGGTGCCGCTGGGAGAAGAAGCGGTTTACTGGCTGGAGCACTATCTTGAGCATGGTCGGCCGTGGCTGCTTAACGGGCAGACGCTGGATGTGATGTTTCCCAGCAGCCGCGCGCAGCAGATGACGCGTCAGACTTTCTGGCACCGCATCAAGCACTATGCCGTGCTGGCGGGCATTGACAGTGAAAAACTCTCTCCACATGTGCTGCGCCACGCTTTCGCCACCCATTTGTTGAACCACGGTGCCGACCTGCGTGTCGTACAGATGTTGCTGGGACACAGCGATCTCTCGACCACACAAATTTATACGCACGTTGCGACAGAGCGACTGCGTCAGTTGCATCAACAGCATCATCCGCGCGCCTGACGCGGATAGTAAGGAATATAAATGAAAAAATTTATTCTATTGGCTCTGCTGGCTGGAGCTTTCAGCAACGCAGCTCAGGCCGATGATAGCGCTATTTTACAATCCCTGAAAAAACTGGGCCTGCAACAGACGGAAATCGTCCCCTCGCCGCTGGCGGGTTTTAAAACAGTGCTGACCGAAAGCGGCGTTATTTATGTGACCGAAGACGGCAAACATATGATTCAGGGCCCGCTCTACGACGTCAGCGGTGCGCAGCCGGTCAACGTCACCAATCAGCTGCTCGACAAAAAGGTTGAGGCGCTGGCACCGCAAATGATCGTCTATAAGGCGGCAAAAGAGCAGCACGTTATTACTGTCTTTACCGATATCACCTGCGGCTACTGCCGCAAGCTGCACGAGCAAATGGCCGACTACAACGCGCTGGGTATCACGGTTCGCTATCTTGCTTTCCCACGTGAGGGACTGAATGGTCAGGTAGAGAAGGCGATGAAAGCAATCTGGTGCGCCGCCGATCGCAATAAAGCCTTTGATGAAGCGATGAAGGGCAACGCGCCGCAGATGAGCGCGCCGGAGAGCTGCAACATTGCGCTCGACCAGCACTACAAGCTGGGCATTCTCTACGGCATTCAGGGCACGCCTGCAATTCTGACCGATTCCGGCATGATGATTCCGGGTTATCAGGGGCCGCAGGAGCTCAAACAGGTATTAGATCAGCATAAGCGCGGTGGCTAATTGTCAGTGATAAAATCGGTAGAACTGCGGCGGCGTGAAATCGGTGTCGAGGATCGGCTCCCGGCAGCGCTTCCGCCGCTGCTTAAACGACTCTATTTGCAGCGCGGGGTACGCAGCGCGGCGGAGCTGGAGCGCGGGGCAAAACACCTGCTGCCGTTTACCACGCTGAAAGGCGTGGACGAGGCGGTTGAGCTGCTGCATCAGGCGCTGCTCGACGGGCGTCGCATCATGGTGGTGGGCGATTTTGATGCTGACGGCGCCACCAGTACCGCGCTGACGGTGCTGGCACTGCGCAGTATGGGCGGCCACAACGTGCAGTACCTGGTGCCCAACCGCTTTGACGATGGCTACGGCCTGAGTCCGGAAGTGGTCGAGCAGGCGCACGCACGCGGCGCACAGCTGATCCTGACGGTGGACAACGGTATCTCTTCCCACAGCGGCGTTGCCTGTGCGCATCAGTATGGTATCCCCGTGCTGGTGACAGACCACCATCTGCCTGGCGAAACGCTGCCTGAGGCGGACGCGATTGTTAACCCCAATCTGGACGACTGCGAATTTCCATCGCGCGCGCTGGCAGGCGTTGGCGTCGCCTTTTATCTGATGATGGCGCTGCGCGCCCATCTGCGCAAGCTGGGATGGTTTGGCGCAACGCGTGCTGAACCTAACCTGGCGGAGCTGCTTGATCTGGTTGCGCTCGGTACCGTTGCTGACGTGGTGCCGCTCGACGTCAACAACCGCATCCTGGTATGGCAGGGGCTGAGCCGTATTCGCGCCGGCAAATGCCGTCCCGGTATTCGCGCACTGCTGGAGATTGCCAACCGTGATGCGCGCCAGCTGGTGGCAAGCGATCTCGGCTTCGCGCTGGGGCCACGCCTGAATGCGGCGGGACGACTGGATGATATGTCCGTGGGTGTGGCGCTGTTGCTCACTGACGATATTAGCCAGGCGCGCATGCTGGCCAGCGAGCTGGATGCGCTAAACCAGACGCGTAAAGAGATTGAGCAGGGTATGCAGAGCGAGGCGCTGGCGCTGTGCATGGAGCTGGAGCGCAAGCAGACTGAACTGCCGCTGGGGCTGGCCTTTTATCATCCCGAATGGCATCAGGGAGTGGTGGGTATTCTGGCGTCACGCCTCAAGGAGCGATTTTACCGTCCGGTCATCGCCTTTGCGCCAGCAGGTGACGGCACCTTAAAAGGCTCAGGCCGCTCGATCCCTGGCCTTCATCTGCGTGATGCGCTGGAGCGGCTCGATACGCTTTATCCCGGCATGATGCTGAAGTTTGGTGGTCACGCCATGGCAGCGGGCCTGTCGCTGAAGGAGGAACGCTTTGATGAATTCCGCCAGCGCTTTGCCGATTTGCTGGGTGAGTGGCTGAGCGAAGAGGCGCTGCAAAGCGTTGTCTGGTCAGACGGTGTGTTGCAGCCTGGCGAGTTCTCCCTGCAGACTGCTGAGCTGCTGCGTGAGGCGGGGCCGTGGGGACAGGCGTTCCCGGAGCCCGCGTTTGATGGAAAATTTAAACTGTTGCAGCAGCGTCTGGTGGGCGAGCGTCACCTGAAGGTGATGCTGGAGCCGCTGGGCGGTGGTCCGCTGATTGATGGTATCGCTTTTAACGTCGACACCACATTATGGCCCGACAGCAGCGTGCGCCAGGTCGAACTGGCGTTTAAGCTGGACATCAATGAGTTTCGCGGCAACCGATCGGTTCAGTTGATTATCGATCATCTCTGGCCGCTAAATTAGCACTGGCTTTCGTGGTGAACTTGCTGCAAATCCGCCGCTGACAGCCCGGTGATACCCTGCATCAGCGAGACGTCAATGCTCCGGGCCAGCATGTTGCGCGCTATGGCCAGCGTGGCTTCGCGCTGGCCTTTCTTCACTCCTTGCGCAAGCCTCTGTTGACGGTCTTCTTCGCGCCCTGTCTGCTTTAGCTGTTCTGCAATCGTCATCAGTTCCTCCTTTAAGCTGCCTGACGTCAGGCGCAGCGTGGCGAGGCCGCAGATGCGCAGCAACCCGTCGGGAAGAGGCTGCTCAACAAAATTACGCGCCATATGCGTATGGGCAAGGAAGGTTTTAAAGAGGGCATCGTGCGGCGTTATGCTCTTTTCGCTGCCATTTTTCATCTCTCTGCGTTTTTCCTGTTGCGGGCAGGCCAGCACGCCCTTTCTCACCTTCGGGGAGTGCAAATGATCGCGCTGTGGCGCATCATCCAGACCATGAGGTACCGTTTCAGCGAAACCCGTAAAAGTGCGCCGTGTTCCGCCGTTTTTACCGTGCAAAGGCGCAAGCGGCACGCGACTGAAACCCTACAAACTCACGGCTATTTCAGTTAGACTGCGGGGTTTACATCCCGACATTTAGCGAAAAGACGCCAAAGCCATGTTTGAAATTAATCCGGTCAAAAACCGTATTCAGGACCTCACCGAGCGCAGCGACGTTCTTAGGGGGTATCTTTGACTACGATGCCAAGAAAGAACGCCTTGAAGAAGTAAACGCCGAACTGGAACAGCCAGACGTCTGGAACGAGCCTGAACGCGCGCAGGCGCTGGGTAAAGAGCGCTCCTCGCTGGAAGCGATTGTGCAAACGCTGGATCAGATGTCGCAGGGCCTGGAAGATGTGCAGGGTCTGCTTGAACTGGCGGTAGAAGCCGAAGATGAAGAGACGTTTGACGAAGCGGTTGCCGAGCTAAATCAGCTTGAGAGCAAGCTGGGCGAGCTCGAATTCCGCCGCATGTTCTCAGGCGAGTATGACAGCGCTGACTGCTACATCGATCTGCAGGCGGGCTCCGGCGGCACCGAGGCGCAGGACTGGGCCAGCATGCTGATGCGTATGTATCTGCGTTGGGCCGAAGCCAAAGGCTTTAAAACCGAAATCATCGAAGAGTCAGAAGGCGAAGTGGCGGGCATCAAGTCTGTGACCATTCGCGTTTCAGGCGACTATGCGTTTGGCTGGCTGCGTACCGAAACGGGCGTACACCGTCTGGTGCGTAAGAGTCCGTTTGACTCCGGCGGTCGCCGTCATACTTCATTCAGCTCTGCGTTTATCTATCCGGAAGTGGATGACGATATCGATATCGACATCAACCCAGCGGATCTGCGCATTGACGTCTACCGCGCATCGGGCGCGGGCGGTCAGCACGTTAACCGTACCGAATCGGCGGTGCGTATTACCCATATTCCGACCGGTACCGTCACCCAGTGTCAGAACGACCGCTCTCAGCATAAAAACAAAGATCAGGCGATGAAGCAGATGAAGGCAAAGCTGTACGAGCTTGAGATGCAAAAGAAAAATGCTGAGAAACAGGCGCTGGAAGACAATAAGTCTGATATCGGCTGGGGGAGCCAGATTCGCTCTTATGTGCTGGATGACTCCCGCATCAAAGATCTGCGAACCGGCGTTGAAACCCGCAATACCCAGGCGGTGCTGGATGGCGATCTCGACCGTTTTATTGAAGCAAGTTTAAAAGCAGGGCTATAAGGAACCGACATGTCTGAACAACAACCGCAGAGCGCTGATGCCGCCCTTGAGTTAAATAACGAACTGAAAGCGCGTCGCGAAAAACTCAGCGCGCTGCGTGAAAACGGCGTGCCGTTTCCTAACGACTTCCGCCGGGATAACACCTCAGACGTGCTGCACGCGCAGTATGACGAAAAGAGCAACGAAGAGCTGGAAGATTTAGGCGTTGAAGTCAGCGTTGCTGGTCGTATGATGACCCGTCGTATTATGGGCAAGGCGTCATTTGTCACGCTGCAGGACGTTGGCGGCCGCATTCAGCTTTATGTTGCGCGCGACGATCTGGCTGAAGGGATCTACAACGAGCAGTTCAAAAAGTGGGATCTCGGTGACATCCTGGGCGCGCGCGGTAAGCTGTTCAAAACCAAAACTGGCGAGCTGTCGATTCACTGTCACGAACTGCGCCTGCTGACCAAAGCGCTGCGTCCGCTGCCGGACAAATTCCACGGCCTTGCCGATCAGGAAACCCGCTATCGTCAGCGCTATCTCGACCTGATTGCCAACGACGAATCGCGCAACACCTTTAAAGTCCGTTCGCAGATCATGGCTGGCATCCGTCAGTTCATGGTAGGCCGCGACTTTATGGAAGTTGAAACCCCGATGATGCAGGTGATCCCGGGCGGTGCATCGGCACGTCCGTTTATTACGCATCACAATGCGCTGGATATCGATATGTATCTGCGTATTGCACCGGAGCTTTATCTCAAGCGCCTGGTAGTGGGTGGCTTCGATCGCGTCTTTGAAATCAACCGTAACTTCCGTAACGAAGGCATCTCACCGCGCCATAACCCTGAGTTCACCATGATGGAACTCTATATGGCCTATGCGGATTACAGAGATCTGATCGAGCTGACGGAAAGCCTGTTCCGTACGCTGGCGCAGGACGTGCTTGGCACCACCAAAGTGCCTTACGGTGAGCAGGAATTTGACTTCGGCAAACCGTTTGAAAAGCTGACCATGCGCGAAGCGATCAAAAAATATCGCCCGGAAACCGACCTGGCGGATCTGGATGATTTCGACAAAGCGGTGGCCATTGCCCAGTCAATCGGCATCAAAATCGAGAAGAGCTGGGGTCTGGGACGTGTGGTGACGGAGATCTTTGAAGAGACCGCTGAGGCGCATCTGATTCAGCCAACCTTCATTACCGAATACCCGGCTGAAGTCTCACCGCTGGCGCGCCGTAACGACGAGAACCCGGACATTACCGACCGCTTTGAGTTTTTCATTGGTGGACGTGAAATTGGCAACGGCTTCTCTGAGCTGAACGACGCGGAAGATCAGGCGGAGCGTTTCCAGCAGCAGGTGAATGCCAAAGATGCGGGCGATGACGAAGCGATGTTCTATGACGAAGATTACGTCACCGCGCTGGAGCACGGCCTGCCGCCAACGGCGGGGCTGGGCATTGGTATCGACCGTATGGTGATGCTGTTCACCAACAGCCATACCATCCGCGACGTGATCCTGTTCCCGGCGCTGCGTCCGACGGCGAAGTAATTAAGACGGCGGCTGGCGCTGACGGTTTTTTCAGCAGCGCATCCGCCTTCACGCGGCGGGCGTGGCCCGTCGCGTCATCACTGGGCGAACCGCTATCCGGGCCGGGCTTTCCGGCCTTTTTACATCCTCACGACTTCAATACCCCGTTCAGCCAGGCCTCAAAGCGCGCATAAGGCACATAAAGCGCGACGTCGCGGTAGAGCGTTTTTCCACTCTGGTTGTCGTCGATACGGCGGCTGTAGCCCACAATCACCCCGGTCAGGGTATCGTCCGACACGTTATAGACCGCCCCTCCCGACATGCCTTTTACCACGCCCGCATTGGCTGCTACCACCACGCAGGTTGCCTTGTTCCAGCTATTAGCCAGCGAGGTATTAATCAGGTTCTCGCCGCTGGAGCTGACCGGCATCGCACTAATAAAGCTGTAACCGTACAGATTCACCTTCTCGCCGATGTGACTGTTGCGGAACCGCGGTGGCAGGTTAGCCTCAGCATTTTTATGGTAAACCACGGCCAGATCGCAGTCGGGGTGCCAGGCTTTCACGCGATAAAGCGAGAATTTCGCCACGTGCGCGGCGGTCAGACTGTACTCTGCCGTCAGTGGAATAGTGGTGCCCAGCGTGCCCAGTCCCAGCGCAGTGGGAATACCGGTATAGGTCATATCAACACGCTTCTGTGCTTCGCTGCTGTACTCATAATGGCCGACAGAACAGCCGCTAAGGCCAAGCGCAATCAGGATGATTAGCCGCTGCATTTTTCTTCCCGCTTAAGAGTGGCTTCACTTTATACAGCGACACGCTGGATATCGGCAATGTTAATCACGCTTTTATTTCGTTGATTCAACATAGAAAATCATTCTTTTAACACGCTGGCAGGTCGCTGACATCAAGTGCAGCGCGTAAAAGTCGTGAACAGCGTTAAGCATTTATCACGCTATTGTTGCGTGCGCAGCAAAGGTTCCTTGCCGCAGGCAGGGTATATGCAGACAAACGGCTGTGATTTAATACTCATTGTGACGAAGTTCAAATTTTTATAATCGTCCGCGCCCGGCGTCCGCTGCGGCGTTCACTTGCCTGTTGATTGGGAGAATGTGTTATGCCTGTTGCTTTACTGGCGCTGGCGCTGAGTGCGTTTGCGATTGGAACCACCGAGTTTGTTATTATGGGGCTGCTGCCCGAAGTGGCGGGCGACCTGCAGGTCACTATCCCGTCAGCAGGCTGGCTGATCAGCGGCTATGCCCTGGGGGTAGCGATTGGCGCGCCAATCATGGCGCTGCTGACCGCCAGGCTGCCGCGTAAAAAAACACTCATCCTGCTGATGACCATTTTTATCATTGGCAACGTGCTCTGCGCGCTGGCCTATACCTATAACCTGCTGATGATGGCGCGCGTGATTACGGCGCTCTGTCACGGGGCCTTCTTCGGGATTGGCGCGGTGGTAGCGTCAAGCCTGGTCGCTCCGGGCCGGCAGGCGTCAGCGGTGGCGCTGATGTTTACTGGCCTGACGCTGGCGAACGTTCTGGGCGTGCCGCTGGGAACCTGGTTTGGTCAGCTGTTCGGCTGGCGCGCGACCTTCTGGGGGGTAGCAATTATCGGCGTGCTGGCCTTTATTGCGCTAATCGTTAGCCTGCCAACCAATAAAGAAGAGAAGCCGGTGCATCTGGCGAGTGAAATCAGTGCGCTGGCAAACGGCAAACTGTGGCTTTCGCTGCTGATGACCGTTTTCTTTGCGGCTGCGATGTTTGCCCTGTTCAGCTATATCGCACCGATGCTGTTACAGGTCACCGGCATCAGCGCGCGTGGCGTCAGCTGGACGCTCTTCCTGATTGGCGCAGGGCTGACCGTCGGTAACATCCTCGGCGGCAAGCTGGCGGACTGGAAAGTCTCCTTTAGCCTGATCCTGAGCTTCTCGCTGATCGCGCTCTTTTCGCTGCTCTTTAGCTGGACCAGCCATGCGCTGTGGCTGGCGGAAGTCACGCTGTTTCTCTGGGCGATGGCCACTTTCGCTACCGTTCCGGGTTTGCAGATCAACGTGGTACGCCATGGCAAAGAGGCACCAAACCTGGTTTCAACCCTGAACATTTCCGCGTTTAACGTCGGCAATGCGCTGGGTGCGTGGGTTGGCGGCGCGGTGATCGGTCAGGGCTACGGGTTGACCGCCGTTCCTGTGGCGGCGGCGGCGCTGGCCGCTGTCGGGCTGGCCATCTGCCTGATCACCTTTCGTCAATCGGGCGGCAACGCCGCCACCGTGCGCGCTTAAGCCAGCCGCTCGGCAATCCGCTGAGTAAAGTCGGCCACCTGGGTTTGCAGGTGGTCGGCAAAGGCTGATACCAGCGCTGAAGCCGGTCTGTGCAGCGGTCGCACCAGGCTCACGGTAAAGGGTACCGCAACGCTGAACTTACGCATAACCACGCCGCTGTCGGCATAATCGAGCGCCGTCAGCGGATTGACAACCGAAATGCCCACCCCCGCGCGCACCATCGCGCAGACCGATGCCGCACTGTGCGTCTCCAGCACCAGTCGGCGCTCCACGCCCTCTTCATGAAACAGCGCGTCCAGCAGCTGACGATAGCTGTCGTTGCGCGACAGGCTGACGTAGTTCTCTCCGGCAAAATCCTGCGGCGTCAGCACCGCACAGTGGCAGAGCGGATGCTGCTGCGGCAGCACACACACCTCATCGCAGGTCAGCAGCGCCAGCCGCTCGGTGCCTGCCGGTGCCTGCTGGGTTTCGGTCAGGCCAAGATCGTAGCGCTGCGCCGACAGCCACTCCTCCAGCAGAGGCGACTCCTGCGGGATAATGTTGAGGCTGACGTCAGGATAGTGCTGCAAAAAAGGCTGCACCAGCGGCGGCAGCAGCGACTGCGAGAAAACCGGCAGGCAGGCGACAGAGAGCTCACCCTGGCGAAACTGGCGTAGCCCGTCTGCGGCCTCCATGATGCGGTCGAGACCGTACCAGGATCGCTGCACCTCTTCAAACAGGCGCAGGCCCTGCACCGTCGGCTGAAGCCGCCCACGCACGCGAGAAAAGAGCCGCAATCCCAGCTGTTTCTCCAGCCACGCCAGCTCGCGGCTTACGGTGGGCTGTGAGGTATTCAGCAGCGTGGCGGCCTGGGTCAGGTTGCCGCTGGTCATCACCGCATGAAAAATCTCGATATGCCGCCAGTTTATTTTTGCCATATTTAGCCATATCAGTTTTGCATAGCAGGCATTAAAACAGATATTTTTCAGCATGGCACGCTTCTGGCCTAATAGGGGTAACTACAGGAGAATAGCGATGCCGCGTGCTTTAACTGATACCACCACCGCCCTTAACGCCGAGAATTTACTGTCGCTGGCGCAGCACTACAGTGGCCCGTTCTGGGCCTACGATGCCCGGATCATTCAGCAGCGTATTGAACAGCTGCATGATTTTGACGTGGTGCGCTTCGCGCAAAAAGCCTGCTCTAACATTCACATACTGCGTCTGATGCGTGCGGCGGGCGTTAAGGTCGATTCGGTCTCGCTGGGCGAAATCGAGCGAGCGCTGGCGGCGGGCTATCAGGCGGGTGGCGAAGAGATTGTCTTTACCGCTGACGTTTTCGATCGTCCGACGCTGTCGCGTATCGCCGAGCTGAAGGTGCCGGTTAACGCCGGATCGATTGATATGCTGCATCAGCTGGGTGAAGTGTCACCGGGCCACGCGGTCTGGCTGCGCATTAATCCGGGCTTTGGTCACGGGCATAGCCAGAAAACCAATACCGGTGGTGAAAACAGCAAGCACGGCATCTGGCACAGCGAGCTGCCGCAGGCGCTGGCAGCACTTCGGCAATATGGCCTGCGGCTGGTGGGCTTGCATATGCATATTGGCTCCGGCGTTGACTATGGCCATTTGCAGCAGGTGTGTGATGCGATGGTTGAGCAGGTTATCGCACTCGACCAGGATCTGGCGGCAATTTCCGCCGGAGGCGGTCTGTCGATCCCCTATCGTTTCGGCGAAGAGGCGATTGATACCGCACACTATTTTGGCCTGTGGGACGCGGCACGTCAGCGCATTGCGGCACATCTTGGCCACGCGGTGAAGCTGGAGATCGAGCCGGGCCGCTTCCTGGTTGCCGAGTCGGGCGTCCTGGTATCGCAGGTGCGGGCGGTGAAAACGATGGGCAGTCGTCACTTTGTACTGGTTGATGCAGGCTTTAGCGATCTGATGCGTCCGTCGATGTACGGCAGCTATCATCAGATTTCGCTGCTGGCCGGGGACGGGCGCGCGATCGACGAGCAAACCCAGCGCGATACCGTGGTTGCCGGGCCGCTGTGCGAATCGGGCGACGTGTTCACGCAGCGGGAAGGGGGGCAGGTAGAGACGCGTGCGCTGCCCGCTGCGCAGGTCGGTGACTATCTGGTGTTTCACGATACCGGCGCGTATGGCGCGTCAATGTCGTCAAACTACAACAGCCGCCCGCTTATTCCGGAAGTGCTGTTTGAGCAGGGCAGGCCGCGTGAAATTCGCCGTGCGCAGACGATTCAGGAGCTGCTGGCGCTTGAGCTGAGCTAAGGCAAAAGGTGAACATTCTCTCTTTACACGAGGCACCGCAGCACGCTGAACAGATTATTGACTGGCTATGGCGCGCCTTTGACGCAGAGAACAGCCGTGACTTTATGGCCAGTGTCGTGAACAGTTCACTGCTGGGAGCGGCATTTCCGGTCACCTTCGTTGCTATCGATGACGCGGGCAGGGCGGTGGGCACGGCAGGATTCTGGCGCTGCGACCTTATTAGCCGCCAGGATCTTTTTCCCTGGCTCGCCGCGCTCTACGTCGATGAATGCGCACGCGGCAGTGGCCTGAGTATGGCGCTACAGCAGCACGTCATCGACTATGCGCAGCAGCGCGGCCATCGTCAGCTCTGGCTCTGGTCCACTTTTGGCGACTACTATGAGCGCTTTGGCTGGACACCGGCAGGCGAGGCGCTCGATTACCCTGATAAAACCGTCCGGCTCTACCAGCGCGCGCTCTAAGCCGGCCCGCTCACCGAATGCCGCCGCACCAGCGTCGGGCTAAACATATAGGTGACTTCAGGCAGCGGCTGGGCGTGCGCCAGCGCCAGCGCCAGTTCCGCGGCCTGTTGCGCCATGGTCACAATGGGATAGCGCACCGTGGTTAAGCGCGGACGCACATAGCGCGACACCAGCACATCATCAAAACCAATCAGTGACATCTCTTCCGGCACGCGCACGCCGTTATCACTCAGTACCGCCAGCGCCCCCGCAGCCATCGAATCGTTATAGCAGGCGACGGCGGTAAAGTTGCGGCCGCGTCCCAACAGCTCCGTCATCGCCTGTTCACCGCCGGTTTCATCTGGCTCGCCAAGCGCCACCAGCCGATCATTGCAGGGCAGGCCATGCTCTTTCAGCGCGTCGTAGTAACCCTGCAGGCGATCCTCAGAGTCAGAAATCGGGTGAGTCGAGCAGATAAAAGCGATGTGCTGATGTCCTTGTTGAATCAGATGGCGCGTGGCCAGCCAGGCACCATAGCGGTCATCCAGCGCAATGCAGCGCTGTTCAAACCCTTTCAGAAGACGGTTCAGCAGCACCATGCCGGGCACCTGCTTCATTAATATTTCCAGCTCGGCGTCGGGAATTTTTTTTGCATGCACCACCAGCGCCGCGCAGCGGTGGCGCATCAGCTGCTCAATGGCCTGCCGCTCTTTTTGCTCATTATGGTAACCGTTACCAATCAGCAAAAAGTTACCGGTCTGCCCCGCAACCTCATCGACCGCTTTCACCATAGCACCGAAAAACGGGTCGGAAACGTCGCCGACGACCAGGCCCAGCGTCTCGGTTGACTGCTGGGCCAGCGCGCGCGCATTGGCATTGGGGTGATACTGAAGCTCGTCCATGGCCTGGCTGACGGCCTGGCGCGAGTTCTCGCTGGCTTTTGGCGAATTGTTAATCACACGGGAAACCGTGGCGACGGAGACTCCCGCCAGTCTGGCAACATCCTTAATGGTAGCCATGCGTCGACCTGTAGTAGGGAAAACGTTTACACATGCCAGCAGTGTTACGGAAAAGGGCGCTTACATCAAGCCAGCAGAATGTCTGCGCCGTCGCAAAAAGGGGCGAAAGGAGAGGCTTAACCTGGCAGAGGAGCGCATGGTATCCTGCCTTTTTCCTTTACCTGCCACGAAACGAAACCATGAAAAAGCGAGTGCCACATCTGGCGCACTGGGGCGCATTTACCGCCGTGACTGAAAACGATCGCCTGATCGGCTGCGAGCCGTTTTTCGCTGACGCCGATCCGTCGCCGATGCTGAACACCCTTCCCGAGCTGGTCTACTCTGACAGGCGTATCCGTCAGCCGATGGTGCGCCGCTCCTGGCTGAAGTCGCGCGAGAACAGCGATCGCACGCTGCGCGGCCGTGAAGATTTTGTCGCCGTCGACTGGGAGACCGCGCTGGATCTGGTGGCGGATGAAAACCGCCGCGTCCGCGAACGCTACGGTGCCTCGGGCATTTTCAATGGCTCCTATGGCTGGTCGTCGGCGGGCCGCGTTAACCACGCGCGCACCCTGGTCCGCCGCTTCTACTTTCAGGGCGGCGGCGGGGTTGACCAGCAGGGCAACTATAGCTGGGGGGCAGCACAGTTCTTCCTGCCCTACGTGATTGGTACCTATATGCCGCTGACCGGTCGCGTTACCGACTGGCCGCAGGTCGTGGAACACGCTGAGATCGTTGTTGCCTTTGGCGGCCTGGCGCTGAAAAATGCGCAGGTGGCGTCGGGCGGCGCGGGTCAGCACACTCTGAAGCCGGCGCTGGAGCAGCTGGCGGCCAGAGGCACGCCGGTTATCAATGTCAGCCCGATGCGCGACGACTGTCCAGCGCTGGTTAACGCTGACTGGATCCCAATTCGTCCTAACACTGATGTGGCGCTGATGCTGGCGCTGGGCTATGAAATTACCCGCCGCAACGCGGTGGACGAGGCGTTTCTGGCCAGCCATTGCACCGGCTGGCCGCAGCTGCGCGCCTACCTGCTGGGCGAAAGCGACGGCGTGGCGAAAACAGCAGGCTGGGCGAGCCGCATCACCGGCATCCCGCCGGCGCGCATCGTGCGCCTGGCAGAACAGCTGGCTGGCAAACGCAGCTTTATCACCTGCGCCTACTCGGTGCAGCGCGCCCATCGCGGCGAACAGCCCTACTGGATGATGATTGCGCTGTCGTCGATGCTCGGCCAGCCAGGCCTGCCTGGCGCAGGCTTCTCTTTCGGTCACGGCTCAATGAACAGCGTCGGCAACCCGCGTCAGGACGGTCCTGCGCCGTTGATGGCGACCGGCCCCAATCCCTCTGGCCTGTCGATACCGGTGGCGCGCATCAGCGATATGCTGCTCAACCCCGGCCAGGCCTATACCTTTCAGGGCGAGACGCTGCACTATCCCGATATTCATCTGGTGCACTGGGCGGGCGGTAATCCCTTCCACCACCATCAGCAGCTCAACCGGCTGGCAGAGGGCTGGCAGAAGCCCGACACCGTGGTGGTGCAGGATATCGTCTGGACGCCCGCCGCGCAGATGGCGGACATTGTGCTGCCCGCCACTACCACGCTTGAGCGCAACGATATTGGCGGCTCTTCGCGCGATCGCTTTGTGCTGGCAATGCATCAGGCGGTTAAACCGCAGTACCAGGCACGCAATGACTTCGACATTTTCGCAGACCTGGCGGAGCGTCTCGGCTATCGCGAGTCGTTTACCGAGGGGCGCAACGAGCGCCAGTGGATTGAACATCTTTACCAGCAGTGCGCCGTGGCGCACGCGCGTAAAGGGATTGCCTTCCCCGAGTTTGGCGAGTTCTGGTCGCGCGGCTTTGTGGAGATCCCGGAGGGCGGCAAGCCCTATGTCTTTATGGATGATTTCCGCGCCGACCCGGTGAGCCACCCGATTCAGACCGCCAGCGGCAAAATCGAACTCTTTAGTCAGACCCTCGCCGACTATCAGCTGGACGATTTTGCCGGTCATCCCGAGTGGCGCGAGCCGCAGGAGTGGCTGGGCGCGGCGCTGAGCGAGCAGTTCCCGCTGCATATGATCTCTATTCAGCCCGCCGATCGGCTCCACAGCCAGCTGGATGCGACGCCCAGCGTGCAGGGCAACAAAACTGCCGGGCATGAAACGCTCTACATGCATCCGCACGATGCCGCGCCGCGTGGCCTGACAGAGGGGGATGAGATAGAGGTCTACAATGCGCGCGGCAGGATGCTGGCTGGGGTGCGCCTGACCGACGGACTGACGCCTGGCGTGGTGATTGTCGCCACCGGTGCCTGGTTCGATCCCGGCTTTGGCGCAGAATGGCAGCCGTTTGACCGCGCGGGCAATCCCAATGTGCTGACACTGGATATCGGGACCTCGTCGCTGACGCAGGGCCCCAACGCCATGAGCTGTCTGGTGGAGATCAAAAAGCATCAGGTTTGCAAAATCACCTAATAAACTCATGGCTGGTTACATTTTGCCGGACACTGTTGCTTTTAGGTGATGGCAGCCCAGCTTGTGGCCTTGCTACAGTCAGGGTCCCAGAGGTATTGATGGGTGAACATCAACAGATTTTCTTGATTACACCGACCTGCGCAGATGCGCAGGTTTTTTTTGCCTGCCGCATCGATTACGAACTGATACACAGTTTTCCTGTTAACGACGGAATGCTTTCTTTATAACTGCTCGCCTGGACATTTTTATTTTTTTACGCAGCGGATTGCTATGCCCCGGATAAAAAAACTACTGGGAAAAGACCAGATCAAAGCTCCTTTTAACCCGTTTCGTTTTCGCCTGATCTGCCTTGGCGTAATAACCTGCATGGTAATACTGATGGCGCGTATTGCCGATTTGCAGTTTCTCAACCAGCCCATGCTGGAACATGAGGCGGATCAGCGCTCATTACGCACCGTGACGCTGCCGACTAACCGTGGCACCCTGCTGGACCGCAACGGTGAAGCGCTGGCGCTCTCAGTGCCGTCGCGCGACGTGATTGCCGATCCGCTGCGCGTGCTGGAAGCAAACCCCGATTTTCTCAGTGCCAAATGGGCCTACCTGGCCTCGGCGCTTAACATGCGCCCTGAGCAGATCGTCGCGCAGATCACCGCCAATCCCAAACGCCGCTTTCTCTATCTGGGCCGCAAGGTTGAGCTGGGCATTGCGAAAGATATTGCCGAACTGCATCTGAAGGGGATCAGCGAAGTTTATGACGACAGCCGTTTCTACCCGATGAGCGAAGCGGCGGCGCCGCTTATTGGCATTGTTGGCGCGGACAACACCGGTCTGAACGGGCTGGAAAAAGGCTATGACAAAATCTTGCAGGGCGTGCCGGGCAAAGAGGTTTACCGCCAGGACGCCGCAGGCAACATTATCTCCATGCTGAGCTATACGCCGCCGACGCAGCCGCCGACGGTGCAGCTCAGTATCGACAAGTTCGATCAATACACGCTCTACAGCAAACTGCGCGACGGGGTACTGCTTAATAAGGCGGACTCTGGCGCAGCGGTGCTGATAAAGATCGATACCGGTGAAATTCTTGGCATGGCTTCCTACCCGTCGTTTAACCCCAATAACTATGACGGCGCCACGCCTGCCCAGATGCGCAATGCAGCCATTAACGACAGCTATGAGCCGGGTTCGACGGTGAAGCCGCTGGTGGTGATGGAGGGACTGGAGCGTCACCTGGTGCGCCCGGACTCGGTGATTGATACCACGCCGTACAGCGTGAACGGCCACCTGATCCGCGATGTCGGCCACTGGCCGCGCCTGACGATGACCGGCATTCTGCAAAAATCGAGCGACATCGGCGTCTCTCATATCGCGTTGGCGATGCCTGCCGAGGCGCTGGTCAATACCTATCAGGCGTTCGGGCTGGGCAAACCGACTGGCCTGGGACTTACTGGCGAGAGCGTTGGCTACTTTCCGGCGCACCGTCAGCGCTGGGCCGATATCGAGCGCGCCACCTTCTCCTTCGGCTACGGCCTGCGCGTGACGCCGCTGCAGATCGCGCGTGAATACGCCACGCTGGGCTCATTCGGCGTCTATCGTCCGCTGTCAATTACCCGCGTAACGCCGCCGGTACTTGGCACGCAGGTGGCCAATCCGGAAACGGTAAAAGAGGTGGTGCATATGCTGGAGAGCGACGTGCTGCCGGGAGGCACCGGTACCAAAGCCGCGGTGCCGGGCTACCGGCTGGCGACCAAAACCGGTACGGCTGAAAAGATGGGATCCAGCGGCAAATATGACGGTGGCTATATCAACTACACCGCCGGTATCGCGCCTGCCAGCCATCCGGAAGTTGCGCTGGTGGTCATGATTAACCACCCTACCGCAGGCGCGCACTTTGGTGGCTCGGTAGCGGCGCCCGTCTTCGGCAACATCATGGGGCCAGTACTGAAGCACATGAACATCGCGCCAGACGCAATCTACAGTAAGTCTTCAGATAAATCCTAATAAAATCAGGGTGTAACCGGGTAGGGAACTTATTCATACCTGGTTTCATTTCGGCGAACTCCGTTGCGTTTTCGCGCTGTCCTGTTGCGCCACAGAATGCGAGGATAGCGGTCCCAGAGGTATTGATCGGTGCGAAAACAGGCTGCTCCAGGCAGCGCTATCCGCGAGGATAATCCATCCGTTTATTGCACCAACCCACGCGGATGCGTGGGTTTTTTTTTCTCTTTTTGCCCGTATCCGCCTTTACGCAGAGGCGACCTTCACGCACGACATTGCGGCAGCAAAGCCTGATTTTTCTTAACGCCATCCTTAGGGTTTGCCGACGGAAAAACGACCAGGCTGTCGTGGATAATAGCCAGCGTGATAGCTGAAACACCTGATAATGTGCTGAATTGCAGAGGGGTTTTTACTTTTCTCTTTGGCAAAACGTTCATCATGACGAATCTGTCCCGCTCTTCTCGTTCCCGCTGGTTTAAGCGGCTTCTGTTATTCATCCGGGTTGTGATGATCGCTGGCGTGCTCTGGCGCGTGCTGCCGGTGGGCAAAAAGCCGGGCAGCCTGCCGCAGGGGGCGCACAGCGGGCCGCCGGGCAGGGCGATGATGGGCGGCGGGGCACCCCTAGTACATAGCGGTGTCGCGACCATCGCCGACGAGCCGGTTTATCTCAGCGCGCTCGGCATCGTGATCCCCAACGCCAGCGTTACCGTCACCAGCCGCGTTGACGGTCAGCTGGAGAAATTTTACTTCACTGAAGGGCAGAAGGTGGAGGCGGGCCAGCTGCTGGCGCAAATCGATCCGCGCAGCTTTGAGGCGACGCTGCCCGTGCGTCGGCGCGCGTCACACGCAACCAGTATGACGCCGGGATGATCGACTATCTCGACGTGGCCACCACTGAGAGCAGTAGCCTGAGCGCACAGCAGAGCCTGCTGACGCTGCAAAGTACACAGTGGGTGACCAGCGTGGCGCTGGTTGCCGCGCTAGGCGGCGGCTGGCGCGCGGGGCAGTAATTCTCGCGCTGGCGCTTGTCGAATGCCGTCAGATCCTGCATCGTTAGGAACCTTTTTAACGGTGCTAAGGAGCTGGCATGTTATTTACCTTTTTACGTCTGGTCTGCCGCCTGCTGTGGCGGGTTGAACTGCGCGGCGATCCCGCCGCGCTGCACAAGGAAAAAGTGCTTATCACCCCCAACCACATGTCATTTATTGATGGCGTGCTGCTGGCGCTGTTTCTCCCGGTCAGGCCGGTATTTGCCGTCTATTCCACCATCAGCGAGCAGTGGTACATGCGGCTGATCAAGCCGCTGATCGACTTTGTGCCGCTCGATCCCACGCGTCCCATGTCGATCAAACAGCTGGTGCGACTGATCGACAGCGGCCGTCCGGTGGTGATCTTTCCGGAAGGGCGCATTACCGTCACCGGGTCACTAATGAAAATCTACAGCGGTGCAGGCTTCGTTGCGGCTAAATCCGCGGCCAGCGTGGTGCCGGTACGTATTGAGGGCGCTGAGTATTCGCCGTTTGGCCGCCTGGCTGGCATCTTTAAACGGCGTCTGTTTCCCCGTATCACCCTGACACTGCTGCCCGCTACGCACATTCCGATGCCGGAGGCTAAACGCGCGCGTGACCGCCGACAGCTGGCGGGCGAGCATCTGCACCATATTATGATGGAAGCGCGTATGGCCGTGCGCCCGCGCGAAACGCTCTTCGAGGCCTTTCTTAACGCCCGCACCCGTTACGGCCTGTTTAAACCCTGCATTGAAGACGTGAATTTCAAATCTGACAGCTACACCGGGCTGCTGAAAAAAGTGCTGGGCGTGGGGCGCATCCTTGAGCGCTACAGCCAGCCGGGGGAAAGGATCGGCCTGCTGCTGCCCAACGCAACGGTGACGGCGGCGGCGGTGCTCGGCGCGTCAATGCGCGGCCGCGTACCGGCGATGCTTAATTACACGGCGGGCGTTAACGGGATGCGTGCGGCGCTGACCGCGTCACAGGTGAAAACCGTCTTTACCTCACGACAGTTTCTGGATAAGGGCAATCTGTGGCATCTGCCGCAGGGATTGACCGAGGTGGAGTGGATCTATCTGGAAGATCTGCGCGACACCGTGACAATGCAGGACAAGCTCTGGATCCTCGGCCACCTGCTGATGCCGCGCCGTGCGCAGGTGAAGCAGCAGCCGGAAGACGCCGCGATTGTGCTGTTTACCTCTGGCTCTGAGGGCAATCCCAAAGGGGTGGTGCACTCGCATAAAAGCCTGCTGGCCAACGTAGAGCAGATCCGCACCGTGGCAGACTTTACCCCGCGCGATAAATTTATGTCGGCGCTGCCGCTGTTCCACGCTTTCGGCCTGACGGTGGGGCTGTTTACGCCGCTGATGACCGGCGCACAGGTATTTCTCTATCCCAGCCCGCTGCACTATCGCATCGTGCCGGAGCTGGTTTATGACCGTAACTGCACCGTGCTGTTTGGCACCTCGACCTTTCTCGGTAACTATGCGCGCTTCGCCGCACCCTACGATTTTGCCCGCCTGCGCTATGTGGTGGCAGGCGCTGAGAAGTTGCAGGAGGCGACGCGCCAGATCTATATGGAAAAGTATGGTATCCGCATCCTTGAGGGCTATGGCGTCACTGAATGTGCGCCGGTCGTGGCGATCAACGTGCCGATGGCGGCGAAAGCGCACACGGTTGGCCGCATTCTGCCGGGTATGGATTCACGCCTGATGTCAGTAGAGGGCATCGAGCAGGGCGGGCGGCTACAGCTGCGCGGGCCGAACATCATGAAAGGCTATCTGCGGGTTGAAAATCCCGGCGTGCTGGAAGCGCCCGCAGCCGATAACGGCGAAGGGCAGCCGGAAGCGGGCTGGTATGACACCGGCGATATTGTCAGTTTCGATGAGGGGGGCTTCTGCCAGATTCAGGGTCGCGCCAAACGCTTTGCCAAGATTGCCGGTGAGATGGTGTCGCTGGAGAGCGTGGAGCAACTCGCGCTGAAAGCGTCGCCGGAGAAACAGCACGCCGCATCGCTGCGCGCCGACAGCAACCGCGGCGAGGCGCTGGTGCTGTTCACCACCGACAGCGAGCTGAAGCGTGATCAGCTGCAAAAAGCGGCGCGCGAGCTGGGGGCACCCGAGCTTGCCGTGCCACGCGATATTCGTGTGGTAAAACCGCTGCCGATGCTGGGCAGCGGCAAGCCAGACTATGTCAGCCTGAAAAAGATGGCGGAAGAGGAGCAGGCATGAGTGGCCTTAACGATCCGCACGCCTCGCTGACCTCGCGCGGGATGATGGCAGTGATGTGCGCGCAGTTTTTTTCTGCCTTTGGCGATAATGCGCTGCTGTTTGCCACGCTGGCGCTGCTGAAAAGCCAGCTTTATCCTGACTGGAGCCAGCCGGTGATGCAGATGCTGTTTGTCGCGGCCTACATACTGCTGGCCCCGTTTGTCGGTCAGATGGCGGACAGCTTCGCGAAGGGCCGTGTAATGATGTTCGCCAATAGCTTAAAGCTGCTGGGGGCGCTGCTGATCTGCTTTGGCTTCAGTCCCTTCGCGGGCTATACCCTGGTGGGTATTGGCGCGGCAGCTTACTCGCCTGCCAAATATGGCATTCTTACCGAACTGACCTCCGGCGACAAACTGGTAAAAGCCAACGGCATGATGGAGGGCTCGACTATTGCTGCCATCCTGCTGGGGTCGGTGTCGGGCGGCGTGCTGGCTGACTGGAGCCTGCTGTCGGCGCTGGTGGTCTGTGCCGTCACCTATGCGGTGGCGGTGGTGGCGAACCTGTTTGTTCCGGCGCTGGCGGCGGCGCGTTCAGGGGAGAGCTGGCATGTCAGTGCTATGCTGCGCCGTTTTTTCCATGCGTGTGCCACGCTGTGGCACAACGCTGAAACCCGCTTTTCTCTGCTCGGCACCAGCCTGTTCTGGGGGGCGGGCGTCACGTTGCGTTTTCTGCTGGTGCTGTGGGTGCCGGTCGCGCTCGGTATTACTGATAACAGGACGCCCACCACGCTTAATGCGATGGTGGCCATTGGCATCGTGGCAGGCGCGGCCGCAGCGGCGAAGCTGGTGACGCTGGAGACAGTCCGCCGCTGCATGCCTGCTGGCGTGCTGATTGGCGTCATGGTGGTGATCTTCTCGGTTCAGCACTCGCTGAGCAGCGCTTATCTGCTGCTGATGGCGATCGGCGCGCTGGGAGGATTTTTTGTCGTGCCGCTCAATGCGCTACTCCAGGCGCGCGGCAAGGCAAGCGTCGGGGCGGGCAATGCCATTGCCGTGCAGAATTTTGGCGAGAATATTGCCATGCTGGTGATGCTGGGCCTCTATACGCTGGCGGTCAAAGCGGGCGCGCCCGCAGTCGGCACCGGCATCGGCTTTGGGGTGCTGTTTGCGCTGGCGATTGCAGTGCTCTGGGTGTGGCGACCGAAAACGGCCGCGCGTTAACGCTGCGGGTGCCAGTCTGTCGTCAATCGTGCCGCCTGCCCGTTGGCCAGGCGGCACGCCGGCTGCTCTGGGTAGGGTGCGGCGGCAGGATACCTTGTGCGGGGCGTATCGCCCTGGCGATCCGGTCTCGGCTTAGCCGTTATCCAGCAGTCTGCGCGCCTCGCGCGCCACGTTCTCCATTTCATCCTGCAACTCCAGCAGCTCAGGCTCCAGTGCCTCAATATCACTGCTCTGGCGCAGATTCTGCTCCAGCTGGCGGCAGAGCTGCTTCATGCGCGGCACCCCGCTGTAGCTGGCGCTGCCGTGTAGCTTGTGGATAATTTCGCGTAAGCCCTGCACGTCGTTTGCGGCCATAAACGCATCGAGCTTTTCATGGACCTCTGGCAGGAAATCGAGCAGCATTCTCAACAGATCGCGCGCCAGATCGGGCTTGTTCGCCGCCTGGCGCAGCGCCAGATCCCAGTCGAGCGACGGCGAAACCGCTGGCACCGGCGTGGTGACTGCGGGCAGCGCGGGACTGTAGCGCGCCAGCAGCTGACTCAGCTTGCTCTCATCAATGGGTTTCGCCAGATAGTCATTCATCCCGGCAGCAATTAAATGTTCACGCTCGCCGTCAATCGCGTGCGCCGTCACTGCGACAATCGGCGTGCTGGCGTTTAGCGGCAGGCCGCGAATAATTTCACTGGCGCGGATGCCGTCAATTTCCGGCATCTGAATATCCATCAGGATAATATCCAGCGGCTGCGCGCGTGCGGCGGCAATCGCCTGTTCGGCGTTGTTACACAGCAGGATGTGCTGAACCTGCTCCTCCAAAAGTGCACCGATTAGCTTGAGGTTGGCGGGATTGTCATCCACCGCCATCACGCGCAGCGGTAAGCGCACGCGGTCGGGCAGATCGCTGCGCTGGCGCGTATGCAGATCGGCCAGCATCGGCACCAGTCGCGTCGCGGAGACGGGCTTGGTCATGCAGCCGTGAATGCCACGCAGCTTTAGCCGATCTGCCAGCAGCATCATGGCGCTGGGCAGCGCCAGCAGCACGCAGTCGGCGCGGTGGAGCAGGGCATCAATAAAGGCATCATCCAGCAGCTCCTGCTGGGTAACAGTCACAGGCAGGCCAACCAGTAGCAGCGGATAGTGCGGCTCGCTCAGGCCGGACAGCGTTTCACTGTACTCGACCTGCAACGGCGTAATACGCAGCATTTTTAGTGCCGCATCGGCGGAAGCGGCGTGCGCCTCGACGTAGGCCATGCGCGAACGTGTCAGAGCATCCAGCGCGCGCGGTAGCGTCGGCGCGTTGGGATTCAGATCGAGCTGGACGCGCACCCAGAAGGTTGACCCTTCGCTAATGCGGCTGTGGAAGGTAATCTCGCCGCCCATTTCGCTCACCAGCTTTTGCGTGATCACCAGTCCGAGGCCGGTGCCGCCGTGACGGCGGGAAATACTGGCGTCTGCCTGGCGAAACGCCTGAAAGAGCTGCGTCTGCTGCTGTTCCGAAATCCCGATGCCGGTGTCGTGCACCTGAATCTCCAGCTCCACGCGCGTGGCGCTGACCGCACGCTGTTCGACGCGCAGATTGATGGTGCCGCGCTCGGTAAATTTAATCGCATTGCCCAGCAGGTTAATCAGGATCTGCTGCAGGCGCAGCGGGTCGCCGATCACATTGTCCGGCACGCTGCTGTCGCACAGCACCGTCAGCTCCAGGCCCTTGTCGTGCGCGGAGGGTGCCAGCAGCACCACGGTCTCATCCAGCGTGGCGCGCAGTGGGAAGGGGATCGACTCCAGCACCAGCTTGCCCGCTTCCAGCTTCGAGAAGTCGAGAACATCATTGATAATGCTGAGCAAATTACTGGCTGAGCGCTCAATGGTTTGCATGTAATCACGCTGTGTACTGCCGAGCGAGGTTTTCAGCATCTGCCGGGTAAAGCCAATGACGCCGTTTAGCGGCGTGCGCAGCTCGTGCGACATATTGGCCAGAAACTCTGATTTGATACGGGCCGCCTCCTGCGCGCGCTTTTTCGCCAGATCCAGCTCGACATTCTGGATTTCTAACTGCTCCAGCGTTTCCCGCAGATCCCAGGTCGCCTGGTCAATATTGTGCTGCATCTCTTCGTGATAGGCGGTGAGCGACATCGCCATGGCGTTAATGCCGTTTTTCAGGGTGCTGAGCTCGCCCAGCATATAACCCTCGACGCGGCTGTCGAGCTGCCCACGACGAATGCGGTCAACGGTGGTGACCATATTGCGAATGGGGCCGGTGACGTCACGCATCAGGCGATAGGCAAACAGCATAGCGATACAGAGGCAGAACAGCAGCATCAGCGTGGCGACGAAAACTTCTTTGTACTGCTGCAGGCGCACCGACTGAAGATCGAGCTCTATCGCGACATAGCCGAGTGGATTGCCTGCTGGCTTGGCCTTTTCGTCAGGCTGCTCATCCAGCGCATAGCGCTCTGAGGTGATGGGCGTGCGCAGCACAAGCAGCGTACCGTGGCGCTCCATTGATACCTCATCCGGCAGCGTCTGAATATCCTCTTTCTGGAGCAGGCTCAGGTTCTGGTTGTTATTCGAGGTGACATAGAGGCGGTTATTGTTGTCGAAAATTGAGATGGCGCGGACAATATCCGAGTGGCGGCGATGCAGCAGACTGACCAGTTCACGGATGGCGTCCTGGTCGTGCCAGGTCATACTGTATTCGCTGGAGATCGCCAGCGGTTCGATGATATTTGCTCCGGCATCCACGACCTGCTGCTGGAGTTCGTTGTAGCGGTGCACCACGAAAAATGAGCTAAGCAGCAGACCGATCATCAGCGTCGGAGCCAGTATTAAAATCATCATTCGCGCCCGCAGGCTGTATTTCGTCATAATAGTCGCCGGCTTCTGACAGCCTGTTATCCCTGTGCAGCGGTTTAGACCGCAGGTGCACGCCAAATTTTTACTGAGAATGCAGAACACTATGGCGCAATTTTACTCCGCAAAACAGCGCGTGACGACTAAGCAACGTATTACCGTCACCGTCGATGAGCTCGATCCCTTTGGTCAGGGCGTGGCGCGACATCAGGGAAAAACCCTGTTTATCAGCGGCGCACTGCCGGGCGAGCGGGCGGAAGTGAGACTGGTGGAAGAGAAACGGCAGTACGCGCGCGGCAAGGCGACCCTGCTGTTGAGTACCAGTCCGGAGCGCGTGACGCCGCGCTGTCCACACTTTACCCGCTGCGGCGGCTGCCAGCAGCAGCACGCCGCAGAACCGTTGCAGCAGCGCAGCAAAGCGGCCGCGCTGTCACGCATGCTCAGCCAGGCGGCGCAGCGCACCGTGGCGGTGGATGACGTGCTGGCCGGTCCCGCCTGGGGCTATCGCCGCCGCGCACGTCTGGGCTTACAGTGGCAGCCTAAAACGCGTGAGCTGCAGATGGGTTTTCGTCAGGAAGCGAGTAACGACCTGGTCGCCATTCGCGAATGCCCCATTCTGACGCCCGAACTTGAGGCATTGCTTCTGCCGCTGCGTGACTGCCTGAGTGCACTGAGAGCGGCAAGCCGGCTGGGACATGTTGAACTGGTGCAGGCAGACAACGGCCCGTTAATGGTGCTGCGCCATCTCGAGGCACTCCATCAGGAAGATCGCGAAAAACTGGAACGTTTTTCGCATGACAACCACCTGATGCTGTTTCTCGACAACGGTGAGACGCTGGAGAAGGTACGCGGCGAAACCCCCTTTTACCACTCATGCAATGTGCCGCTCACCTTTAGCCCGCAGGATTTTATTCAGGTGAATGATGCGGTTAATCAGCAGATGGTGGCGCAGGCGATCGCCTGGCTCGATCTTCAGCCGGAGGATCGCGTGCTGGACCTGTTTTGCGGAATGGGAAACTTTACGATCCCTGTAGGAAAATTCGTACAAAATGTTGTGGGTGTGGAGGGTGTTGCAGCATTAGTGCGCCAGGCAGAGTATAATGCGCAGCTGAATAATCTTAAAAATGTCCGTTTTTTCCAGCATAACCTGGAGGAAGACGTTACGCGCCAGCCCTGGGCGGCGCAGGGATTTAACAAGGTTTTACTCGATCCGGCACGCGCCGGTGCGGCGGGTGTAATGGCGCATGTGGCTAAACTTGCTCCTGAACGCGTGGTCTATGTTTCGTGTAATCCTACAACGCTTGCTCGCGACAGCCAGACATTACTGTCGGCGGGCTACCATCTGGAAAGGGTCGCGATGCTGGATATGTTCCCTCATACCCGTCATCTCGAATCCATGGTGCTGTTTAGCAAAACATAAGCGGCAATTGATGCTGCTGTGGCAGGAGAGGATATGGTTGCGGTCAGAAGTGCGCATTTAAATACGGCAGGGGAGTTCGCTCTCGATCAGTGGATCGCCAGTCTTGGCATTGCCAACCCGCAATCATGTAAACGCATCGCTGAGACCTGGCGCTACTGCGAAGCACAGACGCAGGATCATCCCGATCAGCCGCTGCTGCTGTGGCGCGGCATTGAGATGGTGGAGATCCTCTCAATGCTCAGCATGGATATTGAAAGCTCCTGTGCCGCGCTGATCTTCCCGCTGGCTAATGCGGAAGTGGTCAGCGAGGAGGAGATCAGCAAAACCTTTGGCAACGGCATCGTGACGCTGGTACACGGCGTGCGCGACATGGATGCGATTCGCCAGCTGAAAGCCATCCATAACGACTCAATGGCCTCCGAGCAGGTGGACAACGTGCGCCGCATGCTGCTGGCGATGGTGGAAGATTTCCGCTGCGTGGTCATCAAGCTGGCGGAGCGCATCATGAACCTGCGCGAGATGAAAGACGCGCCGGAAGATGAACGCGTACTGGCGGCGAAAGAGAGCACCAATATCTATGCGCCGCTCGCCAACCGCCTTGGCATTGGCCAGCTGAAATGGGAGCTGGAGGATTACTGCTTTCGCTATCTTCACCCCGACGAATACAAACGCATTGCCAAGCTGCTGCATGAGCGCCGCATCGACCGCGAACAGTACATTGAAAACTTTGTCGACTCGCTGCGCAAAGAGATGGTGAAAGAGGGCGTGCGCGCCGAGGTGTATGGCCGTCCGAAACATATCTACAGCATCTGGCGCAAGATGCAGAAGAAGTCGCTGGCGTTTGATGAACTGTTTGACGTGCGTGCGGTTCGCGTCGTCGCCGAACGTTTGCAGGACTGCTACGGCGCGCTCGGCATTGTTCATACCCTTTACCGTCATCTGCCTGCGGAGTTTGACGACTACGTAGCCAACCCCAAGCCAAATGGTTATCAGTCTATTCACACCGTGGTGCTGGGACCAAAAGGCAAAACCGTTGAGATTCAGATCCGCACCCGCCAGATGCATGAGGACGCTGAGCTCGGCGTCGCCGCGCACTGGAAATATAAAGAGGGACCGGGCAGCAGCAACGCACGCGGCGCATCCGGTCACGAGGAGCGTATTGCCTGGCTGCGCAAGCTCATTGCCTGGCAGGAAGAGATGGCCGATTCTGGCGAAATGCTGGAAGAGGTGCGCAGTCAGGTTTTCGATGACCGCGTTTACGTCTTTACGCCGAAAGGGGACGTGGTGGATCTGCCCGCTGGCTCCACGCCGCTCGACTTCGCCTACCATATCCACAGCGATATCGGTCACCGCTGCATCGGTGCCAAGATTGGCGGGCGCATCGTGCCCTTTACCTACCAGCTGCAAATGGGCGATCAGGTCGAGGTTATTACCCAGAAGCAGCCAAATCCGAGCCGCGACTGGCTGAACCCTAATCTCGGCTACATTACCACCAGCCGTGGTCGCGCCAAGATCCACAACTGGTTTCGCAAACAGGATCGTGACAAAAATATCGCTGCAGGCCGTCAGATCCTCGACAACGAACTGAACCAGCTTGATATCAGCCTGCGTGAGGCGGAGAAACTGCTGCTGCCGCGCTATAACGTGACGTCAATGGATGAACTGCTGGCGGCGATCGGCGGTGGCGACATTCGTCTTAATCAGATGGTCAACTTCCTGCAGGCGAAGCTCAACAAGCCGAGCGCGGAAGAGGAGGATCGCGAGGCGCTGCGTCAGCTGACGCAGAAGAGCTATACGCCGCCGCCGCACAAAGAGAGCGGTCGCGTAGTGGTGGAGGGGGTAGGTAACCTGATGCACCATATCGCCCGCTGCTGCCAGCCGATTCCGGGTGATGACATCGTCGGCTTTATTACGCAGGGGCGCGGCATCTCTATCCACCGCGCCGACTGTGACCAGCTGGCCGAGCTGATTTCGCACGCGCCGGAGCGCATCGTGGATGCGGTCTGGGGCGAAAGCTACTCCAGTGGTTATTCGCTGGTGGTGCGCGTTACCGCTAACGATCGCAGCGGTTTACTGCGCGACATCACGACGATTCTCGCCAACGAAAAGGTGAATGTGCTGGGCGTCTCCAGCCGCAGCGACACCCGAAAGCAGCTGGCTACCATCGATATGGATATTGAAATCTACAACCAGCAGGTGCTGGGTCGCGTACTGTCGCGGCTTAACCAGGTGCCTGATATCATTGACGCCCGACGTCTCCACTGATGTGAAGGGATGGGCGTCTGTCCATCCCGCTCTGTATGAAAAGGACTTGTCATGAACGCTCTTGATCGCCTGCTCGCGATTATGCAAACCCTGCGCGATCCGCAGCGCGGCTGCCCGTGGGATCGCGAGCAGACCTTTGCCTCTATCGCGCCTTACACGCTGGAAGAGACCTATGAGGTGCTGGACGCGATCCAGCGAGAAGACTTTAATGATTTGCGCGGCGAGCTGGGCGATCTGCTGTTTCAGGTGGTGTTCTACGCGCAGATGGCCAGTGAGCAGGGGCGCTTTAACTTTGATGATATCTGCAACGCTATCAGCGACAAGCTGGAGCGCCGTCATCCCCACATCTTCGGCGACGCCAGCGTGGAAAACAGCGCAGAAGTGCTGAAAAACTGGGAGGCGATCAAAGGAGCCGAGCGGGCGGAAAAGGCGCAGCATTCGGCGCTTGACGATATTCCCCGGGCGCTACCCGCCCTGATGCGCGCGCATAAAATCCAGAAGCGCTGTCACAATGTGGGCTTTGACTGGACCTCTCTCGGGCCGGTGCTGGACAAAGTGCATGAAGAGATTGATGAAGTGATGCACGAGGCGCAGCAGGTCAACGTTGACCCTGACAAGCTGGAAGAGGAGATCGGCGATCTGCTGTTCGCTACGGTCAACCTCTCGCGTCATCTCGGCAGCAAGGCAGAAACGGCGCTGCAAAAGGCGAACGATAAATTTGAGCGCCGTTTTCGTGCGGTTGAGGCTCTTATCGGTGTTCAGGGGTTAAGCATGACAGAGGCAACGCTCGATCAGATGGAAGCGGCCTGGCAGCAGGTAAAAGCGCTGGAAAAACGCTGATTATTCCAGCGATGCATATTATTTCGCCGGTCGCGCTTACTCGATTCAGCGTGAGAAAAAAGTTGTGACCTGCGTCAACATTTCCCGGTCAGCTATCCGCTATGTTACCCGCTGCGATGCGTTGGAGGATGGCGGTGATTCATCAATTGTGGCTGACAGGGGTTTCCGGTATACTGTTTTCCCGTCCTGGTTATTCCACCGTCTTTAAACCTAAACTCTCAGGTTCAGCATGACAACGAATTATATTTTTGTGACCGGCGGGGTCGTTTCCTCTCTGGGTAAAGGCATTGCCGCAGCCTCCCTCGCAGCCATTCTCGAAGCTCGTGGTCTGAACGTGACCATCATGAAGCTGGATCCCTATATCAACGTCGATCCGGGCACCATGAGCCCTACCCAGCACGGTGAAGTCTTTGTGACCGATGACGGGGCGGAAACCGATTTGGATTTGGGTCACTATGAGCGTTTCATTCGCACTAAAATGTCGCGCCGTAATAACTTCACCACGGGCCGTATCTATTCTGAAGTGCTGCGCAAAGAGCGTCGCGGCGACTATCTCGGTGCGACCATTCAGGTTATCCCGCATATCACTAACGCCATTAAAGAACGCATTATCGAAGGTGGCGAAGGTCATGACGTCGTTCTGGTGGAGATCGGCGGTACCGTAGGTGATATCGAGTCACTGCCGTTCCTTGAGGCGATTCGCCAGATGGCGGTAGATGTTGGCCGCGAACACACCATGTATATGCACCTGACGCTGGTGCCTTATATGGCGGCGGCAGGCGAGGTGAAAACCAAGCCCACCCAGCACTCTGTTAAAGAGTTGCTTTCTATCGGTATCCAGCCGGACGTGCTGATTTGCCGTTCTGACCGCGCGGTTCCCGCCAACGAACGCGCCAAGATTGCGCTGTTCTGTAACGTGCCGGAAAAAGCGGTTATTTCGCTGAAAGATGTCGATTCCATCTACAAAATCCCGGGCCTGCTGAAGTCGCAGGGTCTGGATGACTATATCTGTAAGCGCTTCAACCTTAATGCGCCAGAGGCTAACCTCTCCGAATGGGAGCAGGTGATCTATGAAGAAGCGAATCCGGGCGGCGAAGTGACCATCGGTATGGTCGGCAAATACGTTGAACTGCCAGACGCCTATAAGTCAGTGATTGAAGCGTTGAAGCACGGCGGCCTGAAAAATCGCGTGACGGTCAACATCAAGCTGATCGATTCGCAGGATGTTGAGACGCGCGGCGTCGAAATTCTGAAAGATCTGGATGCGATTCTTATCCCTGGCGGCTTCGGCTACCGCGGTGTGGAAGGTAAGCTGATGACCGCGCGTTACGCGCGTGAGAACAATGTGCCTTATCTGGGTATCTGTCTCGGCATGCAGGTCGCGCTGATGGAGTTTGCGCGCAACGTGGCCGGCATGGAAGGCGCCAACTCCACTGAATTTGTGCCAGACTGTAAATATCCGGTGGTGGCGTTAATCACTGAATGGCGCGATGAAAACGGTAATGTAGAGCAGCGCACCGAAAGCAGCGATCTGGGCGGCACCATGCGCCTGGGCAGCCAGCAGTGCCAGCTGACGCCGGACAGCAAAGTCCGTCAGCTGTATGGTTCCGACACGATCGTTGAGCGCCATCGCCACCGCTACGAAGTTAACAATCTGCTGCTGAAGCCGATTGAAGCCGCAGGGCTGCGTATCGCCGGGCGGTCTGGCGACGACCAGCTGGTTGAGATCATTGAGATCCCGAACCACCCCTGGTTTGTTGCCTGCCAGTTCCACCCGGAGTTCACGTCAACACCGCGCGACGGTCATCCGCTGTTCGCCGGCTTTGTTAAGGCCGCGCAGGATCACCAGAAGCGTTTAGCGAAGTAAGTTTCACGAGCAGCGCGCGAACTTTTCGCGCGTTGTTTGTCTTAGGATTGACTAACTTGTACTGAGGAAAATCGTAATGGCCAAAATCGTTAAAGTCATCGGTCGTGAAATCATCGACTCCCGCGGTAACCCGACTGTTGAAGCGGAAGTGCATCTGGAAGGTGGTTTTGTTGGTCTGGCAGCGGCTCCGTCAGGCGCCTCTACCGGCTCACGTGAAGCGCTGGAACTGCGTGACGGTGACAAATCTCGTTTTCTGGGCAAGGGCGTAACTAAAGCTGTTGCTGCGGTTAACGGTCCGATTGCTGATGCGGTAAAAGGCAAAGACGCGAAAGATCAGGCGAACATCGACAAGATCATGATCGACCTGGACGGTACTGAAAACAAATCCAACTTCGGCGCGAACGCCATCCTGGCGGTTTCTCTGGCTGCGGCAAAAGCAGCTGCAGCGTCAAAAGGCCAGCCGCTGTATGAGCACATCGCAGAGCTGAACGGCACCCCGGGCAAATTCTCTATGCCGCTGCCGATGATGAACATCATCAATGGTGGTGAGCACGCTGACAACAACGTTGATATCCAGGAATTCATGATCCAGCCGGTTGGCGCTTCAACAGTGAAAGAAGCGATCCGCATGGGTTCTGAAGTGTTCCATCACCTGGCGAAAGTGCTGAAGGCGAAAGGCCTGAACACCGCGGTGGGTGACGAAGGCGGTTATGCGCCGAACCTGGGTTCCAACGCTGAAGCGCTGGCCGTTATCGCAGAAGCGGTAAAAGCAGCAGGCTACGAGCTGGGCAAAGACATCACTCTGGCGATGGACTGTGCGGCCTCTGAATTCTACAAAGACGGCAAATATGTGCTGGCTGGCGAAGGCAACAAAGCCTTTACCTCTGAAGAGTTCACCCACTTCCTGGAAGATCTGACCAAACAGTACCCGATCGTCTCTATCGAAGATGGCCTGGACGAGTCAGACTGGAACGGCTTCGCTTACCAGACTAAAGTGCTGGGCGACAAAATCCAGCTGGTGGGCGACGACCTGTTCGTCACCAACACCAAAATTCTGAAAGAAGGTATCGAAAAAGGCATCGCTAACTCCATCCTGATCAAATTTAACCAGATCGGTTCTCTGACCGAAACTCTGGCAGCGATCAAAATGGCGAAAGATGCTGGCTACACCGCGGTGATTTCACACCGTTCAGGTGAAACCGAAGATGCGACCATCGCTGACCTGGCGGTAGGTACAGCAGCAGGCCAGATCAAAACCGGTTCAATGAGCCGTTCTGACCGCGTTGCCAAGTACAACCAGCTGATTCGTATCGAAGAAGCGCTGGGTTCAAAAGCACCGTTCAACGGTCTGAAAGAAGTTAAAGGCCAGGCGTAATCGCCTGCGGGTGCCGTCGCATGACGGCATTTGCCTGAGACAGAGCCCCGCCTTGCGCGGGGCTCTGTTTTTTCTGCGATCGGCCAGTGCGGATAACCGCGACCGGCTGCCACGAGGCGGCCCGACCTGCCCGCAGAGACCCTCATGGCTGACCAGCCTCCAGCGCGCTGCGTTATCTGAAAACGCATGTGGCGTTACTGCCCCTTGCGCAGCCGCTGGCTCTTCGCTCCCGGGGACCCCACATGCGAACTGTTTTGCGGCGTGGCAGCAAATTCAGCACTGAGAAAAGGCACATCGCGTGATTGAGCTGCGCGACAAATCTGCCATAATCAGCGCCCTGTTTTTATCTAGCGAGTCCGTGATGCAATACCCGATTAACGAAATGTTCCAGACGCTCCAGGGAGAGGGGTTTTATACCGGCGTTCCGGCCATCTTTATCCGCTTACAGGGATGCCCGGTGGGTTGTAGCTGGTGTGATACCAAACATACCTGGGAGAAGCTGGCCGATCGGGAAACGGCGCTGGGCGATATTCTGATCAAAACGGTGGAGACGGATGCCTGGGGCAACGCCGATGCGGCGCTGCTGGTCGAGACCATTCAGCGTCAGGGCTGGACGGCGCGTCACGTCGTTATCACCGGCGGTGAACCGGCCATCTACGATCTGCGTCCGCTGACCGCAGCGCTGGAAGCGAACGGCTTTCAGTGCCAGATCGAAACCAGCGGCACGCATGAGGTGCACTGCTCTGAAAAGACCTGGGTTACCGTTTCGCCCAAGGTCAATATGCGCGGCGGCTACGATGTGCTGGCGCAGGCGCTTCAGCGTGCAGATGAGATTAAACATCCGGTCGCACGCGCGCGTGATGTTGAGGCGCTGGATGTCCTGCTGGCGACGCTGACCGACAGCAAAACGCGAGTGATTGCGCTACAGCCAGTCAGCCGTAAGGACGACGCGACGAAGCTCTGCATTGACACCTGCATTGCGCGCAACTGGCGTCTCTCCATGCAGACGCACAAGTATCTGAACATCGCCTGATGGTTGAGAGCAGGGCGGCGATCGCCGCCGCCCGCTACGCTTTACAGGCGCCAGGCACCTTTTACTCTCGCTCTTCGCGGCTTCGGCGCTTCTGAATCCGTTCAGCTTAATCTGCTTACGTCCCTCTGGCTGCTGCCTGTAAACGCGGAAAAAGACCTGTAAGCGTTCCTGCTCCATCTTCAGCAGATCGCTGATGCTTTTGATATCGCTATAGCTGGGATCGATCTTGCTGGCAGGCACCGCGACAATCTTAACGTCCACTTCACCGCCGTCGATCATTTTCACTACGCCGATGGCGCGCAGTTTGATCAGCGTGTCAGGCTGCAACGGCGCGCGCGTATAGAAAATCACGTCGAGCGGATCGTTATCGCCGCCCGGCGATTGTGTCTGAGATCTTTGATTGGCCGGACAGGCGACCGGCATCAACTGAAAGCGATCGGCCACAATAAAGCCCGTTTTCGCCTCGGTCCCATATTTGATGGGGCCACCCGCAGGGATCTCCGTCACGGCATAGCACTCTGCTGGCACATTTTCTGACCGGGAAAGTTGAGAACGTTTTTTGCCTGTACGGCAGCAGAGGCGGACAAAAACAGCACGACCGCGGCAAAATGCCTGAGGTGCATCGTTGATTCTTTTGCTCTTTGGTCAGGAAGAAAACCACGTAGAGAAGAGAGGTGACAGGCAGATGACAACGTCGGGCTGCACAGCTGGCAGCCCGGACGCAGGTTAACCTTTGTAGACGCAACCAGCCGTACAGGTTTCTTTGATCATGACCGCGCTCAGCTCAGGCAGCAGCGGCTTCATTTCATCCCAAATCCATTTCGCCAGCACTTCGCTGGTTGGATTTTCCAGACCCGGAATGTCGTTCAGGTAGTGGTGATCGAGGCGCTCATAAAGGGGCTTGAACGCCGCCTTGAGTTCGGCGAAATCCATCACCCAGCCGGTATGCGCATCCACTTCGCCGGTAATTTCCAGTCGCACCAGAAACGAATGGCCGTGCAGGCGACCGCATTTGTGACCTTCCGGCACGTTAGGGAGGTGATGAGCGGCTTCGAACTGGAACTCTTTAAACAGTGTGGTAGACATAATGGTTCTCAGGCTTAAAAACCGGGGAATTCTACCTGAAATGCGGAATTTTCGCATCCGCATCGCCATAAAGGGTAATTCTGCTGGCCAGACCGCGAGCGTCTCTGATTAACTGGTTGATAAATATTCTTTTTGTTTACCAGTTTTACCGATTAAACCTACCCAAAAAACCACTTAGTCATTTTGGTTATTTATTATGTCGAAGCCGTATTTAATCGTTAATATACGGCCCGGTAACCTACCACTCTTCCCGCTACTTCACGGTCCGGACTTCAGATACTGGAATTTTTAACGCGATGACGACTCAGGCACCCCCAGGTTCTCTGCTCCCGCTTAACCCGGAGCAACTTGCGCGCTTACAGGCGGCAACGACTGATTTTTCTCCCACCCAGCTGGCGTGGCTCTCTGGCTACTTCTGGGGAATGATTAATCAGACGCCCGGCAGCGTAGTGACCAGCGCGCCAGCGGCAGCAGAGGTCCCGGCGATTACGCTGATCTCGGCTTCACAAACCGGTAACGCCCGTCGCGTTGCCGAGCAGCTACGCGACGATCTTCAGGCAGCTAAGCTGAACGTGAAGCTGGTGAACGCGGGTGATTACAAGTTCAAACAGATCGCTCAGGAAAAACTGCTGGTGGTGGTGACCTCCACTCAGGGTGAAGGGGATCCGCCAGAAGAGGCGGTGGCGCTGCACAAATTCCTGATGTCGAAAAAAGCACCGAAGCTCGACGGTGCCGCTTTTGCGGTGCTGGGCCTGGGCGATACCTCTTATGAGTTCTTTAGCAAAGCCGGTAAAGATTTTGACAGCCGCCTGGCGGAGCTGGGGGCAGAGCGCCTGCTGGATCGCGTTGATGCCGACGTTGATTTCGCCGAGGCGGCCGCTCACTGGCGCAGCGCGCTGGTGGAGGTGCTGAAACAGCGCGTGCCGAGCGAAACGCCTGCCCAGGCGGTAGCTACCGCGACCGGCAGCGTCAACGAAGTGCACAGCAGTCCCTACACCAAAGAGGCCCCGCTGACCGCCAGCTTTGCGGTTAACCAGAAAATCACCGGCCGAAACTCTGATAAAGATGTGCGCCATATTGAAATCGACCTGGGCGACTCCGGCCTGCGCTACCAGCCGGGCGACGCGCTGGGCGTCTGGTATGAGAACGATGCTGAGCTGGTGGCAGAGCTGCTGAGCCTGCTGTGGCTAAAAGGCGACGAGCCGGTCCAGATCAACAACGAGACGCTACCGCTTAGCGAGGCGCTGCAAAAGCATTTTGAGCTGACGGTGAATACCGCGCAGATCGTGGAGCAGTATGCCGCCCTGTCGCGCAATGAGACACTGCTGGCGCTGGTAGGCGATAAGGCGAAGCTGCAACACTATGCGCAGACATTCCCGATTGTCGATATGGTACGTAACGCGCCGACCGAACTTAACGCTGACCAGCTGACCGCGCTGCTGCGTCCACTCACGCCGCGTCTCTACTCTATCGCCTCATCGCAGGCGGAAAACGAAACGGAAGTCCATATCACTGTCGGTGCTGTGCGCTTCGACATTGATGGACGCGCCCGTGCAGGCGGTGCATCGAGCTATCTGGCTGACCGTCTGGAGGAGGATGCGGAGGTGCGCGTGTTTATCGAACACAACGATAACTTCCGCCTGCCAGCCAGTCCGGATGCGCCGGTCATTATGATTGGGCCAGGCACCGGTATTGCGCCGTTCCGCGCCTTCATGCAGCAGCGTGAAAACGACGGTGCAGGCGGCAAAAACTGGCTGTTCTTCGGCAACCCGCACTTTACTGAAGATTTCCTTTATCAGGTTGAGTGGCAGCAGTATGTCAAAGAGGGCCTGCTGACCCATATCGATCTCGCCTGGTCGCGCGACCAGGAGCAGAAGGTTTACGTACAGGATAAAATCCGCGCCAAAGGGGCGGAAGTGTGGCGCTGGATCGAAGAGGGCGCGCACATTTATGTTTGCGGCGACGCCAACCGTATGGCGAAAGACGTCGAGCAGGCACTGCTGGATGTGGTGGTCGAACACGGCGCAATGGATCGTGAAACGGCCGACGAATTTTTAAGTGAGCTGCGCATTGAGCGCCGTTATCAGCGAGACGTTTACTAATGAGCGAAAAACACCCTGGGCCGCTGGTTGTAGAAGGTAAGCTGGTCGACGCTGAGCGTCTTAAAAAAGAGAGTAACTATCTGCGCGGCACCATCCTCGACGATCTGGATGATGGTCTGACCGGCGGCTTCAACGGCGACAACTTCCTGCTGATTCGCTTCCACGGTATGTACCAGCAGGATGACCGCGATATTCGCGCGGAACGCGCCGAGCAGAAGCTGGAGCCGCGCCACGCCATGATGCTGCGCTGCCGTCTGCCGGGCGGGATCATTACGCCCACCCAGTGGCTGGCAATTGATCAGTTTGCTACCGAGAAAACCCTTTATGGCAGCATCCGTCTGACCAACCGCCAGACGTTCCAGTTCCACGGCATTTTGAAGAAGAATGTGAAGCCGTCGCACCAGATGCTGCACGAGGTCGGACTTGACGCGCTGGCTACCGCGAACGACGTAAACCGTAACGTGCTTTGCACCTCAAACCCGGTAGAGTCGGAGCTGCATCAGGAAGCCTACGAGTGGGCGAAGAAGATCTCTGAACATCTGCTGCCGCGCACGCGCGCTTATGCAGAGATTTGGTGGGACAAAGAGAAGGTGGCGACCACCGATGAAGAGCCGATCCTCGGTGAGACCTATCTGCCACGTAAGTTTAAAACCACGGTGGTCATCCCACCGCACAACGATGTCGATCTGCACGCCAACGATCTTAACTTCATTGCGGTGGCCGATAAGGGCAAGCTGATTGGCTTTAACCTGCTGGTTGGCGGTGGCCTCTCTATTGAGCACGGTAACAAAGCGACCTACGCACGCACAGCCAGTGAAATTGGCTATCTGCCGCTGAGCAAAACGCTGGACGTGGCGGCGGCGGTAGTGACCACGCAGCGCGACTGGGGCAATCGTACCGATCGTAAAAACGCCAAGACCAAATATACGCTGGAGCGCGTAGGCGTTGAGACCTTTAAAGCGGAAGTGGAAAAGCGTGCAGGCCTGACCTTCGAACCGATTCGCCCGTATGAATTTACCACGCGCGGCGATCGCATTGGCTGGATCAAGGGTATCGATAACAAGTGGCATCTGACGCTGTTTATTGAGAATGGTCGCCTGCTGGATTACCCGGATCGCCCGCTGAAAAGCGGTATCGCAGCCATTGCGCGCGTGCACAAAGGCGACTTCCGCCTGACCGCCAATCAGAACCTGATTGTGGCCGGTGTGCCGGAAAACGAGAAGGCGAAGATTGAGGCCATTGCGCGCGATCATGGCCTGATGGAAAACGTGACCGCGCAGCGCGAAAATTCCATGGCGTGTGTCTCGTTCCCGACCTGTCCGCTGGCAATGGCGGAAGCAGAGCGTTTTCTGCCCGCGTTTGTCACTAAAGTGGAAGAGATCATGCACCGCCACGGCGTGGGCGACGAGCACATTGTGCTACGCGTTACGGGTTGTCCTAACGGCTGTGGGCGTGCCATGCTGGCGGAGATTGGTCTGGTGGGCAAAGCGCCGGGCCGTTACAACCTGCATCTTGGCGGCAACCGCATCGGCACCCGTATTCCACGCATGTATCGTGAGAATATTACCGAAAGCGAGATCCTCGCCAGTATTGATGAGCTGGTGGCGCGCTGGGCACAGGAGCGTCAGGGCGATGAAGGCTTTGGTGATTTCACCATCCGCGCAGGCATTATCAAGCCGGTGGTCGATCCGGCACGCGACTTCTGGGATTCGGAGGCAGTATGAGTCAGTTTGACCTCGCAGCACTGAGTGAAATGAACAAAGTTGAGCGCACGCTGGCATTAGCGGCTACCAATGCGCAGCTGGAGAAAAGCACGGCAGAGGCGCGCGTCAGCTGGGCGCTGGAAAATCTGCCGGGGGCGTTTGTGCTCTCCTCAAGTTTTGGCATTCAGGCTGCGGTGTCGCTGCATCTGGTGACGCGCCAGCAGCCCGATATTCCGGTGATCCTCACCGATACCGGCTACCTGTTCCCGGAGACCTACCGCTTTATTGATGAGCTGGCTGACCAGCTCAATCTCAACCTGAAGGTGTTCAGTGCCGAAACGTCGGCGGCCTGGCAGGAAGCGCGCTATGGCAAACTGTGGGAGCAGGGGGTAGAGGGCATCGAGCAGTACAACCAGATCAACAAGGTTGAGCCAATGAACCGGGCGCTGAAAACGCTGGGTGCACAGACCTGGTTTGCCGGACTGCGTCGCGAACAGTCTGGCAGCCGCGCGAATTTGCCGGTGCTGAACGTGCAGCGTGGCGTATTCAAGGTGCTGCCGATCGTTGACTGGGATAACCGTCAGATTCACCAGTATCTGCAGCAGCACAATCTGAAATATCATCCGCTCTGGGATGAGGGCTATTTGTCCGTAGGCGATACCCATACGACGCGCAAATGGGAGCCGGGCATGGCGGAAGAAGAGACGCGCTTCTTTGGCCTGAAGCGTGAGTGCGGCCTGCACGAAGGCTAATTCTTCAGGCGCGCGGTGACAGAACCGCGCGCCTGCTGACTACATCCCCATCAGCGCCGAAAACGCTTCTGTTGTGCGCGTCACGTTCAGCTTTGTTACCTCATAGTTTGCCACGGCCACAAAAGGATCTTCCGCCAGGATGGTATCCAGCCGCACGCGATCGATATCCTTTGCCAGTACGATGCCGCCGGTGCGCGGATCTTTACGGCCAGCCGCAATAAATACGCCAGCGGCGAAGTAGCGATCCAGCCACTCAATATGCGGTTGCAGCAGCGCTTCTGCCTCTTCCACCGGACGAAAATAGCTCAACGAGACGATATACATGATTATCCTCACACTTTGGGGTTGGTCAGCTCGCCGAGCAGCGGCAGCAGCACCTTCACGCTGTCGCGCGTGCGCAGCGTAATGCGTCCCGGCAGCCAGCGATCCAGGTAGCTGAGATTATCGCGGTCGGTCTGGTGGCGCGTGGTGCCATCCGGGAAGTGGGCGGAGCGGCTGCGCTGCTGCCCACCGTTTTTACTGCCCAGCGCCCAGTTACTCGCCGTGACGTCCAGCAGCGGAAAGCCGGCTTTATCAAAGGCGTTAACGCCGGTGTAGTCGTGCGCGCTCAGCTGATGGCTGGCGGCAGGAATGCCGAGCTGCTGCGCCAGACGTAGCGCACGCTCGCTGGTCTGTTTGCGCACCGCGCGCGGCGTATTGCTGCCGCTGTTGAAGTAGAGGTGATCGCCCGTAATCAGGCTGTTCAGATCGACCACCAGCAGCGTGTTCTTCTTCTCTTTCGCGCTCATGCGTGCCACATAATCCTGCATACCGCCAAATTCTGCCTCACCCGCGCTCAACGCGACGAAACGCACGCCATAGTGCAGCGGCCGCTGGCTCAGCTGCTGAGCCAGCTCCAGCATCACGCCCAGTCCGGAGGCATTGTCATCCGCGCCCTGTAAGCGCAGGCCGCCAAGATTATGCTCGGCGTCGCTGCTGCTGAGGGGTGTCCAGGTATCGAGATGCGCCACTATCAGAATCTCCTGCGGGGCGCTTCCCGCCCGCGCGGCAATCACTGAGGTCGCGGTGACCTTATGCCAGCGCATCTCGCCATCTTTTTCTTGCCAGCGGTAGCCGGTCTTAAACTGACGCGTATTACTCTGAAAACCGAGCGCAGTGAACTGCTGCTGCAGGTAGTCAGCGGCCATCATTTCAGCCGGGCTGCCGCTCATGCGGCCAGGGAAATAGGTCGCAATATGGCGAAGCTGCTGCTCGGCAAACTCTCCCGGCTTAACGCTGGCGGCCTGGGCGTGCAGAGCGAAACCGCAATTCAACAGCGCAGCCAGCGCTGTCAGGCGGAGAAAGGCAAACATGCTGTGTTCCTTGTGGAGTCATCCCGTGACAAAAAGCCAAAAATTTTTTCGCCGTTTAGTATGAAACTGTGATCGGTATTAAACAATTTCATTTGTACTGAAAGCCTTGTCAGATCATCTGTTAAGCACAATTTGTTATGACATAACCCAGCGCGTTATTCCATTCGGTAACTACTCATTCCAATTCGTAATTTCATCTGCCAGAAGGGCGCAACGTATAGTCGCGTTAAATTACGGTTACAACACCAGGGTTAACGTGGACTATTTGCCTCTTTTCGCCGATCTCAAGGGTCGTCCGGTGCTGGTGGTTGGCGGCGGCGACGTGGCGGCACGCAAAATTGAACTGCTGCGCCGTGCCTCTGCGCAGGTGCGCGTGGTATCGCGTGAGCTTGGCCCTGAACTCCAGGCGCTCTGTCAGGAACAGCAGATTGAATGGCTGGCCACCACTTTTGAACCGGCTCAGCTGGACCAGGTGTTTTTGGTTATCGCCGCGACCGACGATAACCTGCTCAACCGTCAGGTTTACGACGAGGCCAATGCCCGTCACCGGCTGGTCAATGTGGTGGACGATCAGCCTAAATGCAGCTTTATTTTCCCCTCTATTGTGGACCGCTCTCCGCTGGTGGTTGCCATCTCCTCCAGCGGCACCGCGCCGGTGCTGGCGCGCATGCTGCGTGAGAAGTTAGAGGCACTCCTTCCCGCCAGCCTCGGGCAGATGGCCGACGTCGCGGGTGCGTTTCGTGACAGCGTGAAGCAGCGTTTTAGCCGCATGTCAGACCGCCGTCGCTTCTGGGAGCGCGCTTTTAATGGCTTGTTTGCCAGCCAGATGTCGGCGGGCAACGTCGACGAAGCAAAACGTACGCTGCAGCGCGAGCTGGATGACGAGCCGAACCGTGAAGGTGAAATTATTTTGGTTGGCGCGGGGCCGGGTGACAGTGGGCTGCTGACATTGCGCGGCCTGCAGGTGATGCAGCTGGCTGATGTGGTGCTCTATGACCATCTGGTGAGTGATGACGTTCTGGATCTGGTGCGCCGCGACGCTGACCGTATCTGCGTTGGCAAACGCGCCGGTGCCCACTCGGTGCCGCAGGAAGAGACCAATCGCCTGCTGGTTGAGCTGGCGCGCAAAGGCAAGCGCGTAGTGCGTCTGAAAGGAGGCGATCCCTTTATCTTTGGGCGTGGTGGCGAAGAGCTTCAGGCGGCGCAGGAAGCGGGCATTCCCTTTCAGGTTGTCCCCGGCGTTACGGCCGCCGCAGGCGCAACCGCCTATGCCGGTATTCCGCTGACCCACCGTGACTATGCGCAGAGCGTGATGTTTATTACCGGCCACTGCCGCGCCGACGGCGACGGCATCGACTGGCCTTCGCTGGCGCGTGCGCGTCAGACGCTGGCTATTTATATGGGGACGGTAAAAGCCGCCGAGATTAGCGAAGGGTTAATCCGTCATGGCCGCGCCGCTGAGACCCCGGTTGCGGTGATTGGCCGCGGCACGCGTCAGGATCAGCAGGTGCTGACGGGCACATTAGAACAGCTCGAAACGCTGGCCGCCGCTGCGCCGACCCCCGCGCTGTTGGTCATCGGGGAAGTCGTAAATTTGCACGGGCAGCTGGCCTGGTTTCAACATTCTGCACAGCAGGCGACCCGCGAGTCCGCCGTTGTCAATCTGGCTTGAGGAAAAATCATGGACCAAAAAAGACTCACTCATCTGCGTCAGTTAGAGGCGGAAAGCATCCATATCATCCGTGAAGTGGCGGCGGAGTTCAGCAATCCCGTCATGATGTACTCCATCGGCAAAGACTCGTCGGTGATGCTGCATCTGGCGCGTAAAGCCTTCTATCCGGGCACGCTGCCGTTTCCGCTGCTTCATGTCGACACCGGCTGGAAGTTCCGCGAGATGTATGCGTTCCGCGATCGCACCGTCAAAGAGATGGGGGCAGAGCTGCTGGTTCACCGCAACCCGGAAGGCGTGGCGATGGGCATTAACCCCTTTGTGCACGGCAGTGCCAAACACACTGACATCATGAAAACCGAAGGACTGAAGCAGGCGCTGAACAAATATGGCTTTGATGCTGCCTTCGGCGGCGCACGCCGCGACGAAGAGAAGTCCCGTGCCAAGGAGCGTATCTACTCTTTTCGCGACCGCTTCCATCGCTGGGATCCGAAAAACCAGCGTCCGGAGCTGTGGCACAACTACAACGGCCAGATTAACAAGGGCGAGAGCATCCGCGTCTTCCCGCTGTCGAACTGGACCGAACTGGATATCTGGCAGTACATCTTTCTGGAAAATATTGAGATCGTTCCGCTCTATCTTGCCGCGCCGCGCCCGGTACTGGAGCGTGACGGCATGCTGATGATGGTCGATGACGACCGTATCAATTTGCAGCCGGGTGAAGTGATCAAGCAGCGCATGGTGCGTTTCCGTACGCTCGGCTGCTGGCCGCTGACCGGTGCCGTGGAGTCGGAAGCGCAGACGCTGCCGGAAATTATTGAAGAGATGCTGGTCTCTACCACCAGCGAACGCCAGGGCCGCGTAATTGACCGCGATCAGTCCGGTTCGATGGAACTGAAAAAACGTCAGGGTTATTTCTAAGGAGACGCAGATGAATACCGTTATTGCACAACAGATTGCCGATCAGGGCGGCGTGGAAGCCTGGCTGACTGCGCAACAGCATAAAAGTCTGCTGCGTTTTCTTACCTGCGGCAGCGTGGACGACGGCAAAAGCACGCTGATTGGCCGTCTGCTGCACGATACCCGTCAGATTTATGAAGATCAGCTCTCCTCGCTGCACAACGACAGCAAACGCCACGGTACCCAGGGTGAGAAGCTTGACCTGGCGCTGCTGGTTGATGGTTTGCAGGCGGAGCGCGAGCAGGGCATTACCATTGACGTTGCTTATCGCTACTTCTCCACTGAGAAGCGCAAATTTATTATTGCTGATACGCCGGGGCATGAGCAGTACACCCGCAATATGGCGACCGGCGCCTCAACCTGCGATCTGGCAATTCTGCTGATCGACGCGCGTAAGGGCGTACTGGACCAGACGCGTCGCCACAGCTTTATCTCTACGCTGCTGGGCATTAAGCACCTGGTTGTCGCCATCAACAAAATGGATCTGGTGGAGTACAGCCAGGAAACCTATGAGCAGATTAAACAGGATTATCTCGACTTTGCGGCGCAGTTGCCCCAAGACCTGGATATCCGTTTTGTGCCGATGTCAGCGCTGGAAGGCGACAACGTCGCCACGCCGAGCCAGACCATGCCGTGGTACAGCGGCCCGACGCTGCTCGACGTGCTGGAAACCGTTGAGGTGAAGCGCGTGGTTGACGCGCAGCCGATGCGCTTTCCGGTGCAGTACGTCAACCGCCCAAATCTGGATTTCCGCGGCTACGCGGGCACGCTGGCCTCTGGTGTGGTGAAGGTTGGACAGCGCGTGAAGGTACTGCCGTCGGGCGTGGAATCGACCGTGGCGCGTATCGTGACCTTTGACGGCGATTTAGACGAAGCTGGTGCGGGTGAAGCCATTACCCTGGTGTTGCAGGATGAGATCGACATCAGCCGTGGCGACCTGCTGGTTAACAGCGACGCCGCGCTGGAAGCGGTGCAGTCAGCCACGGTGAATGTGGTCTGGATGGCGGAGCAGGCGCTCCAGCCGGGCCAGAGCTACGACATTAAAATCGCCGGTAAAAAAGCGCGTGCGCGCGTGACAAACATTATCCATCAGGTCGAAATCAACACGCTGGAGACGCGCGCCGCCGAATCGCTGCCGCTGAACGGGATCGGCCTGGTTGAAATGACCTTCGACGAACCGATGGTGCTGGATAAGTATCAGCAGAACCCGGTAACCGGCGGCATGATCTTTATTGATCGCCTGAGTAACGTTACCGTCGGCGCGGGCATGATCCATGAACCGCTGAGCGGTGCGGCACAGTCGTCTGGTCAGTTCAGCGACTTTGAGCTGGAACTGAATGCACTGATTCGCCGTCACTTCCCGCACTGGAACGCGCGCGATCTGCTGGGCGGTGAGTAATGGCGCAGCACGATGATAACGTGGTGTGGCACGATCATCCGGTTACGCGCGAGGCGCGCGAGCAGCAGCACGGCCATCAGGGCGTGGTGCTGTGGTTTACCGGTTTGTCAGGCTCGGGTAAGTCAACCGTGGCTGGGGCACTGGAGCAGGCGCTGCATCGGCTTAACGTCAGTACCTATTTGCTGGACGGCGATAATGTCCGGCATGGCCTCTGCCGCGATCTCGGGTTCAGTGACGATGATCGTCGGGAAAATATTCGCCGCGTCGGTGAGGTAGCGAAGCTGATGGTGGATGCGGGGCTGGTAGTGCTGACGGCATTTATCTCACCGCACCGCGCCGAGCGCCAGATGGTACGCGATCTCCTGCCGGAAGGGCGCTTTATTGAAGTTTTTGTCGATACGCCGCTGGCGGTGTGCGAAGCGCGCGATCCCAAGGGATTGTACAAGAAAGCCCGGGCGGGTGAATTGCGCAATTTTACCGGTATCGACAGCGTCTATGAAGCACCCGAGCAGCCAGAAATATGCTTAGCGGGCGAACAAATGGTTACAAAACTGACCGACCAATTGTTAGACCTGCTGCGCGACCGCGATATTATCGGATCCTGAACAGACAAGCGGCAAATCGAGGTTGATTTGCCGCCTTAGCGTCAACAGGATCTCTATGCAGAATGTTACTCCCATGCTGGCCCGCAAAGATGAAAGTACCCCGGATGAGCCGCGCTCCTCGCTGCCAGGCGGCATTGTCGGCTTCCTCTCCTACTGGTGTGCGCTGGCAGTGCCCTTCCTGTTGTACGGCTCCAACACGCTGTTCTTCTTTCTCTACACCTGGCCGTTTTTCCTTGCGCTACTGCCGGTTTCGGTATTGATTGGCATCGTTCTCAGCATGGCGCTGCGCGGCAATCTCCTCTGGATTATTCCTGCAACGGCGATTGTGGTGGTCTGCCTCTTCTGGTTGCTCTTCTCTTTTCTGTCTGGCTGGTAACGCGGCTGGATGTGCAAACGCGTCGGCAAGTTACAAAACTTTACCTGCTACGCTTCTTCTTATCCTAATCAGAATTTGCGCAGACGGCCGCGAAAGCAGGCCATTTTCACCGCTGGAGTGGAGTCCTGCATAAAGTTGTGGGATGATTGAGCCGTTTTTCAGGGGGCGGGGATGGGAAAACTGACGTTACTGCTACTGGTGCTGCTCGGCTGGCTGCAATATTCGCTGTGGCTGGGCAAAAACGGTATTCACGACTATACGCGCGTCAATGAAGACGTCGCGGTGCAACAGGCGAATAACGCCAAACTTAAAGCGCGCAACGATCAGCTGTTCGCCGAAATTGACGATCTCAATGGCGGCTCCGAAGCGATCGAAGAACGCGCACGCAATGAGCTGGGTATGATCAAGCCCGGTGAAACCTTCTATCGTCTGGTGCCGGATCAGAACAAACGCAACGCGCAGGCTGCGCAAAACCAACAACGATAACTCATGAACACGCTCTCTCTCCCTATGGAGGTGATCGCCGTTGTGCCCGCTGCCGGTATCGGCAGCCGGATGCAGGCGACCTGTCCTAAGCAGTATCTGACCATTGGTCAACACACGCTGCTGGAACACAGCATTACCCGTCTCTTTTCTCATCCCGCTGTCAGGCAGGTTATTGTCGCGCTAAGCCCGGACGACACGCAGTTTGCGTCGCTGCCGCTGGCGCACGATCCGCGCGTGCTGAGCGTGACGGGAGGCGAAACGCGTGCGGAATCGGTGCTGGCGGGCCTGCGTGCAGCGCAGGGTGCAGACTGGGTACTGGTGCATGACGCGGCCCGCCCTTGCTTGCATCCAGACGACCTGACGCGGCTGCTACAGGTGCGCGAAAGTAGCGAGGTCGGTGGCATTCTGGCCGCGCCGGTGCGAGACACCATGAAGCGCGGTGAGCCAGGTCTCGCTGCCGTTGCCCATACCGTTGAGCGTGAGCATCTCTGGCACGCGCTGACTCCTCAGTTTTTTCCGCATCATCTGCTGACTGCCTGCCTGACGCGGGCGCTGGCGGAAGGCGCGACAATTACCGATGAAGCCTCTGCGCTTGAATATTGCGGCTATCATCCACTGCTGGTCAGCGGGCGCAGTGATAACATCAAAGTCACCCGGCCAGAAGATCTGGCGCTGGCGGCATTTTATTTAACCCAGATTCAGTTAAAGGAGAGCGCATGATGCGTATCGGCCACGGTTTTGACGTTCACGCTTTTGGTGGCGAAGGTCCGCTGGTGATTGGCGGCGTGCGGATCCCGTTTGAGCATGGGTTTATTGCTCATTCAGACGGTGACGTCGCACTGCATGCGCTGACTGACGCGCTGCTTGGCGCGGTAGCCATGGGCGATATAGGCAAGCTGTTTCCGGATACCGATCCCGCCTTTAAGGGGGCTGACAGCCGGGGATTACTGCGTGAGGCCTGGCGACGCATCGCTGAAAAAGGCTACCGCGTGGGCAACGTTGACGTCACGATTATTGCCCAGGCACCGAAGATGCTGCCGCATGTGCCGCAGATGCGCGTTAATATCGCGGAAGATCTTGGCTGCCATATGGATCAGGTTAACGTAAAAGCCACCACGACTGAGAAGCTGGGCTTCACCGGGCGCGGCGAAGGCATTGCCTGTGAAGCAGTTGCGCTGCTGCTGAAGGCGGATGTGGCATGATGCTGGATAATCAGGCCTTTCTGCACGGCAAGCCCACCGCCCGCGGCACCATTAAAGCCAACCCGGAAGATTTTGTGGTCACGGAAGATCTCGGCTACGGTGCCGACGGTGAGGGTGAGCATCTGCTGGTGCGCATTCGTAAAACCGGCGCAAACACCCGTTTTGTCGCCGAGGCGCTGGCAAAATTTCTTGGCGTACATCAGCGCGATGTGAGCTATGCCGGCATGAAAGATCGCCATGCGGTAACCGAGCAGACGCTCTGCTTTCGCATCCCGGGCAATGCGATGCCCGACTTAACCGGCTTTGCGCTTGAGGGCGTTGAAATTCTTGAAGCGGTGCGTCACAAGCGTAAGCTGCGCATCGGCGCGCTGGCGGGCAATGCTTTTCGCCTGGTATTGCGTCAAATCAGCGACCGTGAGGCGGTAGAGTTGCGCCTGGGCCTGATTCGCGAGCACGGCGTACCGAACTATTTTGGCACGCAGCGTTTCGGTCGCGGCGGCAACAACCTGGCGATGGCGCAGCAGTGGGCGCGTGGCGAAATCAGCCTGCGCGATCGTAATAAGCGCAGCCTGATCCTGTCGGCTGCGCGAAGCGCATTGTTCAACCAGGTGACCAGCACCCGCCTGTTGCAGCAGGGGACCCTCACCCAGGTCATGGCAGGGGATGCGCTTCAGCTAACCGGCCGTGGCAGCTGGTTTGTTGCGCCCGCAGAGGAGCTGAATGCGCTTCAGGTGCGCGTCGATAATCACGAACTTCGTATTACCGCGCCGCTGCCGGGGCGCGGTGAGCCAGGCCCGCACGATGAGGCGCTTGCCTTTGAACAGCAATCGCTGGCGGGCGCAGCAGAATTGGTTACACTGCTTGAGCGTGAGCGCGTGGATGCTGCACGGCGTGCGATGCTGGTTGTGCCGCGCGATCTGCGCTGGAACTGGTGGGATGAGGTGACGCTGGAAATGCAGTTCTGGCTTCCGGCGGGCAGCTTTGCCACCAGCGTGATTCGGGAGCTTCTGCAACAGGAAGGTGACGATGCGGATATTGCTGAGTAATGACGACGGAATCCATGCGCCGGGCATTCAGACGCTGGCAAAAGCGCTGCGTCGTATCGCTGAGGTGCAGGTGGTCGCACCCGATCGCAATCGCAGCGGCGCATCTAACTCGCTGACGCTGGAGACGCCGCTGCGCACCTTTACCCATGAAAATGGCGATATCGCGGTGCAGATGGGTACGCCGACCGATTGTGTCTATCTGGGAGTGAATGCGCTGATGCAGCCGCGTCCGGATATTGTGGTGTCCGGTATCAATGCCGGCCCCAACCTGGGCGACGACGTGATCTATTCGGGCACCGTGGCAGCAGCGATGGAGGGGCGGCATCTTGGGCTGCCCGCGCTGGCGGTATCGCTTAACGGTCAGCAGCATTACGAAACGGCAGCGGCAGTGACCTGCGCGATTTTACAGGCGCTAACCCGCGAGCCGCTGCGTACTGGCCGTATCCTGAATATTAACGTACCGGATCTGCCGCCAGAGGCCATCAAGGGGATTCGCGTTACGCGCTGCGGCAGTCGTCATCCTGCCGATCAGGTCATTGCTCAGCAGGATCCGCGCGGCAATACCCTTTACTGGATTGGACCGCCAGGCGAGAAGTTTGATGCAGGTCCCGACACCGATTTTGCCGCAGTGGATCAGGGCTATGTGTCTGTAACTGCGCTGCACGTCGATTTAACCGCGCACAGTGCGCAGGATGTGCTTATCGACTGGTTGAATAAGTCGGAGGTCACGCTCGCATGGTGAACCGGCGGATTGAGGCGCTGCTGGCGCAGCTCCGTCAGCAAGGCATTCACGATGAGAACCTGTTAAAGGCGATCGCCGAGGTACCGCGTGAGCGCTTTATCGACGAGGCTTTTGAGCATAAAGCCTGGGATAACGTCGCCTTGCCTATCGGTTCGGGCCAGACCATCTCGCAGCCCTATATGGTAGCGCGCATGACGGCGCTGCTGGCGCTACAGCCCCATTCGCGCGTGCTGGAAATTGGCACAGGTTCCGGTTACCAGACGGCTATCCTGGCGCATCTGGTCGATCATGTTTACTCCGTTGAGCGTATTAAAGGGTTACAGTGGCAGGCGAAGCGCCGCCTGAAACAGCTCGACCTGCATAATGTTTCAACACGCCACGGCGACGGCTGGCAGGGCTGGCCAGCGCGTGGCCCCTTTGACGCGATTATCGTTACCGCCGCACCGCCTGAAATTCCGACTGCGCTGATTGCACAGCTGGATGAAGGCGGCATCATGGTGCTGCCGGTCGGGGACGATCAGCAGGTGCTGAAGCGTTTGCGCCGTCAGGGGAATGATATTGTTGAAGAAAGCATCGAACCGGTGCGCTTTGTTCCGCTGGTTCAGGGTGACCTGGCCTGAGATTTTCCCTACGTATTTCTTCACAACTGTTTCATAGCACCATCCTTTTGATCTTGTTACTATCCATTTTCATTGCGGAACACGCGGGCTTCAATGCCTCTTGCAGAGCATTGTGCTGGTATGTTTGCAAAACAGCATTATTCAGGTTTGCCATCACGGGGGAACAATGAGCACGGGAAGCCCAGTATTTAAGTTACGCCGTCTTGCGGCGCTTTCTCTGGTAGGATTTTGGCTGGCAGGCTGTAGTTCAGGCGACAACACACAAGCACCCATTAGCCAGGTTGGAGATAATGGCAGCAGCGGTGGCATGCTTAGCGCGTCAGGCGGCGTTCCTGCTACACCAAACCAGGGCGGAATGATTAGCCATTCCGTACCTTCCGCACCGAGCAGCGGTGCAATGGTTAGCGGCAATGATAATGTCCAGACGCAAAACGGTCGTATCGTGTACAACCGTAGTTATCAGAATATTCCTAAAGGTAGTTACGCTGGCGAAACTTATACCGTCAAGCGTGGCGATACGCTGTTCTATATTGCCTGGATTACCGGCAATGACTTCCGCGATTTGGCCCAGCGCAACAACGTTCCAGCCCCGTACGGCCTGAATGTCGGCCAGACGCTGCAGGTAGGTAACGGTTCAGGGCAGCCGATTACAGGTGGCAATGCGATTACCGCCGCGGATGCAACGCAGGGCGGTGTTCCGACCACGCCGCAAATTAAACAAGCCCCTGTTGCACAGCAACCAGTTATTACGTATTCTGATGATTCGGGTAATTCTTCTGGTAGCAAAATGTTGCCGTCGAAGGGGACAAATGTTGCAACGACAACAGTTCCTCCCGTGGTTGCCGCACCGCCTACGGTCAGCAGCACAACGAACAGTTCCACACCTGTTGGAAGCTGGCGTTGGCCGACCGACGGGAAGATTATCGATAACTTCTCCGCCTCTGAAGGGGGGAATAAGGGAATCGATATCGCTGGTTCGCGCGGACAACCTGTTGTCGCTACCGCATCAGGACGGGTAGTGTACGCAGGCAACGCGCTCCGGGGTTACGGCAACCTGATCATCATTAAACACAATGATGATTATCTGAGTGCCTACGCCCACAACGATACAATGCTGGTCCGGGAACAACAGGAAGTTAAGGCGGGGCAAAAGATCGCTACCATGGGTAGCACCGGAACCAGTTCAGTTAGATTACATTTTGAAATTCGTTACAAGGGGAAATCCGTAAACCCGTTGCGTTATTTACCGCAGCGATAAACCGGCAGAACCCTGCTGTTCTGCCCTGGGATCACGGGTAGGAGCCGCTTATGAGCCAGAATACGCTGAAAGTAAACGAGTTACATGAAGATGCGGAATTCGAGGAGAATGGAGCTGAGGTTTTTGATGAGAAGGCTCTTGTTGAAAACGAACCTGGCGATAACGACGTAGCGGAAGAAGAGTTGTTGTCACAGGGTGCGACGCAGCGCGTTTTGGATGCGACGCAGCTCTATCTCGGGGAGATTGGCTATTCCCCGCTGTTAACGGCAGAGGAAGAAGTGTTCTTCGCTCGCCGTGCATTACGGGGCGATATTCCCTCTCGCCGCCGCATGATTGAAAGTAACTTACGACTGGTGGTTAAGATTGCCCGCCGTTACAGCAATCGTGGTCTTGCGCTGCTTGACCTGATTGAAGAGGGTAACCTCGGGTTAATCCGTGCTGTTGAGAAATTTGACCCAGAGCGGGGTTTCCGTTTCTCAACTTACGCCACCTGGTGGATCCGTCAGACTATTGAACGGGCGATCATGAATCAAACCCGTACTATTCGTCTGCCGATTCACATTGTTAAAGAGCTGAACGTTTATCTGCGCACGGCGCGTGAACTCTCTCACAAGCTCGACCACGAGCCGAGTGCAGAAGAGATCGCGGAGCAGCTGGATAAACCTGTTGATGATGTCAGCCGCATGCTGCGTCTCAACGAGCGCATCACCTCGGTTGATACGCCGCTGGGCGGTGATTCCGAAAAAGCGCTGCTGGATATTCTGGCCGATGAAAAAGACAACGGTCCGGAAGACACCACGCAGGATGACGATATGAAGCAGAGTATCGTTAAGTGGCTGTTCGAACTGAACGCCAAGCAGCGTGAAGTGCTGGCGCGTCGTTTCGGCCTGTTAGGCTACGAAGCGGCAACGCTTGAGGATGTGGGCCGTGAAATCGGTCTGACCCGCGAGCGTGTGCGTCAGATTCAGGTTGAAGGTTTGCGTCGCCTGCGTGAGATCCTGCAGGCACAGGGCCTCAACATTGAAGCACTGTTTCGTGAATAACTGACAACGTTGTAAGTGAAAAAAAGCGGTGGCCGATGCCACCGCTTTTTTATTGCCTGTGATTTTTCTGGCCTGCTCAGGAGAGCGGGCCAGGAGTAAGCCCGCTGTCGCCATATCACACCAGCGACTTCAGTCGGTAGATCCACTCCAGCGCCTGGCGCGGCGTCAGCGTGTCGGGATCCAGCGTCTCCAGCGCTTCTACCGCGGGCGAGGTTTCTTCTACCAGCAGCGGCAGCTGTGAACCATCAACGGTTGAAGAGACGGAGTGATTCGACAGTGTCTCCAGCTCCTTGAGTTTGTTACGTGCACGCTTAATGACGTCTTTCGGCACGCCAGCCAGCGCTGCTACCGCCAGGCCATAGCTCTTGCTGGCCGCGCCTTCCTGCACGCTATGCATAAAGGCGATGGTGTCGCCGTGCTCCACCGCATCCAGGTGAACGTTAAATACGCCCGCCATTTTTTCCGGCAGCGTTGTCAGTTCAAAGTAATGGGTGGCAAACAGCGTCATTGCCTTGATGCGGTTCGCCAGGCTCTCCGCACAGGCCCACGCCAGCGATAACCCGTCATAGGTTGAAGTCCCGCGTCCTATCTCATCCATCAACACCAGGCTGTGCTCGGTGGCGTTGTGCAGGATATTAGCGGTCTCTGTCATCTCCACCATAAAAGTAGAACGGCCCGACGCCAGGTCATCCGCTGCACCTATACGCGTGAAGATACGGTCCATGGGACCGATAGTGACCTCGTCAGCCGGCACAAAGCTGCCGATCCAGGTCATCAGCGCAATCAGCGCGGCCTGGCGCATATAGGTACTTTTTCCCCCCATATTTGGGCCGGTAATGATCAGCATGCGGCGCTGCGGTGCAAGCGACAGCGGGTTCGCGATGAAGGGCTCTTTCAGCACCTGCTCAACCACCGGATGGCGCCCACCGGTAATCCTGATGCCTGGCTTATCCTGTAGGGTGGGGCGACAGTAGTTGAGTGTCCAGGCACGTTCTGCCAGATTGCTGAGTACATCCAGTTCGGCGAGTGCGGCGGCACTTAGTTGCAGCGCTTCCAGATGCGGCAGCAGCTGATCGAACAGAGCGTCGTAAAGGCTCTTCTCCAGCGTCAGCGCCTTACCCTTCGAGGTCAGCACCTTATCTTCGTACTCTTTGAGTTCAGGGATAATATAGCGCTCGGCGTTCTTCAGCGTCTGGCGGCGCACATAGTGCATCGGCATCTGATCGCTCTGCCCACGGCTGACCTGAATGTAGTAGCCATGAACGGCATTGAATCCCACCTTTAGCGTGTCGAGGCCCAGCTTTTCGCGTTCGCGGATCTCCAGCCGGTCGAGGTAGTCGGTGGCACCATCTGCCAGCGCGCGCCACTCATCCAGCTCTGCGTTATAGCCTGGCGCAATGACGCCGCCATCGCGGATCAATACCGGCGGGGACTCAATCACTGCCGCTTCCAGCAGCTCGCGCAGTTCGGTGAATTCTCCCATACGTTCGCGCAGGCGAATCAGGGCGCTGGAGTCGACGTTAGCCAGCAGGGCATTCAGCTCCGGCAGCTGCTGAAAGGCGTGACGCATACGCGCCAGGTCGCGCGGACGTGCTGTGCGCAGCGCAAGACGCGCCAGAATACGCTCCAGATCGCCAACCTGACGCAGGATGGGCTGTAGCGTATCACTCAGGGACTGCAGTTCGGCAATGGCCTCCTGACGCTGATGAATTACCTGCGCGTCGCGCAGCGGCATATGCAGCCAGCGCTTGAGCATGCGGCTGCCCATCGGCGTAACGGTTCGATCCAGCACCGCTGCCAGCGTGTTTTCCGTGCCGCCCGCCAGATTCTGAGTAATCTCCAGATTTCGGCGCGTAGCAGCATCCATAATGATGCTGTCCTGCTGGCGCTCCATGCTGAGCGAACGGATATGCGGCAGACTGGTGCGCTGCGTATCCTTAACATATTGCAGCAGGCAACCTGCTGCCCGCAGCGCACGATACGCCTGCTCTACGCCGAAGCCGTTGAGGTCACGGGTACCGAACTGTAAATTCAGCTGCTGGCGCGCGGTATCAATCTCAAATTCCCACAGCGGACGGCGGCGCAGGCCGCGACGCTGATCGATCAGCGCCATCGCCTGAAAGTCTTCCGGATAGAGCAGTTCAGCAGGGTTGGTGCGCTGTAGCTCGGCGGCCATGGTTTCTGTATCCACCGGCTCGCTCAGGCGGAAGCGGCCGGAGCTGATATCCAGCGTAGCGTAGCCAAATCCTTGTGGGCTTTGCACGATGGCGGCCAGCAGGTTGTCGTGGCGCTCCTGGAGCAGCGCTTCGTCGCTGATAGTGCCCGGCGTCACAATACGGACGACTTTGCGCTCCACTGGACCTTTGCTGAGCGCCGGATCGCCAGTCTGCTCACAGATGGCCACGGATTCGCCCAGTTGAACCAGCTTCGCCAGATAGCTCTCTACCGCATGATAGGGCACGCCCGCCATCGGAATTGGTTCGCCCGCTGATGCGCCGCGTTTGGTAAGGGAAATGTCCAGCAGCTGTGAGGCGCGCTTTGCGTCGTCGTAAAACAGCTCATAAAAGTCGCCCATGCGGTAAAACAGCAGGATGTCGGGGTGTTCGGCCTTTAGACGCAGATATTGCTGCATCATCGGCGTATGAGCGGTGATGTCCTTATCGGCTGACTTGTTCATAAATAATTAACTCTTAAATCATTCGGTTATTGGGCAAGCCTTGCATCGGACTGCGTATTCTGGCGTATGTCACGGGATATACCCGCTAAGAGACAGGGAGGAGGCACGGTTTCACGCCGCCCTGGCTGTGAGATAAGCAATATCTGGTGCCATTATGAAAAGTTGCAACCTGAACATCAAGGCTGCCGCTGTTGAGCGGTTAGTCAGGAGGCTTTCTGCTTCGTTCACCCTCCGATGCTGCCCGCCGCTCGCCACAGGCACCCCCTGTTTACCCGCTCGTGACGTTATCAGGCAGTGACGTAAAAGCCTAACGGAATCCTGCCTGAATCTCTGTCCGTGCGAGACGTAACGCAAAAACAGAACAGATCTCGCTATCCCAGACTGGCGAGCAGGAGGCTTTCCCCTGCCAGAGCCAGGCAAGGACCAAAGGGGAAGGGCTGATGCAGCGAGCGTTGTCTGAGTAGCCGTGCCAGTAGTACCCAGACCACACCCAGGCCAGAGGCAATCATTAACAGCAGGGGCAGGGGTTGCCAGCCGAGCCAGCTACCCAGCGCCGCCAGCAGTTTGGCATCGCCGCCGCCCAGGGCTTCTCGATGACGCACATTGCGATAGGCCCAGGCCAGCAGCCGAAACAGCAGGTAGCCGCTGGCTGCGCCGAGAATCGCGTCCGCCGGCGTGCCAGTTGGCATTACAGAGCAGCTATGCAGCAGCAGGCCGAGCCAGAGCAGCGGCAAGGTCAGCGCATCCGGAAGCAGCTGGCAGTGAAGATCAATCAGCGACAGCACCAGCAGAAAATAGCTCATCAGCAGGGCCGCCAGCAGTGTGCCGTCCCACGGCAGCCATAACGTCAGCAGCAGACCGATCGCCGCGCTGGTAAGCTCGATCGCCGGATAGCGCCAGGGTATTGGCTGATGACAATGACGGCAGCGGCCGCGCAGGAGCAGCCAGCTAAGCAGTGGAATGCAATCGACAAGGTACACCGACTGCTTGCAGGTCGGACAGTGAGAGCGAGGAAAAACCAGCGAAAAGCCAGGCTGCGGTTGCAGCACCATCAGCGGCAAGCGGTAGACGACGACGCTGAGAAAGCTGCCGAGACAAAGCGCCAGTGCGCCTGCTGTCAGCCAGATAACAGGGTTAGTGTTCACGGGTATCGACTCCCTTTGCATGTCAGGCAAACCTCAGGGTGAGTACCTTATCCCTTTTGCGGGTGTTGAATGCAACAAATCACTGTTTTAAAACAGGTTTGCGGCGTGGCTCTCAGTTTGCCAGTGAGAAAGGGAGAGTGGTTGCAGGCACTTTGGCATCAGCCCGCAGCTATTTGCTGGCGCTATTTTTACGTTTCGCCCTGTCCATTCTGGGAGTGAATGTTTACCATAATTTGTTACCTTCACTGCATGCTTATGGATATCAAATGCGTTTTAAGATCACCTTATTTCCGCTTATCGCCCTCCTGGCCGCCTGCAGCAGTAAACCTGAATCCGCGCCGCAGCCCGCTACGCTGGCCGCGCCGAAAGGGGGCTTTCTGCTGGAACAGTCGCATGCTGTCCAGCCTATGTTTGGCGACTTTGCCGGCAATCCTGCCGCTGAGCAGTTTATCGACCGGATGGTGGAAAAGCATGGCTTTGACCGCCAGCAGCTGCATGCCGTCATCGGTCAGGCAAAACGCCTGGATTATGTGCTACGCCTGATGGATCGTCAGGCACCTGCCTACACGCCACCCTCTGGACCAAACGGCGCGTGGATCCGCTATCGCAATCAGTTCATTACGCCAGACAATGTGCAAAACGGCGTGGCTTTCTGGAATCAGTATCAGGATGCGCTCGCCCGGGCTCAGCAGGTCTATGGCGTGCCGCCAGAGATTATTGTTGGCATTATTGGCGTGGAGACACGCTGGGGCCGAGTGATGGGTAAAACCCGCATTCTTGATGCGCTGGCCACGCTGTCGTTCAACTATCCGCGTCGCGCCAGCTATTTCAGCAGCGAGCTGGAAACCTTCCTGCTGATGGCACGCAATGAACAGGACGATCCGCTGGATCTGAAAGGATCTTTTGCCGGTGCGATGGGGTATGGCCAGTTTATGCCCTCTTCCTATCAGCAATATGCCGTTGATTTCAATGGTGACGGGCATGTCAACCTGTGGGATCCGGTTGATGCGATTGGCAGCGTAGCACACTACTTTAAAGAGCACGGCTGGCGTAGCGGCGAAAGCGTTGCCGTTCCTGCCAGCGGTCAGGCACCCCTGCTGGAAAATGGTTTCAAGACCCGCTACACGCCAGAGATGCTGGCGGCATCAGGCCTCTCTCCGCAGGGCTTGTTAGACGGCACGACACAGGTCAGCCTGCTGCGGCTGGATATGGGGACCAGCTACCAGTACTGGTACGGCTTGCCTAACTTCTATGTTATTACCCGCTATAACCACAGTACGCATTACGCAATGGCGGTATGGCAACTGGGGGAGGCTGTCAGCAAAGCGCGCAGCGGCACCCTGTTCTGATTGCTGTCCTTAATAACTGTAAGGGTATATGATGGCGTCCCTCAGACGTCATCATCTCGTTAGTTTCAGGAGCTGTTATGCAATCACTTCCCGCCTGTCCCCTTTGTCAGGCTGATTACAGCTGGCAGGAGGGCGACAATCTTAACTGTCCTTCCTGCGGTCATATCTGGTCGCTGAGCGAAGGGGATAACGCCGCCGAACGCCTGGTGGTTCGCGATGCCAACGGTAATGTGCTGGAGGATGGCGATACGGTTACCGTGGTCAAAGATCTCAAGGTAAAGGGCAGTTCTTCCACGCTTAAGATTGGCACGCGCGTGAAGGGCATCCGTCTGGTCGAAGGCGATCACAATATCGACTGTAAGATCGAGGGCTTTGGTCCGATGAAACTGAAGTCAGAGTTTGTGAAGCGCGGCTAGGCAGGCGGGGCGCACTCTGCGCCCGCCTCTCTCATTTACTCAAACAGACGATCGATGGCTTCGCACTGCTGCGCGCTGAGCGTACCGCCAACGTTGCGCGACAGGCTGCTCATTGAATCAAAGCGACGTGATACTGCCGTTTTGATTGTCGTGACAAAATCATCTCCAATAGCATAAATCGCCATTAGCCTGCCAATGCGCTGCTGAAACGATGCCAGCGCCGCCATGTCCTGCTCGCGCCATGCCTGCTTCGCTGCCGCAAACAGCTCCGGCACAATGTTATTCAGGCCGGAAATGACGCCCGCACCGCCTGCCAGCAGGTTCGGCAGCAGGTACTCATCGTAGCCGGAGAGCACAGCGAAATCGTCGCGCACTTTTTTGGTCTCTTCAATCAGTGCGCGCGTGTGTGAAAGGCAGTCAACCGTATCTTTAATCCCGGCAAAGTCAGGCAGTTCGGCTGCCAGCTGGCTTACCAGCGCCGGCGTGAGGTCGCAGCCGGTACGTGCCGGAAAGTTATAGGCGAACCACTTGCCGCCGATCTGTTTATCCATCTCGCGGAAATAGCGCAGCAGCTGCTGCTGGGTCTGTCCATAGTAATAGGGCGGCAGCACCATCACCGCATCGAACGCATTTTGCCAGGCGGCCTCGGCCAGCGCCAGCATATCCGCCACACAGGTGCTGGAGATATTGGCGACCAGCGTCAGCGGTGTGAGCTGGCGCGTTTCCCGGATCAGTAGCAAACGTTCCTGCTGCGTCAGTGAGGCAAATTCCCCAATACTGCCCATTAGTAATAAAGCATCGATACCCGAGGTATTCAGGCGAGAGAAATGACAGCCCAGCGCATCAATATCTGGCTGCCCCTGTAGCGTAAAAGGCGTTACAGATGGGCACCATACGCCGGAAAATGCAGGTTGCGCGATCATAAATGCTCCTGAATGAGGTAAAAAATGAAACAATGTTTTAACTTAATTCCCAGCGGCGACGCTTGCCACCGCAGCGTGTAGAATTGGGCAGCGCATCGCACTTTTTCGCGTCTGGTTAACGAAGAGGAGAGGTCGAACATGCAGGACTGGAACCCGCAGCTCTATCGGCAGTTTGAATCGGAAAGAACGCGACCTGCGTATGAGCTGCTGTCGCGTATACCCGTTACGGATGTTCGCTTTGTCACTGATTTGGGGTGTGGCCCAGGTAACAGCACGGAACTGCTGGCTAACACCTGGCCTGACGCGCAAATCTGTGGTCTTGACAGCTCTGAAGCGATGCTGGAACAGGCGCGGCAACGGCTGCCTCACTGCCTGTTTATCAAAGAGGATATTCGCCACTGGCGGGCGCCAGAGCCCCAGCAGGTCATTTATGCCAATGCATCACTGCAGTGGCTGGGAGAGCACAACAGGCTATTCCCCCATCTGGCAGAGCAGCTGGACACGGGCGGCGCACTGGCGATACAGATGCCCGATAATTTGCAGGAACCTACACATCGTCTGATGCGCGAAATCGCCGCATGCGATCCCTGGCGGCAGCGTATCGGTGCGGTAGAGCGTAAGCCACTGCTCACCGGTGATGGCTATTACGATCTGCTGACCCGGGCCGGCTGCGAGGTGGATATCTGGCGCACCACTTACTATCACGTTATGCCTGACGCGCAGGCAATCATTACCTGGCTGCAAGCTACCGGGCTACGGCCGTTTCTCAATGCACTTGACGCTGATGAGCAAACGCGTTTTCTGGAACAGTATCATCAGGCGCTGCAACAGGCTTATCCTGTGCGCGCTGATGGGCGCATTTTGCTGGCCTTTCCGCGTCTTTTTATCGTCGCGGTGAAAAAGGCGTCTCACGCCTGAGAGGCGCTGCGCAAAGCCATCAGACTTCTGACAGGGCGGGTTGAAAATGTCCTTTTCTTACACCATGTTCTCTCTACTAAGCTGAAAGGATAAGACGGCATGAACGATCGGGAACTACAGCGTCTGAGCATGACCATTGGTAACCATCTGAAGGCGGCAAAGGCAACCGTTACCTGTGCCGAATCCTGTACAGGGGGCTGGATTGCTAAAGTGTTTACTGATATCAGCGGCAGTTCCGCGTGGTTTGAGCGCGGTTTTGTTACCTATAGCAACGAGGCCAAGCAAGAGCTGGTAGGCGTTTCTGCCGACTCGCTAGCACAGTATGGTGCTGTGAGTGAGGCGGTGGTGCGGGAGATGGCTCAGGGGGCTCAACGTGCTGCTCGTGCGGACTATGCGGTATCGGTTAGCGGCATCGCTGGACCCGATGGCGGCAGCACCGATAAGCCGGTAGGTACCGTGTGGTTTGGCTTCGTCGGACCTGATGGCGTAACCATGGCAAAACGCCAGCATTTTCAAGGCGATCGTGAGGCTGTTCGTCGTCAGTCTGTGGCCTTTGCACTGCAGACATTACAGGACGATTTTTTGGCAAATTAAGCTTGATACTGTATGACTATACAGTATAATTAGCAGCAACAGAAAGCGAGCAGGCATTTGTAGCGTGCTTACCCCCGTATGAGTCAGGAGTAGAAATGGCAATTGACGAAAACAAACAGAAAGCTTTAGCTGCCGCGCTGGGCCAGATTGAAAAGCAATTCGGTAAAGGCTCCATCATGCGCCTGGGTGAAGACCGCTCAATGGACGTAGAGACTATTTCTACCGGCTCGCTTTCACTGGATATCGCGCTGGGCGCGGGCGGTCTGCCAATGGGCCGTATCGTCGAAATCTATGGTCCGGAATCGTCCGGTAAAACCACGCTGACGCTGCAGGTTATTGCTGCGGCACAGCGTAAAGGCAAAACCTGCGCCTTTATCGATGCAGAACATGCGCTGGATCCGGTTTACGCTAAAAAGCTGGGTGTCGACATTGATAACCTGCTCTGTTCTCAGCCGGATACCGGTGAGCAGGCGCTGGAAATCTGTGATGCGCTGGCGCGTTCTGGTGCTGTTGACGTCATCATTGTCGACTCTGTTGCGGCGCTGACGCCAAAAGCAGAGATTGAAGGTGAAATCGGTGACTCTCACATGGGCCTCGCGGCGCGTATGATGAGCCAGGCCATGCGTAAGCTGGCAGGTAACCTGAAGCAGTCTAATACGCTGCTGATCTTCATCAACCAGATTCGTATGAAGATTGGTGTGATGTTCGGTAACCCGGAAACCACAACCGGTGGTAACGCGCTGAAGTTCTATGCCTCTGTCCGTCTTGATATTCGTCGTATCGGCGCGATTAAAGAGGGCGATGAAGTGGTCGGTAGCGAAACCCGCGTGAAAGTGGTGAAGAACAAAATTGCTGCGCCGTTTAAACAGGCTGAGTTCCAGATCATGTATGGCGAAGGCATCAACACCTTCGGCGAGCTGGTTGACCTGGGCGTTAAGTACAAGCTGGTGGAAAAAGCCGGTGCCTGGTATAGCTACAACGGTGACAAGATTGGTCAGGGTAAAGCGAACGCGACAAACTTCCTCAAGGAAAACCCAGCGATCGCTAACGAACTGGATGTAAAACTGCGTGAGATGCTGCTGAACAGCGCGGCGACCGAAGGGGGAGCCACTGATGCCTCTGCCGGTGCCCTGGAAGACGCTGCCAGTGAAACCAACGAAGATTTTTAATCCTGTAACGGGGGTGGGCAACCACTCCCGTTTTTCGTTTCACCGATCCTCTCTTTTTTCCTCCCCGCTCTGCCGCCATAATTCTCTTCCTTTCTAGCCAGGTGAGTCCTATGACTGAACAACCGCAACCGAAGGAAATTCCTTTTTCGCGTCTGCTTGACCGCGCCATGCGTATTCTGACGCAGCGCGATCACAGCGAAGCTGAACTGCGCCGTAAACTACAGCAGTCTGTACAGCGTGCCGCCTTTCTTCAGCAGAACGAACCTGAAATCATTACCGATGCGCAGCTGGATAAAGTCATCGGCTGGTGTCAGGAGAATGGCTGGCTGAATGATGAACGCTTCACCGAGCGCTTTATTCAAAGCCGCAGCCGTAAAGGTTACGGCCCACAGCGTATCCGGCTGGAGCTGGGACAAAAAGGCGTGGCACGCCCGGAGATTGATATCGCAATGGAAGCCTGTGAAATCGACTGGGCCGCCTGTGCAGCACAGCTGGCAGAGCGCAAGTTCGGTCATCCTTTGCCATCAGAATGGAAGGCTAAAGCCAAAGTTCAGCGCTTTTTGCAGTCAAAAGGCTTTTTCATGGAAGATATTCAGGCCGTTTTTCGAAATTTTGATGACTAGAGGCCGCACGGGGTTTTACTTCCCAGTGAAGAAAATTTATCTTATTCCCACTTTTTTTGTTCCGCTGAACGGTAAAGCTGCGCGGATGCGGCTTGTCTGACAGGACGGAACCTTCGTTAGCGTGATTCCAGGATATATATGAGCAAGAGCACTGCTGAGATCCGTCAAGCGTTTCTCGACTTTTTCCATAGCAAGGGACACCAGGTTGTAGCCAGCAGCTCCCTCGTACCGAATAACGATCCGACGCTGCTGTTTACCAACGCCGGAATGGTCCAGTTCAAAGATGTTTTCCTCGGTCAGGACAAGCGCGACTATTCGCGTGCGACCACCTCGCAGCGCTGCGTGCGCGCCGGTGGCAAGCACAACGATCTGGAAAATGTTGGCTATACCGCCCGTCACCACACTTTCTTTGAAATGCTGGGTAACTTCAGCTTTGGTGACTATTTCAAGAAAGAGGCGATTGCTTACGCCTGGGAACTGCTGACAGGGGAGACCTGGTTCGCTCTGCCGAAAGAGCGTCTGTGGGTCACCGTCTATGAGACCGACGACGAAGCCTATGACATTTGGGCTAACGATATTGGCGTGCCGCGCGAGCGTATTATCCGTATTGGCGACAACAAAGGCAGCGCCTACGCTTCTGATAACTTCTGGCAGATGGGCGATACCGGCCCTTGCGGTCCGTGCAGCGAAATTTTCTACGATCACGGCGACCATATCTGGGGCGGACCTCCGGGCAGCCCGGAAGAAGATGGCGATCGCTATATTGAGATCTGGAATATTGTCTTCATGCAGTTCAACCGTCAGCCGGATGGCACTATGCTGCCGCTGCCAAAGCCTTCGGTTGACACTGGCATGGGGCTGGAACGTATCTCCGCCGTGCTGCAACACGTTAACTCCAACTATGAAATCGATCTCTTTGACAAATTGATCAAAGCGGTTGCCGAAGTGACTGGCGCAACGGACCTCAGCAATAAATCGCTGCGCGTTATCGCCGACCATATTCGTTCGTGCGCCTTCCTGATTGCTGACGGCGTGATCCCGTCGAACGAGAACCGCGGTTATGTGCTGCGTCGTATCATTCGTCGTGCGGTACGCCACGGCAACATGCTGGGGGCAAAAGAGGCGTTTTTCTACAAGCTGGTTGCGCCGCTGGTCGAGGTGATGGGTGCGGCAGGTGACGATCTGAAGCGTCAGCAGAGCCAGGTTGAAACTGTTCTTAAAACCGAAGAAGAGCAGTTCGCTAAAACGCTGGAGCGCGGCCTGACGCTGCTGGACGAGGAGCTGGCGAAGTTACAGGGTGATACGCTTGATGGCGAAACCGTCTTCCGCCTCTATGACACCTTTGGTTTCCCGGTTGATCTGACGGCTGACGTATGTCGCGAACGCAACCTGAAAATTGATGAAGCGGGTTTCGAAAAAGCGATGGAGCAGCAGCGCCAGCGCGCACGTGAAGCCAGCGGGTTCGGTGCGGACTACAGTAATGTCATCAGCATTGATGCAGCCTCCGCTTTCAAAGGCTATGACCAGCTCGATCTGACGGCGACGGTTAAAGCCATTTATGTTGATGGCGTTGCGGTTGACGATGTTGCGGCGGGACAGGAAGCGGTGGTCGTGCTGGATGAGACGCCATTTTATGGTGAATCAGGCGGACAGGTTGGCGATACCGGGCAGTTGAAAGGGAAGAATGCTGAATTTAGCGTTCAGGATACACAAAAATATGGTCAGGCTATCGGCCATATCGGTAAGCTGACCTCTGGTCACCTGCGTATCGGCGATCGTGTTGAGGCTGAGGTGGATGAGGCACGTCGCGCGCGCATTCGTTTGAATCACTCTGCAACCCACCTGTTGCACGCGGCGCTGCGCCAGGTGCTGGGTGAGCACGTTGCGCAGAAAGGATCGCTGGTGAACGATAAATATCTGCGTTTCGACTTCTCGCATTTTGAGGCGATGAAACCGCAGGAGATTCGCCAGGTAGAAGAAATTGTCAATGCGCAAATTCGCCGCAACCTGACCGTTGAAACTGACGTGATGGATATCGACGCAGCGAAAGGCAAAGGCGCGATGGCGCTGTTTGGTGAAAAATATGACCAGCGTGTGCGCGTACTGACAATGGGGGATTTTTCCATTGAGCTTTGCGGTGGCACGCACGCCGCTCGCACTGGAGACATCGGCCTGTTCCGTATTCTTACCGAATCGGGTACGGCCGCAGGCGTACGTCGTATAGAAGCCGTAACCGGTGAAAATGCGCTGTCACAGGTCTATGCGCAGAGCAATCAGCTGCAGGAGATCGCGCAGCTGGTGAAAGCCAACAACAGCAATCTGAACGATAAAGTGCGTGGACTGGTTGATCATATCCGCGTGCTGGAAAAAGAATTGCAGCAACTGCGCGACCAGCAGGCCGCCCAGGAAAGTGCATCACTAAGCAGTAACGCTATCGACATCAAGGGCGTAAAACTGCTGGTAAGCGAACTGAGCAATGTTGAGCCAAAAATGTTACGTACCATGGTCGACGATCTGAAAAATCAGCTGGGTTCGGCGGTGATTGTGCTGGCGACCGTAGCAGAAGGGAAGGTGTCGTTGATTGCGGGCGTGACCAAAGATGTCACCGATCGTGTCAAGGCGGGCGAGCTGATCGGCGAACTGGCGCAGCAGGTTGGCGGTAAAGGCGGCGGGCGTCCCGATATGGCGCAGGCCGGTGGTACCGATGCGCAGGCGCTGAAAGGCGCACTGGCAGGGGTTGAAAGCTGGGTTAGCAGCCGCCTGTAATAAATAGAACAATGCATCGTGAAAAGCGCCAGGAACTAAGGTTCTGGCGCTTTTTAACACCATGTGCATCAAGTAATGACAAAGTCAGGTCGATGTAGTGTATTTCGGCTAAACTAACTATCAGCAGAATGTATTGGCGTAGCGACGTACATTGGTGTATTTGTCATAGTCAATGTTCAGCGTTAAATGATGGATAATGCCGGGAGCCCGAACAGAGCCCGACTCTTTTAATCTTTCAAGGAGCAAAGAATGCTTATTCTAACTCGTCGAGTTGGTGAAACCCTCATGATTGGCGATGAGGTGACTGTAACGGTGCTGGGAGTGAAAGGTAACCAGGTTCGTATCGGTGTAAACGCACCGAAAGAGGTCTCTGTGCATCGCGAAGAGATTTATCAGCGCATTCAGGCCGAAAAAACTCAGCAAACGAGTTACTAACGGATTTAGCGCCTCGCAGGCTCCTGCGAGGCGCGACCGCTTTTCTCTCTTTCTTCTCGCGTCTTCCCCGTTTTTTTCCGCTGTTTCTGGTGAGCCGTTCTCTTGCAAAATTTCTCTGTTATCGGTTTTCACTGTTGATAAATCACTCTTTTTGTCGGCAAATTGCACCAATTGAGTGTCATTTGTGCAAACGATCAGATGGTGGGAAAAATTGTTTGACTTATAAGTCCGGGAAAGTAATATGTGCGCCACGCAGTGCCGATGAGCAGAAACAACGTTCTGATGCACAGTTCGCAAGAACGCGTATGGTGAGGTGGCCGAGAGGCTGAAGGCGCTCCCCTGCTAAGGGAGTATGCGGTCAAAAGCTGCATCCGGGGTTCGAATCCCCGCCTCACCGCCATTTTCCGATGCATCCGTAGCTCAGCTGGATAGAGTACTCGGCTACGAACCGAGCGGTCGGAGGTTCGAATCCTCCCGGATGCAC
>NZ_JABMIK010000005.1:0-294313 GCF_041386365.1 Pantoea sp. KPR_PJ | reverse complement strand
GGAGAAGGATTCGAACCTTCGAAGTCTGTGACGGCAGATTTACAGTCTGCTCCCTTTGGCCGCTCGGGAATCCCACCACTGGCCTGAATCATTGTGCCTTGAAGCGGGGCGCATCATACCAAATGCGTTCCAGGTGTAAAGCGCCCAAAAGAAAAATGTGAACCGTTTGCCCACTTTTTGCCCGCGACGCTGAATTCACACGCAATTCAGCGTCACTCCCGCTTAAAGAATAATCGTGCGGTTGCCATAAACAAACACGCGCTGACCCAGCACCTTGTACAGTGCGCGGCTCAACACATTTTTTTCTACGTCGCGTCCGGCACGCATCATCTCTTCAGCGGTATAGCTGTGATCAACGTTAATCACGTCCTGCATGATGATGGGGCCTTCATCCAGATTATCATTTACGTAGTGTGCCGTCGCACCAATGATCTTCACGCCACGCTCGTAGGCCTGGTGATAAGGACGAGCGCCAATAAACGCCGGCAGGAACGAGTGGTGAATATTGATAATCTGGTTTGGATAGCGCTGAACAAAAGCAGGGGTGAGGACGCGCATATATTTTGCCAGCACAACATAGTCAGGCTGATAGCGATCGATCTCATCTGCCATGCGGTTGTCGTGCTCTTCGCGCGACAAACCTTCGTGACTGACCAGTACAAAAGGAATATCAAAACGTTCAACCAGCGAGCGCAGCGTTTCGTGGTTACCAATGACGGCGGCAATTTCCATGTCCAGCCCACCAAACGCGCTTTTCATAAGCAGGTCGCCCAGGCAGTGCGCCTCTTTAGTCACGAGGATAACCACGCGACGGCGGCCCGCGCTGTTCAGTTCACGCGAAGAGCCTGCTGGCAGAGCGCTGTCGAGATCGGCCAGCAGCGTGTTGTCATTAAAAATGCCTTCAAGTTCGGTGCGCATGAAAAAGCGGCCGGTACGATGGTCAACAAATTCATTGTTTTGCACGATGTTCAGCTCGTGCTTGTAGCAAATATTCGTGATTTTAGCGATCAGACCTTTCGCATCAGGGCAAATGGTACGTAAAACTTTTCGTTGCATAGTTTGCGCTTGCATCTCGATCAGAGTCCTGTCAAAGCGAATGGGTAAAACAGTTGAGCTGTATCTCTTTCAGCCACAACACTTCTTGTATTTTTTATCGGAGCCGCACGGGCAGCGATCGTTACGTCCAACCTGTGGTGCGATTCCGTCCACATAGTACCAGCGTTGATCCTCGCGAAGAAAGCGAGAACGCTCGTGAATAGCGTTTATCTGTGAATTCTCGCGGTAACGCGCAAAAAAAGTCACGAAAGCTTCATTCTCATGGCTTCCATGATTACAACAGGTTACATTCAGACTTAGCCAATCGGTGCTGGCGAAACTTTCAGATAATCGCTGCGCCATATCAGGTATACGCTGGCTGGGATGCCAGCTGTCAATCAGCCAGCTGACATTCTGCATCGCATAAGCGGTGTAGCGTGAGCGCATTAACTGCTCGGCTGATTCAGGTAATTGCTCACCCGTCAGAAAGGGACCGCAACATAAGCTATACTGCTTCCCGCTGCAGCAAGGACAGGTTTCAGACACGAAGACTCCTGTGAGCGATAAAAAGGGATAACGCCATATGGTAGCCGAGCTGGCGCAGTGAATCTATCCACAGATGCCAGCAGCAGAGGGTAAATGAGACAGGTTAAAATTGGACTGGCGTTAGGTTCGGGCGCGGCCAAAGGATGGGCACATATTGGTGTTATCAACGCGCTGACACGAGCAGGTATTGAGATAGACGTGGTGGCAGGATGTTCAGTCGGCGCGCTGGTGGGCGCCGCCTATGTTAACAACCGCCTGCCGCAGATGGAAAAATGGGTCAGCGCCTTTCGCTACTGGGATGTGATTCGGCTAATGGACCTCTCCTGGCAGCGCGGCGGCCTGCTTCGCGGTGAGCGCGTATTTAATCATGTTCGCCAGATTATCACTCATGATACCCTGGAGGGCTGCGCCAGACCTTTTGGCGTCATTGCAACGAATTTGAGCACCGGTCGAGAATTATGGTTAACCGAGGGCGATCTGCACCAGGCAGTACGAGCGTCTTGTAGTATGCCAGGCTTATTACCCCCGGTCGGCTACAATGGTTATTGGCTGGTAGATGGAGCCGTTGTTAACCCTGTTCCGGTCTCGCTAACGCGAGCGTTGGGTGCAGATATTGTTATTGCCGTCGATCTACAGCATGACGCGCATTTGATGCAGCAGGACCTGCTCTCCGTCACACCGCAAAACGGCGACGAAGAGGTCTCTGCTGCCGCCCTTAGCTGGGCTAAAAAAATACGACAGCGGCTGGTGGGATTTACCCACCGTCGCGTAACGCAAACGCCGGGTGCGATGGAGATTATGTCGACATCCATCCAGGTGCTGGAAAATCGCCTGAAACGCAATCGTATGGCAGGCGATCCGCCCGATGTGCTGATACAGCCGTTTTGTCCGCAGATTTCAACGCTGGACTTTCACCGGGCTGCAGAAGCTATCGAGGCAGGCAAGGCCGCCGTTGAGAAGAAAATGGATGAACTATTACCGCTGGTGCGTAACAGATAATCAGGTTGTTCATTCACAGGTGTTACTTCGGCTAATTCTGAAAGGCGCAACTGCGTTTTATGAACCACTATTGATTGATCTGGTACGCAGGGGGAAAGAATGGAGAAACCACTAATCGGCAAAAAGATTCTCATTGTCGAAGATGAGGTCGTTTTCCGTTCTATGGTAAACAACTTCTTGCTGGCGCTTGGTGCCAGCACGTATGAAGCCGGTGACGGTATTGATGGAATTGGCCACCTGCAGCAGCATGATGTGGATTTGGTGATATGCGATCTGGAAATGCCGCGTATGAACGGTATTCAGTTTGTTGAGCATATCCGCACGCGCGGCAACAGCGTGCCCATTTTGATTATTTCAGCAACGGAAAATATGGCGGATATCGCACATGTGCTGCGCCTTGGCGTGCAGGACGTATTGCTTAAACCGTTAAAGAATTTTGAACGCCTCCGCGAAGCGGTCTTCGAGTGTCTCTATCCATCAATGTTTACTTCAAAGGTGGAAGAAGACGAACAGCTATTCCAGGACTGGGATGCGCTGGTGCGTGACCCTGCCGCTGCCGCCAAACTACTTAAACAGCTTCAGCCGCCGGTGCAGCAGACCGTTGCCAGCTGCCGCGTCAACTATCGGCAGTTAACCATGGCTGAACAGCCGGGGCTGGTGCTGGATATCGCAGCGTTGTCCGATAAAGATCTTGCTTTTTACTGCCTTGACGTCACCCGTGCTGGCGACAATGGGGTACTGGCTGCGCTGCTCCTTCGCGCCTTGTTCAACGGCTTGTTGCAGGAGCAGCTGTCAGGGCAGAAGCAGCGGCTGCCGGAATTAAATGGCCTGCTGCGTCAGGTAAACCTACTGTTACGTCAGGCCAACCTGAGCGGGCAGTTTCCGCTACTGGTTGGTTACTACAATCGGGTGCAGAGAAATCTCATTCTGGTTTCAGCAGGCTTAAACGCCACGCTTCATGTTCACGCCCATCAAATTCAACTCAGTAATGGTGTTCCTCTTGGCACTATGGGAAGCACCCATCTTAACCAGATCAGCCAGCATGCCGACAGCTGGCAATGCCACGTATGGGGTGCTGGTGGCAGGATCCGCCTGATGTTATCGGCTGAAGTGTAAATGAAAAATTTTAAATTCAGCCGTTGTTGAAGACAGGTCCAGAAGTGAGCTTTACACTTGGGTAATAGTCTTAAATTCTGCGGATTGACTCCTTCCAGGATAAATCCGTTCGATGGTAACTGATATACTCATTCCCGAATTTCAACCGACATATCAAGTATTAACTTGAACGGCCTATAAGAGAGGTATCTTGATGTCTGCCTATAAGTCAAAAGTAAAAAAAGCGGTAATCCCTGTTGCAGGTTTGGGCACCCGTATGCTCCCTGCGACCAAAGCTATTCCAAAAGAAATGTTGCCGCTGGTTGATAAGCCGTTAATTCAGTATGTCGTTAACGAGTGCATCGCAGCAGGAATTAATGAAATTGTGCTGGTTACGCACTCTTCTAAAAACTCCATTGAAAACCATTTCGATACCAGCTTTGAGCTGGAAGCCATGCTGGAAAAACGCGTTAAGCGCCAGCTGCTGGATGAAATCCAGTCTATCTGCCCGCCGCACGTCACCATCATGCAGGTTCGTCAGGGTATCGCGAAAGGCCTTGGTCACGCTGTCATGTGTGCCCATCCGCTGATTGGCGATGAGCCTGTAGCCGTTATTCTGCCAGACGTCATCATCGACGAGTATGAATCCAACCCAACCAAAGACAACCTGGCGGAAATGCTGAGCCGTTTCGACGAGTCTGGCCGCAGCCAGATCATGGTTGAGCCAGTGGCTGACGTGACGGCTTACGGCGTTGTTGACTGCCAGGGTGCAGAACTGCAGCCGGGCGACAGCGCACCCATGGTTGGCGTGGTTGAGAAACCGAAAGCAACCGAAGCACCGTCTAACCTTGCCGTTGTAGGCCGCTATGTTCTGTCTGCGGATATCTGGCCTCTGCTGGCGAAAACGCCTCCGGGAGCAGGTGGCGAAGTACAGCTGACCGACTCCATCGCCATGCTGATGGAGAAAGAGACAGTAGAAGCTTACCACCTGAAAGGTGTGAGCCATGACTGCGGTAACAAGCTGGGTTACATGCAGGCATTCGTTGAGTATGGTGTTCGCCATCCAGTGCTGGGCAAAGACTTTTCTCAGTGGCTTGATAGCGCAGTGGGCAATAAAAAGTAATTCATAAACACAGGATAACTCGATGAAAGTCACTGTATTTGGTATCGGCTATGTCGGTCTGGTTCAGGCTGCGGTGTTGGCCGAAGTCGGACATGACGTTCTCTGCATTGATGTCGACGCACAAAAAGTCGAAAACCTGAAAAAAGGCATCATTCCCATTTTCGAACCCGGCCTGACGCCGCTGGTGATGTCGAACTATGAGGCAGGGCGCCTTAAGTTCAGTACCGATGCGAAAGAGGGCGTTAACCATGGCATTATGCAGTTTATTGCTGTGGGCACGCCGCCCGATGAGGACGGTTCGGCTGACCTTAAATATGTGACCGCCGTTGCTCGTACCATTGCGCAGCACATGCAGGATCATAAGGTTGTGCTTGATAAATCCACGGTTCCCGTTGGAACGGCGGATAAAGTGCGTAGCGTAATGGAAGAGACCCTGCGCGATCGCGGCGTCAACCTCACTTTTGACGTGGTTTCTAACCCGGAATTCCTCAAGGAAGGTGCAGCGGTCAACGACTGCATGCGTCCTGAGCGTATTGTCGTGGGGACAGACAACGATAACGTCGAAGAGCTGCTGCGCGAGCTTTATGAGCCGTTTAACCGCAACCACGATCGCATGATCGTGATGGATATTCGCAGCGCGGAGCTGACCAAGTACGCGGCAAACTGCATGCTGGCGACCAAAATCAGCTTCATGAACGAGATCTCCAACCTTGCAGAGTTACTGGGTGCAGATGTTGAGAAAGTGCGTCAGGGCATTGGTTCTGACTCCCGTATCGGCTATCACTTTATCTATCCCGGCTGCGGCTACGGTGGCTCCTGCTTCCCGAAAGATGTTCAGGCGCTGATCCGCACAGCAGAATCGATTGGCTATAAGCCACGCCTGCTGCAGGCGGTGGAAGATGTTAACGACAGCCAGAAAACCAAGCTTCCCGCTTTTATCAAACGCCACTTTGGTGACGATTTGAGCGGAAAAACCTTTGCGCTCTGGGGCCTGTCGTTTAAGCCTAACACTGACGATATGCGTGAAGCCTCTAGCCGCGTGCTGATGGAAGCACTGTGGGAAGCGGGTGCAAGCGTTCAGGCGTTCGATCCGGAAGCCATGGATGAAGCACAGCGTATCTACGGTCACCGCAGCGATCTGAAGCTGATGGGAACCAAAGAAGCGGCGCTTCAAGGCGCAGATGGCCTGGTCATCTGTACCGAGTGGCAAAATTTCCGCGCCCCGGACTTTGACATTATTAAAAATTCTCTCAAGCAACCCGTGATTTTTGATGGTCGCAACCTGTATGATCCAGAGCGTATCAGCAAGCGCGGTTTCGTTTATTATGCAATCGGCCGCGGCGCGTCTATTCAAATTGCGTAATTAACGAGGGATTTATGAACATTCTGGTGACCGGTGCCGCAGGCTTTATTGGATTTTATGTCACTCAACGCCTGTTGGCGGCCGGTCATCAGATTGTCGGCATCGATAATCTTAACGATTATTATGATGTCGGCCTGAAACAATCCCGACTCGATTTAATTTCTCAACATCCCGGTTTTACTTTTATCAAAATGGATCTGGCGGATCGCACTGCGATGGCCTCCCTTTTTGAAAAATATGCTTTTCAGCGCGTGATTCACCTCGGCGCGCAGGCAGGTGTACGCTATTCAATCGATAACCCTCACGCCTATGCAGATGCAAACCTGACTGGTCATTTAAATATTCTGGAAGGGTGTCGTCATCATAAAATTGAGCATTTGCTGTATGCATCATCCAGTTCTGTTTATGGACTGAACCGCAAAATGCCATTCTCCACTGATGACAGCGTCGATCATCCGGTTTCACTCTATGCTGCGACCAAAAAAGCCAATGAGCTTATGTCGCATACCTATTCACACCTTTATCAGCTGCCAACCACCGGACTGCGTTTTTTTACCGTTTATGGCCCGTGGGGTCGTCCCGATATGGCGCTGTTCAAATTTACGCGTGCCATGATTGCTGGCGAAGCGATTGACGTCTATAACCGCGGCGAAATGAAGCGCGACTTTACCTACATTGATGACATTGCTGAAGCTATTGTGCGCCTGCAGGATGTCATTCCACAAAAAAACGACCAGTGGACAGTGGAAGAGGGCTCGCCTGCCACCAGTTCTGCGCCTTATCGCGTCTATAACATCGGAAACAGTCAGCCACTTAGCCTGATTAAATATATTGAAGCGATTGAAAAGGCGCTGGGCGTCACGGCGAAGAAAAACCTGTTACCAATGCAGCCAGGTGATGTGCTGGAAACAAGCGCAGATACTGAAGCACTTTATCAGGCTATCGGTTTTAGACCTGAAACGGACGTAGAAGAAGGCGTTAAGCGCTTCGTTGACTGGTATCGTGAATTTTATAAGGTGTAAAAAGGAAGCCTGAGCTTCCTTTTCAGAGCCATCAGCGGGCCACATAACGAATGTGGCCTCAATGGCAAAAGCACTAGCCGTTATTAAAGCAAAAAGTCGTCCAGCTGTTTACCTTCTTCATCAATCGCTTTTTTGATCAGCGCGGGTGTGCGGCCCTGACCTGTCCAGGTCCGGGTTTCGCCGTTTTCATCGACATATTGATATTTAGCCGGGCGCGTAGCTCGCTTACTTTTTCCCGATGTTTTACTTTCAGACATGGCGCTTAAAAGTTCATTGGGATCGATTCCATCGGCCAGCAGCATTTCTCTGTATTGTTCAAGTTTACGCGTACGCTCTTCACTTTCGGCTTTTGCATGTGTCTCTTCTTCGCGGCGCTCATTAACCACGACCTCGAGTTTTTCCAGCATTTCTTCCAGCGTTTCCAGTGAACACTCTCGAGCCTGCGCGCGTAATGTACGGATATTATTAAGAATTTTTAGTGCTTCGCTCATTGTCCTGATCTCTGAATATATTAATGAAGAGGTGTTCTGCCAGCTCATAATAGTGGCGGCAAAAAATTACTGCAATAGTAAAATAAGAGAAGCAGTCAATAATAAAATTTAAAATTACCGCTTTGTTTTAATCTGCGGTGGCTTTAAAACGATTGATATTTATGCATTAGCTTTTATGAAAAATCCGAAACGTTTAAGTTGAGATGCGGGTGTCAAACTAAAGCGAAGCGCAAAGCACCGCAGTCGCAGCAGAAGCCTTCTTTAAAATTGCCGCCCTGATGAATAAGTCGCAGGGGAAACGCAGATGAGCAATGGCGAAGTTGTAAGCAGTTTGTTCGAATTAATCACCGCCATAATTTGTGTTTACCTGTGATAGAATTCTGCTCATTCTGTTCGTGACAGTTCGAGATAAAGATTAATGGCGCAACTCTATTTTTATTATTCCGCAATGAACGCAGGGAAATCTACCGCACTTTTACAGTCCTCCTACAATTATCAGGAGCGCGGAATGAGAACGTTAGTTTATACCGCCGAAATTGATGATCGGTTTGGCGCGGGCAAGGTCAGTTCCCGTATTGGCCTCTCATCGCCTGCGGCGCTGTTCAATGCGCAAACGCAACTGGAGGAGGAAATTGCTGCGGAACATGCGAAACAGCCTGTCCACTGCGTGCTGGTCGATGAATGTCAGTTCCTGACCCGCGAGCAGGTTAAGGCACTCTCTGACGTCGTGGATAATCTGGGGATACCGGTGCTTTGCTATGGGCTGCGGACCGATTTTCGCGGCGAACTCTTCGGGGGTAGCCAGTATTTGCTCGCCTGGGCGGACAAGCTGGTGGAGTTAAAAACGGTCTGCCACTGTGGACGTAAAGCGGGTATGGTATTGCGCCTCGATGCTGAGGGGCGGCCCTTCAGCGAAGGCGAACAGGTGGTAATTGGCGGCAACGAGCGTTACATCTCCGTGTGCCGTAAGCACTATAAACAGGCGATAGAGCAGGGGTCGCTGGAGGCCATATATGGCCAGCAAAAACCGGCCTGAGCACAAAGATATCGCAAAGCTAAAAAAACCCGCCGAAGCGGGTTTTTTTTAGCGATAGTCGTCAGACTTTTTTCGCTTTCTTGTCAGCTTTAGTGCCTTTTACTGATTGCGCAGCCGTTGCCTGTGCGGCATCGGCAAAGGGTTCAACGTATTCGCGACCATAGAAAGTATCCAGCATAATCTGCTTCAGTTCGGCGATCAGCGGATAGCGTGGGTTAGCGCCAGTGCACTGGTCGTCAAAGGCGTCATCGGCCAGTTTGTCAACCTTAGCCAGGAAGTCGGCTTCCTGCACACCTGCCTCACGAATCGAGGTTGGAATGCCCAGCTGCGTTTTCATTTCATCCAGCCACGCCAGCAGTTTCTCAATTTTCTGCGCGGTGCGGTCGCCGTGTGCAGTCAGGCCGAGGTGGTCGGCGATCTCTGCATAGCGACGACGTGCCTGCGGGCGATCGTACTGGCTAAACGCGGTCTGTTTTGTCGGGTTATCGTTCGCATTGTAGCGAATCACGTTGCAAATCAGCAGCGCGTTTGCCAGACCATGTGGGATATGAAATTCAGAGCCCAGCTTATGCGCCATAGAGTGACACACGCCAAGGAAGGCGTTGGCGAAGGCAATCCCGGCAATCGTGGCGGCATTATGAACACGCTCGCGTGCAACCGGGTTCTTCGCGCCTTCCTGATAGCTTGCCGGCAGGTTTTCCTTCAGCAGTTTCAGCGCCTGGAGGGCCTGGCCATCAGAGTACTCATTTGCCAGCACAGATACATAGGCTTCCAGCGCATGCGTAACCGCGTCAAGACCACCGAAAGCACAGAGCGAACGCGGCATATCCATCACCAGATTAGCGTCCACGATAGCCATGTCAGGAGTTAAAGCATAATCTGCCAGCGGATATTTCTGACCGGTTGCGTCATCAGTCACCACGGCGAACGGCGTGACTTCTGAACCGGTCCCTGAGGTGGTGGTGATAGCGATCATGCGCGCCTTAACGCCCATTTTCGGGAATTTGTAGATACGTTTACGGATGTCCATAAAGCGTAGCGCCAACTCTTCAAAATGGGTTTCTGGATGTTCGTACATTACCCACATGATTTTTGCTGCATCCATCGGCGAACCGCCGCCGAGGGCAATAATGACGTCCGGCTTAAAGCTGTTCATCTGTTCCGCCCCTTTACGCACAATGCTCAGGGTTGGATCAGCTTCCACTTCAAAAAAGACTTCGGTTTCGATGCCGTGTGACTTCAGTACGCGGGTCACCTGATCCGCATAGCCATTGTTAAACAGGAAGCGGTCAGTCACGATAAATGCGCGTTTAGCACCGTCGGTGGCAACTTCTTCCAGCGCAATCGGCAGCGAACCGCGGCGGAAGTAAATCGATTTGGGAAGTTTATGCCACAACATGTTTTCAGCTCGCTTAGCCACGGTTTTCTTATTGATGAGATGTTTCGGTCCCACGTTTTCAGAGATTGAGTTACCCCCCCACGATCCGCAGCCCAGCGTTAATGACGGTGCCAGTTTAAAGTTGTACAGATCACCGATGCCCCCCTGAGACGCAGGGGTGTTAATCAAAATGCGCGCCGTTTTCATGCGGTCACCAAAATAGTTCACACGCTCTTTTTGATTATCCTGGTCAGTATAGAGACAGGAGGTGTGACCGATACCGCCCATGGCGACCAGCTTCTCGGCTTTAGCCACCGCATTCTGGTAATCTTTTGCACGGTACATGGCCAGTGTCGGCGACAGTTTTTCATGGGCAAAAGGTTCAGATTCATCCACCAGTTTCACTTCACCGATAAGAATCTTTGTGCTGGCTGGTACGCTAAGACCGGCCATTTCGGCAATTTTACAGGCGGGCTGGCCCACGATTGCCGCGTTCAGACCGCCGTTTTTCAGAATCACGCCCTGAACCGCCTTGAGCTCATCACCCTGAAGCAGATAACCACCGTGGCTGGCGAAACGTTCGCGAACCGCATCATAAACAGCGTCCACCACGATGACAGACTGTTCAGATGCGCAAATCACACCGTTATCAAAGGTTTTTGACATCAGGATAGAGGCAACGGCGCGTTTAATATCGGCTGTTTCATCAATAACGACCGGTGTGTTACCCGCACCGACGCCAATGGCGGGTTTGCCTGAGCTGTAAGCCGCTTTCACCATGCCTGGACCCCCTGTTGCCAGGATCAGGTTAATATCCGGGTGATGCATCAGCTGATTTGAAAGCTCAACGGAAGGGGCATCGATCCAGCCAATAATATCTTTAGGTGCACCCGCTGCAATCGCAGCCTGCAAAACGATATCAGCCGCTTTATTGGTGGCTTCTTTGGCACGCGGATGAGGCGAGAAAATAATACCGTTACGCGTTTTCAGGCTAATTAATGCCTTGAAGATAGCGGTGGATGTAGGGTTAGTGGTAGGAACGATACCGCAGATCAGACCGATAGGTTCAGCAATCGTGATGGTGCCGAAGGTATCGTCGGTCTCCAGCACACCGCAGGTCTTCTCATCTTTATAAGCGTTGTAAATATATTCAGAGGCAAAGTGGTTTTTGATCACTTTATCTTCGACGATACCCATTCCGGATTCAGCAACGGCCATTTTGGCCAGAGGAATTCGGGCATCTGCAGCGGCGAGGGCAGCAGCACGAAAAATTGCGTCGACCTGTTCTTGAGTGAAGTTGGCATACTCACGCTGTGCTTGTTTTACACGTTCAACCAGTGCATTGAGTTCAGCGACATTTGTAACGGCCATGGTGCTCTCCTGAAGGAAGTTAAACTCTATTAGTAAACCTGCCCGGAGTCCTGATTATAGTTCCGTCGCTTTTTTATGTCGGACTAAGGCCTGGCCTCAGCATTTTGTTGGTTTACTGAAAGAGTTTCTGCACCCTTTAAACCCAGTTACTGGCGATTTACGATAGAAAAAGATTACCTGGAATGAGGTAGGATAATCTTGATCAGGATCAATTTAACCCTAAGCTGACACCATTCAGCAGCGGTTATTTCCTGAAAGGCTGAAGAGCCGCAGCGGGCCTGATCGACGCCTTGCACCGCATCTTTGCTACACTCTGGCGCAGGCGGCTTTCTCTCTGGATGCTGAAAAAGCAACAGAATTTTGTGCTTCAGTGACTGGTTAAGCCACATCTTTTTCCGTAAATTAAGCGCGTTTTCATCACCTCGACGGAGCGAACCGTGAACCCTGCATTGCTCGATCTTTCCGGCTATATCAAATTTTTTGTGGGTTTGTTCGCACTGGTCAATCCGGTAGGCATTATTCCTGTCTTTATCAGCATGACCCGCTATCAGGCTGCCGCTGAACGTAATAAAACCAACATGACTGCTAACCTGGCGGTGGCCATTATTCTCTGGACCTCCTTGTTTTTGGGAGATGCCATTCTGCATGTGTTTGGCATCTCCATTGATTCGTTTCGAATCGCGGGCGGCATCCTGGTGGTGACAATTGCGATGTCGATGATCAGCGGCAAGCTGGGCGAGGATAAGCAGAATAAGCAGGAAAAAACAGAAACGGCGATCCGGGAGAGTATTGGCGTTGTGCCCCTTGCGCTACCGCTGATGGCGGGGCCCGGTGCTATCAGTTCTACTATCGTCTGGAGCACCCGTTATCACAGCTGGCAAAATTTACTTGGCTTCAGCGTAGCCGTAGCGCTGTTTGCTTTTTGCTGCTGGCTCCTGTTTCGTGCAGCACCGTTAATGGTGCGCGTGCTGGGTCAGACAGGTATTAACGTTGTTACGCGTATTATGGGCTTGCTGTTGATGGCTCTGGGGATTGAGTTTGTGGTTACCGGCATCAAAGCGCTGTTTCCCGGTTTGGTAAACTGACACCCGCTTAATTTTTATCGCGAAATGTTAATCTGCCATTTAATGGTGCAATTGCGCCGGCATTTGCACCATTTTAATGCAATTATCTGTTTCGCTTAATGCCATCCAAATACTATTAGCAAAATTACTAAGCTATCTGACTGCTAAAAAGCAGGGGATATTCTTTGTGATTTTTTTCACATCATAATGTTTCAACTCTCCCGGAAATGACGCCATAAACCCACCTAAAATGGGCATTTAGTTACATTTTATCCCTACAATGAGACGAAAGTCAGAAGGGATGCGCATCACAAAAAAATTTACCTGTGAATGGGCTTGTTTACCCAAATAAATCAGTAAAATCCAGTGTAAACAGGAGGATAAGGGTTATTTCTGTGCAAAAATTAACGCTGTTATCCGCTCAGAGAACGTGATAAAAGAGAATCAGTTAACATTTTTGTTATTTTTACTTTGTTGTCAGGCCTGGCGTTCTGTTAGCTTTCGACGCAATAGTTTTTCATTTGGTCTCAAAGTGAGAACGTTTCTTGCTTATGAGCTAAAGCGCTTATTAACAAGGGTCAACGTTTTTGATGAAATGGAAAATTACGCCGCTCGCTGGATGGCTCCTGATAACAGGCAGCGGCGCGCATGCCGCCATCGTCCCACAAGGCACTGAGCTTGCCGCCACGCAAAATATCGTTATTAACAACGGTACGGAAGTTTCTTCACTGGATCCGCAGAAAGTTGAAGGCGTTCCAGAGTCACGCATTATCTCTAATCTGCTTGAGGGGCTTGTTACTACCGACAATAACGGCAAGATTGTGCCAGGCGTGGCGCAGAGCTGGCAAAACGCCAGTGGTAAAATCTGGACCTTTACTCTGCGCGATAACGCAACGTGGAGCGACGGTACGCCGGTTACCGCACAAGATTTTGTGTATAGCTGGCGACGCCTTGCCGATCCTAAAACCGCTTCGCCCTATGCCAGTTACCTTCAGGCCGCTCACCTTGAGCAGATTGATGAAATTCTGTCTGGAAAAGCCGCACCTGATACCTTAGGGGTCAAGGCGCTGGACGCGCGCCATTTACAGGTTTCGCTGAGCGAACCGATGCCTTATTTTGTCTCCATGCTGGCAAATGCCGCGCTGGCTCCGGTCCATGCGGCAACGGTAGAAAAATGGGGTGATGCCTGGACGCGTCCAGAGCACTACGTGGGTAACGGGGCTTATCTGCTGAGCGACTGGGTGATCAATGAAAAGATTGTGCTGAAACGCAACCCCCGCTACTGGGATAATGCGCATTCGGTGATCGAGCAGGGGACGTTCCTGCCGATTGAATCGGATCATAACGACGTTAATCGCTATCGCAGCGGCAACACTGACATGACTAACAGCGTGGTGCCGCCTGAGCTGTTCCATAAATTGCAGGGCGAACTGGGCGATCAGGTGAAAGTCAGTCCGCTGCTCTGTACCTTCTACTACGAAATCAACAACAAAAAACCGCCGTTTGATGATGCGCGCGTTCGTACCGCCATCAAGCTAACGCTGGATCGCGATATCATTACCCAGAAAATCATGGGGCAGGGTCAGATCCCCGCCTATAGCCTGACACCACCTTCCACCGCAGGCATCAGCTTAACGCCGCCGGCGTGGTTTACCTGGAGCCAGGCAGAACGTAACGCGGCGGCAAAAAAACTGCTGGCCGAGGCAGGTTATAACGCCCAGCATCCGCTGCGCTTTACGCTGCTCTATAACACCTCAGATCAAAATAAAAAGCAGGCCATAGCGGCCGCCTCGATGTGGCAGAAAAATCTTGGTGCGCAGGTGAGCCTGCAAAATCAGGAGTGGAAGACCCTGCTGGAAACGCGCCATCAGGCGCAGTATGACGTGGTTCGCGCGACCTGGTGTGCCGATTACAACGAGCCGTCAACCTTTCTGAATATGCTGATCGGCAACGCCTCGGTTAATACCGCGTTTTATCACAGTGAAAAATATGACCGCTTGATGACCCAGACACTCTCTGCTGGCAGTCAGGCAGAACGTGCCCGCCTGTACCAGCAGGCTGAAGCACAGCTCGACAACGACTCGGCGATTGTGCCAGTTTATTACCGCGTCAGCGTGCGGCTGGTGAAACCCTGGACAGGGGGATTCACCGGAAAAGATCCGCTCGATATGACCGACCTGAAGTACTACTACATCAAAAAGCACTGAGGCTTACCCGGCAATAATAAGTCGGGAAGCCTGCACAGCGCTGAAGCCTTTCGGGGCGAATGACTATCCTCAGCCAAAATGAGGAACCCGCTAACGGGGGACGCTGAAACAGCGTGCTGTTTCGGTGAAGATAAAAAACTGGAGTGTAATAATGAACCACATCACGAAAAAAAGCCTGATTGCTGCAGGCGTTCTGGCAGCAATGGGCGCACTGGCAGGGAATGCGCTGGCAGCCAATGTTCCGGCAGGGGTTGAGCTGGCAGCAAAACAGGAGCTGGTGCGCGGCAACGGCGATGAAGTCCAGTCGCTGGATCCGCATAAAATTGAGGGCGTGCCGGAAGATAACGTCACGCGCGACCTGTACGAAGGCCTGCTGGTCAGCGACGACGACGGCCATCCGGTGCCGGGCGTGGCAGAAAAGTGGGAAAACAAAGATTTTAAAGTCTGGACCTTCCACCTGCGCAACAATGCAAAATGGTCAAACGGTGAGCCTGTTACCGCGCAAGACTTCGTTTACAGCTGGCAGCGCCTGGCCGATCCGAAAACGGCCTCTCCCTATGCCAGCTACCTGCAATATGGCCATATTGAAAACGTTGATGACATTATTGCCGGTAAAAAACCGACTTCTGAGCTGGGCGTGAAAGCGCTGGATGACCATACTCTGCAGGTGACCTTAAGCGAGCCAGTTCCCTATTTTTATAAGCTGCTGATCAACTCCGTGATGTCACCAGTCTATAAACCAGCGATTGAAAAATTTGGCGATCAGTGGACCCAGGCCCAGAACTGGGTAGGTAACGGCGCGTTCAAGCTGGAAGCTCACGTGATCAATGAACGTATCACTCTGGTGCGTAACCCGCAGTACTGGGATAATGAACATACCGTGCTCAACAAGGTGACCTTCCTGCCGATTAATTCAGAAGTCAGCGACGTGAACCGCTACTTCTCAGAAAACGGCAGCGACATGACCTATAACAATATGCCGATCGAGCTGTTCAAAAAATTACAGCGTGAAAACCCGAAAGAGCTGCATGTTGATCCTTATCTCTGCACCTACTACTACGAAATCAATAACCAGAAAGCACCCTTTACCGATCCGCGCGTGCGCGCCGCGCTCAAGCTCGGTCTGGATCGCGACATTATCGTGAACAAAGTGCTGGCACAGGGTCAGCTGCCAGCCTATAGCTATACGCCGCCCGCCACTGACGGTATGGATATTCTGCCGCCAGACTGGTTCAAGTGGTCACAGGATAAACGTAATGCAGAAGCGAAAAAGCTGCTGGCGGAAGCGGGCTATACCGCAGACAAGCCGCTGACCTTTAATCTGCTTTATAACACCTCCGATCTGCATAAAAAGCTGGCAATCGCGGCTTCTTCTATCTGGAAGAAAAACATTGGCGTGAACATTAAGCTGGAAAACCAGGAGTGGAAAACCTTCCTGGACACGCGTCATCAGGGCAACTTCGACGTGGCGCGCGCCGCCTGGTGTGCTGACTACAACGAGCCGACGTCCTTCCTGAATACCATGCTCTCAGACAGCAGTAACAACACGTCGCACTATAAGAGCGCTGAGTATGACAAAGTGATCCACGATGCGATCAAGGCGGCAGACGACAAGGCGCGCGCGGCGGATTATGCCAAAGCTGAGCAGATTATGGATAAGGACAGCACCATTGTGCCGGTTTACTACTATGTGAACGCACGCCTGGTGAAACCTTATGTTGGCGGTTATACCGGCAAAGATCCGCTGGATAAAACCCTTAGCAAGAACTTTTATATTATCAAACACTAATAGCAAACAGGCTATCGGCAAAGGCGGCGCACTGCGCGCCGCCTTTATGTACTTTGTACGCTTTATGAAGCAATAAGCCTGGTAGGTACGGCAATGTTAAAATTTATCCTGCGTCGACTGCTCGAAGCGATCCCAACGCTCTTCGTGCTCATCACCATCTCCTTTTTTATGATGCGCCTCGCACCCGGCAGCCCGTTTACGGGTGAACGTACCCTGGCTCCTGAGGTCATGGCGAATATCGAAGCCAAATACCATTTGAACGATCCCATTGGCAAGCAGTATCTGGACTACCTGATCCAGCTGGCGCACGGTGATTTCGGCCCGTCGTTCAAATATAAAGATTATTCGGTTAACTATCTGGTCGGCCATGCGTTTCCGGTTTCAGCCAAACTCGGTCTGGCGGCCTTTGTGCTGGCATTGATCCTTGGCGTGACGGCGGGCGTCATTGCGGCGCTCAAACAGAACAGCCTGTGGGATTATGCCGTAATGGGCGTGGCCATGACGGGCGTGGTGATCCCCAGCTTCGTGGTGGCACCACTGCTGGTATTACTTTTTGCCATTACCCTGAAATGGTTGCCTGGCGGCGGCTGGAATGGCGGGCAGTTACGCTTTATGCTGCTGCCGATGGTGGCCCTGTCGCTGGCCTACATCGCCAGCATCGCGCGTATTACCCGTGGATCGATGATTGAAGTCATGCACTCCAACTTTATTCGTACCGCGCGGGCGAAAGGGCTGCCGCTTCACCGCATCGTACTGCGCCATGCGCTTAAACCGGCGCTGCTGCCCGTGCTCTCCTATCTCGGTCCGGCCTTTGTCGGCATCATTACCGGCTCTATGGTCATCGAGTCCATTTACGGTCTGCCGGGCATCGGCCAGCTGTTTGTAAACGGCGCGCTGAACCGCGACTATTCGCTGGTGATGAGCCTGACCATTCTGGTTGGCGTACTGACCATTATTTTTAACGCGATTGTTGACGTGCTCTACGCCGTAATCGATCCAAAAATTCGCTACTGATTCTGGAGTTCGCAATGATGTTGAGTAAGAAGAACAGCGAAGCTCTTGATGCCTTCAGCGAAAAGCTGGAAGTAGAAGGGCGCAGCCTGTGGCAGGATGCGCGTCGCCGTTTTATTCATAACCGCGCGGCGCTGATCAGCCTGATGGTGCTGCTGCTGATTACCCTGTTTGTGATCTTTGCCCCGATGCTCGCACAGTTCCGCTATGACGACACCGACTGGGGCATGATGTCTGCTGCGCCAGATACCACGTCCGGCCACTGGTTCGGCACCGACTCGTCGGGACGCGATCTGCTGGTACGCGTTGCGATTGGCGGGCGTATCTCGCTGATGGTAGGGATTGCCTCGGCGTTGATTGCGGTTATCGTGGGCACGCTCTACGGCTCGATTGCGGGCTATCTGGGTGGCAAAACAGACTCGGTGATGATGCGTATTCTGGAAATCCTGAACTCCTTTCCGTTTATGTTCTTTGTGATCCTGCTGGTGACCTTTTTTGGTCGAAATATCCTGCTGATCTTTGCCGCTATTGGCATGGTCTCGTGGCTGGATATGGCGCGTATTGTGCGCGGCCAGACGCTGGGCCTGAAGCGCAAAGAGTTTATTGAAGCGGCGCACGTTGGCGGCGTCTCTACCGCCAGCATCGTGCTGCGCCATATCGTCCCGAACGTACTGGGTGTGGTGGTGGTTTACGCGTCGCTGCTGGTGCCGAGCATGATCCTGTTTGAATCCTTCCTGAGCTTCCTCGGCCTGGGCACTCAGGAGCCTCTCAGCAGCTGGGGCGCGCTACTCAGCGATGGGGCTAACTCGATGGAGGTTTCACCCTGGCTGCTGCTGTTTCCGGCGGGCTTCCTCGTGGTCACGCTGTTCTGTTTCAACTTTATCGGCGATGGCCTGCGTGACGCCCTCGACCCGAAAGATCGTTAAGGAGTTTCCCGATGACCATTCATGAATTTCAGCCAGCAATGGCTGCCCGCACGGGAAGCGACCTGTTACTGGAGGTCAGGGATCTACGCGTGACCTTCCAGACCCATGACGGCGACGTCACGGCGGTGAATGATCTGAACTTCTCGCTGCGCGCAGGGGAAACGCTGGGCATCGTTGGCGAGTCTGGCTCTGGCAAATCACAGACGGCGTTTGCGCTAATGGGGCTGCTGGCAAAAAACGGCCGCATCGGCGGCTCCGCGCGTTTTAACGGTAGTGAAATCCTGAATTTGCCGGAGAAAACCCTTAACAAACTGCGCGCCGAGCAGATTGCGATGATTTTTCAGGATCCGATGACGTCACTGAATCCCTATATGCGCGTTGGCGATCAGCTAATGGAAGTCCTTAAGCTGCATAAAGGCATGAACAGTGCGCAGGCGTTTGAAGAGTCGGTGCGCATGCTTGACGCGGTGAAAATGCCGGAAGCGCGCAAGCGTATGAAGATGTTTCCGCATGAGTTTTCGGGTGGGATGCGTCAGCGCGTGATGATTGCGATGGCGCTGCTCTGTCGGCCTAAGCTGCTGATCGCCGACGAGCCGACTACGGCGCTGGATGTGACCGTCCAGGCGCAGATTATGACGCTGCTCAACGAGCTGAAGCGCGAATTCAACACGGCGATCATCATGATCACCCATGATTTAGGCGTGGTGGCAGGCATTTGTGACAAGGTGCTGGTGATGTATGCCGGACGGACCATGGAGTATGGCCGCGCGCGCGACGTGTTCTATCAGCCCGCCCATCCTTATTCAATTGGTCTGCTCAGCGCTGTCCCGCGTCTTGATGCGGAGGGTGAGAGCCTGACCACCATTCCTGGCAATCCACCGAACCTGCTGCGTCTGCCGCAGGGCTGTCCGTTCCAGCCGCGCTGCCCGCACGCGATGGATATCTGTACCCAGTCGCCGCCGCTGCTGCCGTTTGGCGAAGGGCGTCTGCGCGCCTGCTTTAAGCCGGTGGAGGAGCTAGTATGAGCACCGTTGCTGAGAAAAAAGTCTTGCTGGAAATTGCCGATCTCAAGGTGCATTTCGATATCAAAGAGGGTCGCCAGTGGTTCTGGCAGCCAGCCAAAACGCTGAAGGCCGTAGACGGCGTCAGCCTGCGTCTCTACGAGGGTGAAACCCTGGGCGTCGTGGGCGAGTCCGGCTGCGGCAAATCGACGCTGGCGCGCGCAATTATCGGTCTGGTCAAGGCGACTGACGGTCGCGTCGCCTGGCTGGGACGCGATCTGCTTGGCCAGAGTGAAGAGGAGTGGCGCAAGGCGCGCAGCGACATTCAAATGATTTTCCAGGATCCGCTGGCGTCGCTGAACCCGCGCATGACCATCGGCGATATTATCGCCGAGCCGCTGCGTACCTATCATCCCGGCATGCCGCGCCAGGAAGTAAAAGAGCGCGTCAAAACCATGATGATGAAGGTGGGGCTACTGCCAAACCTGATCAACCGTTATCCGCATGAGTTCTCAGGCGGTCAGTGCCAGCGCATCGGTATCGCGCGCGCGCTGATTCTGGAGCCGAAGCTCATTATCTGTGATGAACCGGTTTCGGCACTCGACGTGTCGATTCAGGCGCAGGTGGTCAATCTGCTGCAACAGCTGCAGCGCGAAATGGGTCTGTCGCTGATCTTTATCGCTCATGACCTGGCGGTTGTGAAACATATTTCCGATCGCGTACTGGTTATGTATCTTGGCCACGCGGTTGAGCTGGGTACATATGATGCGGTTTATGGTAATCCGCAGCATCCGTATACGCGTGCGCTGATGTCAGCGGTGCCGATCCCCGATCCCGATCTGGAGAAGAACAAACAGATTCAGCTACTGGAAGGGGAGCTACCGTCGCCGATCAATCCGCCGTCGGGCTGCGTGTTCCGCACGCGTTGTCCTATTGCCGGACCCGAGTGCGCCAAAACGCGCCCGTTGCTGGAAGGCAGCTTCCGCCATGCGGTCTCTTGTCTCAAGGTCGATCCGCTTTAAATAAAAACGCCGGGCTGTTGCCCGGCGTTTTTTCTCTGCGGTTGCTTATTCTCGCCAGAGAATATGGCACAGTTTGTGATCTTTCTCGCGACACAGCAGTACGCGAGCGAAGACGTCTGTAATCGGCTCGCCGTCTGCCTCGCCCAGGCCTATCACCACTTCAGCGAAAAAGTCCGGGTTCAGATCGAAATCAACATGCTCTTTCCAGTCTTCTGAAGGATCGAACAGCTCCGCGCCGCCGCGCTCTTCAAACTGCAGGTTAAAAAGAATGATATCCGCTGGATCGAGGTTATCGCCTGCCAGTTCCAGAAAAATGTCGTAAGCCTGTTCCAGCGTTTCGTCTTCGGTAAGGCGATTATTTAAATCCATGATCGATCCTGTCGGCCCGTAGGCGCGTTGCAATTTCCGCTCGTTTTACAGTAAAGGGCTAAAGAAGTAAAACAGTCGTTCTACAATACGCTGCCACCACGCACGTTTTGACCAGCGCCTGCCATCCAGCAGGCGCGATCGGGCGATATAGTCATCCTGCACGCAGGCTAAATCACTGCCGAATCCTGCGTCATCCACGACCAGCGTGATTTCAAAGTTGAGCCACAGGCTGCGCATGTCAAGATTAACGGTGCCGACCAGGCTAAGTTGCCCGTCTACCAGCACGCTTTTAGTGTGCAGCAAGCCGTCTTCAAACTGATAAATTTTCACGCCCGCGTCGAGCAGTTCGCTGAAGAAAGCGCGGCTCGCCCAGCCGACCAGCAGCGAATCATTATGGCGCGGTACGATAATGCTGACTTCAACACCGCGCAGCGCCGCGGTGCAGATAGCATGCAGCAAATCGTCGCTTGGCACGAAGTAGGGTGTTGTCATGATCAACTGCTCACGTGCCGAATAGACAGCGGTCAGCAACGCCTGGTGGATCATATCCTCCGGAAAACCTGGTCCGGAAGCGATGACCTGCACCGTATGGCCGCTTTCGCGCTCGAACGGCATGATATTGCCGTCGGGCGGCGGCGGCAGGATACGCTTGCCGGTTTCAATCTCCCAGTCGCAGCTGTAAACGATGCCCATCGTCGTCGCAACAGGTCCTTCCATGCGCGCCATCAGGTCAACCCACTGACCGACGCCTGCGTCCTGTTTGAAATAACGAGGGTCCACTAGGTTCATGCTGCCGGTATAGGCAATATAGTTATCAATCAGCACCACTTTGCGGTGCTGGCGCAAATCCATCCGTCGCAGAAACACGCGCAGCAAACTGACCTGAAGCGCCTCTACAACATCGATGCCGGCATTACGCATCATGCCCACCCACGGGCTGCGGAAAAAAGTCACGCTGCCTGCGGAATCGAGCATCAAACGACAGTGGACACCGCGCCGCGACGCCGCCATCAGCGATTCGGCGACCTCATCCGCCAGCCCGCCAGGGTGCCAGATATAAAACACCATCTCAATATTGTGGCGCGCCAGCTGAATATCGCGGATCAGGGCGTGCATCACATCATCCGAACTGGTGAGCAGCTGAAGCTGGTTACCTTTCACTCCGGCGATGCCCTGACGGTTCTCACACAGCTGAAACAGCGAGCTGGCGACATCGCTGTGTTCGGTAGCAAAGATATGGCTGCGCTGTTTAAGATCGTTGAGCCATTTGGCCGTCGCGGGCCACATGGTGCGCGCGCGCTCCGCGCGCCGTTTTCCCAGATGCAGTTCGCCAAAAGAGAGGTAGGCAATAATGCCCACCAGCGGAATGATGTAAATAATCAACAGCCAGGCCATCGCGGAAGTCACTGTACGACGCTTCATCAGAATGCGTAGCGTGACGCCGGCAATCAGCAACCAGTAACCAAACAGCAGCAACCAGCTGATTAATGTATAAAAGGTGGTCATTAAGTGGACGTCCCGTTCGCGCTTGGTCAGAGAAGTTTACGTGCTGACAGGCATCAGCGAAACCCTAAATCTCAGCCCGGTTCGATAAGAGATCCGAGTTGGCATTGGCGTGAAGATCTTTATAATGCGGCCGCGTGATGGTGAAGCAGGAGAGGAAGTGATGAGAAAAAGCAGAAATGAAGTAGCCCGCTGGAGAATGTTGCGTCAGGTACATCGTCGTCGCGCTCGCTGGCTGGAAGGTCAGTCGCGTCGTTACAGCCGGATCCATGCTATCCGTCACCAGCTGGCGCAGCAGCAGCGCCGCTCAATCCTGTTCATCACGCAAAATGCCTGATGAAAAGCCGCCAGAGGGCGGCTTTTTTATGCCGTTTTTACCGTGCCGGAACGGACCGCAAAAAGGCGGTAGCCCAGTGGCTCAGTGAAACGTAATGACAACGATGCCGCCACCAGCGACAGCGCCTGCATCAGGAAATGATACAGTGAAGAGGTGACAAGGGTAAACGCGCAAAAGCGCGCGCCGCGCTAGCGGAAGAGCCTTTAACTGTGCGGTGACCTTCCTGACGCAAAGGCGCCAGTCAAACTCAGTGTGGTCGGGAGACCAGCACCACATTGACTATCTGCACCGCAGCGGCCATGACTATCAGCATCACGATAAAATGCTTTTTCTGTTTCCAGCCATGGCGTCGCCACAGCAGTAGCGCCCTTGCAACCAGGCTGATAGCCAGCACCAGCAGCACAATAATCAGCCATTGCATCGCCGTGACTCCCTGAATGGCCATAAAAATGGCTTCGGCGCGAACGCAGAAGCCATCGGATATCGTCTGGTGACGGATCAGAAGACGCGTTTAAAGGGTTTTACCGCCACGTTTTTATACACGCCAGCCGCAATATAGGGATCGGCTTCTGCCCATGACTGTGCGGCTTCCAGCGAGCTAAACTCAGCGACGATGGCTGAACCGGTAAAACCTGCAACCCCTGGATCGTTGCTGTCAACGGCAGGCATAGGTCCGGCAATCATTAACCGGCCTTCATCCTGCAACAGTTGCAGGCGCGCCAGATGGGCAGGGCGGACTGAGGTGCGTTTTTCCAGAGAATCAGCGTTGTCTTCCGCGTAGATGATGTACAGCACTTGAAAGCTCCCATTGGCTTATCATAATTTTGCAACACGGTAAGGGATCGTAAATAAGAGTGCAAACGAAAGATAGCGACGAGTCCGGTACGCCGCAGGCTGAGCTAAAATCTCCCTGTTTACAGCCATTTTTCGTCGCTTATTGAAACTGATTGCTATTTGCATTTAAAATCGCAGCTTCATTCTTTTACTGCGACTGCTATGACTACGTTGACAATGCCTTATTCAAAACGAACGTCCGTTTCTGTGCTGCTGTCCGTTGCGTTACACGGCTCAGTGATTGCCGCTATTCTCTATGCTTCGTTTCATCAAAGCGTCAACGCACCTAAAACATCGCAACCCATCAGTATCAGTCTGGTCGCACCGGAAGTTCAGCCTGAACCCGCGCCTGTAGTTGAGCAGCCGCAGCCTGAACCGCAGCCGCAGCCTGAACCGCAGCCGCAGCCTGAACCGGAACCCACACCTGAGCCGCAGCCGGTACCCGAACCACCAAAAGCCGAGCCGGTACCTGTCCCCGTGCCGCCCAGGCCTAAGCCAAAGGCAGAGCCGAAACCCAGGCCGAAGCCCAAAGTCGAGCACAAGCGTGAGGTGAAACCACGCCAGGAGGCAAAACCGCAGGCGAACCCGTTTAAGCAGGATGCGCCTGCAACGCAAACCAAACCGACCACTGCGCCGAAATCGAGCCCAGCACCCGCACAAACCGTTTCTCAGGGGCCAAAAGCGCTGAGCGTGACCAAGCCGGGATATCCGCCGCGTGCTCAGGCGCTGCGTATTGAAGGGCGCGTACGGGTACAGTTTGATGTTGGCAGCGATGGCCGCGTGGAAAATGTCGTTATTCTGTCGGCGCAGCCGCGCAATATGTTTGAGCGTGCGGTGAAAGAGGCGATGAGGCAGTGGCGTTACCAGCCAGGGAATCCGGGTAAAAACCAGACAATGAACATTGTATTTCGCATGAACGGTGGTTCCAGCATCGAGTAAAAAAGCGGCCCGGGGGGCCGCTTTTATCACTCGGCCGTCACGATATTGGCACGGCCTGGCGGCAGCGGGCGGGATTTGCCTTCGTTATCAACGGCAACGTAGATAAATACCGCTTCTGTCGCACAGTAAGTCTGACCAATCGGCTCAGAAGAGACTTTTTTAATCCACACTTCCACATTAATAGTCATCGAACTGTTGCCGGTGCGCATACAGCGTGCGTGACAGCTCACGACATCACCAACCGCAACCGGCTTAAGAAACGACATACCATCGACACGTACCGTCACAACACGCCCTTCGGCGATCTCTTTCGCCAAAATCGCGCCGCCCATATCCATCTGCGACATTAGCCAGCCGCCAAATATATCGCCATTGGCATTAGTGTCTGCGGGCATCGCCAGAGTACGCAACACCATCTCGCCTTGCGGCAACTTATGCTTTTCGTCCATTGCTTCGCTTCTTGTATGCAGGTGAAGGCGCTCTGCGCCCGCAATGCCCGGACTGACCGGGCGTTAGCTATTTTTCTTCTTGTTGCGGCATCTGCCGCCAGATGTAAAGCCCACTCAGCAGGGTAAACAGCAGGGTAAGCGCGGTCAGACCGAACACCTTAAAGTTAACCCAAAAGGATTCGGGCAACCAAAATGCCACATAAATGTTTGCCAGACCGCAGGCGAGGAAAAACAGGGACCATGCCACATTAAGGCGGCGCCAGCTGGTTTCAGGTAGCTGAATCTCTTTACCCAGCAGGCTTTTGATCAGCGGCTGAGCCATGAAAAACTGGCTGTAGAGCAGTGCCAGTGCAAACAGGCTATAGATAACGGTGACTTTCCACTTAATAAATTCATCGTTATGGAAAACCAGCGTCAGGGTGCCGAAAACCGCCACCAGCACGAAGGTGAAAATAGTCATTTTCTCCAGCTTGCGGTAGAGCACCCAGCTCACTACCAGCGCCAGACCGGTTGCAACGATCAGCGCGCCAGAAGCAACGAAAATGTCGTAAAGCTTATAAAAAATAAAGAAGACCACTAAAGGAAGGAAATCGAGTAACTGCTTCATAGTCATTCCACTTCTGAAATAGGTAAAAGCCGCGCGCCCGCGCCCGCGGGCGCGGCGGGCTTAGCGGACCAGCATGTAAAGCCTGTAAAGATAAATGATTAACAGGGCAGAAATCAGGTTGCCTGCCGCCGTGACGGCTACAGCCAGTACATTATCAGGCACGGCCGTAAGCGAGGAGGACATAAACAGCAGCGCCATCTTCGCCAGCAGCCACAGAAGAATGGCCGGGGCAATCAGCCGGACGTTTTTCCATGCCAGACGGCAGCTGGCGCGCATAGAGGCAATAATGCCCGCTTTCTCACTGGTCAGGATCACCGGTGAAAGTGACAGCAAAATTGCCAGAATAATGCCCGGCACCATCAGCACCATAAAGCCCAGCTGTACCACCAGCGTAATCAGAAAGGTTTGCAGCAGCAACTTCGGCAACTGCGGCGCAGCTGCCCCAATCGCACGCAGCGCGCTGACGCGATGGCCAGCAGAGACCAGGGGGATCAGAGAGAGCATGCCGCCCAGCAACAGCGTGTTACCGATTAGCGCAGAGAACGTGCCGGCTGCCGAAAGGCGCAGCAGAATGCGCTGCTGCTCAGGCGACATATTTTGTATTACTTCAAACAGTGACGAGGCGCTGTTATCGCCCTGCTGAAGCTGGGCAAGCTGCTCGCCGCCCGGGGTGAAAGCGTGCACCAGAATAACCGTGATAAAAGCCGTCAGTAACGACATCAGCACAATGGTCAGCAGCTGGTGGCGGAAAAAATTTCCTGTGTCACGGTATAACGAGCTTGCCGTGATAGACATGTACACTCCTTGGTAGAACCGGGTTAGTTAACCCGGCGATTGTACATGGTCTGGCCCGATGCTGGCACCCGCAGTAAGATAACTTTCTGTCATGGAAGGTAAAGATAGCATTGTGACGTGCTATTCCCACCACGAATAGCTTATCAGGCTCTCAAAGCGGGTGACGCATAAACCCAAAACAGACAGGGCCCGATACGCCATATCGCTTAAGTGACAGAGGAATAGCGATAAAGCCGATTAGTAACCCGTGCAGCCCTGAAGGGTACACCTGCCACGACAGGGTTAATGGTCGCCACATCAGGCGGTGCATGGCGTGTCACCCGAGCTGTTATCCCGTGCTCCCTCTGTTATGGCCGGGAGGGCGGGGTGAAAAAGCGGCGGCAGGCCATAGCGCGCCCGGGCACGGTCGCAGGCTTCGTTGTAAACGCCATTTTCGCCAGAAAGCGAAAACTCACGGCAGGGTGACGGCCGCTGCGCATAAATACCGCAGGATACGCAGCTGCCCGGCTCGCCCTGTAGGGCAATGCAGCGCGGTTCACGCGCGTTAGTGCCACGCATATTACGCATCATCAGGCTCAGGGGTTCAGTCAGTTCGACTGGCACTGAACCGCCAGCATCATCCGCCTCGGCCCAGTAAAAGGAAACTCTAAAGTGGGCGCAGCATGCACCGCAGGTCATACAGGGATTGAAATTATCGCTCATTTGATCGCCCGCCACTCCTGAGGCATCGAACCAAAATCAACACGGTGAAAAAGCAAAGTAATCACACCCGTTAATTTCTTCAAGAGAAATTTCACGTCCCCACGCCGCAGCAAAATTGATCTGAATCAATTCATTGTTTTATAAGCGCTTTTCCATAGTTGATTTAGATGATTTTTAGGTTAAATCGCGCTAGAAAGTTGCCACAACATCACGTCACACCCCTTAAAAATTTTTCTTTTTGTGCAAAGGAGCGATCATGAAACTGACAAAATGCGCGTTACTACTGGCAATGGTGTTACCGCAGCTGGCGCTGGCTCATGAAGCGGGCGATCTCTTTATGCGTGCGGGCAGCGCAACGGTGCGTCCTTCTGAAGGGTCCGACAACGTACTGGGCATGGGCAGCTTTGACGTCAGTAACAATACTCAGCTGGGACTGACCTTTACCTATATGGCCACTGACAATATCGGTGTTGAACTGCTGGCCGCCACACCCTTCCGCCACAAAGTAGGGCTGGCGGCAACGGGAACGCTGGCAACGGTGCGTCAACTTCCCCCCACGCTGATGGCGCAGTACTACTTTTTTGACAGCCAAAGCAAGGTTCGTCCATATGTTGGCGTAGGCATTAATTACACAACATTTTACGATGCCGATTTCAATCAGACCGGGCGTGATGCGGGCTTAAGCGACCTCAGCGTGAAAAATTCCTGGGGCGTAGCAGGCCAGGTGGGGCTCGACTACCAGATCAACCGCGACTGGATGCTGAACGCCTCGCTGTGGTACATGGACATCGATACGGAAGTGAAATTCAAGGCGGGTGGCGAGCAGCAAAACATCAATACGCGCATCGACCCGTGGGTTTTCTTCTTTGGCGCAGGCTATCGCTTCTGACAGAAAAAAGGCCGCGAATATGTCGCGGCCTGTTCGTATCAGCGTTATTTAATCTGCATATTGTTTACCACAGACTTCACGCCTTTAACGGTGCGTGTGACTTCTACCGCACGGCTGGCCATCTGCGGCGAGCTGACGAAACCGCTCAGCTGTACACGGCCCTTAAAGGTTTCAACGTTGATCTCACGCGATTTGAGTTCATCATCGTTTAGTAGCTGTGCTTTTACTTTGGTTGTAATCACCGTATCGTCGATATAACCGCCGGTCCCTTCTTCTTTGGAAGTCGGGGCACAGGCACTCAGCGTCAGTGCAACAACAACGGCGACCAGTGCGCCTGCAAGGACTTTAAACAGTTTCATTGCTTCTCTCCCTGTCTCAAACAAGATGCGCCGTTACCATAACGACGCAAAATAAGTGTGGGCGGGAAAAGCGAAAGCGGCAATGTGATGATGTAAAAAAGTATAATAAATCATGCCTTATCAGCAAATAAGGCATGAAAGGATCAACGCGTTGCGGCCTTCAGGCTGCTGACGAAAGCGGTCAGTTTTGCCAGCATCTCTTCGGGCTGGGCATGATGTTGCTCAATGATTTTCACAATGGCTGAGCCTGAGATCGCGCCAGCCGCGCCAGCGCGAATCGCCTCTTTCACCTGCGACGGTTCAGAAATCCCAAATCCCTGTAGCGCGGGCGCCGCGTTATATTCACTCAGCGTAGTGATCAGATGCTGTAGCGGCAGACTGCTGGCACGCTTCTCTGCACCGGTTACGCCCGCGCGCGACAGCAGATAGGTGTAACCGCGGCCATGCGACGCGATCTCGCGCAGGAGATCGTCGCTGGCGTTCGGCGGGCAGATAAAGATGGGTGCGATACCGTGACGCAGCGCGGCCTGGCGGAAGGGGGCCGATTCTTCAACCGGCACATCGGCGACCAGCACCGAGTCAACGCCCACCTCTGCACAGCGTGCGTAAAAAGCATCTACCCCGTTAGCGAACACCAGATTGGCATACATCAGCAGGCCAACAGGCAGCGCCGGGTATTTTTGGCGCACGGTAGCAAGGATCTCAAAGCACTGCGCGGTGGTAGTACCGGCGGCAAAGGCACGCAGCGTGGCATTCTGGATAGTCGGGCCGTCCGCCAGCGGATCGGAAAAGGGAATGCCCAGTTCCAGCGCGTCTGCACCGCCCGCCACCAGTGCATCAATAATCTTCAGCGACAGCTCCGGCGTGGGATCGCCCAGGGTGACAAAAGGAACAAACGCGCCTTCTTTATTCGCCTGCAGACGTTTAAACAGCTGTTGATAACGCTCCATCAGATCTCTCCCTGGGCAGTCAGAATATCGTGAACGGTGAAAATATCTTTGTCGCCGCGGCCTGACAGATTAACCACCAGCAGTTGCTCTTTTTCCGGGTTCTCGCGGATCATCTTCAGCGCATGGGCAAGGGCGTGGGAAGACTCCAGCGCCGGAATAATGCCTTCTGCACGGCAAAGCTCTTTAAATGCTGCCAGCGCTTCGTTATCCGTAATGGAGACATAGTCCGCGCGGCCGGTGCTGTTAAGATGCGCATGCTGGGGACCCACAGACGGGAAATCGAGACCGGCAGAGATCGAGTAAGACTCTTCAATCTGTCCCTCTTCGGTTTGCATCATCGGCGCTTTCATGCCGAAGTAGATGCCAACGCGGCCATGTTTTAGCGGCGCACCGTGCTCGCCCGTTTCAATACCGTGACCGGCAGGTTCAACGCCAATCAGGCGCACGCTTTCATCGTTAATAAAATCGGCAAACATACCAATGGCATTGGAGCCACCTCCGACACAGGCGATAACGGCATCGGGCAGGCGTCCTTCTCTTTCCAGAATCTGCGCTTTGGTCTCTTCGCCGATCATGCGCTGAAACTCACGCACGATGGTCGGGAAGGGATGTGGGCCAGCGGCTGTGCCCAGCATATAGTGAGCGGTTTCGTAGCTGCCAGACCAGTCACGCAGCGCCTCGTTGCAGGCATCCTTGAGCGTAGCGGATCCGCTGTGTACCGGGATCACCTCTGCGCCCATCAGACGCATACGAAATACGTTAGGCGACTGGCGCTCTACGTCTTTTGCACCCATATAGATGCGACACTTCATCCCCAGCAGCGCACAGGCCAGCGCAGACGCAACGCCATGCTGTCCCGCGCCGGTTTCAGCAATGATCTCATTTTTGCCCATGCGTTTTGCCAGCAGCGCCTGGCCCAGCACCTGGTTGGTTTTGTGCGCACCGCCGTGCAGCAGATCTTCACGCTTGAGGTAGAGGCGAGTGTTGCTGCCTTTGGTCAGGTTGCTGCAAAGCGTCAGGGCAGTAGGGCGTCCCGCATAGTTTTTCAGCAGGCTGGTAAATTCAGCCTGAAATGCAGGATCCTTTTGCGCGTCAACAAAAGCGGCTTCCAGCTGGCGAAGCGCAGGCATCAGGATCTGCGGCACATACATACCGCCAAAGTCGCCAAAATAGGGATTCAGTAATGTCATGATTTCATCTTCCTTCTAGGGACCGCCGCAGCGGACCTGCTCAATCAGTAAGCGCGTAGCGTGCGGAAAACCGCCGCAATCTTGCTGGCATCTTTAAGGCCAGGCGCACTTTCCACGCCGGAGTTGAAGTCGAGTCCGGCACAGCCGAGACGCGCGGCTTCCACACAGTTATCTGCACCAAGGCCACCGGCGAGTAGCACGTTGCTCAACTCCTGGTCTTGCAGCAGCGACCAGTCGAAACGCTGGCCACTGCCGCCGTTGCCGTTGTCAAAGACGTAGCGATCGACATGCGGCCAGTCACGCGCAGGTAAAGCATCTTTGATACTGAGTGCTTTCCAGATAGCGATGTCGACGGGCAGGGCAGCGCGTAGCTCAGCCACACAGGCGGGGTCTTCATCACCGTGCAGCTGCACCGCCGCCAGCTTCAGCGCGACCGCTTTAGTGACAATGTCACTTATGGTTGCATTACGGAATACCCCGACGTAATGCAGCGGCGCGCCGGCGATTATCTGATGGGCCTGCGCTTCGCTGACATATCGTGGGGAGCCTTCAGCAAAAATCAGACCGCCATAAAGGGCACCCGCTTCCCACACGGCGCGGGCATCTTCTGCACGCGTTAAACCACATACTTTATTGTCGCCCAGCAGAACACGGCGCACCGCTCCCGCCAGATCCGCTTCTTCCATCAGCGCCGAGCCAATCAAAAAGCCATTGGCAAAGTGGCTAAGTTCGCGCACCTGCGCATAGTTATGGATACCAGATTCGCTAATCACCGTGACGCCGTGCGATAGGCGCGGTGCCAGCTGGCGCGTGCGGTTCAGATCGATTGACATATCACGCAGATCGCGGTTGTTGATACCCACGACTTTCGCCTCAAGCGCAATGGCACGTTCCAGCTCCGCCTCATTGCTGACTTCGGTCAGCACGCCCATTTTCAGGCTGTGCGCAACCGCGGCCAGCTGGCGATATTGCTCATCATCCAGCACCGACAGCATCAGCAGGATCGCATCGGCCTGATAGTGGCGCGCCAGGTAGATCTGGTAGGGATCGATAATAAAGTCTTTGCACAGCACCGGCTGAGTCAGTGCTGCGCTGACGATGGGCAGGAAATCAAAGCTGCCCTGAAAATATTTCTCATCCGTCAGCACCGATACGGCAGACGCGTGGTGGCGGTAGATGCCAGCGATGGCTGCCGGATCGAAATCTTCGCGGATCAGCCCCTTTGACGGCGACGCCTTTTTGCATTCAAGAATAAACACGGTGCGCGCGCCCTGCAGCGCATGATAAAAGCTGCGTCCGGCAGGCTGGACCTGATCCTGAAAGGTAGCCAGCGGCTGCTGCGCTTTACGCGCCTCAACCCACTGCGCTTTATCCTGAACAATTTTGTCTAAAATCGTGCCTTGCATGGTTATCCTCTTGCTGCCAGAGCGACAACGCGCTCGTAGGCTTGTCCGCTGCGGATAGCCTGGAGCGCACGCTGCGCATTTTCACGCAAATCTTCATGGCCAAATACTTTCAGCAGCATCGCCACGTTGACGGCGACGGCCTCCTCGTGAGCCTGCTCGCCATTACCCTGAAGTAAACGCGTAAGAATGTCACGATTTTCTTCCGGCGTGCCGCCCGCCAGCGCATCCTCTGGATGAAAGCCAAAACCAAAGTCTTCTGGCGTCAGCTGATAGCGGGTAATTTCACCATCACGCAGCTCGGCGATATGGGTCTCACTGTGCAGTGCGACCTCATCCATGCCGCCGCCGTGCACAACTGCGGCGCGCTGGTAGCCCAACACCTTCAGCGTCTGGGCGATCGGCAGCACCAGATCGGCACTGTAGACGCCAATTACCGCCAGCGGCGGACGCGCCGGGTTGATCAGCGGGCCAAGCACGTTAAACAGCGTGCGGGTTTTAAGCTGCTGGCGCACCGGCATCGCGTGACGGAAACCGGTGTGATATTGCGGGGCGAACAGGAAACAGACGTTAAGATCGTCCAGCGCCGCGCGTGCCTGTGCGGCAGGCATATCGAGATTGATGCCGAACGCCGCCAGCAGATCGGAAGATCCAGACTTACTGGAGACGCTACGGTTGCCGTGCTTGGCTACTTTCAGCCCGCAGGTGGCAGCCACAAAAGCACTGGCGGTTGAGATATTAATGCTGTTACTGCCGTCGCCGCCGGTGCCAACGATATCGGCAAAGGCGTAATCGGGGCGCGGAAAAGGCTTCGCATCTGCCAGCAGCGCGCTGGCTGCACCGGCAATCTCCTGCGGTGACTCGCCACGCACCTTCATGGCAATCAGTGCGGCGGCGAGCTGCGTCGGTTCCAGCTGGCCGGTAATAATGGCGCTGAATAACTGGTGGCTTTCGCCCTGCGTCAGCGTCTGCGCCTGATAAAGTTTTTCCAGAATGGCGTGCATGATCATTCTCCCTCTGATGTCGCCAGTGCCCAGGCTAGCGTCTGTTCCAGCAGACGTGCGCCCTGAGTGGTCAGGATAGATTCAGGATGGAACTGGAAGCCGCAGACGCGGTCGGCGTCGTGACGTACCGCCATAACCATGCCGTTAAAGCTGGCGTTAATCGTCAGCTCTGCAGGCGTATTGCTACCCACCAGCGAGTGGTAGCGTGCCACCGGCAGCGGATTACTTAATCCGGCAAACATCGCCTCACCATCGTGACTCACGGCGGAGGCTTTGCCGTGCAGAATTTCACCCGCCTGACCCACGTGGCCGCCATAGGCTTCAACAATCGCCTGATGACCAAGGCAGATGCCGATAATGGGCAGCCGCCCGCGCAAAGTACGCAGCAGCTCCGGCATACAGCCAGCGTCTTTTGGCGCGCCTGGCCCCGGCGAGAGCATCAGCACCGGCTTTTCCATGCGCTGGAGCTGTTCGAGCAGCAGCGACGCGGGTACGCTGTTGCGATAAATCACCACGTTGTGGCCAAAGGCACGCAGCTGATCAACGAGGTTGTAGGTAAAGGAGTCAATGTTATCGAGCAGCAGAATGTCGGCCATCAGAAAATCTCCTTGCAGTGATGGGCGGTGGCGATAGCGCGCAGCACAGCGCGTGCTTTGTTACGGCTTTCGTCGGCTTCAGCCTGCGGACTGGAGTCGAGCACAACGCCTGCGCCCGCCTGTACCGTGGCGACACCGTCTTCCACCCAGGCCGAGCGGATAACGATACAGGTATCGAGATCGCCACTGGCGGTAAAATATCCTACTGCGCCGCCGTAGCTGCCGCGACGGGTGCCTTCAGCGGCAGCAATGAGCTGCATCGCGCGTACCTTTGGCGCGCCGCTCAGCGTGCCCATGTTCATACAGGCGCGATAGGCGTGCAGCACATCGAGATCTTCTCGCAGCGTACCGACCACGCGTGATACCAGGTGCATCACAAAGGAGTAGCGGTCAACCTTGGTGAGATCGGCAACGTAGCGGCTGCCCGGCACACAGATACGCGCCAGATCGTTGCGGGCCAGATCGACCAGCATCAGGTGTTCGGCCAGCTCTTTATGATCGGTGCGCATTTCCAGCTCAATGCGGCTGTCGAGATCGCGGTCCAGCGAGCCATCTGCGTGGCGGCCACGTGGCCGCGTACCGGCAATGGGGTAGATCTCGATCTGGCGTGAGGTGGCGTCATATTTCAGTGAGCTTTCCGGCGACGCACCAAACAGGGAAAAGTCCTGATCCTGCATGAAGAACATGTACGGGCTGGGGTTACTGTTCTTCAGGGTGTCATAGGCGGCAAGCGGTGACGGACAGGGCAGCGAGAAACGGCGTGATGGCACGACCTGAAAAATTTCACCGATGCGAATCGCTTCCTGCATCTGGCGTACGGTCTCGCAATAGGCGTCATCGCTCTGGCTGACGCTCAGCGTCATCTGATCGACGGCCTGCACCGGCAGCGCGGGTGCAGGCTGGAGCATCTGGCCGTGCAGTTGTTCAATACGGCTTTGCAGGCGCTGAAACTCACCGGTAGAAGGAGAGAACAGGCTCGCCTGGAGCGTGGCGCTGCGCGCCTGGTGATCCAGCACCAGCAGGGTCTCAGCCAGGTAAAAACAGTAATCGGGACACCGCTGTTCATTCTTCAGTGCGGGCAGGTCTTCAAATCCCGCGACCAGGTCGTAGGCAAACAGACCGCCCATCAGCACCGCTTCGCGCTCATCGGCAGGCGCATTAACCAGCTGCGGGATGAGGCGCAGCGCATCAAATACTGACAGCGCCTGGAGACGAGAATCTTCATCCTGTACCGCATTCACGGCAGGGAAATGCAGCTCGCGACCGTCAGGACGCGCCTCGATTCTCACGCTGGCGGGCAGTGCCGCATCCAGCAGCGGCAGCAGGGCTCGACCATTCTCTGACAACGACTGGATGGTGACGCAGCTGCCCAGTGCACTGACGCGCAGCGCGCTGTCGACAATCAGCAGGCTCTTCAGGTTCTTTTTGCTGTCGATGTCCGCTGACTCAAGCAGCAGGGTAGCCGGACGTGCGCCGCATAACTGATGAAACACTGCGGCCGGATCTTCGCGATAGGGCGCGGTGCCGGTAATCAACTTCACTGTAGGTTTCGCATTTGACATGATGGATTCTCTGAAATTCGCCTAAAAAAAAAGCCCGCATCCAGGCGGGCTCGGGTCTCTGCACAGCGTTACGCAAGAGGTGCTCGACGTTGCCCGTTTGGGGAAACATCACGCCACCAGCCTGCAAAAGAGATCATCATCGTCGCCATGAGAAGTTACCCGTTTAGTTGTGAACTTGTGTACTAGTTAACGGGTTCGGGGCGAAAAAGTCAATACGCTTTTTCACCGACGGGTAAAATCGTTATCATGCTGGCCGCTTCAACATGCAGCAGGAGTGACATTTGAACGAGATCGCCCGTTTTCCACTTTATGATTTACACAGCCATACGCGCGCGTCGGACGGGCTGCTGACGCCTGAAGAGCTGGTCGCGCGCGCCGTCAGCATGCGCGTCGGCGTACTGGCCATTACCGATCACGACAGCGTCGCAGGCGTAGAAGCGGCGCAGCATGCTGTCGCTGAGCAAGCATTACCTTTGAAGGTGCTTGCAGGCGTTGAGGCCTCAACGCTGTGGGAGAACCATGAAATTCATATTGTCGGGCTGAATATTGATATTCATCATCCGGCGATGGTCACCTTCCTGGCAGAGCAACACCGCTGTCGAGAAACGCGAGCCGAACGGATTGCTGAGCGGCTGGATAAAGCGCGCATTCCCGGTGCTCTGGCGGGGGCGGCGCGTCTGGCTGACGGCGGCGTGATTACGCGCGGGCATTTTGCCCGCTTCCTGATTGAGCAGGGCAAGGCCGATACCATCGCGCAGGTTTTCAAAAGCTACCTGGCACGGGGTAAAACCGGCTATGTTCCTCCGCAATGGTGTACAATTAAACAAGCTATTGATGCGATTCACCATTCTGGTGGCTGTGCGGTGCTGGCGCACCCTGGCCGCTATGGTCTGTCGGCAAAGTGGCTTAAGCGGCTAATCGCCCATTTTCGCGAGGCGGGTGGCGATGCGATGGAGGTCGCACAGTGTCAGCAGGCGCCCGGCGAGCGTACTCAACTGGCGCAATATGCTCGCGACGCCCATCTGGCTGCATCACAAGGTTCCGATTTTCATCAACCCTGTCCGTGGATTGAGCTGGGCCGCAAACTCTGGCTGCCGGCTGGCGTTGAACCCGTGTGGGAGCGTTTCCCGGCACTGGCACCGGCAGGTTCTGACACGGAAAGGTGATACGAGGTTTTTATGAGTCAACTGTTTCATATTCATCCAGATAACCCGCAGCCACGCCTGATTTCCCAGGCGGTGGACTATCTCAACAAGGGTGGCGTAATTGTCTATCCGACAGATTCTGGCTACGCGCTGGGCTGTCGACTGGAAGAGAAAAACGCGTTAGAGCGCATCTGCCGTATTCGTCAGCTGGACGGCAACCACAATTTCACGCTGATGTGTCGCGATCTGTCAGAAATTTCTAACTACTCACAGGTCGATAACAGCGCGTTTCGCCTGCTGAAAAATAATACGCCGGGCAGCTATACCTTTATTTTGAAGGCGACCAAAGAAGTGCCACGTCGTCTGATGAATGACAAACGAAAAACCATCGGGCTGCGCGTGCCGTCCAGTCCTATCGCGCTGGCGCTGCTGGAGGCGCTGAATGAGCCGATGATGTCAACGTCGCTGATCTTGCCGGGCAATGATTTCACCGAGTCAGATCCGGACGATATCCAGCACAGCATTGGCAAGCTGGTGGATCTGATTATTGACGGCGGTACGCTGGGACAACAGCCGACCACGGTCGTCGACCTTACCAGCGATGCACCCGTTATTATGCGTGAAGGGTCAGGCGATACCCGACCTTTCCTTTAGCAAAACGGTCAGGCACCGCGCTGCGCTGCCTGACCAATATTCTGTTTCAGCCAGTTCTGAAAGTCAGAATAGGGAATATAGAGCGACACGTCTTTCAGGACGATATTGCCGCGTCGGCTGCTTTTGATTTCATTGCTGAAGCCCACAATCACGCCGCCCAGTGTATTATCCGCATTATAAACTGCACCGCCCGACATTCCTTTCACTACACCAGCATTAGAGGCCATTGCCATACACGGCTTTTTATTCCAGCTGTTGCGAATAGCGGTTCGGGCTAAATTAATGCCGGAAGATTCAACCGGCATGGCAGAAATAAAACTGTAGCCATACATTTTAACAGGATCGCCAATTGCGCTGCTGCGGAATGTTGCCAGCGTCGCGGCATCATTCTTGTGATAAATAATCGCCAGATCGCAATAGGGGTGATAAGCCTTAACGCGCTGTACGGCAAATTTCGCGACGTGTGCGGCAGTCAGACTATATTCAGGCGTAACAGGAATGCTGCTGCCCAGTGTGCCCAGACCGAGTATTGTCGGAATGCCGGTGAAACTCATGTCCACATGCTGCATCGCCGCACGGCTGTACTCAGTATGGCCCACAGAGCAACCGCTCAGCGCCAGCGCAGCAAACGCCGGCCACAAGAACCGATTTCTCATGGTGTTTATCTTCAGGCTGGCATGTCGGAAAAATCCCTGGTGAAGACTTTTTGACATGCAATTTCAGGCTCATCAGTGAGCCGTATTAACGCCGCATTTCCAGCAACGCCGGTTTATTTATAAAGAAATAGCAAACATTTGGTAAATTATTTGTTAATGGAAATCAGGGATATTAATTTAAGATTAATGATGCGAAAGTAACTTTTTGCGTTTCTGGCTCTGATTCTACGCAGAAAATTTTTAATGACAATCGATTAAGATTAATCTTAAGAAGAAAAGCGCTAAATAAGGTTTTAATTCAATCTGTGGATTAAAAAATTAAATGTCCACGGGATGTGCATTGTGGATGAGCTGGATTAACCGCAACGAGCAGTATGTTATGCTACGGCGTTTCTGTTTGATGGATGAAAAAATGCTGCATTGAACCTCATTAATCTTAATGTTTGTTTAATTATTCTTTCTGCCTTATCAATCTCTCCCTTTGCAAATATATAAGCGTTATAAACCAGAACATGCAGGAAAAAAAAGTGCTGAAACGTCATAGGGTTGACTAAATGGTGTCCCGTTAGCGTCACACGCATAAATCTATTATTGCTGCTGCATAATGCTGACAAAAATAAAAAGGATCCTGCCGCATACCCTGTCTTCCACTCAGGGCAGGCTTATCACTCGACATTAACGCTGCCTGCGCCTGCTGCTTGCCCACACGCTGCACAAGTAAAAAGCCTGTCAGAAAAGCAGGGAGCGGCCTCGCACGTTACCTACGTAGTGCTATCTTCATCAAAGCGCCTGCCCCTGCCTTCATTTACCGCATCCTGATAAAGCAGGTTACATTTCAGTAAATTAAGGGTATAATGAGCGGAACATCATAACTTAAGTTATTGATTTTAAAGCACTTTAATCTGCATGACGCCTGGGAAGGCGACAACGAGGCCGCTATGAGCGAAAAGTTACAGAAAGTCCTGGCACGCGCAGGCCACGGTTCACGCCGTGAAATTGAAGCAAAAATCGCCGCCGGACGCGTCAGCGTTGACGGTAAACTCGCCACGCTGGGCGACCGCATTGAAAATGACAAGTCTCTGAAAATCCGCATTGACGGCCACCTGGTTTCTATTGCTGAATCCGCTACTGAAGTGTGCCGCGTCCTTGCCTATTACAAACCCGAAGGCGAGCTCTGCACCCGCAGCGATCCCGAAGGCCGCCCGACGGTTTTTGATCGCCTGCCGCGTATGCGCGGTTCGCGCTGGATTGCGGTCGGACGTCTTGACGTCAATACCTGTGGTTTGCTGCTGTTCACCACCGATGGTGAACTGGCGAACCGCCTTATGCATCCGAGCCGCGAAGTGGAGCGCGAATATGCCGTACGCGTGTTTGGTCAGGTAGATGACGACAAAATTCGTCAGCTAAGCAAAGGCGTTCAGCTGGAAGATGGCCCTGCGGCCTTCAAAACGCTGCGTTTTGCCGGCGGTGAAGGGGTTAACCAGTGGTACAACGTCACGCTGACAGAAGGACGTAACCGCGAGGTGCGTCGCCTGTGGGAAGCGGTTGGCGTGCAGGTAAGCCGTCTGATGCGCGTGCGCTATGGCGACATCACCCTGCCAAAAGGCTTACCGCGCGGTGGCTGGATGGAGATGGATCTGGCTGCGGTTAACTATCTGCGCTCGCTGGTGGGAATGGATGACGAAACGGTCACCAAACTGGCGGTCGAAAAAGATCGCCGCCGCACCAAAGCAAATCAGATCCGTCGTGCTGTTAAGCGTCATACCCAGGTCAGCGGCAACGGCCGACGCAGCAGCAGCGGCGGCAAACGCAGCTAATAAAAAACGCAGCTTTCGGGCTGCGTTTTTTTTTTGCTTACCAGTCTATGCCTTGCTGCGCCTGAATACCGGCGTCGAAAGCGTGCTTGACCGGCCGCATTTCGGTGACGGTATCGGCCATTTCAATCAGCACACGGTGACAGCCGCGCCCGGTGAGAATCACGCTCTGGTGTGCGGGTCGCTCACGCAGTGCCTGTTCCAGCTCGGCCAGCGGCAGATAATTCATGCTCACCATATAGGTGATCTCATCCAGCAGCACCAGGTCCAGCGTGGCATCCGCCAGCATCCGTCTGGCGTGCTGCCATACGGCCAGACAGGCAGCGGTATCGGTCGCGCGATTTTGCGTCTCCCAGGTGAAGCCCGTGGCCATCACCTGAAACTCCACACCATGCTGTGACAGCAGGTTGCGCTCGCCGTTAGGCCATTCACCTTTAATAAACTGAACGACCGCGGCTTTTTTATTGTGCCCGACCGCACGCAGCGCGGTGCCGAAAGCGGCGGTGGTCTTTCCCTTGCCGTTACCGGTGAAGACCATCAGGATACCCCGGGTCTGCGTCGCGGCGGCGATCCGCGCATCGACCTGTTCTTTCAGCCGCTGCTGCCGCTGCTGGTGGCGATCGTCGCGCATTACTCTGCCGCTCCCGGCTTGCGGCCAGGCTGCGCGTCGAAGCTGATACCGGTTTTGCGACGGCTGTCGTCACCCATAACATAAAGGTAGAGCGGCATCAGATCGGCGGGTGTCTTGAGTTTGTTGGCATCTTCCTGCGGAAAGGCTGACGCGCGCATTTTCGTTCGGGTGCCGCCGGGATTAATACAGTTAACGCGTAACGACTGATTTTTGTACTCATCCGCCAGTACCTGCATCATGCCTTCGGTCGCAAATTTCGAGACGGCGTAGGCTCCCCAGCCCGCGCGGCCGGTACGTCCTACGCTGGAGGTGGTAAAGACCAGCGAACCGGCACTGGATTTCAGCAGCAGCGGCAGCAGGGCCTGGGTCAGGAAAAACGTGGCATCCAGGTTAATTTTCATTACCTGCTGCCAGACCTGTGGGTCCAGCTCGGCCAGCGGAGCAATTTCACCGAGGATACCGGCATTATGCAGCACGCCATCCAGACGCGGGAACTGTCGGGTGAGCTGATCGGCCAGCTGCTGACATGATTCAGGCGTCGCCTCAGCCAGGTCAAAGACCAGGCTGTGTGCCGGACGTTGCCCGAGCTGGGCAATCGCCTGCTGAGTCTGCTCTAGCCGCGCCAGATTGCGACCCATCAGAATGACTTCTGCGCCATAGCGCGCATAGGTGATGGCGGCTTCGCGGCCAATGCCGTCAGAAGCGCCGGTAACGAGAATAATGCGATTTTGCAGCAGGTCGCTTTTCGGTTGATAGTGCACGACAATGTCCTTGAGCGCTAAACGGGTTTTTGGTTTTATGCCTCAATTTGCCGGAGGGTGCAATCATCCACAAGGGCTTTCTGTGCCAGCCGCTGGCATTTCAGGCGACGCGCGGCACTAAACCCGGTAAACTCTCAAATCAGTGCTAATTCTCTGTTTAATAAGGCGGCAGAATGGATTTACTCTCCAGTTATGGATTATTTCTGGCTAAAACGATCACGGTAGTCGTGGCCATTGCGGCGATAGTGGCAATTATTCTGAATGCGGCGCTGCGCAAGCGTAGCCAGGCGAGCGGCCAGCTTCGTCTGACGCATCTGGGCGATGACTATCAGCAAATGAAAGAAGATTTGCAGCTGGCTAAAATGAAGCCGCAGGTGCAAAAAGTCTGGCAGAAGCAGCATAAAAAAGAGGAAAAGCAGAAGGTAAAAGCAGAGAAGCGTGCGGCAAAGCAGGGCATAAAAGAGGCCGTCAAACCGACGCTGTATGTTGTCGACTTCAAAGGCAGCATGGACGCCAGTGAAGTCACGGCGCTGCGTGAAGAGATCTCCGCAGTGCTGGCGGTAGCAGAGCAGGGGGATGAAGTTCTACTGCGGCTGGAGAGCCCAGGCGGAGTGGTGCACGGCTACGGTCTGGCTGCTTCACAGCTTCAGCGTCTGCGCGATCGCGGCCTGCGCCTGACGGCGGCCGTGGATAAAGTGGCTGCCAGCGGCGGTTACATGATGGCTTGTGTAGCGGATCGCATTGTCGCCGCACCTTTTGCCATTATTGGTTCAATCGGTGTGGTCGCGCAAATTCCTAACTTTAATCGCCTGCTGAAGCGCAACGACATTGATGTGGAACTGCACACGGCCGGTCAGTACAAACGTACCCTGACATTATTCGGTGAAAACACCGATGAGGGGCGCGAAAAATTTCAGGAAGATCTGAACGAAACACATCTGCTGTTCAAAGACTTTGTGCACCAGATGCGTCCATCGCTGGATATCGATAAAGTGGCGACCGGTGAGCACTGGTATGGCCGTCAGGCACTGGATTTAAACCTGATTGACGCTATCAGCACCAGCGATGAACTGATCATCAGCCAGATGGATCGCTTCACTGTGCTGGGCGTGCATTATGCCCGTCGGCGTAAAATGATCGATCGCGTTACCCACAGCGCAGGTTCCGTTGCGGAGCGCCTGCTGATGAAATGGTGGCAGCGCGGTGAGAAGCCGCTGCTCTAGCAGGCACGCCGGGATTTTACCGACCCCGCCCATACGTCACAAGACCCGGCACTGGCCGGGTTTTTTACGCCAGGTGATAGCGTGACGACAGCGTCAGAGCGAGATGTTTAAATGCGTTAAATACCGCTGTGGTTTTGGGTGTGGGCAGGCCTTCCTCATCAAGAAAAAAGGGCCCGCGAAAAACCAGTACATCACCCTGCTGAATCACGTCGCTGGCTTCCATTCCGGCAAAATAATCATCATGTTCTTTAAGCAGCATATTGGCTTTTTCCAGTAACGCCTGGTGTGAAATGGCCTGCGTTGTTTTCTGCATTGAATATCTCCTTTTTGACATGTACCAAATCCTTTCTATATTACTTGCCAAAACGGCTGTGCGGCAAATCAGCAAAATGGCGTAAAAGCTGGCATAAAATTAAACAGAGTGCTAATTAAGTTGCGTAACGAATTTTATCAGGTAGAGTGTGGGCGATTCAGATTTCAGGGAGATCGCACCGGGATGTGTGATTGTGTCAGATGAAAAAACCGCACTTATTCATAACGTTGCATCATCATATGCAATCTGACCTGAGATTGACCCCGCAGCCTTGAAAAGCAGATAAGGCGTAGCAATATTGAACCCAATGGGTTTAAGGGTATCTAATCCTCTCCCGTTTATCAGGACGTTTTCATTAGGTAAAGGTACATATGGGTAAAGCACTCGTAATCGTTGAGTCCCCGGCAAAGGCCAAAACAATCAATAAATACCTCGGTAGTGACTACGTGGTGAAATCCAGCGTCGGTCATATCCGTGATTTGCCGACCAGTGGTTCAACCGCAAAAAAGAGTGCTGACGGGGCAGGCGATAAAAAAACCAAAAAGGTTAAAAAAGACGAAAAAGCCGCGCTGGTTAGCCGCATGGGTGTTGACCCGTATCATGGCTGGAAAGCGGATTATCAGATCCTGCCGGGTAAAGAGAAAGTTGTCTCTGAGCTTAAAGCGCTGGCAGCCAATGCTGACCATATTTATCTCGCAACCGACCTTGACCGCGAAGGGGAGGCCATTGCCTGGCACCTGCGGGAAGTCATTGGCGGCGACGACAAGCGCTTTAGCCGCGTGGTGTTCAACGAAATCACCAAAAATGCCATTCGTCAGGCGTTTGAGACGCCGGGCGAGCTTAATATCGATCGCGTTAACGCTCAGCAGGCGCGCCGTTTCATGGACCGCGTAGTGGGTTACATGGTATCGCCGCTGCTGTGGAAGAAAATCGCGCGTGGTTTATCCGCCGGCCGCGTTCAGTCTGTTGCCGTGCGCCTGGTGGTCGAACGTGAACGCGAAATTAAGGCCTTTGTACCGGAAGAGTACTGGGAGCTTAATGCCGATCTGCATACGGCAAAAGGCGATCTGCTGGCGATGTCGGTGACACACCAGAATGACGCTCCGTTTCGTCCAATCAATGGTGAGCAGACGCAGGCCGCAGTAGCCCTGCTGGAACAGGCGCGCTACGAAGTTGTCGATCGTGAAGATAAGCCCACCAGCAGTAAACCGGGCGCACCTTTTATTACCTCGACGCTACAGCAGGCGGCCAGCACGCGCCTTGGCTTTGGCGTGAAGAAAACCATGATGATGGCGCAGCGCCTGTATGAAGCGGGTCACATCACCTATATGCGTACCGACTCGACTAACCTGAGTCAGGATGCGTTGACAATGGCGCGCGGCTATATAGAAGAAAGCTTCGGCAAAAAATATCTGCCAGAAACGGCTAACGCCTATGCCAGTAAAGAAAACTCACAGGAAGCGCACGAAGCTATTCGCCCCTCTGACGTTAACGTTGTGGCTGAGAAACTCAAAGATATGGAAGCCGATGCGCAGAAGCTTTATCAGCTGATCTGGCGACAGTTTGTTGCCTGTCAGATGGTGCCTGCGCAGTATGACTCCACAACGCTGACCGTTGCCGCCGCAGGTTTTAAACTGAAGGCAAAAGGCCGTACGCTGCGCTTTGACGGCTGGACGCGCGTTATGCCTGCGCTGAGAAAAAATGATGAAGACCGCACGCTGCCGCCGGTAGAGAAAGGCGAAACGCTGGACCTTCAGCAGCTGATCCCCAGCCAGCACTTTACGAAACCGCCAGCACGCTTTAGCGAAGCCTCGCTGGTGCGTGAACTGGAGAAGCGTGGCATCGGCCGTCCGTCGACCTACGCTGCGATTATTTCGACTATTCAGGATCGCGGCTACGTGCGGGTTGAAAACCGCCGCTTCTATGCAGAAAAAATGGGTGAAATAGTGACCGATCGACTGGAGGAAAACTTCCGCGATCTGATGAACTATGACTTTACCGCCACCATGGAAAACAGCCTCGATCAGGTTGCCAATAATCAGGCGGAGTGGAAAGGCGTGCTGGACAACTTCTTTAGCGACTTTACTCAGCAGCTGGATAAGGCTGAGAAGGATCCTGAAGAGGGGGGTATGCAGCCGAACCAGATGGTGCTTACCTCTATCGATTGCCCGACCTGTGGACGCAAAATGGGGATTCGCACCGCCAGTACCGGTGTGTTCCTGGGCTGTTCAGGCTATGCGCTACCGCCTAAAGAGCGCTGCAAGCAGACCATTAACCTGATCCCTGAAAATGAAGTGCTGAACGTGCTGGAGGGCGATGACGCCGAAACCAATGCGTTGCGCGCGCGTCGGCGCTGCCAGAAGTGTGGCACCGCGATGGACAGTTATCTGATCGATCCTCAGCGTAAGCTGCATGTCTGCGGGAATAACCCGGAGTGCGACGGCTATGAGATTGAGCAGGGAGAGTTCCGCATCAAGGGTTATGACGGCCCGATTGTTGAGTGCGAAAAATGTGGCTCTGAGATGCACCTGAAGATGGGGCGCTTCGGTAAGTACATGGCCTGTACCAATGATGAGTGCAAGAATACGCGCAAAATCCTGCGGAATGGTGAGGTCGCGCCGCCAAAAGAAGATCCGGTACCGTTGCCGGAGCTTCCGTGTGAGAAATCAGACGCTTATTTTGTCCTGCGCGACGGTGCAGCAGGCGTTTTCCTCGCGGCCAACACCTTCCCGAAATCGCGTGAAACCCGTGCCCCCCTGGTGGAGGAGCTTCAGCGTTTCAAAGATCGTCTGCCGGAAAAACTGCGTTATCTGGCTGAGGCGCCGGCAAGCGATCCCGAGGGTAACAAAACGATGGTTCGCTTCAGCCGTAAGACAAAGCAGCAATATGTTGCTTCTGAGAAAGAGGGCAAAGCAACCGGCTGGTCGGCCTTCTTTATTGACGGCAAATGGCAGGAAGCAAAAAAATAGTTTTCACCCCCTCTCTGTAAGGCCAGCACTGCTGGCCTTTTTCTTAGCCTTATATCAAATCGTTCTACATTCCTTCTCACGATGATATAGTGGTTATAGCATTTCCGACATGTTCCGATACTTCACTTTACTTTTCACCGATCCGGCTAACAAAGGTCAATCGGGGATGCCGCTCTGTAGCTTACTGGGATGGAACAGATATGAAATTGCAGCAATTGCGCTATATCGTCGAAGTGGTTAACCATAATCTCAATGTCTCTTCGACAGCAGAAGGACTCTATACTTCTCAGCCAGGCATCAGCAAGCAGGTGCGTATGCTGGAGGATGAACTGGGCGTGCAGATCTTTGCGCGCAGCGGCAAACATTTAACACAGGTCACGCCTGCGGGCGAAGAGATTATCCGGATCGCTCGCGAGGTCTTGTCTAAAGTTGATGCGATTAAATCCGTGGCGGGTGAACATACCTGGCCGGATAAAGGTTCACTTTATGTCGCAACTACGCACACCCAGGCGCGTTACGCTTTACCTGGCGTCATTAAAGGCTTCATTGAACGCTATCCGCGCGTCTCGCTGCATATGCATCAAGGCTCGCCCACGCAAATTGCTGAGGCCGTCTCTAAAGGTAACGCGGATTTTGCTATTGCGACTGAAGCGTTACATCTTTATGACGACCTGATTATGCTGCCGTGCTATCACTGGAACCGTGCGATTGTTGTCACTCCTGACCACCCGCTGGCAGGAAAAGGCCGGGTTTCCATTGAAGAGCTGGCAGAATATCCTCTGGTGACCTACACCTTCGGCTTTACTGGACGCTCAGAGCTGGATACGGCCTTCAATCGTGCAGGCCTGACGCCGCGCATTGTTTTTACAGCCACCGACGCTGACGTAATCAAAACTTATGTCAGGCTGGGGCTGGGAGTAGGGGTTATCGCCAGCATGGCGGTTGATCCTGTCGCCGATCCTGACCTGGTACGCATTGAAGCCGCAGAGATTTTCACCAACAGTACCACCAAAATCGGCTTTAGGCGCAGTACGTTCCTGCGAAGCTATATGTATGATTTTATTCAGCGTTTTGCGCCTCATCTTACTCGTGACGTGGTCGACGCAGCGGTGGCGCTGCGCTCAAATGAAGATATCGAGGCCATGTTCAAAGATATCAAGCTGCCGTTTAAGTAACGGCGCTGACGCGTAAGCATTGTTAAAGGCTGCCTGGGCAGCCTTTTTTGTGCGTAGCGGTTAGCGCCACCTCATTGTTGAAAAAATTAATTATTTTTTTGTAAATAAAACATTGATCACATGTTTTTCTCTTCAGCTTCCTTAAATGCGAAACAGTACACAAATTTAACTCTGCCGCTTTGCGTGCTGCCAGGATTATTCCCATACTCCAGTTAAGGCAGCGCGGTAAGCCTGTTTAAATAAGGCTTCTCTTACAGGGCTTTAATTTAATTTGGCACTAATATCAATTTAACTCAAATTTGCAATGCAATAATTTAATTAAGAAAATGGGCGGGTGTTCATTATTACTTAAGTGATTTACGTGTTTTGATAAATAGCATTAATCGTTGTGCTCAATAAAAATAACTGGATTTTCGGCCTTAATGAGTTTAGGATTCGTCCTAAATCTTAATCGATGTTATCAATCGTTTTATTGAGAGTGATTATCTAAAACTATGGCTACGAGACTGACTGTACAACCCGACTTTCGGGCAAAGAGCACCAAGGTTGCGCGTTCTGGTAACATCCGTCGCAAAGCCTGGTTAACCGTGATAGCGGCTTCTGCGCTGTTCTGGGTAGTTGTCGTATTGATGATCTGGCGTATATGGGGATAAACCATGTGGGCAAACACCCTCAGCCGTAAACAACTGTTATCCGCTCCGCAGATCAAAGCTCCTGCCTGTAAGGGTAAAGAGAGCAGCGTGACGGAACAAAAAGTGTCAATCCCGGACAGCTGGGAATTGAGCGACAATCAGCGTCGCTTCATCGAGTCTTTCATGGACCCGAAAGCAAAATAAGGTATCGCCGCGCAACGGCGGAATCCTTGCTACTCTTCTTTCCGGTTTTCCGGCGGGCAAATTAAAAGCCCACTCTTAACACTCAGCAGTATTAAAAGGGTGTCATCACACTGATGGCAGCAGGACTTTTTACGCCCGTTTTAGGGAGGAGTGAATGATGAATACCATTAAGATGTCCTGGTTCAGCGCCTGTGCCTTCTCTCTTGCATTCTGGGCTGCTGCAGTATGGATCGCCGTTTAACCTGACTCTGTTTCCCTGTTCTTATCGCTAACGCCCCGTCCTCTCCACGGGGCGTTTTTGTTTGGCCATCGCCAGGGTGTGGCAATTCGTGTTGTAATCAAAACGTTAAGGAAAATGTAGTCTATCTTTAACATAAACCTTGTTCTCTCTGAGGTTAACGCGATCACGATAAGAAAAGGAGGAGCTATGTCGGACACCCTACGCCAACAGAGTCAGGACCGGCTACAGGTCGACGATCGGCAATATCATATTTTCAGTCTTCCCCGCGCTGCCCAACACCTTGGCAATATCGATCGTCTTCCCAAATCACTCAAAGTTCTCCTGGAGAACCTCCTGCGCTGGCAGGATGGCGATTCTGTTACGGAAGAGGATATCCGGGCGCTGGTGGCCTGGCAGAAGGACGCTCACGCCGATCGAGAAATCGCCTACCGACCCGCACGCGTTCTTATGCAGGACTTTACCGGCGTTCCCGCCGTGGTGGATCTGGCAGCAATGCGTGAGGCTGTGAAACGACTGGGGGGCGATGTCGCCAGGGTGAACCCACTGTCACCGGTTGACCTGGTCATTGACCATTCGGTCACCGTCGACCGCTTCGGCGATGACAGCGCATTTGAAGAAAACGTCCAGCTGGAGATGGAGCGCAACCATGAACGCTACGTTTTTTTGCGCTGGGGTCAGAAGGCCTTTAACAAGTTCCGTGTGGTGCCGCCGGGCACCGGTATCTGTCATCAGGTCAACCTGGAGTATTTAGGTAAGTCCGTCTGGCATGAACAGATTGATGGCAAGCAGTTTGCCTGGCCAGATACGCTGGTCGGTACCGATTCCCACACTACCATGATCAATGCGCTTGGCGTACTGGGCTGGGGGGTCGGCGGTATTGAAGCTGAAGCCGCGATGCTGGGGCAGCCCGTCTCTATGCTGATCCCCGATGTGGTCGGGTTCAAGCTGACCGGCAAACTTCGTCCTGGCATTACCGCAACCGATCTGGTACTGACCGTCACCCAGATGCTGCGCAAACATGGTGTGGTGGGCAAGTTTGTCGAGTTTTATGGCGACGGGCTGGCCGATCTGCCGCTTGCAGATCGTGCGACCATCGCGAATATGGCACCCGAATATGGGGCAACCTGCGGATTCTTCCCGGTTGACGATGTGACTCTGGGCTATCTCACGCTGACCGGCCGCGATGCCGGGCAGGTCGCCCTGGTAGAGGCCTATGCGAAAACCCAGGGCCTGTGGCGCAATCCTGGCGATGAACCTGTTTTCACCAGCTCGCTGGCACTGGATATGAATGATGTGGAATCCAGCATAGCCGGACCAAAACGTCCGCAGGATCGCGTTTCGCTGGGCGACGTGCCTGCGGCATTTAACGCCAGTAACGAGCTGGATGTGAATCATACCCAGCTGCCGCATAAAACGGTCTCTTACACTGACAGCAACACCGGCCTGAGTCACACGCTGGAAGACGGCGCTGTAGTGATCGGCGCCATCACCTCCTGTACCAACACGTCTAACCCAAGCGTGCTGATGGCGGCGGGGCTGCTGGCAAAAAAAGCGGTTGAGCGTGGCCTGAAACGCCAGCCCTGGGTGAAAGCCTCACTGGCTCCAGGCTCTAAAGTCGTATCTGACTATCTGGCGGCGGCACAGCTGACGCCTTACCTCGATAAGCTCGGTTTCAATCTGGTGGGATATGGTTGTACCACCTGTATTGGCAACTCCGGGCCGCTACCCGATGAGATCGAGACTGCGATTAAAGCTGGCGACATCACTGTGGGTGCCGTTCTGTCCGGTAACCGGAACTTTGAAGGGCGCATTCATCCGCTGGTTAAAACGAACTGGCTGGCCTCGCCGCCGCTGGTGGTTGCCTATGCACTGGCAGGCAACATGAAGATTAATCTGCAAACCGAGCCGCTGGGGCAGGATCGGCAGGGTAAAGATGTTTACCTGAAAGACATCTGGCCATCGCCAGAAGAGATCGCCACGGCGGTTCAGCAGGTTACCAGCGACATGTTCCATAAGGAGTATGCGGAGGTCTTTTATGGCACCCGGGAGTGGCAGCAGATCAAAGTGAGCGAAGCTGCGACCTATGCCTGGGATGAGGGATCAACCTATATTCGTCTGTCGCCCTTCTTTGATGATATGGAACGCGAGCCGAAGCCCGTGCAGGATATCAGAGGCGCGCGCGTGCTGGCGATGCTGGGTGACTCCGTGACGACCGACCATATTTCTCCGGCAGGCAGTATTAAAGCGGACAGCCCGGCCGGGCGTTACCTTCAGTCACACGGTGTCGATCGCGCTGATTTTAACTCCTATGGCTCCCGACGCGGTAATCACGAAGTGATGATGCGCGGTACCTTTGCCAACATTCGTATTCGCAACGAGATGGTGCCAGGCGTAGAAGGCGGTTATACCCGCCATATTCCCAGCGGTGAACAGCTGGCAATCTACGATGCGGCGATGAAGTATCAGGAGGAGGGAACGCCGCTGGCGGTGATCGCGGGTAAAGAGTATGGCTCTGGCTCCAGCCGCGACTGGGCAGCGAAAGGGCCACGGTTACAGGGCGTGCGCGTAGTGATTGCCGAATCCTTTGAGCGCATCCACCGATCTAACCTGATCGGTATGGGGATTCTGCCGCTGGAGTTTGCGCCAGGCGTGACGCGCAAAACCTTGCAGCTCACGGGCGAAGAGCGGTTCGATATTGAAAACCTCTCACGACTGCAGCCAGGCTGCACCGTCAGCGTGACAATGACGCGGCCGGACGGCACGCAGGAGACGCTGGAGACGCGTTGTCGTATCGATACAGGCAATGAGCTGACCTACTACCGCAACGACGGCATTCTGCACTATGTGATACGCAATATGCTGAACTAAAAAAACGCCGGGGAAACCCGGCGTTTTTTCGTCCAGCACTGACTGGACGTTGAGGCTATTCAGATTTGGGCAGCAAATGGCCCATCTTTTCCGCCTTGGTGTCGAGGTAATGCGCATTTTTAGGGTTGCGGCCCACGATGAGCGGCACGCGCTCAACAATATTGATGCCCGCCTCGCTCAGAATCTCCACCTTACGCGGGTTATTAGTCAGCAGACGTACTTCGTTGACGCCAAGCAATTTGAACATATCGGCACAGAGTGTGAAATCGCGCTCGTCAGCGGCAAAACCGAGCTGATGGTTGGCTTCAACGGTATCATAGCCTTTATCCTGCAGCGCATAGGCGCGGATCTTGTTCAGCAAGCCAATATTACGACCTTCCTGACGATGATAGAGCAGCACGCCACGGCCTTCTTCGGCAATAGCGTTTAGCGCCGCTTCCAGCTGAAAACCACAATCGCAGCGTAAACTGAACAACGCGTCACCGGTCAGGCATTCCGAATGAACGCGCGCCAGTACGGGCGTATTATCGCTGATGTCGCCGTAAACAAGCGCGACGTGATCGTGACCGGTTGCCAGTTCTTCAAAACCAACCATGAGGAAATCGCCCCAGGGCGTGGGCAGTTTGGCTTCTGCCACCCGTTTAAGCTGCATGTGACTCTCCAGAACCTTCAGAGGATGCGCTATTCTAAAACAGCGCACAGGCCAGTATGGCCTGAAAAAATTGACAATATTGTGCCACAACGTGAAGTTGGGCTGGTAATTTGTCAGAGCGATTGTAGTGATAAAGCACAATTGTCCAATGCGCAACAGGTTATGTTATTATTTTTTAACATAAAGTTACTGGCCAGCGGCGCATATGTGTCGGAACGAGGAAGAAAGGATGCTGGAAATTTTACGTCGCACGACGGCAGGGATGTTTCTGCTGATGATCATCCCGGTTGCGGTCTGGCTTTCCGGCTGGCAATGGCAACCTGATGAAAGCAATACGCTGCTGCGATTTCTGTTCTGGATGACGGAAACCGTCACGCGTCCCTGGGGAATTATCACCAGCACTCTGTTAAGCCTCTGGGTACTCTGGTGCCTGCGATTTCGCCTGAAGCCGGCATTGTTGCTATTGCTGATTATGAATGCCACCGTTCTGACTGGTCAGTATACGAAATCTTATATCAAGGATCAGGTGCAGGAGCCGCGGCCCTATGTCGTCTGGCTCGAGCATAACCACGGCCTGGACGAGCGTGAGTTTTATAGCATGACGCGTAAAGAGCGCAGCCAGCGTGTCGATCAACTTCTTGCCAGCGATCGGCTTTTGCCTGGCTGGTTAAAACGGCACTGGGCGTTTGAAACGGGATTTGCCTTTCCGTCTGGTCATACGCTGTTTGCGGCCAGCTGGGCACTGCTGGCCATTGGGCTGCTCTGGCCACGCCGACGCTACGTTACCATTGCGGTAATCGGCGTCTGGGCGGGTGGGGTGATGGCCAGCCGCCTGCTGCTCGGTATGCACTGGCCGGGCGATCTGGCAATGGCGGTGATCCTCTCCTGGCTATTGGTTTCGCTGGCAACCTGGCTGGCGCAGCGTTTCTGCGGGCCGCTGACGTTACCGCCAGAAGAGCGAAAAGAAGTGGCACAGCGGGAAAGCGGATTGTAATTCGGCTGTTTATCCCCATATTATTGATTGCGCTTGTGTAAAAGCCATTCGCTTGGCGCTGCATGGAGCAGCATTGTTGCCGCTTTTTTGGCATACTTCTCCCGAATAACCTCACAACAGGATGCACTGTGAAATATTTGCTGATTTTCTTAGTGGTATTGGTCATTTTCATTATTTCCGTCACATTAGGCGCGCACAACGACCAGGTCATCACCTTTAACTATCTGCTGGCGCAGGGCGAATTCCGCATTTCTACGCTGCTTGCCGCGCTGTTCGGTGCAGGCTTTGTGCTGGGCTGGGCGATCTGTGGCCTTTTCTGGCTTCGCGTGCGCGTTTCTCTGGCACATGCCCAGCGCAAAATCAAACGTATGCAGACCCAGCTGGATAAAAGCACTCAGCCTGTCACGACCTCAACTGCCGTATCGAGTCAGGAATAATATTCCATGCTCGAATTGCTGTTTCTGTTACTGCCTGTGGCGGCGGCTTATGGCTGGTACATGGGGCGACGTAGCGCGCAGCAGGATAAGCAACAGGAAGCAAGTCGCCTGTCGCGGGACTACGTTGCGGGCGTTAACTTCCTGCTGTCAAACCAGCAGGACAAAGCGGTCGATCTCTTCCTTGATATGCTGAAAGAGGACAGCGGTACGGTTGAGGCGCACCTGACGCTAGGCAATCTGTTTCGCTCGCGCGGCGAAGTCGATCGCGCCATACGTATCCACCAGTCGCTGATGGAGAGTGCGTCGCTAACCTACGATCAACGCCTGCTGGCTGTTCAGCAGCTGGGCCGCGACTACATGGCCGCCGGACTTTACGATCGCGCTGAAGATATGTTCAAACAGCTGACCGACGAAACTGATTTTCGCATCAGCGCACTGCAACAGCTGCTGTTGATCCATCAGGCAACCAGCGACTGGCAACAGGCGATAGAGGTGGCGGAGCGACTGGTGAAACTGGGTAAAGATAAGCAGAAGAGCGAAATTGCCCATTTCTATTGCGAGCTGGCGCTGCAGGCAATGAGCAGCGACGATCTTGATCGTGCAATGAGCCTGTTGAAAAAAGGCGAAGCCGCCGATCGTCAGAGCGCGCGCATTTCCATCATGATGGGGCGTATTCTGATAGAGAAGGGCGATTATACCCGTGCTATTGAGCATCTTCAGCGCGTGCTGGATCAGGATAAAGAGCTGGTGAGTGAAACCCTGCCGATGCTGGAGACCTGCTACCAGCGGCTCGGCCAGCACGAGGCCTGGGCGGCTTTTCTTCAGCGTTGCGTCGAAGAGAACACCGGCGCGGCGGCAGAGCTTTATATGTCCGATATTCTGGAGCATCAGGAAGGACCTGAAGCTGCCCAGCTCTATATTAATCGTCAGCTGCAACGTCATCCCACCATGCGGGTTTTTCATCGCCTGATGGATTTTCACCTGCATGATGCAGAAGATGGACGCGCCAAAGAGAGCCTGATGGTGCTGCGCGACATGGTAGGTGAGCAGATACGTACCAAGCCGCGCTATCGCTGTCAGAAATGTGGTTTCACCGCCCATGCGCTGTACTGGCATTGCCCCTCCTGCCGGACCTGGTCCTCAGTAAAACCCATCCGCGGACTCGACGGCCAGTAGCTGGCCGTTGTGCGCGGCTCGCTTTCTGTCTTTATAGTTACAACATACCATTAGTTGCCTGCAATCATATTTTCCGGCAACGTGCAACGAATGGTCAGGCAGAGAACAAAGGTGCCGCAAACGTTGTCGCTGCTCTGGCGTATGCGTAGAATGCTTGCCGTTTGTCTTACCTGCCAGATGCCGTCAACCAGGAGGAAATTTCATGCCTTTATTGCCAGCCGTAACCCCTTCACCCATTCTCGTGGCGCTGGATTACCACGATCTCAACAGCGCGATGCGCTTTGTCGACCAGATTGATCCGCAGAGCTGCCGACTGAAAGTGGGCAAAGAGATGTTTACGCTGTTTGGCCCATCGCTGGTGAAGGATTTGCAGCAGCGCGGTTTTGAGGTGTTCCTCGACCTTAAGTTTCACGATATTCCGAACACCACTGCCCATGCGGTAGCGGCGGCGGCCGATCTTGGCGTCTGGATGGTCAACGTGCACGCCAGCGGTGGGGCGCGCATGATGAATGCCGCGCGTGAAGCACTGGTTTCTTACGGTAAAGATGCGCCACTGCTGATTGCCGTAACGGTATTGACCAGCATGGACGCCGACGATCTGCGCGGTCTGGGCATCAGTTTATCGCCCGCTGAGCAGGCGGAACGTCTGGCAAAACTGACTCATGAGTGCGGTCTGGATGGGGTGGTTTGTTCAGCACATGAAGCGACGCGTTTCAAAACGGTTATTGGCAACGATTTTAAACTTGTTACGCCTGGCATCCGTCCGGCAGGCAGCGACGCCGGTGACCAGCGTCGCATTATGACGCCGCAGCAGGCAAAACAGGCGGGCGTAGACTATATGGTGATTGGGCGTCCTGTTACCCAGTCCGCCGATCCCGCCGCCGCGCTTTCCGCTATTATTACCAGCCTTGAGGAGTCCTTATGAGCCGCGATAATCCGCTGGTCTACTCCACCGACTCTGGCCGCATTGAGCAGCCGAAAGAAAAAGTCGAACGCCCTAAAGGCGACGGCATCGTCCGCATTCATCGGCAGACCAGCGGTCGAAAGGGCAAAGGGGTTTGCCTGATCACGGGACTGGACCTGGACGATGACGCGCTGAACAAACTGGGTGCAGAACTGAAAAAAAAATGCGGCTGTGGCGGGTCAGTGAAAGAGGGGGTGATTGAAATTCAGGGCGACAAGCGCGACCTTCTCAAACAACTACTGGAAGCAAAAGGCCTGAAGGTCAAGCTGGCCGGTGGGTAAAAAAATCGGGCTACAGATGTAGCCCGATGTCTTAGTAGATGCGCTGCGTAGCCTTATTATAAAATCTGCTGCTGTTAATCGACCTGGTGGCCGATAACACCGCCGACCGCCGCGCCGCCCAGCGTACCCAGTGCGCTGCCGTGCGTTAACACTGAGCCACCAATTGCGCCTGCACCTGCGCCGATAGCGGTGTTGCGATCGCGTTTTGACCAGTTTGAGCAGCCGCTCAGGGCGACAACTAAAGTGGCAGCCAAAACCGTTGCGGTAATACGTTTCATATTTTTTGTCATAACTTCTCCTTGGTTGTGCTCACAGAGGCAACATCCTAAGTATAGGTGGTTTTTCCTCTGGTTTATTATCTACCCGCATTACGCCATCGCTTCTTCCGTGAAGATGCCGCTATGCCTTTCGCTATGGACAATGTTGTCTCGGGCAGATAAACGCGGGCTGGAAACAGATCCGCCCATTGCGTGAGGGAATTCTAAGCCTTATGCAAATTTTCCGAAGAGGGAAGATTCCTAATTCGTGCCACATTTTTCACTTCTCAGCCGTTTCTGCCTGCTTTTCCAGCTATTCACTCCATAACGTTTTTATCGCAGCCCTGCACAATTCCAGCAATGAATCAGAGCAGGAGAAGGCAATGCTGGAACAACTTAAACAGCAGGTTCTGGAAGCGAACCTGGATTTACCGCGTTATCACCTGGTGACCTTCACCTGGGGCAACGTGAGCGCTATCGATCGTGAGCAGGGCTTGCTGGTCATCAAGCCTTCCGGCGTGAGCTATGACCGCATGAAGCTTGACGATATGGTGGTCGTCGATCTTGCCAGCGGTGAGGTTATTGAGGGGGCCAGGCGTCCCTCGTCAGATACGGCAACGCACCGCGCGCTCTATCTGGCCTGGCCGGAGGTAGGCGGTATCGTGCATACCCACTCGCGCCATGCCACTATCTGGGCGCAGGCTGGCCGGGCGATCCCGGCATGGGGAACAACCCACGCAGATGATTTTTATGGTGAAATCCCCTGCACCCGCGCAATGCGCGAGGCTGAAATTCAGCATGACTACGAATGGAACACTGGCAGCGTGATTATTGAAACCTTTGCCCAGCGTGAGCTTTCACCTGGCACCATTCCAGCGGTGCTGGTGAATTCACACGGGCCTTTTGCCTGGGGACGCGACGCGCACGCCGCCGTGCATAGCGCCGTGGTATTAGAGGAGGTCGCTTACATGGGACTTTTCAGCCAGCAGCTGCGCGCCGATCTGCCGCCGATTAATCAGACGCTGCTTGACCTGCATTACCTGCGCAAGCATGGCCAGAATGCCTGGTATGGACAAAAAGAGTAAATGTGCCGTCGTCTCCTGTCAGGCGTAACAGCCTGACTTCCCGCGCCTGTCTGCCTTCTGAAATCCCCATGCTATCGCGGTGAACTCGCCTGATATCGTACAGCCACCGTCTGACAATCAAGCCACTGGTGCCGCATTGCGGCCCGTCTCAACGTACTGCCAGTCACAGCGAAAATGCTGGTATGGCGACAGCGATCAATGTTCTGAAACAAAACGCCAACAAAAAATAAAACAGCGTTTCATTTTAATGGTGCGATCACTGTTTTGCTTCCTGGCTCACCGTATGTTGCTGCCAGCGCCTTCCGGCCTGACACTCCTTCTGGACAGCAAAGGTGATCTTCTTATGCATATCAAACGTGCTATCGACAAAATTCCGGGCGGGATGATGCTTGTTCCGCTTTTTTTGGGTGCCCTTTGTCATACGTTGTCGCCCGGTGCCGGGAAATATCTGGGTTCATTCTCTAATGGTCTGATGTCCGGTACGGTGCCGATCCTCGCCGTATGGTTCTTTTGCATGGGGGCGTCAATCAGGCTCAGCGCGACCGGCACCGTGCTGCGCAAGTCGGGTACGCTGGTGATCACCAAAATCGCCGTTGCCTGGGTCGTCGCTGCTATTGCATCGCGTGTGGTGCCGGAGAATGGCATTGAGGCAGGGATGTTTGCCGGGCTGTCCACGCTGGCGCTGGTGGCGGCGATGGATATGACCAATGGCGGGCTCTATGCCTCTGTGATGCAGCAGTATGGCAGCAAAGAAGAGGCGGGCGCATTTGTGCTGATGTCGCTGGAGTCAGGTCCCCTGATGACCATGGTGATCCTCGGCACGGCCGGTATCGCCTCATTTGAGCCGCACGTTTTTATCGGTGCCGTTCTGCCGTTCCTGGTCGGTTTTGCGCTGGGCAATCTGGACCCCGAACTGCGAGATTTTTTTGGTAAAGCCGTGCATACCCTGATTCCTTTCTTCGCTTTCGCGCTGGGTAACACCATCGATCTCAGGGTTATCGCTCAGACCGGGCTGCTGGGCATTATGCTGGGCGTCGCGGTGATTATCGTTACGGGCATTCCGCTGATTATTGCCGATCGCCTGACAGGGGGGGGTGACGGTACCGCAGGTATCGCCGCCTCCAGCACTGCAGGCGCAGCGGTGGCGACGCCCGTGCTGATTGCCGAAATGCTTCCACAGTTTAAGCCGGTCGCACCAGCGGCAACTGCGCTGGTTGCAACCTCGGTCATTGTTACGTCAGTTTTGGTGCCAGTCATTACTGCTGTTTATTCAAAGCGCGTTAAGCGTTCCCGCGTTGCCGTGGGCCAGTGTGCGGCGATCAAGTAACCCTGCTTAAGCTTCCCCGACCTCGCTGTCGGGGAAATCTCTGGATTTTACTTTACAAATCAATATCTCATTTGGTCTGGCCTCTGTCTGCATTACGCTGGTATGGCGTTTAACGCATCAAAATAAACAGAGGATGAGACAATGACAGTAATTAACCAACCAACTTGCAGACTGTTCACCGAAGTGGGCCAGACCACTCAGCTTGCCGCCTATTACGAAGAAGGGCGACGCACCATGTGGATGATGTTGCGCTCGCAACCGCGTCCCAGTTTCAACCACGAGTTAATTGAGGAGATTATGAATCTGAGCTATGCCGCTCAGCGCTCAGGTCTGCCAATCGACTTCTGGGTCACGGGCTCGCTGGTACCTCAGATGTTCAACGCCGGCGGCGATTTACGCTTCTTCGTAGAGTGCATTCGCAACAATCGCCGCGAGGCGCTGCGTGCCTATGCGCGTGCCTGCGTTGACTGCATCCACTCTGCCGCACGCGGTTTCGATACCGGTGCGGTGACGCTGGCCATGATTGAAGGCAGTGCGCTGGGGGGCGGTTTTGAGGCCGCACTGGCTCACCACTTTATCCTGGCGCAGAACAATGCGCGTCTGGGCTTTCCGGAAATTGCCTTCAACCTGTTCCCCGGCATGGGCGGCTACTCGCTGGTGGCACGCCGCGCCGGAATGAAGCTGGCGGAAGAGCTGATCTGTGAAGGGGAGTCGCACAGCGCCGAGTGGTATGAGACGCGCGGTCTGGTGGATAAGGTTTTCCAGCCGGGCGACAGCTACCGCTGCACACGTACATTTATTGATACGCTGCGGCCAAAGCTGAATGGCGTGCGCGCCATGCTGAAGGCGCGCCAGCGCGTACTGCAGCTGTCGCGCGCTGAGCTGATGGATATCACTGAGGACTGGGTTGACTTTGCTTTCACGCTGGAACCGAAGGACATTGCCTATATGGAACGTCTGGTGCAGTTACAAAACCGTCACAGCGCATCACTGCGTAAAGCCGGATAGTAAACCAGAACGTTAAATGCGGGCAGGATGCTTAGCCAGCCAATGCCCGAACTGTTCTGCGGGCATTGGTTTTGCATAATAATAACCCTGACGCCCATCCACGCCGTTGTGGAGGACAAACTCTTCTTCCGCTTTGGTCTCGATGCCCTCGGCGATAACCTGCAACGCCAGCGCTTTGGCAACGGCGACGATGGCACGCACCAGTGATTGAGAAACCGGCTGCTCGTTGATGTCGCGTATAAAACTTTGATCGAGCTTGATGGCATTGATAGGCACGCGCGCCAGCTGTGACAGCGAGGAGTAGCCCGTGCCGAAATCATCCAGGTGCACCTGCGCGCCCAGCTCCTGAAACTGCTTCATCAGGGTCAGCGCCTGCGCTTCGTTTTCAATCAGGCAGCTTTCCGTTAGTTCGATATCAATAGGGCATTCCGTCAACCCGCTGTCGATAAGCGCCAGTTTCAGATCGCTGTAAATACTCTGGTCGATCAGCTGGCGTGCAGAAACGTTCACGGCCACGCGCAGATTGATGCCCTGTTCACGCCAGACCAGGATTTGCCTCAGTACCGTCAGCATCACCCAGCGGCCAAGGGGCACAATCAGGCCCGACTCCTCGGCATAGGGGATGAAATCTGCCGGTGAGACCATGCCGCGCTCGGGTGAGTTCCAGCGTACCAGTGCTTCCGCGCTGCGCACCTGACCGTCGCTGTCGATTTTAGGCTGGTAGAACACCGTCAGGTGATCCTGCTCCAGCGCCTTGCGCAGGTTGGTATCGAGCCAGAGATATTCAAAGACACGCTGATTCATTTCCGCTGCGAAAACGCAGAATTTCCCGCGCCCGTTCTCTTTAGCGTGGTACATCGCGGTATCAGCATTGCGAATCAGACTTTCACGATCGTCACCGTGCAGCGGCGAGAGTGCAATACCGACGGAGCAGCCGCTGTAAACTTCAATCAGGCCGATACGGAAGGGCTGACGAAGACGCTCCAGAATGCGCGACGCCATCGCCTCCAGCTCAGCCTGACTGGTATGCTCGGCCAGTACCAGGAATTCGTCGCCGCCGAGGCGGGCCAGCGTCTGGTCCTTGCTCAGACAGCTGAGGATAGCCAGCGATACGGCCTGAAGCAGCTGATCGCCAAACATATGGCCGTAGGCATCGTTAACTTTTTTGAAATTATCGAGATCGAGGTAGACCACCCCGGTTTCATCGCCTTTTGCCAGCTCCAGCGCCAGGCTAATTTGCTGATGAATTGAGTTACGATTAGGCAAACCGGTCACGGTATCGGTGTTTGCCATCACCCGCAGGCGCTCCTGCGCACGTCGCTCCTCGGTTATGTCCGTTCCTGAACAGATGAGGAAAATTTCATTTTTCCCGCTGCCACTGTGAACGAACTTATTACGAAACAGAAAGAGTCGCTGGCCCTTACGCGTTTTTACCCAGCGTTCAACCTCGTAAGAATTACCGTCGCGAAAAAAACCCGCAATGTTACGTCGCGACGCCGCCGCTTCCTGTTTCGTCATAAAGAGCTGGAAAACGTTGCGGCCGATCACTTCATGTTCGTTCAGCCCGGTATACTCCTCGCTCAACCGGTTGAACCGCTGGATATTGCCGCGCTGGTCAAGAATAACGATGACAGAGTTGGCTTCAGATACGACCTGCTCGGCGAAAGAGAGGCCCTGTGTCAGATCGCGCGCCACTGCGGAGGTATCCCCCCACGCGGAGGCGGTTCCCGCCCAGCTGAGCTGATTGACCTTGCGGCCGACAAAGTGCATCGGCACTGGCGTGCCGTGCAGTGACAGCGTCAGATTAACGCTGGAGGTAATAACTGGCATGGCGCGCAGCATACTGGCCTGCGCGGGCGTAAGCGCAACGGCAATATTGGTATGCGCGTTTTCATCTTCGGCAAAATGCAAAGCATCGCTATCCGTAGTCAGCCGCCAATGAGGGCTGGTAGTGCCAAACAAGGTATACAGCAACGTTTGCCCTTGTTCATCGGTCATGGAAGGGTCCTCCGGGAAATGCTTTGCGTTAGTTATCTCATTATTTTATCAACAGTATTCGGCATCTGACCTCAGTACAAGATGCCAGCCAAATATATTTTTCGGTCAGGCTAAGAATGGCACAAAAAAAGCCCCGCATTACGGGGCTGATTTACAGCGTTAACAAGGACATTTACCCAGTTTACCCGCCTGGCTGGGGAACCGGGCATCAAGACAATAACGGTGGAATTCCCGCTCGCTCATTGGTGCTAAATCGGGGTGATGATGCCGCATATGCTGAAGATAATTTTGATAATCCTGGACCCCGACCATCAGGCGGAAACTCTGCTGCAGACCGCGCCACAGCCGTCGCCAGCTAAATCCGGTGGCGGGAGCAGCAAGCTGCTGACAGCAGATAATCTTGCCCAGTGACGCCGGGCGCGACACACGTCGAATCGCATCAGACATTTTGAGGCTCCTTACGCAGAGAGGGCTCAGCTTCGTGCGTGGTCGGCACGCTGCTCTGCAACGCCCGGCGAATCACAAAGACGGCGGCAATCAGCATTGTGACGGCGACCAGCATAAAAAAGCCGCACAGGATGGCGTTAATCTGATTGCTGAATACGATGGTCTGCATATCGGCCACCGATTTTGCCGGGGCGATAATGACGCCTTCGTCGATACCCTTACGGAAACGGTTAGCCTGCGCAAGAAACCCGATTGCGGGTTTCTCATGGAAGATCTTCTGCCAGCCTGCCGTCATAGAGGTAATGAACAGCCAGACCGTTGGCAGAATCGTTACCCATGCATAGCGCTGTTTCTTCATCTTGAACAGCACAACGGTACCAAGGATAAGCGCCATTGATGCAAGCATCTGGTTGCCAATACCAAACAGCGGCCACAGCGTATTAATGCCGCCCAGCGGATCGACCACACCCTGATAAACAAAAAAGCCCCAGCCCGCGACGGCAACCGCTGTGCCTGCCATATTCCCCATCCAGGAGCGGTTATTTGCCAGCGATGGAATCACGGTGCCAGCCAGATCCTGCACCATAAACCGGCAGGCGCGCGTACCGGCGTCCACGGCGGTCAAAATAAACAGCGCCTCAAACAGAATGGCGAAGTGATACCAGAAGGCCATCATTGCGCGGCTGTTAAACACGTCGGTGATAATGTGCGCCATCCCGACGGCAAAAGTTGGAGCACCACCTGCGCGGGAGAGTACGGACGCTTCGCCTACGTCACGCGCGATGCCGCTCAGCATCTCTGGCGTGACCACAAAGCCCCAGCCGTTGATCACCTGCGAAGCATTTTCCACCGTCGTGCCAATCAGCGCGGCGGGGGAATTCATGGCGAAGTAAACACCAGGATCGATAACTGAAGCGCAGATCAGCGCCATGATGGCGACAAAGGACTCCATCAGCATGGCGCCATAACCGATAAAGCGGATATGACTTTCGCGCTCCACCAGCTTCGGCGTGGTGCCGCTGGAGACCAACGCATGGAAGCCGGAGATCGCGCCGCAGGCAATGGTAATAAACAGGAACGGAAAGAGCTGGCCGGAAAAGACCGGGCCGCTGCCGTCAATAAAGCGCGTGACCGCAGGCATCTTCATCTCCGGCATCGCGAACACAATACCGACTGCCAGCCCGACAATGACGCCGATTTTCAGAAAGGTTGAGAGATAGTCACGCGGAGCCAGCAGTAGCCATACCGGCAGCACGGAGGCGACGAAGCCGTAGATCACCAGTACCCAGGTAAGCGAGGTGCCTTTCAGGGTAAAGAAGGGCCCCCAGTAGGGATCCTGCGCCACATTACCGCCGTAAATTATCGCGGCCATCATCAGCACAAAGCCAATCAGCGATACTTCCGCGATTTTACCGGGCCGGATATAGCGCATATAGACGCCCATCAGCAGCGCAATCGGAATCGTGGCGGCGATAGTAAACAGCCCCCATGGCGAATCCGCCAGCGCTTTCACCACGACCAGCGCCAGCGCCGACAGAATAATGATCATCACGCCCAGCGCACCAAGCATGGTAATCACGCCAGCAAAGGCACCCAGCTCCTGACGCGCCATTTCACCCAGCGATCGCCCGTCACGCCGGGTAGAGATAAACAGCACAAGGAAATCCTGCACCGCGCCCGCCAGCATCACGCCAACGAGGATCCAGATCGTCCCAGGCAGAAAGCCCATCTGCGCCGCCAGAATCGGGCCGACCAGCGGACCTGCGCCAGCAATGGCAGCAAAATGGTGGCCAAACAGCACCCATTTATTGGTGGGGACATAATCCAGCCCGTCGTTGTAGCGTTCAGCCGGCGTGCGACGCCGATCGTCAAGCTCAAAAATATTGCGTGCGATAAACAGGCTGTAGAAGCGGTAGGCGATGCTGTAGCAGGCAACGGCGGCCACTACCAGCCAGACGGCATTAACCTGTTCACCGCGATTCAACGCCAGCATGGCGAATGCGCCCGCGCCGATTAACGCCACCGCTAACCAGATAATACTGGTCTTGACGTTTTTCATGACCTCACTCCTTGTTATGAACCGAAAGGGACGTTCAAAGACAACGAGTTAAAGGTAATGTAATAGAATGTAAGTGGAAGTTAATCCGTTGAGAAGTGTGAAGCGGGGAACAAATTTAACAATTGAGTAAAGTACGGAACAAAAGTGCGGGATAACAGAGGTTATCCCGCCGTTTTTCATGCTCAGGCTGCCGGACGTGCGACAACGCTACGCGTTTCCATGCGCACTTCGGCGATGGTGACGTCGATCACGTCAGTCACGCGATAGGCGACTTCCCCCTTGATTTGCACGGTGCCATTCTCCTGGCTGCACACCAGTTCATCACGCACGGCGTGAATAAATGGCGCAGGAATAAAGGCCACCGCGCCGTTTTCGAGCAGGCGCACGCGCATTCCACCCCGCGACACGTCGATAATCTCTGCGCTGAACTTGCGATCGGTGCCAGCGTGCGGGCTCAGCCAGCGCGCATAGAGCCAGTCACCCACGTCGCGTTCCGCCATACGGTTCAGACGACGGCGCTCACCCATGATGGTCGTCAGCGCCTCGTCAGGACGTGAAGCCTGCTCGCCGCGAATGATGGCCTTCAGCAGACGATGGTTAATCATGTCGCCTGACTTGCGGATGGGAGAGGTCCAGGTCGCGTAAGCCTCCAGACCCAGGCCAAAGTGCGGGCCCGGTTCGGTGCTGATCTCAGCGAAAGACTGGAAACGACGAATGCGGCTGTCGAGGAACTGTGTCGGCTGGGCGTCCAGCTCGCGGCGCAGCTGACGGAAGCCTTCCAGCGTGGTAATGGCGTTAGCGTCTACGGTCACGCCGTGGTTCGCCAGCACAGCAGCGGCCTGCTCAGCGTTGGTCGCATCGAAACCGGTATGGACATTATAAACGCCAAAGCCCAGCTTCTCGCGCAGCACTTTACCGGCGCAGACGTTGGCGAGGATCATCGCCTCTTCGACCATGCGGTTGGCGATGCGGCGTGGTTCAGCGATGATGTCCAGCACTTCTCCCTTTTCACCCAGCACGAAGCGGTAATCCGGACGATCCTTAAACACCAGCGCATGGTTGTGACGCCATTCACTGCGTGCCTGGCAGATACGGTGCAGCAGGCGAATTTGTTGCGCAATGGCTTCGCTCTGCGGTTGCCATTCACCGGTGTTTTCCAGCCAGTCAGAGACCTCGTCGTACACCAGTTTGGCTTTCGACTCGATCCAGGCGGCGGAGAACTGCACTTCATCACTCAGCGAGCCTTCTGCCGAGACGTCAACCCGGCAGATCAGCGCAGGACGACGCACATTCGGACGCAGCGAACAGACGTCATCTGACAGCTCGCGCGGCAGCATAGGGATGTTAAAGCCCGGCAGATAGTTGGTAAACGCGCGCTGCGCTGCCAGCTTATCCAGCTCGCTGCCTTCTGGCACGTAGGCGGTGGGATCGGCGATGGCGATGATGAGGCGCAGCGTACCGTCAGCGTTCTCTTCAACATACAGCGCATCATCCATATCTTCAGTGCTGGCGCTGTCGATGGTGACGAAATTGAGCGCGGTCAAATCTTCACGCGTCAGCTGTTCGTCCTGCATCTCACCAAAGCTGACGTCCGGGGCTTCGCGCTCCAGGTTGTGGCGCGACAGTGTGACCCACCAGGGCGCCAGATGATCATCAGCTTTAACAATAAATTCGGTCAGTTCGGCATAGAAGCCGCGATCGCCTTTCAGCGGATGGCGACGCATTTCAGCCACGGCCCAGTCACCCGCCTGAAAATCATGGCTCAGGCCACGCACAGGACGGCAGGGGATGGCGTCTTTTAACAGCGGATGGTCCGGAACAATAGAAAGGCGGTCATCTTTCTTCTGTACGCGGCCGACAAAACGGCTGAGGAAGGGCTCGATCAGCGTTTCCGGCTCGGCGCTTTCGCGATCCTTGTCGCTGTGAATGATGGCGGAGACGCGATCGCCGTGCATCACTTTCTTCATCTGCGGCGGCGGAATGAAATAGCTTTTCTGCGCGTCGACTTCTAAAAAGCCGAAACCTTTTTCGGTGCCTTTAACAACACCTTCTGCGCGAGGCGTCTGCGCGTGGAGCTTCTCTTTAAGCTGCGCGAGCAGCGGATTATCCTGGAACATAGTTTGTTTAGTTTCGTGGCCTAAGAGCGGCTGCTAGTTTTACGCGAATCAGGGGCGCGCGGCAAGGCAAAAAGGGGGAAAAAAGCCGGGTTAACCGGCTTTCAGAGCGGTCACATCAGGCCCTATGCAATACGCTGGGTAGGCTGAGAAACGGACAGTTCCAGCTTAACCGGAACGGATTTCGAGGTTGGCGTGCCGCTGCCGTCGCCGAAGCTGTTGAGCGGAACCAGCGGATTGGTTTCCGGATAATAAGCCGCAAGGTTGCCACGCGGAATATTATAGGGAACCAGCTTGAAACCGCTGACGCGGCGCGTAATGCCGTCGTTCCAGAGGGTTTCAATATCCACCTGCTGTCCTTCTGTGAAGCCAAGCGCCTGCATGTCGTCCGGGTTAATGAAGACGACTTCGCGCTGGCCGTATACGCCGCGATAGCGGTCATCCAGCCCGTAAATGGTCGTATTGTATTGATCATGCGAACGCAGGCTCTGCAGCGTAAAGGGAGCATCAGCCACCTCCTGCGGGAAGAGCGATACCGGCAGCGCCGCGCTGCTGAACTCCGCTTTCTGCGTCGGGGTGTTGAAGCGCAGCTCTGCGGCTGCGTTACCCAGATAGAAACCGCCTGGCTCGTCGCATTTACGGTTGAAGTCAGCAAAGCCCGGAATCGTTGCGGCGATATGGTTACGGATCAGATTGTAGTCGCCCGCCAGATCCAGCCACTGCACTTTCTCGTCGCCCAGAACCGCATGGGCAATGCCCGCCACAATAGCCGTCTCAGAGCGCTGGGTATCCGCCAGCGGAACACCGATGCCTTCTGAGGCGTGCACCATGCTGAACGAATCTTCCACCGTAATGAACTGGTTGCCGGTCGCCTGGATGTCGCGCTCGGTACGGCCAAGCGTCGGCAGGATCAGACTCTCTGCACCCGGCACCAGATGGCTGCGGTTCAGCTTGGTGCTGATGTGAACCGTCAGGCCGCAGCGCTGAAGCGCTTCTTCGGTGCGAGGGGAATCCGGTGCCGCCGCCGCCAGGTTACCTCCCAGCGCAATCAGTACCTTAATCTCGTCGCGCAGCATCGCGTTCAGCGCTTCCACGGTGTTGTGGCCATGCGCACGCGGCGGCTCGAAGCTAAAGTGGCTGCCCAGCGCGTCCAGAAACGCCTTGCCTGGTTTCTCGTCGATACCCATAGTGCGGTTGCCCTGCACGTTGCTGTGGCCGCGCACCGGGCAGAGGCCGGCACCTTTTTTGCCAAGCTGACCAAACAGTAGCTGCAGGTTAACAATTTCCCGAACGGTATCAACAGAGTGCTTGTGCTGAGTGATCCCCATCGCCCAGGTAATGATGACGCGATCGGCACTCTGATAGATTGCGGCAGCCTCACGGATCTGGGCTTCGCTCAGACCAGACTGCTGCACGATCTGCATCCAGTCAGTGTGATCAACCGCCTCCAGATAGGATTCAACGCCGTGCGTGGTGGCATTAATAAAGGCTTCATCAAACAGGCCTCTCTCACCGGCAGCCAGGCGTGCGCGATGGTTTTCCAGCAGCGCTTTGACCATGCCGCGCACGGCCGCCATATCACCGCCGAGATTCGGCTGATAATAGGCGGAGCTGATAGTGCCAGCCATAGAGGTCACTACTTCCAGCGGTTTCTGTGGATCGGCGAAACGCTCCAGTCCACGCTCGCGCAGCGTATTGAACGAGACGATTTTCGCCCCGTGATCGGCCGCGTGGCGCAGACTGTGCAGCATACGCGGGTGGTTAGTGCCCGGGTTCTGGCCGAAAACAAAGATCGCGTCAGCGTGATCGAAATCGTCGAGGCGAATGGTGCCCTTACCAACACCGATGCTGCGCTTCAGCCCAGTGCCGCTCGCTTCGTGACACATGTTGGAGCAGTCAGGAAAGTTATTGGTGCCCACCAGGCGTCCAAACAGCTGGTAAAGCCAGGAGGCTTCATTGCTGGCACGGCCTGACGTGTAAAGCTCCATCTGATTCGGGTTATCCATTGCCTTAATATGCTGAGCGATCAGCGAAAAGGCGTCATCCCAGCTAATGGGCTCATAATGGTCGGTTTCGGCGTTATAGCGCAGCGGATGGGTCAGGCGACCCTGGTATTCAAGAAAATAGTCACTTTGCGCGTAGAGTCTGGCTACGCTGTGCTGAGCGAAGAAGTCAGTGTCAACGATGCGTCGCGTCGCTTCCCAGGTCACCGCTTTGGCGCCGTTTTCACAGAAACTGAAGGTGCTTTTATTATCGTCACCCCAGGCGCAGCCGGGGCAGTCAAAGCCGCGAGCTTTGTTCATACGCATCAGATTGCGCATGTTTTTCAGGGCTGCTTTGCTGTCAAGAACGAAACGCGTGGTGGCTTCCAGCGACCCCCATCCGCCCGCAGCGGCGCGGTAGGGCTTAATTTTACGTTTGAATTTCATGGTGAGTGCAGGCTTATGTTTTTGTAGTAAGTTTGTTATCAGGTTATATCCTGACGGTGATAGAAGTGTGCGACTGCAATCATAAGTTGTCTAATTGATTGACTTAATGGTGCGATAGCCCCCGTTTATCGTGACGATAGCAAAACTGTGATGCTGTTCAAATTTTACTCGCTATTAACCCGATGATAACGGGAGTAACGGGCGTATCGGGTCAATACTTGCTCATTCTTCCTGGAAAGGGCGCACACCATGAAACAGCTTACCAGTCAGATCCATGCATTCGGCAAAGCCCTGATGATGCCGATATCGGTCATTGCCGCGGCAGGCATTTTCCTTGGTCTGGCCGCCGCCATGCAGAATCCGGCGATTACCGGTGAGGCCTTTGCTCAGATGCAGGTGCCGCAGCTGATTATCGGCTTTATCCGCAAAGTAGCGGGCGCGCTGTTCGCGAACCTGCCGGTGTTTTTTGCCGTTGCCAGCGCGATTGGTCTGGCAAAAGCGGAGAAGCCCACCGCGGCCTTTGCAGCTGTGATTGGTTATATCGGCATGAATGTTGGGATCAGCGCGACGCTGGCGGCTAAAGGACTGACGGCCGCTACCACGACGCCAGAGGCACTACAGCAGGCGGGAATGGATCAGACCACCGCAATGATGACCTCAGCGGAATATATCGAGATGCTGGGCATCTTCACCTATAACATGAGCGTGCTGGGCGGCGTGATTGCCGGGTTACTGACGGTGCTGCTGCATAACCGCTTCTATACGCAACAGCTGCCAACAGCCATCAGTTTTTTTGGTGGTCGCCGCTTTGTGCCTATTGTCACCATTGTCTTTTTGCCGCTGGTGGGCGTGCTGCTGGCGCTGCTCTGGCCGACGCTCGGTGCGGGTATCGCCTGGGTAGGGCAGATGATTGGTAAAAGCGGACAGTATGGCGCTTTTCTGCTCGGTACTGCGGAGCGTATCCTTATCCCGACCGGGCTGCACCATATCCTCAATGAAACGGTCCGCTTTACGCCGATCGGTGGGATTGCCACGGTTGATGGACAGACGCTGGTGGGCGCGCTCAATATCTTCAACGCTTCACTGACCCATCCCGGTTCAGTGCCTGACAGTGTGCTGCGCAACGCCACCCAGTTTCTGGCGCAGGGCAAAATTCCAGTAATGATGTTCGGCCTGCCTGCCGCCGCGCTGGCGATCTATCACACCGCGCGACCAGAGCATAAACAGCGCGTCAAGGCGCTGATGATGGCGGGTGCGCTGACCTCGTTTACCACCGGCATCACCGAACCGCTGGAGTTCTGCTTTATCTTTGTCTCACCGGTGCTCTACCTGCTGCATGCGCTGCTGACCGGACTCTCTTTTATGCTGATGTCGATGCTACACCTGATGATTGGCAACGTGCAGGGGGGCGTCATCGACCTGGTGGTATTTGGCGTGCTGGGCGGCAGCAAAACACACTGGTGGTGGACGCTGGCGCTGGGAGCCGTGTATGCGCCGCTCTACTACTACGCGTTTCGCTTTATTATTACGCGCATGAGTGTAGAGACGCCGGGACGCGAATCGGAAGAGGAAAAACCGCAGCAGGTGGCGGCCGATGAGCGCACAAAGGTCATTATCAGCGGGCTGGGCGGACAGGCCAATATTGAGGATGTTGACTGCTGCTTTACCCGTTTGCGCGTGCGGGTGAAAGATATGAAAGAGGTTGTCGATCAGACGCTGCTAACAACCGGGGCTAACGGCGTTAACCGCGTGAGCGATCATGATATCCAGGTAATCTACGGCCCACAGGTGGAAAAAATTGCCAACGAGGTGAAAACCGCGCTCGGCGTAGCCTGAGAAATTTACGTCTACACTTAACAGGACCGGAAGCGAACAAGGAGACGGAAATGTTTAAGCATAAAACGAACGAAGAACGCAAGCAGGAAGGCGATGTATGTAAAAGTGCGCCGGAGAGCACCCCTCACGTCCACAATGCCTATGAAGAAGACGATCATCCGGCTGCCGATGCGCCCGCTGAACACGGTGAGATCCCTCGCACCCGGGATGACCATAACGATGACAAAAACGATCCTTATGAGGATCGTGAAAAGAAATAAGTTGCTCTGATCCCCACCTTGCAAACCCGGTGAGGTGGGCATCCCGCGCTCAATCACGACTGAAGTAAAAACTGGCAAGAGCCAATCCCCTTACGTTCCAGCACCATAATTCTCTCCTGGCCATCAATAACGACGAAATACTGCTCTTTTAACTTGAGTCGTCTGGGGAAATTTTCATTCCCTTCATAGCGAACCGTTATCTTATTGCCAAAAATTTCTACGTCGGCACTGATATCAAACTGTGGAAGATACATTTTATTTTTCACGTGATTCTCCTTCTCAATATCCGGTTCCTGCTGTTTACCGGGGCAGCTCACCGTATAAAGTGTAACAGTAAACCGGAATCGCTGGGGGAGATACGCCGTGTCAGATCTCGCCTGATGAGTTAATGACTTTCTCCCTGAAGCCTGTTGTTTCACCCCACTGAATGAATGCCCGTTTCGTTTCGCAACCCTGGCATTTTGCTCTTGCCCTTCTGCAGAAGCGTGAGGGTCCCGTTATTCATTGCAATTGCGGTGACCCCCAGTGAGTTACTCCTGATAATTATTCGCCTCAGATAGCGTAATTAGGCACTCTGATTTTCAGTGATGCCTTTCTTTAAACAGCAGCAAGATCCTGTAAATGCGCATTTCTGCTGGCAAAGCGAGTATCTGTAAAAGAGGGCACGGTGAAATTACGCATATCATAAAAACGCGCAGGTGTTGAACTGTCATTTACAGAATGGGCGTTATAAAGCTACCGCAGATGTCACATCTCCTTACTCAGAAGAGATTAAGCCGACGAAACAGAAAGGTTCCAGCGAGCGAATACACAACAGGGTTTTCAGGGCCCGCGGAACTTTATTGTTGTTGATTGAGTTTAAGAGGCAGCCCATGAAAAAGTTAATTTTTATTAGCGCATTAGCGCTTACCGCATGCAGTGCCAACCATCTTGATGCCGGCGCACAACGTGTCAGAGTGACCACCGCCGATCCTCAGGGTAACTGTACCTTTCTGGGCACGGTAACCGGTGAGCAGGGCAATTTTTTCACGGGTGGATGGACCTCTAATGCCAATCTGGAAACGGGCGCACTCAATTCCCTGCGAAATCAAACGGCAAAACTTGGCGGAAATACGGTGTCTCTTATTACTAACCGGGCAGGCAATACCGGAGCCTGGGATGGTACAGGCGGAGGATCGCAAGAAACTAACGTCGTTATTACCGGCAGCGCCTGGCGTTGTGAATAGTTGCAGATGCTTAACGCCTGTTTCTTCACACCGTATCTGACTATGGCTGTTTAGCCTGAAGCCTGTGCGTCGAATGCCTGTTGTCAGTTACCGGTTCAAACTTCACTTTAAATTTCTGACTCGAGAGTGATGATGGAAAGGAAGATTCTGATTGTACTGATGATGCTTAGCCTCACCGGCTGCGTTGAATATAAATGGGTAAAAGACGGGGCCGATCCGCATCAGGAAGAAATAGCTGAAACGCAGTGTCGGGCACAGGCGCTGAAAGATCTACCGCCCGATAATGAGATAACGGATAAGTACACCTCTAAAGACAAGAAGACCCGGACGGTGGATACCAGCTACTCGACAAGCGATGCTAACGAAAGTAACCGGGAAATCCTGGTGAAAGATTGTATGTTCCAGAAAGGGTGGTCGCAGATTGAGGTGCAGAACTAATTAACCGGCGGGTATAAATCCCCACGGATAAGCCAGCCTTTTTCGCGCCGTTAATAAAAAAGCCCTGCGGTTAACACCCTGGGCCTTTTTATTGCGGTCAATCACAGAAATTCAAAAATCAACGTATTGTGTTTCACGGTATCTATCGTGAAAAGTTATTTTTTGGCTGTGAATTTTTTAGTAATCACTGTGGTTCCTATTGTCAGAGCAATGCCTCCAATAGTTTTAGCCAGCGACCCGGCGTTTTCGGCTAAGGATTTTGTGCACCCCGGACACAGTTCTTCATCGTATGTTTTACTGCCCTTAGCATAATCATCACAACCTGGCGTTCTGCAGGCATAAAGGATCCCATTGCAGGCAGGGCACTGACATTTATCTCGACGAACACTATTTTCTTCGATAATTACAGGGTTAATGACTGTGCGGCAGTGACCGCAAATTCCTTCGTGTTTGGTGGCCATAGCTATTCCTCGCTGGGGTTGTATAGCGCAGTTATCGGCACGAAACGCATGTTGTTTAATCAAAATTATTTATGGTTTCGCTCTGGCGAGTTTTCTCTCTTTTCGTCCCTGCCAGTCACTGCATATCTCGGTTAAACGACCTGTGGCAGAGGTCGTTTTTTTCCATAAAAATCCGCACAGGGTCAATTCTTTAACCTCAGGCAGGCAAATGACACCCTTATCAGGCTTCAGACACGCCAGCTTGATGTTGCTGCGCTCGAGGCGAAATACACCAGGGGACTGACCGATGCTGAGGCAGCTGTCGATCGGTAACATGATAACGTTGCCTCTGATAAGCGCCGACAAGAGCTCAATACGACCTGTCCGAAGCAATCCTCTATCCGTGCCAGCAATGTGGTCTGATGTATGCAACCCATAACTCACAGCAGGTGTTAAGCAGAATTACTGGCGTATCAGAAATGGGATTTCGAACGTCACCGGGCTGGAAAGCTGTTTGCAAGACGGTATTAACCCAATGTGTCTGAAGCAGGAAATGCATTAATGGGTCGGGATAAACTGGAGAGGCTATAACGGCATGAAGCATCAGCCACTGGCATGGTTATTTAGTGTACCTCCTTATGATTTCAGGTATCCGATCAGACGAACGACCCTGCAAACCGCTATTGCAGCGGTTCTGAGACATTGCGCGTATTGGTCATTAAACGTCGTGCCTGTAAATGCAGCTGGTGAATAAATACACTGCAGCGCCTCACTCTTTAGTGCCATCTTTTATTGATAATATGTTAAAGTTGCCCCATCACCTGAGAGGCAACATAATGAAATTTGACAAACAAGATTCTCTGATAAGATTTAAAGGAAAACCCAACGCTGTATTAAATATTTCCTTCATTGCTTATGCGCTGATGATACTCTGCGGGGCTGTTCTGCTTGCTATTGCCGGTCAAAACCATGCGCGGGAGAAAGTGTATTTCTATGTGGATTTCTGCACCGCGGTAATGCTTGCGTATTTTTTAGTAAAATCGTTTCGCACTCAACCTATTGAAAAACATGTTACTGTTTTTCGGGCAGGTATTTTTCTCCTTTTTAATGCAGTATCAATGGTTTTATTGTTTGCATTAGAAATACTGTCTTTTGATTGTGCCATTCTGCTTTCTTCCTTGCTTTTCGTTCTGGGCATGACATCAATAATACTTTCCTTTAATCATTTCATCAAATATATCAACACCAGCTATAAGTCAGCCATAGATTTGGCTTTGAGCGATGAATTGACAGGCCTTCCAAACAGGAGGCATCTGAATCTCATAGTTAGAGAGTTTGATAAAAGACCTGGCCATGTTTGTATCATGGATATAGACCATTTTAAGCGTATAAACGATACGTTTGGTCATGAGCTGGGCGATAAGGTTTTAACATCAGTGGGTATTATCCTGAATGAATTCATTGATGAAAACGTGTTTATAGCACGTTCTGGTGGAGAAGAGTTTTGTATCGTTATGTCGGATTCTGTTGACAGAAAAAGAGTTGTTGAAGAAATCAAGCATGCCATCTCTTTCCGTTATAACAACGATGTCAGGATTACGGTAAGTGCCGGTGTGGCTACCAAACGCAGAAATGAAAACTTTACATCAGCGATGATTGATGCAGATGAGGCTCTGTATCAGGCCAAATCTTCAGGGCGTGATTGTGTCATTTTTGTCAGCGACAAGGAACGTTTCTGAGCAAAGTAATTAATTCAGGTTTGGGTGAATGAAAACTGAATCGCCACGGGTTTAACAGACACCTCAGAGTCATGTCAGATGGCCTGAAGAGAGGTGCCCATGAGTGGCAAGCGTTATCCCGAAGAATCCAAAATCGAAGCAGTCAAACAGGTTAAGGAAGTAATCGTGAGAAAAGTGAAAGTTGTTGCAAGCCATGTTGCGAATTCTTCTGAAGAGATGTGGTTCATCGTCGATTTTGATGACAACAATCATATCTTGACTGGAACCGATGAATTCGGCTTGGGCAGTGTCTGGTGGCAGCGGTGGGAAAATTTTAAATTAGATGAGTACTCAGATTCACAAGCGATGATGGTTTGGCATAAACCTGAGTATGCCAGGGACCGCGGCACACTGGATATTCTGAACAGACGACTGGCAACGGGTGAACTTATCCGATATGTGGATGGTGGTGAGCATTATATGTATCGAATAATCAGCATTGAACCCTTAAATACCGAAGTTGAATATACGAGTGAGATCGCTTGACTGCGGGTTTCTTGCTGCCTGTTGCGCTCCATCCCGGCCAGGATTTATCCCACTGTGACTTATGAGGACAGGGATATGAAAAAACTGATTTTGGGCGCAGTGGCTGCGGTATTGCCTGACGGCTGCGTTTATACCAGCACTAACTTTAGTGAGTCAAAACTGGCTAATGTGCAGAAGGGCGTTGCAGCCAAACAGAAGGTGATTTCCTGTTCTGGAAAGCCCTCGACGACAACCTTTGATTCTGATGGCAACGAGATGCTGATGTGGACCTGTAATACTGGCGGGGCTTTTGGTGTGGATGCCAGGGGGCTGACAGTTAACACACATGACGGAAAGGTTGAATCTTACGCCGTCAGCAAATCGAAAATTTAAATGCTCTACTGAGCGTACAACCTCGCTCAGGCGAGGTTTATTTATGCCAGGAGAAGTAGATGGCTGAGAAAGCAGGCGAGATTAATTACAATGTCAATCTCGACACCGCACAGAGGATTGCTGCACATCAGAAAGCCCGGCAGGAACTTGATAATCTTGGCAATCAACGCCTGAGTAAATACTGAAGAGGATCAGGGGTTATCATTTTTGTCTTCACGTTGACAAGATTATGGCGCTACCTGAAGATCACTACAGTAAGCAGCCATTTTTTATTTAGTACACTGGTTAGTACGTTTTTTTATTTTACACACAAAGAGTCACTTTAAGTTATTGACAGGTAAACAAAATAGACATCAAACAGCTCATCTACCTTTGCAATCTTGAACGCGAGCGTCACTTTGGCCGCGCGGCGGAAGCCAGTTTTGTCAGCCAGCCCACATTATCGATGCGCCTGAAAAATCTTGAGCGTGAACTCGGCCTGTCCCTGATCAACCGCAGCAATAACTTTGTCGGCTTTACGCCGGAAGGCGACCGCGTGCTGGCATGGGCGCGTGAGATCGTATCGGTATATCAGGGGTTAAAGCTGGAGGTCGAGTCGCTAAAGCACGGCGTCAACGGCACGCTGCGCATTGGCGTGATGCCACAGTGCAGCGTTGCGCTGCCACAGCTGTTAAAAAGGGTGCAAAGCCGCTATCCGCAACTTAATTACCGTATCGCTGCACTCAGTGCCGATCAGTTGCTGGAGGCCCTGAACAGCCACACGGTAGACGTCGGGATTGGATTTTTTGAGCTGGCGACGCTGCGTGAACTGCATTTTCAGACCGCGTTTCTGCCTGAGCGCGGCGTAGAGGCAATATTCGATCCTCTGCAGTTTCCTGAGCTGGTGAGTGATGAACCTTTTACGCTGCAACAGCTCGCCGCGCTTCCGCTCTGTTTGTCGGAGCCCACACGCTACTTCCGCCGCTATCTGGATATGGCCTTTCGCGAAGCAGCGCTGTCACCGCAGGTGATGGTAGAGAGTGCGGCCATTCTGGAGCTGGTGCAGAGCGCGCAGGCAGGACTGGGCGTACTGGTATCGCCCGTCGGCCACCTTGTACCTTCCATGCTGAAGGGGATGGCACAGCGGCGAATTGAGATTACCCCTATGGCGCGACAGGCGGCGCTGGTCATTGCCGAACCCGGCCGCGCCACGCCGCTGTCGCAGCACTTCTTTGACGAGGCGCGCAGTCACCTTGAAGGTGATGCCGCTTCCCCCAGGGCATAAAAGAGTCGGCTATTCCAGTTACCGATTGCTACAGCCTGAACCAACGCAAATACGGCTCCCGGCGTCCAGCCTTCAGTCACCAGCGGCTGCAAATGGGCGGCGCTGAAGCGCTCCGGTGAACGGGTCAGTTGTGCCGCCAGTGCGACGACCCGTGCTTCGACAGAGGCCTCAGCCGCAGCGTCATCTACCGATTGCAGCAGCCTGTCGCGCACCTCAGCCGGAAAAAAGTGAAATGCCCAGCGGCTTCCCAGTACGCGCGCGCAGGTCGCCTCGGCCAGCGGCAGTAAGGGCGCAGGGGTAATGCGCTGACGTAATGTTTGCCAGCCGTAAAGCGCAGAGGCATCGTGCGCCAGCAGCCATACTGCATCGGTCAGGTCAGGGCGCGGCTGACAAAAAGTAATGGCCGCCAGCTGCTCGGCGCTGGCGTAGCGCAGCTCCAGTGGACTGACGCCTGGCGTCCAGGCTGGCTTTCCCACAAAACCGTCGCAGCTGGCATCGGGCGGCGGAGTGATGCCCGGCAGCCAGCGTACCGGCAATGCCATCAGCGCCTGTAAGCCAGCCACAATGCGCGCCTGATAACTGACAAAGCCAACAATCTGGTTTAGCGTCACGATATCCGGCTCGGTAAGGCCGACCACATCGAGAGCCTTAAGTGCCGCGGCGTTGATCAGCTCCGGCTGCATCGCCAGCTGACGAGCATACTGCGTCAGCTGGGTCAGACGATTATTACTCTCACGCGACGAATCGGGGCCGGGCAGGGGATTGAGACGTGCCGAATAGTGATTGCACAGCCGCTGCACGCCAGCCACCTGGGCAACGGTAAGCGCGGTGCTGAGACGGTCATACAGCGTCAGCGTGTGGGTCAGCGTCGCCGTCACGCGATCGGGGAACAGCAGCTGACAGAGATCTCGCGATGCCAGCAGCAGCGGCTGGCTGGCCTGCAACAGCGGCTGTAGCGAAACAGCCTCCTGCTGAAGACCAAGCAGAAAACGGTCGTTGATAAGCGCAGCTTCGGGAACCAGCGGTTCAGCCTGTGTAGTATGCGGGCTGGTCTGGCTCTCGTAAAACCAGTGGTTATGGCCGGGATAGCGGCGTTGTTCCATGGTTATTCCTTTTGCAAATAACTGGCACGTCGCGCATGGCCTAAATCCGAAACCAGGACGCGCGCCCGGGGGCTGGCTTATCGTCGCCTGACTGCCGTGAAGAGCAAAAGACTGATCGGTGATAATTAATAGCGAGAAGCTATAAGGCGGGGAAAGTGAGCAGAAAAGGAAAGGGCGAGCCAGGCTCGCCCCTGTACTTATTTCAGTTCCAGTTCGTTCATGGCAGCGATGCTGAAGCCGCCGTCAACGTGAACGATCTCACCGGTGATACCACCTGCGAGGTCAGAACAGAGGAACGCGGCTGAGTTACCAACGTCTTCGATGGTAACGGTACGACGAATCGGGGTAACCGCTTCACAGTGCGCCAGCATCTTACGGAAATCTTTGATGCCTGACGCGGCCAGGGTACGGATCGGACCCGCTGAGACGGCGTTAACGCGTACGCCTTCCGGCCCCATTGCATTCGCCATGTAACGCACGTTTGCTTCCAGCGACGCTTTCGCCAGACCCATAACGTTGTAGTTCGGGATCGCGCGCTCTGCACCCAGATAGGAGAGCGTCAGCAGGGCAGAGTTCGGGTTCAGCATCTCGCGGCACTCTTTCGCCATCGCCACAAAGCTGTAGGCGCTGATGTCGTGCGCAATTTTGAAGCCTTCACGGGTAACGGCGTTCACATAGTCGCCATCCAGCTGGTCGCCCGGGGCAAAGCCGATGGAGTGAACAAAACCGTCAAATTTTGGCCAGGTTTTTGCCAGCTCAGTAAACAGCGATTTGATGCTCTCGTCTTCGGCCACATCACACGGCAGAACAATGTCTGAACCCAGTTCTTTAGCAAACTCTTCCACACGACCTTTCAGTTTGTCGTTCTGGTAGGTGAAAGCCAGTTCTGCGCCCTGCTTGTGCATCGCCTGCGCAATTCCGTAGGCAATAGAGAGTTTACTGGCAACGCCAGTAATCAGAATGCGCTTACCGGAAAGAAAACCCATAGCTGTAATCCTTATGGTCATTGTTGTTGGCGGTCGCGCTGGTTAAAAAAGAAGCGACCGACGTTAATCGACGTGCGGATTCTAGCACGTCTCAGGCAAATGAGGTAAACCAACCTGTTTTAGCGAGTACGCCGCCAGGCTTCAGCGGTCAGCGCCTCACCAAAATGGCTGGAAATCAGTCGCTTAGTCAGTTCATGCAGCGGTGAAGCGAGTACGTCCGCCGTACCGCCGCGCTCAACCACTTCACCCTGATGCATGACCAGCACCTGGTCGCTGATATGCTTCATCATGCCGAGATGCTGCGTCACGTAAATATAGGTGATGCCGTGCTGTTCCTGCAGTTCGAGCATCAGGTTGACCAGCTGAGAGCGCATGGTCATATCGAGCGAGGCAAGCGCTTCATCGGCAATAATCACTTTCGGTTGCAGGATCAGCGCGCGCGCCAGGCCCAGGCGCTGTTTCTGTCCCGGTGCCAGCATATGCGGATAGTAACCGGCGTGATCGCGCAGTAGCCCAACCTGGCGCAGGGTGGCAATAATTCGCTTTTCGCGCGCCTCGGCATCGAGATCGCTGTTCAGTCGCAGCGGCAGATCAAGAATCTGGCTAACGCGCTGACGTGGATTCAGGGAGGTCGACGGATCCTGAAAAATCATGCGGATACGCTGGCTGCGATAGCCATAGTCACCAAATTCCAGCGGATGATCGTTGATCAGAATCTCTCCTTCGCTCGGTGCCACCATGCCGCTCAGCATCTTGGCCAGCGTCGATTTGCCGGAGCCGTTTTCACCGATAATGGCCAGCGTCTGCTTTTCGCGCAGGGTAAAGCTCACTGACTTGACCGCCTCAACGTGCTGGCGGCGGAACAACCCGGTGCGATAGCGGAAGGTTTTGCTCAGATTGCGCACTTCAAGCAGCGTTTCCATTACTGCTCCTCCATATTAAGTGGAAAGTGGCAGGCGAAGAGGTGCGTTTTGCTGCCAGTAAGGCGCGGCGTTTCAACACATTTACGCTGTGCGTAGGGGCAACGAGGACCAAGCCGACAGCCGATGGGCAAACTCTCCAGCGACGGAATCGCGCCAGAGAGGGTGTTCAGACGGCTTTTATGCGGCAGTGAGCGGCCAAAATCGGGCATTGCGCGGATCAGCGCCTGGGTGTAGGGGTGGTGGGGCGTGGTCATCAGATCGTCGCTGCCCGCTGTTTCTACTGTCTGACCGCAGTACATCACGTTAATGCGATCGGCCCACTGGCTCATGGTGCGTAAATCGTGACTGATCAGCAAAATGGTGGTGTTGTTATTCTGGTTGAGGCGGCTCAGCAGGCGGAAAATCTGCGCCTGCGTAGTCGGCTCCATGGCATTGGTTGGCTCGTCGGCGATCAGCAGGCGCGGCTGATTCGCCAGCGCGATCGCGATCATCACTTTCTGGCATTCGCCTTCGGTCAGCTCATAGGGAAAGCTGCGCATAATATCTTTATGATCTTTGATGCCGACGCGGTGCAGCAGCTCAATAGCACGGGTCTTGCGCCAGAACCAGAAGCGGCCCATCCATGTGCCTTTATAGGTCCAGCGCGGAATTGCCTGCATGAGCTGGCGGCCGATGCGCTCTGACGGATCGAGACAGGATTGCGGCTCCTGAAAAATCATCGAAACGTTGCGTCCGATAATGCGGCGGCGCTCGCGTGGCGACAGGCGTAACAGGTCGATATCGTCGAACACCATACGATCGGCGGTGACGCGCCAGTTATCTTTGGTCACGCCGCAAATTGCTTTTGCCACCAGACTCTTGCCGGAACCGGATTCGCCAACCAGGCCACGCACCTCACCTTCCATCAGCGTCAGGTTTACGCGGTCAACCGCTTTGACCGGGCCATCGGCGGTCATAAATTCAATGGTCAGATTACGAATATCGAGTAAGGGCATTATTCCACTCCCGCTTCCACGGCACGGCGAATGCCGTCACCCAGCAGGTTAACAATGAGGACGCTGATCATCAGCGCTACGCCAGGCAGCATGACGGTCCAGGGCGCGACATAAACCAGCTCCAGAGAGTCGCCGAGCATCGCGCCCCATTCCGGCGAGGGAAGCTGCGCGCCAAGATCGAGAAAACCCAGTGCCGCAATGTCCAGAATCGCCATCGACAGCGAGCGGGTCACTTCGCTAATCAGCATCGGCAGCACATTGGGCAGAATAGCATGCCGCAAAATATCGACATTGCTGGCACCGTCAAGGCGTGCGGCCACCACGTACTCTTTTTCCAGTTCGTCGTGCACCGCACTGTAAATGGCGCGCACCAGGCGCGGTAACAGCGCCAGCCAGACCGCCAGTAACGCATGCTCCAGACGCGGGCCAAGAAACGCCACCACGATAATCGCCAGCAGCAGCGAGGGAATGGAGAGCAGCGTATCCAGAATATGGTTCATGATGGCTGACCGCAGGCCACGCGTAATACCCGCCAGCACGCCGAGCACCAGCCCACACAGGGTAGCAAACAGCGTGACCAGAATAGCGGATCCAACCGTAGGGGCCACGCCGCTCAGCAGGCGACTGAGCAGGTCGCGACCAAGATCGTCTGTCCCCAGGAAAAAAGAGACGTCGCCGTAGCGTGACCAGGAGGGCGGCAGTAGCTGGTAGCCCAGGAACTGTTGATCGATGCCGTAGGGAGCCAGTAATCCGCCAAACAGGCAGAGAAACAGCAGAGCGGCGAAACCATAAAGCCCAATCATGGCGGTGGTGTTGCGATAAAAATGGTGCCAGCTGCGGCGAAATGCACCGGGCAGCCGCTTTTCGGCATAGACATTATCGTAGGGCATGGGCAATCGCCTGGTAGTGGCTTAAGGGATAAATTAACGTACTGAAAAGTATAACCATAAACATGCATTGCCCTGAATTATGCTTTATCACGCTGGACGTGATAAGGGTGAATGGCATCAACCGCGCCAGACCCGGCGCCCAAAGCAGCGGCACAGCGTCAGGCCAGAGGTCAACTGCCGCAGGGGATTATCCGCCGATACGCCTGCTACAGGCAAGGGAACGGCCGCGCCAATTTCGCCGATCGTGAACAGAAGGTCAGGATTTATCCTGTCAACGCGTTTCCTGAGAATGAACACTGGACTGATGCTCGGCGTGCGGTCTGTATTTCGTCAGCTACACTCGAAGCAGACTCTAAACCCCAGGAGACGTGATGACGGAGCCAAAACAATCCCCTGAACAGACGGAACACAGTCTGGTGCTGCAAAGTGGAGCGGCCTGGAACGGTCAGCCCTATGAGCATTACCCCGCCGGGAAGCCGCTGATTTCCGTGATGCGTATGTCGCTGCCCGCGCACAGCGAGTTGCCCTGGCATACCCATCCGATGCCCAACACCGCCTATGTCCTCTCGGGACAGCTGACGATTGAGGACAAAGAGAGTGGCGAAAAGCATCAGGTCAGCGCCGGAGAAGCGCTTAATGAAACTCTCAACAGCGCACACCGCGGCTATACCACTGATGAGGCGACAGAGCTGGTGATCTTTTATGCGGGCGTGGAAGGCCAGCAACTCTCCGTCTCGTTGCCCGGCGAGGCGTCGGAATTCTGACGTATCCCTCTGCTAATTCGCCTGGCGAACCGGGCAGATGGCCGTCTGATCGGGCCTGCGCGGTGCAGGCCCGTCATAGCGTTCAGACAAGCGAGAGGCGGAATGTTAGCGTAATGCATACCACTCTTTATGCTTCAGCGGATTCATGGCCGCGCCGATAAGATCGGAAATCACGTTCACCAGAATGACCAGCCCGCCAACCACCATGACACCTGCAGAAATCGCCGCATAATCCTGCTGGCGGATCGCGTTAATAACCCAGCGGCCCAGTCCCGGCCAGTTAAACACCACTTCGGTGATCATCGCCAGCGTCAGCATGGTAGAAAACTGCAAACCGAGGCGCGGGATCACCGGCGGCAGCGCATTGTGCAGCACATGACGGCGGATAACGGTAAAGCGCGACAGACCGCGCGTGGCCGCAGCTTTCACATAGTTTTTATCCATTACCTCGCTGGTGCTGGCGCGCAGCAGGCGGATCACTTCAGTCGCTGGAGCGACAGCCAGCACGATCACCGGCAGGATCATATGCGTCAGCACGCTTACCAGCATTTCATGACGCCACGGCGACGGGCTGAGCCAGGCATCGACCAGCGCCACTCCCGTGATATTTTGTACCGGGTAGAGCAGATCAAAGCGTCCAGAGACCGGTAGCCAGCCGAGGGTCAGTGAGAAAAACAGGGTAAACAGCAGCGCCAGCCAGAACACCGGCATTGAGAATCCCAGCAGCGCCAGCGCGCTGATTAGCTTGTCCTGCCACTTGTGACGCATCACCCCTGCGCAGATGCCGAGTGGAATTCCGGTCAGCAATGCCAGCGTAAACGCCAGTACGCACAGCTCCAGCGTTGCAGGAAAGACCTCGCGCAGCTGCAAACCAATCTCCTGTCCATTGGTGCTGGAGACGCCAAAATCAAACTGCAGCATCCCGCTAAACCAGAACCACCAGGCGTCAAAAAGCGACGCGCCTTCCAGCGGGGCGTTAGGGGTAAAATAGCTCAGGCTAAAACCCACCAGCGAGAGCAGAAACAGCGTAATGATCAGCAACAGCAGACGGCGCAACATATAAATAATCACTCAGGGCTCCTCGCCTTCATCACGGTATACCCCGGCAAAAGAGGCATTGCCAAACGGACTTAATACCAGGCCTTTAATATCATGGCGGTAAGCCTGAAGCCGCAGTGATGACGCCAGCGGCAGCACGGGCAGATCGCGTGCCAGCATCTGCTGCGCCAGATGATAGTTCTCAATACGGCCCGCCAGCTGCTGCGACAGCAGCGCTTTTTGCAGGGCTTCGTCAAAACCGGGTGAACACCAGTGCGCATAGTTGGTCTGTGAGCGGATGGCGGCGCAGCTCAGCAGGGGACGAAAAAAACTGTCCGGATCGTTGCTGTCGGTCGCCCAGCCGGTCAGAGTTAAATCATGATTCATCGCCATAAGCTGCGCCTCCTGAAAGCGGCCTTCAACCGGTGCAATGCTTACCTGAACGCCAATCTGTGCCAGATCGGCCTGCAGCAGCTCGGCCATTTTCAGCGGGCTGGGATTCCAGGACTGGGACGCGGCAGGCACCACGAGGCGCAGGTGTAGATCGGTAATGCCCAGCGACGCCAGCAGCTCATGCGCTTTTTTCGGATCATACTCTGTCACGCGCGCTTCATTATCGTAGGCCCAGGAGGCGCGCGGCAGCACGGAGGCGGCAGTTTCAGCCGTGCCGTAATAGATAGACTCCATCAACCGCTCATTGTTGATCGCCAGTGCCAGTGCGTGACGCACTTCGGGTCGGTCGAGCGGCGGCTTACGGGTATTGAATGCCAGGTAGGCGATGTTCATGCCCGGGCGCAGCGTCATGCGTAAGCGAGGATCGTCGCGCAAAATGGAGATCTGGCTGGCAGCGGGATAGGCCAGCACGTCGCACTCGCCGGTCAGCAACTTGGAGAGGCGTCCTGTCCCGCCCGCGCCCAGGTCGATCACCGCCTGTTGCAGGCGCGGCACTCCTTTCCAGTAATTCGGGTTACGCGCCAGACGAATATATTGCCCGGCACGATACTCACTCAGCTGGAAGGGGCCAGTGCCAACCGGCTGACGGTCCATCTCTTCCTGATGACCGAGACGCGTTAGCTGTGCGGCATATTCGGCGGAGAGCACCGGGGCGTAATGGGTCGCCAGATGCCAGAGAAAGGAGGCGTCTGGACTGTTGAGACGAATTTCAACCGTGTTGTTGTCGAGTTTTTTTACGCTCTGCACCGAATCGGCGAACTGCAGGCTGTCGAAGTAGGGGTAGCTGCCGCCGTTTACGTTGTGCCACGGATGGTGACGGTCAAACATTCGGGCAAAGCTGAACACGACGTCATCCGCGTTCAGCTTGCGGGTAGGTTTGAACCAACCGGTGTGCTGGAATGAAACGTTATTGCGCAGATGAAAGCGATAAGTCGCACCGTTATCACGCACTTCCCAGCCCGAGGCAAGGTCGGGCACCAGACGATAGGTATAAGGATCGACATCCAGCAGGCGATCGTAAAGCTGCGCCGCCAGAGTATCGACGGCCAGGCCGCTACTCGCCATTTGAGGATTGAAGGTGTTCAGCGTGCCGTTAACGCAATAGACAAAGCCACTCTGACGAATATCACGCTCGTCGGCGGACCAGGCGAAGGCACTTAATGCACTGAGAGCAAGCAACAGCGACGAAATTAATTTTGACATAGAACTCAACGCGATTCGGGCAATAGGCTGAGTGTATCGCAAAGGCGGCAATGTCCCAAAATATGACGAGCAGGCTGCCTGATATTCATTCGCTGATGAAAATGAAGGCCTGACTTTAGTAGGGAAATGAGAAAAATTCTCAGTTATCGCTTTACAAGTGAGAACAAGAATGATTATTATTCCACTGCACTTCGACGGTGGCTCTACCGAAGAAGAGCACGACATTGCTCACATTGCTTCCAGTATTGTTGCCCGCACGCTGTGCGGGCTTTTTTTTTGCTCCGCGGCGGTCAGGCAGACAGCACCCGGCCCGGGGGGGTAACCAGGGCGTTTTCCATCAGGCCGACAGGAGATTTGACGGCGACGGGTCGGGCCCGTTTCGATAACAGACGGGACAGGGGAATATCCAGCCACATTCACGCTTTTAGCTGGGGGTGTGCAAAATCAGATTTGCCAGAAACCTGGCGATGAGTGACTGTCTGGCGGGTTTTATTGATTAACATCAAAAGAGCGTCAGGCTGTGGGCCATCGTGCTCCATGGTTGATATGAGATCTAGGTCCGTGAATTTAGTATTCGGGTGTACGTTCAACGGAGCTATAAAATGCAAATTAAACAGTTTTTTTCAGGTGTCATGCTGTGTGCTGCCGTGATCTCCCTCTCCGGATGTATCGTAGATGAGGAGGGGCAATCTCATCATCACCACCACCATCATCACCACGATGGATCGCCCACGACACCCGATAATGCCTCTCAGCACATCGGGCCGCCGCCGGCCTCGCAGCACGCTGGTCCGCCGCCGGCCTCGCAGCACGCCGGTCCGCCGCCTGCCTCTCAGCATTTTGGTCCGTCTTCGGATGAGGATATTCATCGCTGGTAACAACAGGGTTCGCTTCGGCGAACCTTTTTCAACGCTGTTCTGCTAATGCAAAAGCGACTGGATCGGGCACGGAGAAGTTCGTTGCGCCCTAATCAATGCCCGGAGGAATAAGGGCGGGTCACGACGCCAGAACGACCGGACCAGAATCTGACCGGGCTGAACCAGCGGCAGGTAACTGACACCACGGTAATGTTACTGATGGGCATTCAGGGGATCGACCAGGCCTTTCTTAATGACTCGCAACCGCCAGGACATCGGGTTTATGCGCCGCGCTTTTGTGTGGGTAAAAAGGGTCATGCGAGCAGGGTGCACATGCTGGGGGACAACTAGCGCCTGCACGCGTCAGTGAGTGCAGGCACAAACAGATGGGCCATCTCCCGTGACGCATGAGCAACATTTCTGAACAGGTTTTCTGTCCAGTGCGATTTATAAATATTCTTCCCTGAGTTTTTGCGATAGCCGTCGAATATCCGTTTCCCGGGTGGGGGTAACGAAAACGGTATCATCACCGGCAATGGTTCCCAGGATCCCGGCATGTTTTCCGTACGAATCGAGACTTCTGGCGACCAGATGAGCCGCGCCAGGTGCAGTATGAACCACAATAATATGTGCATTACACTCTATTGAAAGGATTTGGCTTTTAAGAGGGCTTGTGGCGGCAAGTGCGGAGAAGGTTGTCGGCAGGCAATACATCAGTTCACCGCTTGCGTTGCGGGTTTTTACCGCGCCAGTCTTTACAATCATCCGTGATATTTTGGACTGGTTGATATTGGGAAAGCCTCTTTTATGGAGTTCTTCTGCGATCTCAGTTTGAGATGAGCATTTTTTTTCCCGAATGATCTCTAAAAAAGTTGTCGTGAACGTTATATCCATACAATGTCCTTGTATTAATCAAAGTTGAACGCCTCGGTGCCACCTTATAAAGAAAAGCAGATTATGGGTTCAAACCTTTTTGCGATGTTTAAGGCGCTGCCTGAATAGCGTGCTGCATTTTGCCTTTCCGTTTTTCAACGGGGACTTAACCAGGGGCAAAACCAGACCGGAAGGTCATCTCGCGTAGCAAAAGGAATAAACAGGTCAGTCAGGGCCGATATAATTTAACAAAACAGCAATAACAGCGACATGGCAGGCACGTGCCAGTTTCAGGTAAACCCTACTCGCCCCTGCTCAGGGCAAAAGGGCGATAAATCCGCTGTAAAACAGAGCCCCGTGTGGCAGTTCAGGACGGGGCTACGACATATATCCTATGAGGTTGTGCGCTGCGTGGCGGCTTTCTCTAATTTACTGGTATCGCTTTTCGCTTTATTCCAGCCGTTGCTGATTTTGTGTTTGGTGTGCTTCCACTCTTTATGCGCGGTCTTTCTGGTCTGCTTTATATCTTTCTGCACATCCTGTTTCACTTTTTGCGTAACAGGGAGGGACGAGGCTGACGTACAGTGCCCGCCGAGATGGTGAGAGCCCACGCCGCCAGTGAGGTGGGTACCTTGCGGGCAGGCAACGGAAGAAAAAGCCATCAGGCCAGTTGATGCCAGAATGCAGACTGCTAAAATTTTTTTCATCGCTTATCTCAGGATTATTTCAGGTTAATCAGAACTTCTTTAATGAGCCATTATTTTAAACAGGCATTTATAAACACAATGACAACTCGTTACAGGCTGAGTCTCAGCAATAATCCTTGTTGCATGGAAGATACAAATTTTTAACGTTTTAATTTGCGCCAGAGCCAGCTTGCGATAAAAGGGGGGGCACTTTCAGGCGTGAAATAATGCATGTAAAAAGTGAAAACCCTGGCTTTCAGGCCATGCTTTGGACGCATTGCCAGCTTCGAACTATGAATAGTTGTGTTTTAAGAGCGATGGACACCCGATCGATAACCTTTATCACAAGGATAGTTACGCGGAACAACTTACAGACTTCTTTTCAAAAGTCGTAAGAGCTAAATTTTCCGTTGTCTTCAGTTTCTCCATGGCGTAGATATCCAGTATTAAATATCTTTTTTTAAAATTCGTTCGGTCTATATTAAATGCATGCTGAGCAATGTATTGAAAATCACCCATGTTAATAGCATTGATATCGCTGGGCTTCATTATAAATTTGCCTTTGTCGACCAGTTCTATTCCTGAAAAGAAATGTGGTGAGAGTGTGCTTTTCACCACAATTCTGTCAGGCGTTTAAACGAAATTTGACCACGTGTTTTTGTAGTGGTACAAAAAACGCAGCGCTGCTAACTCGATGGCATAAAGATTTCAGGAGATTTAATATGGAACTACTGATCAAAGCGCAGTGGGAAAGCGTTACAGGTGCTAATGGGGGGGTAACTATGAGTCTTTCAACAGCCCTAAAAATTAGAGTGATAGTTTGCAATATGTAAAAGAAATGCCCGATGATTCAGTAGATTTAATCGTTACCGGTCCGCCTTATTTCAAAGTCAAGCCGCTCGGCTGGGATAATCAGTGGAAAGGGGAGGAAGACTATTTGCGATGGCTGGATAACTGCTTAGCTGAATTCTGGTGGGTATTAAAACTTAATGGCAGCATATATTTGTTTGGCGGCCATAGGCTCGCGTCTGACATCGAAATCATGATGCGAAATCGGTTTAAAATTTTAAACCACATCGTCTGGGCTAAACCCGATGGTCGCTGGAAAGGGTGCAACAAAGAAAGCCTGCGCGCCTGTTTCCTATCCACTAAGCGCATTCTGTTTGCTGAGCACTATCAAGCCTATACAGACCTAAAAACGACAGTTACGCGCAGAAATGCCACGAGCTGAAGTGCGACGTGCTGTCGCCGCTGATTTCGTATTTCCGTGACGCACGCGCTGCGCTGTGAGTTAGCGCTAAGCAAATAACAGAGGCAACAGGTAAAGGGATGGCGTCGCACTGGTTCAGCGCCAGCCAGTGGCAACTGCCGAACGAAGCGGACTATCAGAAGCTGCAGGCGCTGTTTACTCACATCGCAATCGAGCGACACCAGGCTAACGAACTGACTAAACCTCATCACCAGCTTGTCGCAACCTGGCATTTGCTGAATCGTAAATATGGTGACCTGCTCGAAGAGTACAGAAGCCTCCGCCGTTCGTTCGACGTTACCGCTGCCGTGCCATATACCAACGTCTGGACGCATAAGCCTGTTCAGTATTACCCCGGCAAACACCCATGTGAAAAACCAGCTGGTATGCTGGAGCAGATAATCAATGCCAGTAGCAGGCCGGGTGATGTAGTTGCAGATTTTTTTATGGGGTCAGGTTCAACGATCAAAGCCGCACTGAGGCTGGGGCGGCGGGTAATCGGAGTAGAGCTGGAGGAGGATCGATTTAACAAGACAGCGGGCGAAATTCAGCGTCAAATCGGCAATCAGTAGGGCCTGACATACACCCACTCCCGCCCGTGGTTATCGTGATAGTGATCTGTCATTCTCTGAGATTTGTGGCCCAGCAATGTCAGTGTATCCACGCCCTGCGCCCGATATAGCCGCTCGGCTAAAGAACGCTGTTCGCGAAACGGCGGCGCAGTTCAGCCGGGCGGAATTGAAAGATCGCAGCACTCGCGACAAATTCTGAACCAGTGAGAAAGCGACCAGATGGGCATCCTTCGCATTGTTTAATACTGATGTTGGTGATGCATTTAATTAACTGTGAAAAATTAGCTATTTTTTTATATTCATTATTATTTATTTGAAATAATGTGATATGAATCTCGATTTTTTGGAGTTATTTGACTTTATTATTGCCCATTAAGCTTAATCAAAATTTATTAAGAACTACATCATGAAAATAACATTATATATCAATGTCATAATTAACGGTAACTGACGCATAATGTCTATTTGACCAATTAGTTTAATATTGGTACAAAAAACACGCAGCGCTGCTTACTTTTGGGATGAATGCTTCTTTGGAGATTTTGAATATGGATATATTGAAGAAAGAACAGTTAAAAAATGTTGCTGGTGCCAATGCTAACAGCGGTTATAGCCCCGACAACGCAGGTGGATCATCTAGGAGCAGTCATAGTAATGGCAATAGCAGCAATGGAGGCGGTAATTACAGCCAGTATGCGGGGACGGATGACTGTGTAAGAGCTATTGGGCTAGGGGCTTTGAGCGGTTTTTTTGGCGGCCCAGGGGCGGCACTGCTTGGCGTTGTATCAGGTGGATATAATGCATGTATAGGTAGCTCGAATAATGGCTCCGGTCGAGCCTCCAGCGGAGGTAGTGATTGCTCTAGTGGAATAGGAGGAGTATGCAGTTAGAGCGAAATAAATATTTCAGCAAAGCATTGCAACTCTTGGTTATAGGTTTAGGCCTTGTGCTTAATATATCTTTTCTCCATGGTGTAGGCTTGCTGAAATCTACTTATTTTGAAATCTCTAGAGAGATATCTGGGTTTGCGATTTATTTTACCAGCATTATTGGCACCTTAGTAATATGCAAATACCTGGTTAATCTTTTTCTTAGATTTTCTTCAAAAACCTAATTAAAAGCCCGCTTTAGCGGGCTTTTTTATACTCATATAAAATACCTGAGGGTTGTCTAATGGCTGAGCCATTGAGCACCAGCGCTACCGTGGGAACGGTGGCTGGCTGGGGCATTGTCACGTCTGCACTGGTGGGTTTTGTCACCTCCGTGGATTATTCAATCGCGTTTGGGGCGTTCGCCGGTTCTATATGTTTCGTTGTTACAGCCAAGGGGCTGACGGGGAAACAGATATTCGGCTACTTCATTTTTGGCTATGCCGCAGGGGTGTTTGGCGCGGGATTTGTTGCGGATAAAGCGGCTGCGTACCAGAGTGGGCCTTTAGAAACGCCATCAAGCGCGATGCTTACGGTCGTCGAATCGTCACTACTCTGGATTTTATTGATGAACTGGCACGCCTGAATTGGCAGTTGACAGCGAAAGAGGCTAACCGCTGGATTGAGAACTACACAATAACATTCAGGGACATATCCACAACAGAGGGTGAGGAGCGCACATTCCATCTTTTCAATCCTAACAGGGGGCTGTGAGATATGATTTCAATCGCCAGCGCAGGATTACATTCAGCGACGTCTCACAGTAAATGATATCGTCGTGCAGAACCCAGCCAATACGTTAATCACCGAGCGTGATCAGGGGCTGCTGATAGTCGACAGAGCTGCGCTAATTAAAAGCGGCGATAAAGTCGCACTCTTTCATGATGAGATGTCTGTAATAGCTCGGACTGACCATCGCTGCGTTATCACTGATGATGGACAAAAAATTACAGGTGAAGAGCTGGAGGGGGTAGTTGTGCTCGGCAAGATTACTTATGAAATTGTTAGTGTCTGGCATGATAGCCAGCCAATTTAACATCAGGAAATACCTTGCCAGGAGGCAAAAACTTTCCCCAAAACTATCTTAAAAAAGGAGTAAAAACAGGCCGTTAAATAATTAATAATTAAGTTCCAAAAGACACATTGATTTAAGTGTAAATTATTGATTTTATTATAAATTATTCTTTTTCTATTCCATGCTTTTTCAGCATGGCGCGAAGCTGATGATAAGTGACGCCCAGCAGATCGGCCGCGCGTCGCTGATTGTATCTGGCCTGTAGCAGACTCGCCTCTACCAGCGAGCGCTCCTGTTGGTGCTGCCACTGGCGCAGATCCAGCGGCAGGGCAGGCAGGGTACGGCTGCCCTCATCAGGCTCAGCGGTGACCGGCGACACGCGCGGCGCAAACGGATTGATGATAACGTTGCCCAGCGGTTCTTCACTGCTGTGGTGACGGTAAACCGATCGTTCTACAACATTCTTCAGTTCACGCACGTTGCCCGGCCACGGGTAGGCCAGCAGTGTGGCCTGCGCTTCAGGGGTAAAACCGGGAAAGAGCGGCAGGCCCAGCTCACGGCACATCTGAATGGCAAAATGCTCGGCCATAACCAGAATATCGCTGCGGCGCTCGCGCAGCGGCGGCAGCTGCACCACGTCAAAGGCGAGGCGGTCAAGCAGGTCGGCGCGGAACTTGCCTGCCGCCGCCAGCGCAGGTAAATCTTCATTGGTGGCGCATACCAGCCGCACGTTGACCTGCAACGCATGGTTGCCGCCGACGCGCTCCAGCTGGCCATATTCAATGACGCGCAACAGCTTCTCCTGAACCAGCATCGGGGCGGTTGCCAGCTCATCCAGAAACAGCGTGCCGCCGTCGGCACGCTCAAAGCGGCCCAGATGACGCTTCTGCGCGCCGGTAAACGCGCCCGCTTCATGTCCAAACAGCTCTGAGTCGAGCAGGTTCTCATTCAGCGCAGCGCAGTTAAGGGAAATGAACGGACCCTGCCAGCGGTCTGACAGATAGTGCAGGCGACTGGCGATTAGCTCTTTTCCGGTGCCGCGCTCGCCGACCACCAGTACCGGTTTCTCCAGCGGAGCCAGCATCGACACCTGCTCCAGCACCTCAAGAAAGTTGTTGGACTCTCCCAACAGATTATCGTTGCTGACTGACATGATGAAATTCGCCACCTGTTAATTAATTTCACTACCTTACGCGACCCTGTGGACGCTGTAAAATTTAAAAATCATTAAAAATCAGATATATAAAAACTGGCACGCTATTTGAATAACCCTCAACAGCGCCTGGCGCATCAACATAAACAAAGAGGAACATCATTATGGGTATTTTTTCTCGTTTCGCCGACATCGTTAACGCCAACATCAATTCGCTGCTGGAGCGTGCGGAAGATCCGCAGAAACTGGTACGCCTGATGATTCAGGAAATGGAAGATACGCTGATTGAAGTCCGTTCCACCTCTGCCCGTGCGCTGGCTGAGAAAAAACAGCTTAGTCGCCGCATTGAGCAGGCGGAAATTCAGCAGGCTGAATGGCAGGAGAAAGCGGAGCTGGCGCTGCGTAAAGAAAAAGACGATCTGGCACGTGCGGCGCTGATCGAAAAACAGAAGCTGACCGACCTGATTGCCTCTCTGCAGCAGGAAGTGGTGCATATCGACGAGACGCTGGCGCGCATGAAGGGCGAAATCGGCGAGCTGGAGAAGAAGCTGAGCGAAACCCGTGCCCGTCAGCAGGCGCTGACCTTGCGTCATCAGGCTGCCTCGACCTCGCGCGATGCCCGTCGCCAACTCGACAGCGGCAAGCTGGATGAGGCTATGGCGCGCTTTGAATCCTTTGAGCGCCGTATTGACCATATGGAAGCTGAAGCAGAAAGCCATCGTTTCGGTAAATCAACATCGCTCGACGCGCAGTTTGCCGATTTGCAGGCTGATGACGAAATCAGCCAGCAGCTGGAAGCGCTGAAAGCCAAAATGAACCGTGGTGAATAAGACCCAACCGAACTGCGAGACTGATTAAGGAGAGTCAATGAGCGCACTTTTTCTCGCTATACCGCTGACCATTTTCGTGCTGTTTGTGGCCCCTATCTGGTTGTGGCTGCATTACAGCAACCGCCGCAGCGGTAACTCGCTGTCAGCGGGCGATCTTCAGCGCCTGCAACAGCTGACGCAGGATGCCGAACGCATGCGCGATCGCATCCATGCGCTGGAGTCGATTCTTGATGCCGAGCATCCAAACTGGAGACAGCCATGATTCAACGTAAACTGTGGCGTAAACCGGATGAAGGGAAGCTGATGGGCGTCTGTGCGGGCGTGGCGGAGTACCTGGATATCCCGGTGCGCCTGCTGCGCGTGATTGTGGTGCTGTCAATGTTCTTTGGCCTGTTCGCCATCACCCTCTGCGCCTACTTTATCCTGGGCTTTGTGCTGGACGTTAAGCCGGCCGATGCCGAAAGCGTCGCCAGGCCTGACGCGGGCGAACTTCTGGATCGGCTGGAAAACGCGCTGCGACGCGATGAGCATAGCGTGCGTGACATCGAGCGCTATGTGACCTCTGAAACCTTTAGCGTGCGCAGCCGCTTTCGTCAGCTCTGACCTTTCCTGAGCGGAGCCATTCCGGCTCCGTTGCCCTGATCAACCGGAGGTATACTTTGTCATACACTCGTACGTCATCTTTTCGCCGTCGCGCGACCCCCGCGTTGAAGTCGGTCGGGAAATTTATCATTATCAATGCTGTGAGCTACGGGCCAGCCGGACTGACCGGCTGGGCGGTAAAATCTGTTGCGCGTCGTCCGCTGCGTATTCTGCTTTCCCTGGCGCTGGAGCCGTTGCTAAAGCGTCTGATGAAGCGGGCGTCGGCGCGCTTCATCAGGGAAAACGATGATAAACACCTCTGAACTACTTGCAGTGCTGAACCGCGGCGCAGATCGTCATCTGCGCCTGGCCGTAACCGGTCTGAGCCGCAGCGGCAAAACCGCCTTTATTACCTCTTTAGTCAATCAACTGCTTAACGTGCACAGCGGGGCGCGGCTACCCCTCTTTTCCGTGGTGCGTGATGAGCGGCTGCTCGGCGTAAAGCGCATTCCCCAGCGCGATATGGGCACCGCGCGCTTTACCTATGACGAAGGGCTGGCGCAGCTCTATGGCTCGCCACCTGCCTGGCCGACACCCACGCGGGGCGTAAGCGAAATGCGGCTGGCGCTGCGCTATCGCTCCCAGGATTCGCTGCTGCGCCACTTCAAAGAGAGCGCCACGCTCTATCTGGAGATTGTGGATTATCCCGGTGAATGGCTGCTCGATCTGCCGATGCTGGCACAGGATTATCTTGACTGGTCACGTCAGATGATCGGCCTGCTACAGGGCGATCGCGCGCAGTGGGCGCAGCCATGGCGCGCTCTTTGTGCCTCGCTCGATCCCCTGGCGCCCGCTGATGAGAACCGCCTGGCAGAGATTGCGGCCGCCTGGACCGATTATCTGCACCGTTGTAAAGCCGAAGGCCTGCATTTTATACAGCCCGGCCGCTTTGTCTTGCCCGGTGACATGTCAGGTGCACCGGCGCTGCAGTTTTTCCCCTGGCCTGTAGAGAACGAGGCGGCACGCAGTAAACTGGTGCAGGCGGATAAAGGCAGTAACTTTGCCATGTTGCAACAGCGTTACCGCTATTATTGCCAGCATGTGGTGAAAGATTTTTACCGCAATCACTTCCTGCGCTTTGACCGCCAGATTGTACTGGTGGACTGCCTCCAGCCGCTGAACAGCGGGCCTCAGGCGTTTAATGATATGCGCCTTGCGCTGACCCAGCTGATGCAAAGTTTTCACTATGGCCAGCGCACTCTGTTTCGCCGCCTGTTTGCACCGGTCATCGACAAGCTGCTGTTTGCTGCCACCAAAGCCGATCACATCACAGCCGATCAGCACGCCAGTATGGTGTCCCTGCTCCAGCAGCTGGTGCAGGATGCATGGCAGAATGCGGCTTTTGAAGGCATTAGCATGGAGTGCATCGGGCTGGCCTCGGTCCAGGCGACCCAGAGCGGTCTGGTGGATCATCGGGGGGAAAAGATCCCGGCGCTGCGCGGCAACCGGCTGTCGGATGGGGAAGCGCTGACTTTCTATCCCGGCGAAGTTCCGCCGCGTCTGCCCGGCCATGCGTTCTGGCAGCAGCAGGGCTTCCAGTTTGAACAATTCCGACCACAGCCGCTCGATATCGATCGTCCGCTGCCGCACATCCGCATGGATGCTGCCCTGGAGTTTTTATTAGGAGATAAGCTGCGATGAGCGAAGACAAACTGAAACCGCGCATTGATTTTGCGCGACCGCTGGAAGCGGCGCGCGAGCAAAGCCTGCGCCCGGCACAGGCCTTCGACGCTGAAGCCCATCAGGCATTTCATACCCTGGACGATGAGGCGCTGGATGTGGTGGAAGAGGGGGCCGGCGAGCGTGCGGTAGAGCAGGCGCTGCGGCCAAAGCGAAGTCTCTGGCGCAAGCTGGTGGGCGCAGGCGCTGCGCTCTTTGGCGTCAGCGTGGCGGCCCAGAGCGTGCAGTGGGCCTGGGACGCCTGGCTGACGCGCGACTGGTTTGCGCTCGGCAGCGGCGCAGCGGGCGGACTGATCGTGATTGCCGGCCTCGGCGCGCTCACCAGTGAATGGCGTCGCCTGTATAAATTGCGGGAGCGCGCCGAGGCGCGCGATACGGGGCGTGAACTGCTTCACAGCCACAGCGTAGGCAAAGGGCGCGCCTTTTGCGAAAAACTGGCGCAGCAGGCCGGTATTGATCAGGCTCACCCTGCACTGCAGCGCTGGCACGCCGCGCTGCATGAAAGCCAGAACGATCGTGAAATCGTCACCCTTTATGCGCAGCTGGTGCAGCCGGTGCTCGACCGTCAGGCGCGGCGGGAAATTGGTCGCCACGCGGCGGAATCCACGCTAATGATTGCCGTCAGCCCGCTGGCGCTGGTGGATATGGCGTTTATTGCCTGGCGCAACCTGCGGCTGGTTAACCGCATTGCGGCCATCTACGGTATCGAGCTGGGCTACTTTAGCCGCATCCGGCTGTTTCGTCTGGTGCTGCTGAACATGGCTTTTGCCGGCGCGTCCGAGCTGGTTCGTGAAGTGGGCATGGACTGGATGTCTCAGGATATTGCTGCCCGCCTGTCCGCCCGCGCGGCACAGGGCATCGGCGCAGGTTTACTGACCGCACGTCTTGGTATCAAGGCAATGGAGCTGTGCCGGCCGCTGCCGTGGCTGGAAAATGACAAGCCCCGGCTGGGCGACTTTCGCCGCGAGCTGGTTGTGCAGCTAAAAGAGACGCTGCAAAAGAGCAACGCCCGCGAAGAAAAGTAACGCCCGTCACGCTGGTGCGCTTCGTGCAAACGATGCGCACCGTTATCTGAACAGCCGTGTCAACTTTAGCTTCCACACCTCTTCAGACCCGCCGCAAGTTAGCGTATTATCAACCGATTCTTCACCTGACTAAGGCCATCGCAATGCGTCTGGAAGTCTTTTGCCAGGACCGTATCGGACTGGCGCGCGAGCTGCTCGATCTGTTAGTTGCCCGCAATATCGATTTACGCGGTATTGAAATTGCGGCTCTGGGCCGTATTTACCTTAACTTCGCTGCACTTGAGTTTGACCAGTTCAGTAGCCTGATGGCGGAAATTCGCCGCACGCCGGGTGTGACCGACGTGCGCACCGTGGCCTATATGCCCTCAGAGCGAGAGCACCGCGCCCTGAGCGCGCTGCTGGTTGCCATGCCGGAGCCGGTCTTTTCTGTCGATCTGAAAAGCAAAGTTGAGCTGGCTAACCCGGCGGCGCAGAATTTGTTTAACCTTGATGAGCAAAAAATTCGTAACTTCAGTGCGGGCAGCCTGATTACGGGATTTAACTTTCAGCGCTGGCTGGAGAGTGAACGCGTGGAGGCGCAGGCGCAGCACGTGGTGATTGATGGCCGTGATTTTTTGATGGAGGCTCGTCCAATCTATCTCACGGCAGACGAAGGTGCAGGCGATCAGCCGGTGGGTGCCATGGTGATGTTGAAGTCGACCGCCCGCATGGGACGCCAGCTGCAAAATCTGGTCGTCACCGATGAATCTGAGTTTGACCATATTATTGCGGTCACGCCGAAGATGCGTCAGGTGATCGATCAGGCCCGCAAACTGGCGATGCACGATGCCCCATTGCTCATTGTTGGCGATACCGGCACCGGCAAAGATATGCTGGCCCGCGCCTGCCATTTGCGTAGCGCCCGCGGCAAAAAACCTTTTCTCGCGCTCAACTGTGCGTCGCTGCCGGATGACGTCGCGGAAAGTGAACTTTTTGGTCACGCGGCGGGCGCTTATCCTAACGCGCTGGAAGGCAAAAAAGGCTTTTTCGAGCAGGCAAACGGCGGTTCAGTGCTGCTGGATGAGATTGGAGAAATGTCGCCGCGCATGCAGACCAAGCTGCTGCGTTTCCTGAACGACGGGACCTTTCGCCGTGTTGGCGAAGAGCATGAGGTTCATGTCGACGTACGCGTGATCTGCGCTACGCAGAAGAACCTGATTGAGCTGGTACAGCGCGGTGAATTCCGTGAAGATCTCTTTTATCGTCTTAATGTGCTGACGCTGCATCTTCCGCCGCTGCGCGAGCGCCCGCAGGACATTCTGCCGCTTACCGAAGTGTTCGTGGCGCGCTTTGCTGACGAGCAGGGGATTCCGCGTCCGCGCCTGTCCTCGCAGCTCAACAGCTTTTTGACCCGCTACAGCTGGCCAGGCAATGTGCGTCAGCTGAAAAATGCGCTCTATCGGGCGTTAACGCAGCTGGAAGGCAATGAGCTGCGGCCTCAGGATATTGTGCTGCCAGAACAGGCGCTTGATGCCACGCTGGGCGAAGACGCGATGGAGGGCACCCTCGATGACATTACCAGTCGTTTTGAGCGATCGGTATTGACGCGTCTTTATCTCTCCTATCCCAGCACACGCAAGCTGGCGAAGCGTCTCGGCGTCTCGCATACCGCTATCGCCAATAAGCTCCGTGAGTATGGGTTAGGCCATAAGCGCGGTGAACAGGAAGAGAAAAACGGCGGCTAAGGGCCGCCGTGAGTCTGATTACTTCAGTGCAGCCAGTGCCGCATCGTAATCTGGCTCGGTGGTGATCTCATCCACCAGCTGGCTGTACAGCACCTTGTCATTCTCATCAAGCACGACCACAGCACGCGCTGTCAGACCTGCCAGCGCGCCCGCAGCAATCTCAACGCCATAGGCCTTTTTGAACTCTGCACCGCGCAGCGTTGACAGCGTGATGACATTACTCAGGTTGTCTGCGCCGCAAAAGCGTGACTGGGCAAAAGGGAGATCGGCTGAGATGCAAAGCACGACAGCATTGTTCAGCTCGCTCGCGAGCTGATTGAAACGGCGTACAGACGCGGCACACACGCCGGTGTCGATGCTGGGAAAAATATTCAGAACCTTGCGTTTTCCTGCATACTCAGAGAGCGAGACGTCGGTGAGGTTTTTTGCCACCAGGGTAAAAGGTTGAGCCTGCTCGCCCGCCTGTGGGAAGTGACCTGCAACCTCTACCGGGTTGCCCTGAAAGTGAACAGTGTGAGACATAGCGATTCCTTAAATGTCTGAACAGATCTGACTGGTTACAGTTTTGTATCGTTTGAAAAACGATTTATGACATATCTATAAAAGACTTACGAGAAAAAAACGCAGTTATTCCGGAATAACCCACAGTAAACCGACATGACAGGGAGCAAATATGAGAACGGTAAAAAGCTATCCGGAATCCTGGCCGCTGCATACCCCTTTTGTGATTGCGCGGGGTAGCCGCACCGAGGCAAAAATCGTGGTGGTTGAAATTGAACAGGATGGCGTTAAAGGCACGGGTGAAGCAACACCCTACGCTCGTTACGGCGAAACAGAAGCGTCGGTGCTGGCGCAAATTGCCGATCTGTTGCCTGCACTACAGCAGGGAATGACGCGTGAGGCGCTGCAGCATGCGCTGCCGGCTGGCGCCGCGCGCAACGCTATCGACAGTGCCCTGTGGGATCTGGAGAGTCGTCAGCAGCGACAGGATCTCTGGATGCTGAGTCACACCCGGCCGCCCGATGCCGTCGTCACGGCGCAAACCGTCAGCATTGATACGCCCGCAGCCATGGCGAGCAGTGCCAGGGCGCTGTGGCAGCACGGGGCAACGCTGCTGAAAATCAAACTGGACGATACATTTATTACCGAACGCCTGATGGCGATTCGCACGGCGGTGCCGGAGGCAACGCTGATTGTTGATGCCAATGAATCCTGGCAGGCCGAGGGACTGGCGGCGCGCTGTCAGCTACTGGCCGACCTTGACGTGGCGATGCTGGAGCAGCCCCTGCCTGCCGGTCAGGATGCGGTGCTGGCAAACTTTATCCATCCGCTACCCATCTGCGCCGATGAAAGCTGCCACACGCGCGACAGCTTACCGCAGCTACAGGGGCGTTATGAGATGATCAATATCAAGCTGGATAAGGCGGGTGGACTGACAGAGGCGCTGGCGCTGGCCGCAGCAGCAAAATCACTGGGATTTGACCTTATGGTCGGCTGTATGATCTGCACCTCGCGCGCCATCCATGCTGCACTGCCGCTGGCGGGTGAGGCGCGTTTTGCCGATCTGGATGGCCCTACCTGGCTGGCGGTTGATGTGGAACCGGCTATCCAGATCCGTGCAGGCAAGGTCCTTATTGCTGCCAGCGCAGCAGGTTGATCATCGCCTGCAAATACTGCTCAGTGGCTTCATCAACCGATACAGCAGGCATCTCAGCGGTAATGCAGGGCAAACCCAGATCGTTGCACCAGCTGCCAAATGAGCCTGGCGTGTCATAACCGACGCTGCTGACCAGCGGCAGCCCGGTCTGCTGCGCCAGCCAGTGACCCAGCGTGCTGCTGTGGGGGTCATCGATACAGGCCAGCGGCTCATGCCACGAGACAACCCAGCGCGGCTTTAGCTGATGAACCAGCTCGCACAGTGCCAGCGTTTCCGGTTCGGATGCCGGTCGATCGCCGGTGGAAAGCAGCACGTCGCGCGCCTCAGCGGCGCTGTTCCAGCGATACACCGTTTCACCGCTTTGCCAGTTGGCTGCCGGAAAATTGCGGTTGAGATCGACGCCATTCGCATTGGCGCGCAGGCCAAGCTGGCAGCCGTCCGGGTTAACCGCCAGCACCACATGATGCCGCCGCAGTCTGTCCGGTAGTGTACGCATCGCGCCAGAGAGCGTGGCGACCGCCGCATTCTCATCGCCGTGCGTACCGGCCAGAATCAGCCCGCTGTCACCATCGGCGGCCGGTGCAGGAAACCACAGCAGCGGTGCGCCCAGCACGCTATCGCCATAGCGCTGAAACGGAATCTCAAGTTTTCCGCGCCGGGGGCGCGGGTGTAACGACGACATAGGCTCTCTCCTTATGCAGACTTCCTGACAAAGTAGCGGAAAAGCCGCGCGCGGAAAATCGCTATTTCTCCCTCAGCTATTTGCGCTACAGTGCCGGGGTCATGCTGCGTCCTGAACTGCGTTGCGCAGCGCTTCATCAGGCTAAGGGAGTAAAAATGAAAAGCACATTTTGCAAGACGCTGATAGCGCTCGGCTTCGCAGGTATCGCGTCGCCCGCGCTGGCGGCACAGCCGCCAGCGGGTGCACAGCTTGCCAGCCAGCAGGAGATTGTCCGCCATATTAAAGATGAGCCCGCCTCGCTCGACCCGCTGAAGGCAGTAGGGCTGCCGGAGATCCAGGTGATTCGCGATCTGTTCGAGGGCCTCACTAACCAGGATGCAAAGGGCAACATCGTGCCGGGCGTCGCAGAAAGCTGGAGCAGCAGCGACAACAAAACCTGGATATTTACGCTGCGCAGTAACGCGAAATGGTCGAACGGTGAGCCGGTAACGGCGCACGATTTTGTCTACAGCTGGCAGCGGCTCGTGGCGCCAAAAAACAGCTCGCCTTTTGCCTGGTTTGCCGCGCTGGCGGGCATCAGCAATGCCGCAGCAATAACCAAAGGCGAAATGCCCCCCAGTCAGCTGGGGGTCAGTGCGACAGATGCACAGCACCTGACGGTGACGCTCGATCGGCCGGTGCCCTGGTTCCCCAGCCTGGTGGCGAATGTGGCGCTGTTTCCCGTACCCCAGCAGGTTGTTGCGCGTGAGGGCGACGGCTGGACGGCGCCAGGCAAGCTCGTCGGCAACGGCGCTTACCAGCTACAGGATCGCGTGGTCAACGAAAAGATCGTGCTGGCGCGTAACCCCCACTACTGGGATGATGCCCATTCGGTCCTGACGAAGGTGACTTTTATCCCCCTCAATGAAGAGTCGAGCGCCACTAAACGCTATCGGGCGGGCGATATCGACATCACCGAATCTTTCCCCAAAAATATGTATGCGCAGCTGAAAAAAACGCTGCCGGGGGAGGTTTATACCCCTGAGCAACTGGGCACCTATTACTACGCGTTCAATACGCAGAAAGGCGCGACGGCGGATGCGCGCGTGCGCAAGGCGCTGTCGTGGAGTATCGATCGCCGCATTATCGCGGAAAAAGTGTTGGGCACCGGTGAAAAACCGGCGTGGCGTTTTACTCCTGACGTTACCGCAGGCTTTAAGCCGGGCAGCTCCTACCTTGAGCAGCACAGCCAGCAGGAGCTGAATATTCAGGCGAAAGCGCTGCTGACCGCCGCGGGCTATGGGCCAAACCGACCGCTGCACCTGACCCTGCTTTACAACACCTCAGAAAGCCACCAGAAAATTGCTATTGCCGTGGCGTCGATGTGGAAGAAAAACCTCGGCGCTGACGTCACGTTGCAAAATCAGGAGTGGAAAACCTACATCGACAGCCGCAACAGCGGGAATTTTGACGTGATCCGTGCCTCCTGGGTCGGGGACTACAACGAGGCATCGACCTTCCTTAGCCTGCTGACCAGCGGCAACAGCAGTAATATTTCGCGGTTCAGCAATGCTGACTATGACGCGGTGATCGCGCGGGCTAGCCGTGAAGTCCAGCCTGAGGCGCGCAATAATGACTACCAGAAAGCAGAACAGATTATCGCGGATCAGGTACCCATTGCCCCCATTTATCAGTACACCAATGGCCGCCTGATCAAGCCATGGGTCAAAGGGTATCCTGTGACCAATCCGGAAGATGTCGCCTACAGTCGTGAGCTGTGGATTGAGAAACACTAGGCCCGGCGCGGCCCGCCAGCCGGGCCGCAGGCAGACATCTTTGCTCACAGCCTGAAGATTGCAACTCATCACCGCCGCGCTAGACTGTATCGTATTGATTTTAGGGGTGAGGCAAGTGAGTGAACGTCATTGAAGGCAAAGCGTTGCAGGTATCCGACGCAATTATCGCCTGCCAGCTTGATGGCAAGGGCGGGTTGATCCCTATCGAAGATAAAGATGTGATCCACTGCGAGCGTCCCTGCTGGCTGCATCTTAACTATACCCATCGTCAGAGCGCAGAGTGGCTGCAGTCAACGCCGCTGATCCCCGATGCGGTGCGCGATGCGCTGGCGGGCGACAGTATGCGGCCACGCGTCAGTCGCCTTGGCGACGGCTTTATGATCGTCCTGCGCAGCGTTAACCATAATGCCGATTCGCGGCCCGATCAGCTGGTGGCTATGCGCGTCTTTATCAATGACAAGCTGATCGTCTCAACGCGCCGCCGCAAAGTTTATGCGGTAGATGCCGTGCTGACCGATCTGCAAAACGGTAACGGGCCGGAAGATGGCGGCGGCTGGCTGGTGGATATTTGCGATGCGCTCACCGACCACGCCAGTGAGTTTATTGAGGAGCTGCACGACAAAATTATCGAGCTGGAGGACGCGCTGCTGGATCAGCGGATCCCAGCACGCGGCGAGCTGGCACTGCTGCGTAAACAGCTCATCGTCATGCGGCGCTACATGGCTCCGCAGCGCGATGTCTATTCGCGGCTCGCCAGCGAAAAATTGCCGTGGATGGATGACAGCGATCGTCGTCGCATGCAGGAGGTCTCTGACCGGTTAGGGCGGGGCCTTGACGATCTGGATGCGGGTGTCGCACGCACCGCGGTGCTGGCGGACGAGGTCGCTTCGCTGATGGCGGAGGCGATGAACCGCCGCACCTACACTATGTCACTGCTGGCCATGATTTTTCTGCCCACTACCTTTCTTACCGGACTGTTTGGCGTCAACCTCGGCGGTATCCCCGGCGCAGAGTGGCGCATGGGCTTCCCGATGTTTTGCCTGCTGCTGCTGGTGCTGATTCTGGGTGTCGCCTGGTATCTGAAACAGCGAAAATGGCTGTGATAACAGGGTAATCAAAAGGTTGCAGAATAAGAGCGAGGCAAAAAAGCAAAAAAACCTGATCGAGGTCAATACCTGTCCAGGCCAACCACGGCAAACTCTGTTCCCGCAGGTGAATGCAACGTCAAGCGATGGGCGTTGCGCTCCATATTGTCTTACTTCCTTTTTAGAATTACTGCATAGCACATATTTAATTCGACACGCCGGCCTTATCCGCCGGCTTTTTTTTGCGTGTCGCTCAGTTATACCTATGCTTAAAAGACAATGACCACAAAGGAGAAAGGTATGATGTCCATTATCGCCAGCGACCCGATTCCTACCGATCCTGTCCCGATTCCCGAGCCGATACCGCAGCCACCCCCCAGTCCGCAACCGGATCCGCAGCCTGAACCGGGTTTTCCACCGATTCTCGATCCGCCGCCGCATCGGTAAAAAAAAGGGCACGCTTCAGCAGCGTGCCCTTTTTTATGTTTCTTTTTTACGGCAGCTGAAGCACGTTGAGGCGTTCGGCTGGGGCCGGCCCCTCGTCCTCCTCCTGCCAGCCTGCAGGTTGCATCGGCAGCGTTTCGCGGTCAAAAGCAAGATCGCCCCCATCAACCACCGCATCGCCGTGCTGAATGCCTTTAAAGTCGAACAGGTTAATGTCCGCCAGGTGGGAAGGCACGACGTTTTGCATTGCGCTGAACATCGTCTCAATACGACCTGGATAGCGTTTATCCCAGTCACGCAGCATATCGGCCACCACCTGACGCTGCAGGTTTGGCTGTGAACCACAGAGGTTGCACGGGATAATCGGGAATTTGCGCGCCTCAGAGAAGCGAATAATGTCTTTTTCGCGGCAGTAGGCCAGCGGGCGGATAACAATGTGTTTGCCGTCGTCGCTCATCAGCTTTGGCGGCATGCCTTTCATTTTTCCGCCGTAAAACATGTTAAGGAACAGGGTCTGCAAAATGTCGTCGCGATGATGGCCCAGCGCGATTTTAGTACAGCCCAGCTCGGTTGCTGTGCGGTACAGGATGCCACGGCGCAGGCGTGAACAGAGCGAGCAGGTGGTTTTGCCTTCCGGGATCTTCTCTTTGACGATGGAGTAGGTATCTTCTTCGACAATTTTGTACTCAACGCCCAGTGATTCCAGATATTGCGGCAGAATATGCCCGGGAAAGCCCGGCTGTTTCTGATCAAGATTGACCGCCACCAGCGAGAAATTCACCGGCGCGCTCTGTTGCAGATTGCGCAGGATCTCCAGCATGGTATAGCTGTCTTTACCCCCTGACAGGCAGACCATGATGCGGTCGCCTTCTTCAATCATGTTGTAGTCAGCAATCGCCTCGCCGACGTTGCGACGCAGGCGCTTCTGGAGTTTGTTGAGGTTGTACTGTTCTTTCTTGTCAACAGTTTGATTTTCTTGCATTTTTCTTTGTCTCAGGAATCAAAAGGGGCATGTAAGGGGCAACGTTCTTTCAGCGTGCCAGCTCGCCGTTGAGCATTTCAACCCGCTCGCCGTTCATCTCTTCAATCCAGGTCATACAGGTTTCACAGACCCTTTGCGCATTGTTGTGCCCCATCTGACTGGCTATAAAAGAGGGGGGTGCGCCGGCCGATAATAACCAGCAGGCAAAAGTATGCCGCGTATGGTACGGATTACAGCGGCGAATGCCAGCACGTTTTATTGCGTCTTGTCGCCTGCGCCCGACCGGAAAGCGGTAATGCGGGACTCTGTGTCTGTCGGGCAGCACAGCAGGCGAGCGTTAAACCCTGACCCGAGACGTTTCATCCTGATGCGTCAGGCCTGCATCACTTTTCACGCAGGCAATATCGCCTGCGTCCCGGCTGAAGAAACCGCGGTCAGACGCGCGTTGCCGCCTTGATAGTGTCAACGAACAGCCGTAATGCATAGGGCAGATGACGATGATGTGAAAAGTAGAGTGCGATTCCTTGCGAGGCGATGGCCCAGCTGTCCAGTACGGTGACCAGCCGCTCACATTCAAGACCCTGTCGGGCATAGCATTCCGGCACGTAGGCCAGCCCCAGGCCGGAGGCAGCCGCTTCCGCCATCAACGCACCGCTGTCAAGCGTCAGGCTGCCAGGCACATCCAGCGCGTAGCGCTGCTCGCGCTGCTGATATTCCCAGTGGTAACGTTTACCGCTGGGCAGGCGCTGTCGTATACAGCTGTGCTGCATAAGATCCTGCGGATGCCTGACCGGAGGACGCGATGCCAGGTAATCAGGGGATGCCACGGTCAAAAAGCGCAACGGACCGCTCAGCGCAACCGCCACCATATCCTTTGGTACATCCTCAAGCAGCCGTATGCCGGCGTCAAACCCTTGCTCAACAATATCCACCAGCTGACCCTGCGCGACTAACTCAATATCAATGTTGGGATAGTGCCGGATAAAGGTCGGTACGGTCTTTTCCAGCAGAAGGCTGATAGCCGCATCACTGGCGCTGATGCGCAGTGTGCCATAGGGGGAGTGGTCGCTGGCGGTCATCTCATTCAACAGGTCATCCATCTGAGCAAGCAGCGGTGCCATGCGCTCAACCAGCCTTTTTCCTGTTTCGGTCAACGATACGCTTCGCGTGGTGCGATGGAAAAGCCGCACGCCCAGCGCCGCCTCCAGCCCTTTAATGGTGTGGCTGAGGGTTGAACGTTTGAGGCCGAGCACGCCTGCAGCACGGCTAAAGCTGCGCTCATCGGCAACGGTTTTCACCGCCAGTAGTTCGTTCCAGGACGGACGTTTCATTGTTGGCTATTTCCCACCATCTCATACCGGATTGAGGAGATTATGGCATCAGTCATCTGTTTTAAGCTGTACCCCGGTTCACTGAATGGAGAGTAGACGAATGAAAAGCTGGCTTATTACTGGCGCATCCAGCGGTCTGGGTCGCCTGATGTGTGAAGCGCTGCTGGCCCGCGGCGATCGGGTTGTTGCCACTGTACGTCGTGAAGCCGCAGTAGAAGATTTGCGCGCGCGATACGGCGATCGTTTACAGATCAGGGTGCTCGATGTGAGCCAGACCGCCACGATTAAGCCGGTGGTTGAGGCTGCCTTTGCACAGGCGGGGCATATTGATGTTGTGGTAAGCAATGCAGCTTACGGTCTGTTTGGCGCAGCGGAAGAGCTGGATGATACGCAAATTGAACGCCAGATTGCCACCAATCTCACCGGTTCAGTTCAGCTGATCCGCACGGTGATCCCGTTTATGCGCCAGCAGGGCGGCGGGCGTATTGTGCAGCTCTCCTCCGAAGGCGGCCAGATTGCCTATCCTGGCTTCAGTCTCTATCACGCCACCAAGTGGGGAATAGAGGGATTTGTTGAGTCGGTTCGACAGGAAGTGGCGGCCTTTGGCATTGACTTTTTGCTGGTAGAGCCGGGGCCGACTGCCACCCGTTTTAGCGCAGGGCTGGACAGGGCGAATGCCTTGCCTGTTTATCGGGATACCGCTGCCGGAAAGATGCGTCACGCGCTGACCACCGGGGAGTTTGCTATCAGAGGCGATGCGCAAAAATGCGTGGCGGCGATGATTGCGGCGGCTGATGCTGACAGGGTACCACTGCGCTTACCGTTGGGCAGTACAGCGTGGGAGAACATGGAAGCGGCGCTCAGCGCGCGGCTGGAGGCACTGCGGGCAATGAAAGCGATAGCCTGTGGTGCAGACAGCCAGGCAGAGTAGGAGCAGGCACTGCCTGCCACCTCAGACGGGCTGGGGCTACTCAGCATCACCTTCGTCAGACGCGATCTCCGGCCGGTTATGCCGAGCCAGAGATCGCGCCGGCAACCCCTGGCCCTGTGCGTCAGTCAAATACGCCGTTAATCACGGCAGTTACCACCGCGGTGCTCAGTGCGATAAGCACTAGATCTTTACCCACGGCTCGCCACTCGTAGCCGGGATAATAGGGCAGGTCATTGATCATGGATGCAGGTAAGTTTTTCTTCGCAATACCCGGCGGCAAAGGTTTACCCCGCGCCACCTTTTTCGCTATGCCTGGCGGCAGGGAGGGATAGCCGACCAGACCATAGTTAACGGCAAGGCGACGCACATGGGAGACGTCGATGTCAGATTCCGCACGATCGGGTCGCCCGGCGCTGTGGCGATTTCCCTGTTTCTGTTTCGACTCGTTCGGGTGCTGGCCTTTATTTCCGTGCTCGTGGTGGTTACCGCTATTGCCGGGATGACCACCGTTACCGTGGTTGCCATTGCCATTGCCATTGCCATTGCCATTGCCATTGCCATTGCCAGGGTTAGCGTAAACCGGCGCAGCCAGAACAGCAAAAGAGAGAACCACCGCAATGACTGGCTTAAAGGGGTGTTGCTTAAGCATGATCTTTGTCCCATCTGTTTATCAGTTAATGCCTGAAATATAGGACGCAGCCGTCACCTCAACAATCTTCTCTTTTCTTAAAACAGATCCAGCACAAGCCTGGCGTGAGATCTGATTACCGGGCGCTGAGGGTGACAGGCTAACAGGGCGGTCGTGCCCCTGATCATGCGCCAGGCGGCGCCTGCCGCGCAGGCGATGGCCGAATTCACCTCTGCTGTTTACGCAGGGTTTTGCCGACATTCCCACCAGGATGCACCTTTAACAGGCGCTGCCGATCGAAGCCGTTACGCAGCATGATATTGCCACAGAGCGCATCGAATATTGCCAGTACCAGCACAATTGAGGTGGTAGCCAGCATATTAAGCGGATCGATTTCCCGCTGGATATGGGTTTTCACCACCAGCTTTGCGGCTCGGGCGATGGCCGAATCGAGATTCTCTGTCACGCTAACGATTGTGACGCCTTTGCTTTCCAGCGTCGGCAACAGGCGTGTCAGCTCTTCTGAGTTGCCGCCGCGTGAAATCAGGATCATCAGATCGCTGCGGCGCAGAAAACCCAAATCACCGTGGGCGGCATCGGTAGCGCTGAGGTAAACGGCTGGCTGCTCAACGCAGGCCAGCATGTGAGCGATTTTCCGCGCCGCGATGCCCGACGTCCCGACACCGGTCACGGCAATTTTGCCCTTGCAGCCGGTGATCAGCGTTAGCAGCTGCTGCCAGATCGTGGCGTCGAGATGATGCTGGAGCGCCAGCAATTCCTGACTGTAGGTCTGCCAGCCCTGACACGCCAGGGCAAACTCCTCTTCTGCATTCACTGGACTTCCCCTTGCATCAGCTGCCGGTATTTCATGCTGTCGTGATAGAGCTCATGAAAAACACGATATTTACGGTCGTAATAGGCTTTAATTTTGTTGGTCTGGGGAGTGATGGTTTTACCGATGCGGCTCATGGCGGCCATCGCTTCGGGCAGCGAATCGTATGCGCCCGCAGCAACCGTGCCCAGCATGGCGCTGCCCAGCAGCATGGCTTCACTCTCCTCCGGCAGCAGCATCGCGCAGCCTGTCGCGTTAGAGTGCTCCTGGACAAAAACCGGGTTTTTAGTGCCGCCCCCGCACGCCATCATGGTATCAATACAGTAGCCACTCAGATTCATGGTCTCAATGATGTGGCGCGTGCCCAGCGCCAGCGCCTGTATGGTGGCGAGATAGTGCAGCGCCATGTCTTCCGGCGTGCGTGACAGCTTCAGGCCGGTCAGCGTACCGGTCAGCGTTGGATTCGCGCGCGGTGAGCGGTTGCCGTGGAAATAGGGCAGCATATGGATATCTTTGGTCAGGAAGGCGATGTTTTCCGGTTCACCTGCCATTTTACGCAGCAGGGCATTAAGCACTTCGTAAATGGTTTTGCCACTCTCCTTGCCCTGTTTGAGCAGCTCCGGATAGCAGGGGTGTGACTGAATGACATGGTCAATCAGCGCGCCGGTGGTCGACTGACCGCCCTCATTTAGCCAGTAATCGGGCAGAATGGCCGAGTAATAGGGGCCCCAGATCCCGCCGATATAGCGTGCGCTGCGCGACATTGCCATGTGTGCCGTGGAGGTGCCGCCAATCAGTGCAATGCGGTTATCAAAATCTGCCGACTCACCCGATGCCCCGCTGGCACCGAGAATGCCCAGGCTGCCTGCGTGGGCATCAATGATCGAGACGCTGACTGCCGTGCCCGCAATTAATCCCATCTCTGCGGCGGCGCGCTGCGTCAACCCATGCCCCAGCGGCTCGCCCATGGTTTTCACTTCACTGCCTATTTTTGACGCGTTGTTTTCCAGCAGATCCGCCAGACCGATTTGGTGGAAATAGCTCGGATCCCAGCGATCTTCATGACCAATATAGGTCCATTTGCAGACGGTAGAGCATAACGAACGGGTAGGATCCTGCGTGGCGCGCCAGGTCAGAAAATCAGGCAGGTCAAACAGATGCCCGACATTGTTCCAGGTGGTGGGCATATGCTGCTTCAGCCAGAGTAGCTTCGGCGTCTGCATTTCCGGTGAAATAATGCCCCCCACAAACTCCAGCACGCGGTGCCCGGTGGCGTTAATGCGCTCTGCCTGTGTGATAGCACGGTGATCCATCCAGACAATGATATTCTGCTCACTGCGACCGGTCGGGCTGACGGTCAGAGGGTTACCCTCTTTATCCAGCACCACCAGCGAACAGGTGGCATCAAAGCCGATGCCTTTAACCTGTATCGGGTTGATATCTGCCTGACTCACCACGTCTTTGATCGCGTTACAAACGGACTGCCAGATCTCATCGGAGGATTGCTCAACAAAATCAGCCTTTGGGCGGTATAAGGTGATCTCCCGACTGGCCTGGCCAACCATACGACCAGTCATGTCAAACACGCCTGCGCGGGCGCTGCCGGTTCCGACGTCTACACCAATAAAATAACTCGCCATGTTCTTTCCTTTCTTGAAAAGTTTCCGCTTAAGATTTTCTGTTTTGCAGCGCGATAAACAGGATCAGCACGCAACCCCAGAGCGCCATGGTCAGGTAGCTACTGACGCCCATCAGGTTCAGGCCGCTCTCCAGCATTTGCAGGGCGATCAGCGCCAGTACCAGCCCAATAACCCGACCAAATCCGCCGTCGGGATTTATGCCGCCTAACACCGAGGCCAGGATGGTAACCAGCAGATAGGCGTCGCCGTAGCCCGCTTTTGCCGAGTTGAATTTGGACATCATCAGCAGGGCCGCGCCCCAGCCGAGCAGCGCAGAGAGCACGTACACGGCAATCGTCACCCTGGGGGTGTTAACCCCGCTGAACCGCGTGGCCTGCGCGTTTGACCCCATCAGATAGAGGCTACGACCGAGCGTGGTGTGTTCCAGCAGGATCCAGAGCAGCAGCGCCACCAGCAGAAATAACAGCAGCGCAACCGGAATGCCCGCCAGACTGCCGTTGCTCAGGTACTGGATCGCCGCTGGAAAGCCGGATATCACCGCGCCGTTGGTGAGCAGAATATTCAGTCCGGCAATCAGCGTCATCGTCCCGAGCGTCGCCAGAATCGGCGAAACACCGATCCAGGCGATAAGCGCGCCATTCAGCACGCCGATCCCTGTCGCCACGACCAGACCGGCAAGCATCGCCAGCGCAAACCAGACCGGCTGCCCCGGATGGGCCACCAGGATAGTGGCCATCACCAGCGAGCAGGCGTTGGCACCGGCAATCACGGAAAGATTGATGCCCCCGGTCAGCATGGTGATACCCATACCCAGCGCCAGCATGCCTAAAATCGGCAGTTGAGAAGAGATCGACTGGAAGTTGCCGAGGCTGTAAAAGCGGCTGCCTGCCGTGAGTGAGAAGAACACGGCCACCGCGATAATAATCAGCAACTGCAAACGGATAATGCGGTCGCCAGGGAGCAGGCGGGTTAAGGTGGTCATATCACATCCCCTTTGCCAGTTTACGTTTTTCATTCCATGCGGTGCTGCTGATGCTGACCAGAATGATTGCGCCGCTGAAAACCTGATGCCAGTAAGAGGAGATACTCAGCAAGGTCATGCCATTTTGCAGGAACGCCAGCAGCATCACCCCCAGAATGGTGCCGGTGAGTGACCCGCGTCCACCGGTCATGCTGGTGCCGCCTAACACTACCGCAGCCAGCACCGTCAGCTCATAGCCCAGCAGAGAGTTGGGGGCGACCGACTGGGTGATTTGCGCCTGAACCACGGCCGCAATACCCGCCAGCAAGCCCATAAAGCCATAAACGTAAAAATGCAGCCGCAAAATATTCAGGCCGAGACGTGATGCGGCGTCACGGTTACTGCCCATGGCGTAGATCTGGCGACCCACGCGGGTAAGGTTCATCAGCACGCCGGTAACGATCACTACCCCGAGCAGACAAAGCAGAGGCAGCGTCAGGCCGTAGTCGTAACCGTCGGCGGCGGTGAAGGAGAACCAGCTAATGCCATTCATAAACCAGTCAGGAAAGCCATAGAGCCAGGTGCCGTTGGTGAGATAAACCAGCAGGCCGTAGAAGAGGTTCAGCGTGGCGATAGTGATAATGATGGCCGGCACGCGCAGCCAGTAGACCAGGAAACCATTCACCAGCCCAAGCAGCAAACCCACCCCCATTGACATAGCAAACGCCAGCGGAAAGCTGCCGCCGTGATGAATGATGTAGCTTGCCATGACGTACTGACCAATAGAGGTGACGGCCGGGAAGGAGATATCGATCCCCCCGGCGATCAGCACCACAAACAGGCCACAGGCCAGAATACCCAGAATGGCGTAGCTGGTGGCGACGTCAGTGAGGTTACCCAGCGTCATAAACTCACTGCTGCTGACGCTCAGGCCGATCGCCAGCAGCAGCACCAGTAATCCGAGCCAGAACTCGTGCTGGCTGGTGAGTTTCGTAAGAGAGGCATTACCCATTAATCACCTCCGCAATCTGCGCTTCGCTGCTCTGGTGTGGGGCAAATTCCGCTACCAGCTCGCCTTTGCGCATCACCAGCACGCGATGGCTGTTGTAATACGCCTCTGGAATTTCATCGCAAATCATCAACACTGCCATACCCGATTCCGCCAGATCGCGCGCAATGCGGTAAATTCCCTCTTTATTGGCAATATCTACGCCCACGGTGGGCGAATCGAGGATCAAAATACGGGGGTGTGTGGCTACCCATTTAGCGATAGCGATACGCTGCGCATTGCCGCCGGAGAGGGTCTTCACGGGTAGGCGGCTGTCAGAAACTTTAATGTTCAGGTCACGAATCAACGCGTTGACGATCGACGCGGCTTTCGCGTGGTCCATGAGTCCGGTTCGGGTGTGCAGCCTGTCGAAGATGGAGACCAGCGTGTTGTCATAAATGGACTGATCCATAATCAGCCCCTGCGTCAGGCGATCTTCCGATACATAGGCAATACCGTTGCGAATCGCGTCGCGGTTAGAGCGCAACCGGACCGGCGCACCGTTGATGAGAATTTCTCCGCTGTCTGGCTGGCTCATACCAAACAGGCTCAGACAGAGTTCCGTTCGTCCCGAACCGAGCAGGCCAATGATTGACGTAATTTCACCCTGGCGCAGCGACAGGGAAATATTGTGATACTGTCCCGTGCGGCTCAACTGGCGCACCTCCAGCAGAGGCGTCACGTCGGCAGGCGCGCGATGCGGCAGATGGCTATAGGTGAAGCGCTGACCAGTCATTAAAAATGCCAGCTCATGGCTGTCGAGTTCACTGGCAGGCCAGGTGCCGACCAGTTTACCGTCGCGCATTACGCTGATACGGTCAGCCACCTCCATCACTTCATCAAGACGGTGGCTGACGAAGACGACGCAGATGCCGGCGGCTTTGAGTTCATTGACCACCCGCAGCAGGCCATTCACTTCGGTGCGGGTCAGCGACGCGGTGGGTTCATCCATAATTACCAGACTGGCGTCAGCGGCAATGGCACGGCAGATGGCAACCAGCTGCCGGTCGGCGATCGATAGCTTTTCAACTTTGCGATCCGGATCGAGAGAGACGCCCACCCGCTGCATCGCCGCCAGGGCTTTTTTGCGCATCGAGCCGCGACGTACCCAAATATCACCGCCCGGCAAATAACGGTGGATCACGATATTTTCGGCCACCGACAGATTGGGGAACAAAGATAAGTCCTGATAGATAACCTGAATACCGTAATAGGAAGAGAGCGGCGGCGTCAGGGTGTGAAAAAGTTTGCCATCCAGCGTAATGGTCGCGCCTTTTTCCGGTTGATAAACCCCGGAAATAACTTTAATGATGGTGCTTTTACCACAGCCGTTCTGACCAGCCAGGCAGTGCACTTCGCCCTTATTCAGGGTCAGGCTGACATTATCCAGGGCTAATACGCCGGGGAACTTTTTGCTGATCTTTTCGAGGCTAATAAAGGCCTCAGCAGGGGCAGGGCAAATGCTGAGCGTATTCATCACAGATCCTCAGGCATACCCGTTATATTTTCGACTGGGGCACTCGCTGCACTGGCTTACCCGATGCTGTCAATCCTTCTCGTCGGGCTTTGCGCACGCAGCGCCTGCCCCGGTTTAGATAACCGGGGTATAGGTGTTCGCTGTCTGATCAGAAATGCCGATACAGGGCAGCCTGTCACGCTGTATCGCTTTCTGCTTACCGGTGTGGCGCTGAAGAGACGTTCTCTTCGTTAAATAAAGACCCGATTAGAACCCGAGTGATTTCGCATTCTCTGGCGTGACTTCGAGAATTTTATTAAAGCGAATCACTTTCTTGTCCATATTGACATCAGCTTTGCCCAGGCCGTCGATGCTCAGATCCTGAGTAACGGCTTTGCCCTGAAGCAGCTGATCGGCAACCGTTACCAACGCATAGCCAGCGTCTTTTGGATCCCACAGCAGCACTTTCTTAATGTCGCCGCGCATCAGGTAGGGAGCTGCCTGAGCAGGCATCGCAATACCCACTACGGCAAGTTTGTTTTTTGCACGTTTCTGCTGAACGGCCTGGCCGGCGCCGACTGGCCCGAGCGAGCCGAAACCGATAATGCCTTTCAGATCGGGATAGGTTTTCATCAAGTCCAGCGTGGTGGAGTAGGACTTATCAATATTTTCTGCCACCGGCAGACGCGAAGTGACTTCATGCATCTCCGGGTATTTTTCTTTCTGATATTTGATTGCGGCGTCTGCCCACGCATTATGCAGCGGCACGGTCAGCGAGCCGACATAAATGGCATAACCGCCTTTACCACCGGTATCTTTTGCCAGCTCATCCATATTGGCTTCAGCATATTTCTGGCTATCGATGGTTTCGACATCCCACTGACCAATTTGCTGATCCGGCGACTCATGCGTTAATACCACAATGCCCTGGTCGCGCGCTTTTTTCAGGACCGGCTCCAGCACTTTGGCATCATTGGGCACCACAATAATGGCGTCGACTTTTTTGGCGATCAAATCTTCGATCACTTTGACCTGCTGCGCCGGGTCCGGGGTGGAGGCTCCCACCTGATAAGCGTTAACGTCCAGCTTCTGCGCCGCTTCTTTCACGCCGACCTCCATGCGGGTGAACCACGGAATGCCGGTCACTTTGGCAACGACGGCGATATCGTAGGGCCTGGCAGCAAAGGAGGGAGTGGTGAACAACATGCACGCTGAAACCACACATGTACTGACTAATGCGAGATTAAATTTCATTTCGATACCTTTCTTATGATGTTTTGGTAAAGGGAACAGAGGGTGGCTATCGCATTGACAAGCAGAGGTTACCTCAGGAAAAAAGCGGTTTTCGCCAGCCCGTGAGCAAAATGTGATAAATATCCTTTATTGTTAATATATATAATTTAATTTGTTATTTTATTGTTAAATTTAGCCAGATAAAGTGCATTTATGGATAAGAAAGGATAGTGATGCGTTTTCTATTAACTGTATTTTTACAATTTGACAATAAAAAATAAACATTGGCGGCGGGGTGGCCGACGTTTCACCGGTCTGAGCGATGTATGGCGGGGCAAATTTGCGCAGAATGTGAACAGGGTCACGACAGCAGGCCATGGGGCTAAGAGCCGTCCTGCGCCACTCTGGGCGCAGTCTCTGCAACAGCCTGAGGCGATTTGCCTGCCGCAGGAGAAAGGGACGGGCATTTTCAGGAGCGGAAATGCCGGTCATACCTGCCTGCCAGGGTGTACCGTTCTGAGCGTCTGACATCACGCCAGCATGAACGGTGTTAAGGGGGCATATATCGCCATCAGTCATTTTCTTTCACCAGACGCAGAGCGCGCGATCTCCCTGAACAGAAGGCCAGCATGATTCGCGCCGCAAATCATTAATAAGCCATACTTTATATTTCACAATGTGTTTTGCGCTTGCGCTTTACCGGTAACATCCTATTTTAGACAGTGAATGAGTAAACACTTATCTAAAGAAGGGATATTTATGGCTAAACATCACTTGATCAAATCTGTTGAAATAACGGTAATTATTCTGTTCACGCTGGTAATTGCCTGGCTGGCCGTGACAGGCATTCTGTCATCAATGGGCGTTGATCACGCCTGGCCCTATCCACACCAGTAACTGAATGCCACACCAGGGACATTTAGCAGCGCTTAAATATAAACAGAATAAAAGCGTCTTCCGATAACATCTGAATTCCTGTCAACGCCTGAACACAGGGTGCTGCCCCCACAGAATAAGTAGCTAAAACCGCCGCTGTATCGTTATCCGGAAGTGATAACAGTAAAGTTAATGGCCTCTGACGGCTGTGCTGAGCACATCAGGGATCGGATCCTCGCGCGTCGCCTCACTCTCACCTTACAGGATGGCCACCAAACAGGGCTGCCTGCCGCTGGCCTTAACGCGAACGTGACGTTTACGCTTAATCTGAGATTCCTGCACCCGTTTCCCCGCTTTTCATGACAGATGCCCGCCGAGCGCCTGACCTTTAACACCTGCGAGGGACGGTCAGAACGTTTCACGTGGCGCGCAAATCCCGCTTAACGGGATCCTCGCTTACCCGGCAGCAATAAAAAAACGCCATCGCTGGCAGGTCGCAAGCTGGACGGAGGCGGCGTATGCAGAATTGCTCATCCCTGTCAGGGCACCAGCAAGCTGACGTGCCTTTTATCGCCAGATGCCGGGGCAACAGCCGCAAAAAAGCACGAATAACCACCAGGGTGAGGGAAGGACCACAGCGGCTCAGTACAGGTCCACCAGCTGCGACCGGTTTATCAGGAAAGTCGCCGACGACCGCGCCGGGCGGACACATCAGGATAAAGGCACTTGAGGACAGGGCGCTACCAGACCGCGCGGTAAAGCGGCTGGGGGCCCTGCTGAAGCGCAGAAAATCGTCATTCTGCCCAGGCCGTCGCTGTCGGCGATCCCGTCGCCTGATGCCGGGCCCGGCGTGTTTAAGCACAGATCACGCTAACGCAGCAAAACGTTAAAGCTTAATCGGCAGGCGCGCCATGACCGACACAGAAAAGGACTGGCGACGATTCGGCTGGAGAAGTGACACGCACTGGCCATCACCTCGCCTGCGCACAAGAGGGGGAAGCGAGGCCGCACGTTGGCAAAGAGCGGCCTCTGTCTGCGCGTCGTATCAGGAGTTCTCAGACGAGCGAACGGCATAAAAGCGCGTTTGCTCCCGTGCTCTCTTTTTGCGTGGCACGACGAAACTGGCGACGACAATGGCCAGCGTCAGCCCGCCGGTCGCCAGCAGTTCGTTCTGATGTTGCGCATTGAACAACATGCAAACCAGTACGGTGACGATAAAAATGATGGCGGCCCAGGTCAGTCCGGGAAAAAGCCACATGCGGTAGGAGAGCGTTTCACCCGCCTTCTCGCGCCTGCGACGCAGCACCAGATGAGAGAAGGCAATCACCAGATAGACCAGCAGGGCAATCGCACCGGAGCTGGCCAGCAGGAACTCAAATACCGCGCTGGGTGCCACATAGTTAGCCACAACCGCCACGAAGGCCGCGCCCGTTGAGAGCAGTACGGCAACCCAGGGGGTACCATTGCGGGTGGTCCGTGATGCCGCTTGCGGCGCGTCCTTGCGGCAGGACAGCGAATAGAGCATGCGGGAAGAGGTGTAGAGCGCAGAATTAAGACAGCTACAGACGGCTATCAGTACCACGCTATCCACAATCAGTTTGGCATGGGGAATATTCATTGCCTGAAGCACGGTCTGATACGATCCATGTTCAACCAGTGAGGGTGAATTCCAGGGCACCAGCGCGACCACAAAGAAAATGGATAACAGATAAAAAAGCGCAATACGCCAGATCACAGAATTGGTTGCTTTGGTGATCTGTCGACCCGGATTCTTTGATTCAGCGGCAGCGATAGTGATTATTTCGGTGCCCATAAATGAAAACATCGTGGTCAGAATAGCGGCCATCACCTTACCGATGCCGTTTGGCATAAAGCCCTGTGTATCATAGAGGTGCTGAAGGCCGCTGGTGCTGCTGTCCGGCATCAGGCCCGTGACAGCCAGGGCGGCTGCACACAAAAAGGCGATGATGGCTCCCACCTTGAGCAGTGCAAACCAGAACTCAAACTCGCCATAGTTTTTTACGCTGAGCAGGTTGGTGCTGGTCAAAATAAGCGTAATGGCAAGCGTAAACTGCCAGATGGCAATCTGCGGAAACCAGGCATGCAAAATGGTACCTGCTGCATTCGCTTCCAGCGGGATCACCAGAACCCAAAACCACCAGTAGAGCCAGCCGATGGTGAAACCGGCCCAGCGCCCCAGCGCCCTGTCGGCATAGGTAGAGAAGGAGCCAGAATCGGGCAGCGCGACCGCCATTTCAGCCAGCATACGCATTATCAACACCACCAGCGCACCGGCTGCGGCATAGGCAATCAGCACTGCCGGGCCTGCTTCGGAAATAGCGTGGCCAGAGCCCACAAACAGGCCAGCACCAATTACACCCGCAATTGACAGCATGCGCACATGGCGCGGCTTCAGATTTTGTGCCAGGGCATCTTTATTCGCTGTCTGCATTGTCGTCATCAGTACGTCTCCAGAACGGGTCCCGGACTGTTATGCCCGGGACGAGCAGGGGAATAGGCTCGTCGCAGCGAGCCGAAGGGGGTCAGGCCGTTACGGCCCCGTGTTCGACCTCTGTGACGGTGGGATGCATGATCAACGTCAGGATCTCCAGCGCCTGACGAAACTGCGCGTCGGGGATGGTCAGTGGATAAAGAAAGCGTATGACGTTGCCTTTAGCACCGCAGGTCAGCAGCAGCAATCCCTGCTCCATGGCCTGTTTCTGGATCGCCTGCGCGATAGCCGCCTCACTGAATTCAACGGCGACCATTGAGCCCAGGGCGCGGATATCCGTGATGGCGCTACACTGCTGGCGCAGCGCCTGAAGAAATGCTTCAAGTTTGCTGCCCAGTTCGACAGCTCGCGCACAGAGTTCTTCTTCTTCGATAACGTCCAGCACCGCATGGGCCGCCGCAATCGCCAGCGGATTGCCTGCATAGGTGCCGCCAAGACCGCCCGGACCGGGCGCATCCATCACGGCGGCGCGACCGGACACGGCAGAGAGCGGCATACCGCCCGCCAGGCTTTTCGCCATGGTGATCAGATCCACTTTTACCGGATAGTGTTCCATTGCGAAGAGCTTACCGGTGCGGGCAAAACCGCTTTGCACCTCATCGGCGATCAGCAGAATGCCATGGCGGTCTGCCAGATCTCGCAGCCTGACCATAAATTCCACCGGCGCCTGGTGAAAACCCCCTTCGCCCTGAACCGGCTCCAGCACGATGGCTGCGACGTCCTGTGGGGCAATATCCTGCGTGAAAATGGCCTCAAGGCTGTCGAACGCGGCATCAATGGTGATGCCCTGAACCGTGCTGGGATATCGGGCATGAAACACAGAGGCCGGCATGGGGCCAAAATCACGCTTATAGGGCGCAACCTTGCCGGTCATGGCCATGGTCATCAGGGTGCGGCCGTGAAAGGCGTTGCCAAAGGCGATTACGCCATGGCGGCGGGTCGCGGCACGGGCGATTTTTACGGCATTTTCTACCGCCTCCGCACCGGTGGTGAAAAAGGCCGTTTTAGCCGGGCCAGCAACAGGCACCCGCTGATTGATCCGTTCAGCCAGTGACACATAGCTCTCATAGGGGGTGACCTGAAAGGCGGTATGGGTAAATTTTGTTAACTGACTGGCCACGGCCTGTTCAATCCGCGGATGGCGATGGCCGGTATTCAGTACCGCAATGCCACCGGCAAAGTCGATCCAGCTGTTTCCCTCGCTATCCCACAGGGTGGCGTTCTCGGCGCGTGCGACATACCAGTCGCACAGCGTGCCGGTACCACGCGGTAAGGCCTGGGCTTTACGCTGCTGCATCTGGCTACTTTGTTCACTCATCTCATTCACCCCGCTGATATGTTTTATTTACAATTCTCGACAAACGCTTTTATTTAGGCGTGTGAAGCGGTAAGTTGCGAGAGCCAATTTCAACGAGTGGGATGGAGCCAATTGCAGCAGCTTTACGCCGATCACCTGTTAGAACGATTGCAATTTTTGCAGAAGGGGTCGTTGCAGCAGCGCCTGCTGGCCTGCCTGCAGGCAGCGATTATTGAAGGGGTTTTTCCCCGGGGCGGTCGTCTGCCGCCAACGCGGGATATGGCCCGCGAACTGGGGGTGTCACGTAACACCGTACTGCATGTTTATGACGCGTTGATGGCACAGGGCTACGTGACGGCGCGCACCGGCAGCGGGACCTGGATTGCCGATACGCTGCCAGAAATTTGTCTGCAAAGTCAGGCTGTCGAACTGCTTGAGCCGGCAGCGACGCCGCTACCGGCGACCCTCTCAAAACGTGGCGCGATGCTGTTAGGGCATGCGACCGCCTCACCTTATCAATGGGGTGCCTTTGTCCCGGGCGCACCTGACGTCACAGAGTTTCCCCATAAACTTTTTAGTCAGATACAGGCGCGCCTTAACCGCGAGCCCGATGTGCATCGGCTGATTTACAGCAGCGGCGGGGGCTGTCCCGATCTGCGCCATGCGCTGGTGGAATATCTGCGCGTGGCGCGCTCGGTGAAAGCCGATGCCGATCAAATCCTGATCACAGAAGGCGTGCATCAGGCGGTGGATCTGGTGACCTGCGTGCTGAGCGATCCCGGCGATCTGGTCTGGATGGAGGAGCCGGGATACTGGGGAACGCGCAACCTGTTGCGTAAAAATGGCCTTAAGATCCAGGCGGTGCCGGTTGATGAAGAGGGCATAATACCGGCAGCAGGCTCCCCGCCTAAAATGGTATTCGTGACACCGTCACATCAATATCCTCTTGGTGCTCACCTCAGCATGGCCAGACGCAAAGCGCTGCTGGCCCTGGCGCGGCGTCATCAAAGCTGGATTATTGAGGATGATTATGACAGCGAATTTCGCTTCTCCGGCAAGCCCTGGCCCTCGTTACAGGGGCTGGAAGAGGATGCGCCAGTGATCTATATGGGCACATTCAGTAAGACGCTCTATCCGGCATTGCGCATTGGCTACATGGTGGTGCCCAAAAAGCTGGCCGAACCGCTGCGGATTGCCGCCACTGAGCTTTATCGCGGCGGACATCTGTTAATCCAGCGCGCGCTGGGCGAATTTATTCGCCAGGGGCACTATATGGATCATATTCGCCGCATGCGTCTGCTTTATGGCCAGCGACGCCAGTTTTTATGCAAACTGATTGAGCGCTATCTCGGCCCCTCGTTTTTACCCGCGATTAACCATGAAGCAGGATTACATCTGGTGCTGCGGCTGCCAGCGGGCTGTGACGACGTTGCGATAACCACCCAGGCGCTAAAGCGCGGCGTCAAAGTGCGGCCGCTGTCGCAATACTATATGCATCCACAAGGCGAGCGAGGATTGCTGCTCGGTTACGCCTGCGTTAACGAAAAGCAGTGCCAGGACGCCTTTGGCGTGCTCAAAGGCTGTCTGGTAGAGGCAGGTATTGTGATCGAGGCGTCGTGACAGAGCCCGCCCGGGGCATTCAGGCAGCGTGCGTCAGGGCGCCACTGCGTCAACACGGGCGGGACGCTTTACGGCGTCAGCGCTCAGGACGCAGGCTCTCGACCAGCAGGGTAAAGACCGCGATAACCCTGGGCAGTGCCTGCTGCGGATCTTCGCTGGCGGCTATCCACTGGGCAGCATTGAACGCAGCGCTGTTCAACAGAAAGGCGGTCGCAGCGGGATCGACCGCTTTGATTTCGCCACGTTCTGCCATGCTGGCCAGGCGTTTGCGCGTCGCGTCAAGGCAGCTGTTCTGACCCGGCCACTGGGCAGGATTGCCAAGAAAAGCGGGGCCATCAAGCAGAACAATGCGTCTGACCTCTTCATCCAGCGCGCTCCTGATATAGGCAACCCCTTCTGCGAGTAACTTTTCCCGGCCGTCTGTGACATCCGCAGCAGCCTGACTGGCATGCTGCGCCATTTCGCTGTCAATCTGGTTAACCACAGCAGCCAGTAACCCTTTTTTATCACCGAAATGATGATAGAGCGCACCGCGCGTTAAATTCACGCTGGCGGTCAGGTCATCCATTGAGGCAGCAGCAAACCCTTTTTCAGCAAAGGCCTTGCGCGCGGCGGCAATCAGCTTAACGCGGTTCTCTTCCATGGTGTCTGCGCGACGTTTACCTGTCATAACGGCTCCTGTTCACATACGCGCCGTATTTTTTTTTGACATACGCTGCGTATGTGTGATTAAAGTGATATACGGAGCGTATGTTAAATCTTTTGTGTCGACAGCGCATCCCTCTGTTCACCACTATCAGGAGAGACCATGAATCAGCCGACGCCCGTTTTCCCCGTTAACCGTCATACACTCTATGAGCAGCACGGCTATTCCGCCGCCATCCGGTCTGGCGACTTACTTTTTGTTTCAGGGCAGGTTGGCAGCCGCGCCGATGGAACGCCGGAGCCAGATTTTGCCGCACAGGTTGAGCTTGCCTTCAATAATCTGCAAGCGACGCTGGCCGCGGCCGGATGCACATTTAATGACCTGCTGGATGTGACGACTTTCCATACCGATCCAGAAAATCAGTTCCCGATTATTATGCAGGTGAAGCAATCGTTTTTCCCTCAGCCGCCGTATCCCAACTGGACGGCGGTGGGCGTAAACTGGCTGGCAGGATTTGATTTCGAAATCAAGGTTATGGCCAGGATCCCGTCACAGTCTGCCTGAGAAGAGCGGGATAGCCTGGGCAGCATAACACCCGGACGCGGCTCAGCCGGGGCGCATCCGGTTGTGCGTAAGGCCCCCTGCGCTCAGCGGCTGACCGTCCGCTGAGCAATAAGCAGGCAAGTAACCACGTTTCTTGACCCGGATTAGGGAATAGTCAGAAAGAGAGCGCGTGCCGGGCAGCGTTTATAAAGCATTGCGTTTTACCGGTTCATCTTACTGGCAGTGAACACTGAGATTCTGATCAATAAGGGAACAGCGTGATGTTTATGAAGAAAATAGCGGTAATGCTTATCATGGTCGCGACCGGATCAATGCTTTCAGCCTGTTCCGGGCATTATATTATTTCCACCAACGACGGCCATATGATCAATACCAACGGGAAGCCGATCATTGATAAAGAGACAGGCATGATCGCCTATCAAGATGCCGGTGGAAACATGCATCAGTTACAGAAAGCGGATGTTAAAGAGATCGTAGAAAAATAAGGGTTTATGCCATGAGGGCGGCAACGCAGCCCCTGCCGTTACCGCTCTCAGTAGCCCTGCGTCAGTCCCGGCTTATCCCGGTCCCTCACTTGCCGCTGCCAGCAGCGGCACCAGCACATCGCTGACGGGCGTCGCCATACCGTGCCTGCGCCCATAGCGCTGGATCACGCCGTTGCGACAGGCCCACTCCAGCGGACGATTAGCCTGCCGATCGGCAAGAATAGAGGTGCCTAAATCCGCCGGTGCCTGATGAAAGTTATCCAGGATCGCCTGCGGCACGTCATCCCCCAGTACGGCGCCTTCAGCCCGCGCAACGCTCAGGCATTCGCGCAGGTAGAGCAGCGCCAGTTCGCTGATGTCAGCACGGGAAAAGAGACCGGCGCGACGATTCGCCAGCACCATCAGGCCAGCCACCGCGTTTTGCAGCAGTTTACGCCAGGCGACAGAGAGAAAATCGGTTGAGAGCGCCACTGCACAACCCGTTCCGTTCAGCGCGTCGACCACGCGCTGTGCCTGCGGCACATCGGGCAGGGTCAGGCGTGGTGAGCCGCGCAGCCAGACGGAGGCGTCCGGTTCACGCTGGGCTGGAAACCACACCACCGACGGCAAGACGGTTGCCCCGTTTACAAAGGGTTCCAGCTGGATGCTCTGCTCGACGCCATTTTGCAGCGCACACACTACGCTATGCTTATCGCACAGGCTGGCCAGCCAGCCCGCGCTGTCGACAACCTGCGTGGTTTTTACCGCCACAAATACCAGACTGAAGGGGCTGCTCTGCGCCGGGGGGGTAGTCATGACCGGGCCGGGCACCACGATCTCACCCGCATCGTGACGCAGTATCAGCTGCGCATGGGCAGTACGCCCACAGAGAGACGGCGTGCGGCCCGCCTGATGCATCAGGGCGGCGATGGTGGTGCCAATTGCGCCTGGACCCAGCAGCGCGACGGTAGGGTGAGTGGACATAATTGCCTTCTCCTGACGGGATTAACTCATGATTACCATGCCTGTTGCGATAAGCACGCAGGCCACCATTTTCTTCGGTGTTAACGGCTCAGCGTGCTCTCCAGTTTGCTGGGGAATTCGCACACCACGGGCGCGAGCGCGGCACCGGCGGGGGGCAGTCGCAGGATTGTTCCCCTGAAACAGCATTACGCCCCATAACGCCTCAAGATGCCGTCGCTGGTGGCTGACCGCGCTTTGCGTGACGCACAGCCCGGTGGCAGCAAAGGTAAAGATACTGTGGCGGGTTGCAACGTCAAACGCGCGCAGGGTCGCCGCAGGGGCAGGTCACGCATCGTCAGGTTCCTGTTAATGAGCTTATGCTCATCACACCTTACGGCGAAAGTGACGCGAAAGACAAACGTAAAAGAATGGCGGGGCAGCAGCAGGTTTAGCCCTGAACGCAAACCCGCAGACCACCACTGGTCGTCAGCCGGGAGGAAATCCGCTACTATCCGCGCTCACTCCCCAGCAGGCTGCCTGATGTCTACGTTTATTGATACGTTTATTGCCCCACCATGCCATGAAGAGATAACCATTCTCTATCAGGACGAGCACCTGCTGCTGATCGACAAACCTGCCGGTCTGCTCAGCCTGTCAGGGAAAAATCCGCAAAACCTGGATTCGGTTCATCACCGGCTGGTGGCGCGTTTTCCCGGCTGTACTCTGGTTCACCGCCTCGATTTTGGCACCTCCGGCGTGATGGTGGTCGCCCGTAATAAAGCCATTAATGCCGCTCTGTGCAGACAATTCAGCGAACGCAGGGTCAGTAAGGTCTATACCGCGCTGCTGTGCGGGCATCTGCCTGAGGATGAAGGAACGATTGAGGCGGCGATTGCAAAAGATCCGGCGCGCTTCCCCAGAATGGCAATCTGTAACCTTCAGGGGAAGCCGGCGCGCTCTCGCTATCAGGTTGAGGCGCGCTTCAGCCGCCAGCAGGCTCAGGGCCGTGCACTGCCGCTAACGCGCGTCACCCTTATCCCGGAGACCGGACGTACGCATCAGCTGCGCATTCACTGCCAGCTGCTGGGCTTTCCAATTCTGGGCTGCGATCTTTATGGCGGAAAGCTGTTGCCGGGCACCGAAGAGACCTCCCGACTGATGCTGCATGCCAGTGAGCTACACTTTACCCACCCGGTAAGCGAAATGCCGTTTGTCATCCGCTCAGTCAGCTCGTTTTAACGGTTTACCACATCAAATCGTCAGGCACTTTGAAATCAGCGTAGGGATCGTCTTCATCCTGCGCCTCCTGGCTCAGGGCATGGTTAACCACGATGGCGTTCGCATCTCGCTGTGCTATTTTGTCTGCCACGCTGGCAGGGATGATGGCGTAGTGACTCTCGCCGTTGCTGCCCGTCGCCAGGCGCGCAATCGCCAGGCGACCGCTGATGAGTTGAGACTGGGTCGTCTTATCTACGGCTATCTTTTTAATGACGTTGTTATCCGTAAAGTTAAATTCGATAGGCCCTTTGCCGCTTTCAATGCGGTTCATCTCAATCAGTTGCTTTACCTGCGCTTTGTACTCTTTCGACAGCGTGGCCTGCTTCTGCTGTTCATTAAGCTGCTTATCCCGCTCCAGCTGCGCTTTTTTGTTCTCTTCAACCGCTAATCTGGCCTCGCGCGCCTGAACGCGTGATTTTTTAGCCGTCCGGTTGACCTTATCCACTTTTTTGCTGCTGACCAGACCGGCTTTGAGCATCTGCTCTTGTAAGGTGAGTTTTGTCATCTGTATACACTGATCCGTTGAGTGAGGCGGGAAGTATATCGCTGAATGCACGGCATGGGGAAAAAGTCCGTTGCCTGCCGGATCAGATTGTATCGTCATTCACCGGGTCAGCTGGACCGTCAGGCACGTTGCTCCAGGAGCAGTCAATCTCATCGTCATGGGAAGTGCACTCTGGCGGCGTGTCAGGGTTTTTGGCCTGATGAGCGTGAGAAACAGCGCAGCCCGTCAGGAGCAGGCAAAGCAGAAGCGAAAAAGATTTAAACATAGAGTGAACTCAACAGTCATCCGTTACGGCTATTTTCTCTCTCTTGCTTCAACCCCGTTTTAACCGCCGTCGTGTGCAACGGCTCTCACCTCAACCTGAGTTCAACCCACCGCGTTTCCTTTCGGTCATCAGGGCCAGATACGATCTAAATCAAGAACAATAATTGTTCGCAATAGCATAGTGACGCCACTGACACGCGGGAGGAGAAATCATGCTGATAAAACCAGGAAGCACATGGCACATTGAGGGCTATCAGGACGATATATCACCCCAGTTCAGCCGAAAACTTTTCTCGCTGGGGCTGGTGCCAGGCGCGCTGATCGAAGTCGTCAGGCTGGCCCCACTCGGCGATCCGGCGCAGGTTCGCGTTCGCCGCACCAGCTATGCGCTGCGCAAATCTGAACTGGCGATGCTGCGTCTTCGTGCAGTGAATGGAGGTGAAGGCGCATGAAAAGCATCGAAGCGGTATTGGTCGGCAACCCCAACGCCGGTAAAACCACGCTGTTTAACCTGCTGACAGGCATGCGCCAGCGGACCGGTAACTGGCCGGGCGTGACGGTGGAGCGCAAGCAGGGCGCATTCACCACGCTTCATCGCGGCGTGACGCTGATTGATTTACCCGGCATCTATTCTCTGGAGAGGGTTCACGCTGAAGATGGGCTGTCCGCCGACGAGCGCGTGACCTGTCATTATGTACTGAGCGGTCAGCCGGATGTGATTATCAATGTCGTTGATGCATCCAGTCTTGAAAAAGGCCTCTGGCTGACGCTCCAGCTGCGCGAGCTGAATCTGCCCATGATTGTGGTGCTCAATATGGCCGACGTCGCAAGAAAATGCGGCGTGAAGATACAGGCTGACAAGCTCAGCGACCAGCTGGGATGCCCGGTAATATTGATGTCCGCGTCAACCTCAGAAGGGGTGACTGAGCTGCTGACCGCGGTTGATAGCCAGGCGACAAAACCGGTAAACACGCTGTCGCTCAATCGGCCCGACACGACTCAGGAAGCGCGCCTTCAGCGCATCGATCGCCTCTGCCAGATTGCGTGCGAGCAGAGCATGCAAACTGCCCATCGTCTGACGGGAGTGCTGGACAGCCTGTTTCTTAACAAATGGCTCGGCTTCCCCCTGTTTTTAGGGGTGATGTACCTGATGTTCTACCTCTCAATCAATATCGGTGGTGCGCTACAGCCGATCTTTGAGAAGGGCGGAACGGCCCTCTTTGTCGACGGCACGGCGCACTACTGCAACGCCTTTCATTTCCCCGGCTGGTTAACCTCTTTTCTCGCGCAGGGCATTGGCGGCGGCATAGCGACCGTACTGCCGCTGGTTCCTCAGCTGACCCTGATGTTCTTGTTTTTGACGGTACTGGAGGAGTCTGGCTATATGGCACGCGCCGCCTTTGTCGTTGACAGAGTGATGCGCTGGCTTGGTCTGCCGGGAAAATCTTTTGTTCCACTGATTGTGGGCTTTGGCTGCAATGTGCCTGCAGTGATGGGCGCACGCACGCTGGAAACAGAGCGAGAACGAATTTTAACCATGCTAATGGCCCCCTTTATGTCCTGCGGCGCCAGGCTGGCTATCTTCGCCGTTTTCGCCACGGCTTTTTTTGGCCGCGCAGGGGCTTCCTTGACCTTTTCGCTCTATCTGCTGGGGATTGTCGTAGCGGTTTTCACCGGGCTGGTATTGAAGCACACCTTGCTTAAAGGGGAGGCGTCGCGCGCGATTATGGAGCTGCCGCTGTGGCACGTGCCGGTAATGCGCAGCCTGCTGCTGCAAACCTGGTTCAGGCTGCATGCCTTTATCATCCGTGCGGGCGTGGTGATCGTTTCTGCCTGTGTCATCATTAGTCTGCTGTCAGGGCTGACGGTACGAGGCGAGGTGGCGCAGCGCGTGGATGATTCAGTGCTGGCTTCGGCCAGTCGCCTCCTTACGCCGCTGTTCAGCCCAATGGGCGTGCACGCTGACAACTGGCAGGCAACGGTTGGGCTGGTCACGGGCGCAATGGCGAAAGAAAGCGTAGTGGGCACCCTGAACGCGCTCTATCTGGCAGAACCGCAAAACAAGGCGGATGGCGCGCCACCCCAAACGCTCTCCGCCGTGCTGACCTCCTCGCTCAGCGAGACCTGGCAAAATTTAGTGGACGCCGTCAGCCTGCAGGTACTGTTTCACCCCGTTGAGGCCAGTAAAGGCGAGGGGGAAATGAGTGAAGGGGCGCTCAGCGTGATGCAGGGTATGTTTGGCACGCCGCTGGCGGCCTATAGCTATCTGGTCTTTGTCCTGCTTTATATGCCCTGTGCGTCAGTGATGGGCGCACTGGCTAAAGAGGCGGGACGAAAATGGATGTGGTTTGCGCTGGTCTGGGGCACAGGGGTCGCTTATGCGACCGCAACCGTCGTATACCAGGCAGGCTCCTTTGCGCAACATCCAGGCTTCAGCACCGCCTGTCTGACAGGTGTTGCCGTAGCAGGTATCAGCGCCGTCGCGCTGCTGCGACGCATGCGCGATCGTCTCCAGCCGGGCACCGGGCAGAGCAGAACGCCAGGCTGTAGCGGATGCCATGGCTGCGGACACTGAAAATAAAAACGCTCCCGGTAAGGAGCGTTACCGCATAGAGCGGTGAAGCGAATCAAAAGCCGTACTTATTGTGGTGAGGAGTGTCCTCACTCGCCACATTAACGTTGCATCTCTTAACCGCGAATAAACAGTGTGGCACTGCTGGCGCAATTTTTTGATGAGGATCAAAGGATTACCCACTGAGCAAACGGGCTACAGCATTTCGAGCGAGGAGACGCCTTTAACGTCCATAATTTTTTCATACACCCGCTGGACAGGCGCTTTTCGTGACACTGTCACCTCTACGCTGAGCTCGCACAGTCCACTGTCAGGATCGCGATTGACCACCGCAATATGACCATAGCGAATGCCTTCGCGCTGAAGCACCAGCAGCACCAGTGGAACACTTTTGGGCTTAAGGTTGACCAGCAGCGTATGATGTTTACCAATCAGCAAATGGCTGATGCGGCGAAAAGTCTCGAGCACCATCAGCGCCAGCACGGTGCCATAGATGCCAATTTCATACATGCCGCTGCCGATAACCAGCCCAATTGCCGCCGTCACCCACAGGCCCGCAGCGGTGGTTAACCCTTTAACCACCTGCTTCTGAATAATGATGGTGCCTGCACCCAGAAAGCCCATGCCGCTTACTACCTGGGCGGCAACACGGCTGGGATCGAGGGCGACATGATCGTTATCCAGCATGTCGCCAAAGCCATATTTCGACACCACCATAAACATTGCGCTGCCAATACCCACAAGAATATGGGTGCGCAGTCCCGCCTCCTTGGCGCGCATCTGCCGCTCCAGACCGATGAGTCCGCCCAGAACTCCGGCCAGAACAATGCGGATCAGCAAATCTACCGTCATCATTTGACGCTCCTGCTACTTAGCTTGTGCATGATTAAAAAGGATAAACGCGCTAAACAGGATAATTCTGCTTGTAAAAGTCACAGGAAAATTTTGTAAAAAGCTGTGTCGCCTATCGACCACCTGCAGCGCCTGACTTATGCTTGAGCGGCCTCTAACCCTAACCCTTACGGAGTCCGACTGATGAAAGCAGCCACCTTTCTGCTGGCCGGTGCCGCCCTGTTGCTCTCAGCATGCAGTAGCAACAGCGATAACGAGCCTCCACAACAAGCCACCGCAGCCCATATTCAGCCGCATGTAGTGATGTCCTCTTTAGCAGAAAGCAACTGCGCAGGCGCAGGTGGCACGCTGGCGTTTTCTCACCAGCTGGACGGCACGCGCGTTGGCATGTGCCAGCTGGCGAATGGACGCCGCTGTGACGAGCAGGCGCTCATCGGCGGAAACTGCGCCCGCTAACTCTGTGCCAGCTGATTCGGGCAGGCTTCGCCCTGCGCAAGCTGGTTCAGATTAGAGAGTGTGGTTGCCGAGATTGCCGTCAGCGCCTCAGCGGTCAAAAAAGCCTGATGGCCGGTAAACAGGACGTTATGGCAGGCTGACAGACGACGAAACACGTCGTCCTGAATCACATCATTAGATTTGTCCTCAAAAAAGAGATCGCGCTCATTCTCATACACGTCCATGCCGAGTGAGCCTATTTTTTGCTGTTTTAACGCCTCTATCGCTGCCTGAGAGTCAATCAGTCCGCCGCGGCTGGTGTTAATAATCATTACGCCATCTTTCATCTGACTGAAGGCGCTGGCATTCAACAGATGGTGATTTTCTGGCGTCAGCGGGCAGTGAAGGGTGATCACGTCTGACTCGGCAAACAGGGTTTTCAAATCGACATATTCGGCGCCCAGCTCCAGCGCCTGCGCGCTCGGATAGGGGTCAAAAGCCAGCAGGCGCATACCAAACCCTTTCAGGATGCGCATCGTGGCCACGCCAATTTTACCGGTGCCGACCACCCCGGCCGTTTTGCCATGCATATTAAATCCGGTTAAACCGTCCAGAGAGAAGTTCGCGTCACGCGTGCGCTGGTAGGCACGGTGGATGCGACGATTAAGCGTCATCATCAGCCCAACCGCATGTTCCGCTACCGCCTCCGGTGAATAGGCGGGCACACGCACCACTTTCAGCCCCAACTCCTCTGCCGCCGCTAAATCCACATTGTTAAATCCGGCGCAGCGCAGCGCGATATATTTCACGCCCAGAGCGGCCAGCTCCTCCAGCACCGGACGGCTGCCGTCGTCATTAACGAAAATGCAGACGGCGTCGCAGTCAACGGCGTTTTTCGCCGTCGCTTCCGTCAGCAGGAAGTCGAAGTACACCAGATCGAAACGGTAGGCTTCATTAACGTGATCAAGATATTTCTGGTCATAGTGTTTCGTGCTGTAAACCGCGATTTTCATCGTTACGCTCCTGTATACGGGTATCTCAACAGCATAACGGTTTATTCGTGATTTTGCTGCCGATGGCGCGGCGCCTTCACCTCTTGCCGATTACGTGCCATCATCATCGTCAGGATCCTGTCAGGAAAAGGAAAATTGCTGCCATGCCGCGGAGCCTCCGCCGACTACTCGCTGCTTTACTGGCGCTGACGCTACTGATGCTCGGGCTGATGCTCACGCTGACCCAATGGCTGCCGCGCCTGGCTGGAATCTGGCTTCCGGCAGAGACGCGCATCGTACTGGATGGTTCACCGCGCTGGCGCAACGGCGGAGTGTGGTTTCCGGAACTTCGCTATCTGGCAGGCGATTGCGTGCTGGCGCGCGTAGAGCAGGCCACGCTCGGCTGGCATCATCAGCGCTGGCGGCTTAATGCACAGCAGCTTACGCTGGACAGCAACTGCCTGCAGAAACTGCCTCAGAGCGAGCAAAGCGGCGCGCCCACCTCGCTGGCCGCCTGGCAGCAGATGTTGCCGGGTGCCGATATTCATCTGGATAATCTCACCATTGCGCCCTGGCAAAACTATGCCGGCCGTTTTGATCTCAGTCTGACGCGCGATAAGCAGACGCTGCGCTATCAGGGGCACAACCTCTCCATTGCCGCCACGCTGCAGGGGCAACAACTTACCGTCGAGCGGCTCTTGCTGCGCCACAACGTGTTGCCGCAGCCGCTGACGCTCAACGGACAGTTTGAGTTACCTGAGTTTGCGAACGGTCTGCCAGTAAGCGGCAATCTGGAAGGCAACCTGCAATACGCCGGAGAACCACTGCGACTGACGCTGAACTGGCAACAGCAGCAGGGAGAGGTCACGCTCTACACCACCGGCGACGGCCAGCCGCTACTCGCGCTGCCGTGGCAGGTGGATGCGCAGCAAATCCGCGTCACCAGAGGTCGCTACCGCTGGCCAACCGGTGATCAAACCTTTTCTGGCTTTCTCGATCTGACGCTGGATAACTGGCAGCAGGGCCTGGAAGCGACGCGAATCGCCGGTCGGCTCAACGTACTGACGCAGGGGCGTGGTGGCAAAGGCAATGCGGTATTAAATATTGGCCCAGGCAGGCTCGGTATGAGTGACAGCGCGCTGCCGCTGCGCCTGACCGGAGAAAGCAAACTGGCGACGATGCAGCTCTATGCCTCGCTGCCTGGCGAACTCAGCGGACCGCTGCTCGATCCCCGCCTGACTTTCCAGCCCGGCGCGCTGCTGCGCCTGCGGGGGCGTTTGCTCTCAACGCTGGACGTTGATGAGGCACGCTGGCCGCTGGCTGGCGTGCGGCTAGCCTCACAGGGCGTTGATGGCCGCCTGCAGGCTATTCTCAAGGCGCACGATCCAAGCTTCGGTCAGTTCAGGCTGCACCTGGACGGTCGGGCAAATGATTTCTGGCCAGATAAAGGTAAATGGACGTGGCGCTACTGGGGCGAGGGCGACATGCTGCCGCTGAATGCCACCTGGACCATCAAGGGGACGGGAGGCTGGCAGGATACGCTAATTCATCTCGACAGGCTGCAGGCCGCTTTCAATCGTATGCAGTATGGTATGGCAGCGGTGACGTCACCGCGCCTGACGCTGAGTGCGCCAGTGAGATGGCAGCGAGACGTACAGCAGGCGGCCTTTAACGGCGGCTTCCGCATTGATGCCGGAGAGACGCGCTTCGACTATGGCGGCCGCTTGCCCGCTTCCTCGCTCAGCTTTGAGGCAAAGGGTAAGGATCCCAGCCACTTTCTCTGGCGTGGTCAGCTTCAGGCGCAGGCGATTGGGCCGCTACGCGTGCATGGGCGCTGGGATGGCGAGCGACTGCGCGGTGAGGCCTGGTGGCCTACGCAGTCACTGACGGTGTTTCAACCGTTACTGGCGCCCGATCTCAAAATGAAGATTCGCTCAGGTGAACTGCGGGCACAGGTTGCCTTTTCTGCTGCGGCAAAAGAGGGGTTCAGCGCGGGTGGGCACTGGACGGTAAAACAGGGCAGCCTCTGGACGGAGGATAATCAGATCAACGGCGTTGACTTCTCACTGCCGTTCCGTCTGAAAGAGCAGCAGTGGCAGCTTGGCGTGCAGGGGCCGGTGTCACTGCGTATCAGCGAAGTGACCAATCAGTTTGCGATGCAGAATATTCGTGCCGATCTGCAGGGCTATTATCCCTGGCATGAGTCGCAGCCGCTGACCCTGCAGGATGTCAGTCTGGATCTGCTGGGGGGACAGGTAACGCTGCCCGCGCTGCGGCTGCCGCAGCATGAGGCGGCAAAAATAACGCTGCGCGGCATCAGTCTCAGCAGGCTGGTCACCGCGCTGAAGCCCAGACAGTTCGCTATGTCAGGTGAGGTTAACGGCGAGCTGCCGCTGTGGGTTAACAACGCCCACTGGCTGGTGCAGAACGGCTGGATTGCTAACAGTGGCCCCCTGACTTTTCGCATGGATAAAGATATGGCCGATGCCATTACCGCAGGCAACATCGCGGCAGGAGCGGCAATGGACTGGCTTCGCTACATGGAGATCGCCCGCTCATGGGCGACGATCGATCTGGATAACCTGGGTAATCTTGATATGCAGGCTCAGGTGCAGGGAGCGAGCCGTTTCAGCAACCGCGTCCAGACGGTAAATCTTAACTATCACCATCAGCAAAACCTGTTTCAGCTCTGGCGCAGCCTGCGCTTTGGCGATAACTTGCAATCCTGGGTGGAACAAAATGCCACTCTGCCGACCAAGAGGGAACAACAACCATGAGCCTCAGGGCGTTACTGGTACTGGCAGTCGGACTGCCGCTAACGGGCTGCGTGCCGCGCATCGAAGTGGCAGCCCCCAGGGAACCGATTACTATCAATATGAACGTGAAGATCGAACATGAGATTCATATCAAGGTCGATAAAGATGTGGAGGCGCTGCTGAAAAATCAGAGCGATCTCTTTTGAGCCGCAGAATGAAAACGGGGTGGTTAGCGGTGCTGCTGCTGATCGGTGCGGCGCAACCGGCCATGGCGCTGACGCTGGATGAGGCACGCCAGCAGGGGCGGGTTGGCGAAACCTTTAGCGGCTACATCTCGGCGCGGCAACAGGACAGCGAGACGCTGGCGCTGGTGAAGCGCATTAACAACGGGCGCAGCGTGGAGTACCAGCGTATCGCCCGGCAGAACAATCTGACGACGGACGACGTGGCGCGCATTGCAGGCGGAAAGCTGGTTGAACGCGCGCGGCAAGGGGAGTATGTACGTGGCCTTAATGGCTTGTGGATGCAGAAATAAAAAAGCCAGGCTGAGTGCCTGGCAAGGGAAACATGCGAATAATAATAATGATGATTAGGCAGCAACGATCTGCTTGATCGCATTTTTCGCGTCGTCGGTGGCTTTAGTGGCCACTTCCGGACCGTAGGCAATGCCTTCGGCGAACACAAAGTTCACGTCGGTGATGCCGATAAAGCCCAGGAACAGCTTCACATACGGCGTCAGCAGGTCGCTCGGCGTATCTTTATGAATGCCGCCACGGCTGGAGAGGATCACCGCACGCTTGCCTTTTACCAGGCCTTCCGGACCGGCTTCGGTGTAGCGGAAGGTCACGCCAGCGCGGGCAACCAGGTCAAAATAGTTTTTCAGCTGCGTCGGGATGTTGAAGTTGTACATTGGTGCGGCAATGACCACTACGTCGTGCGCCTGTAACTCTTCAATCAGTGCATTGGAGAGATCCAGCGCTTCCTGCTGACGCGGAGAAAGTGGCGCGTCAGACGGACGCAGGGCGCCTACCAGCTCACCATCCAGCACTGGGATCGGATCGGCTGCCAGATCGCGAACGGTCACCTGATCGCCTTTCGCTTTTGCTTCTTCAACGTAGAAATCGGCCAGCTGACCTGACTGTGAGTAACCAGCCAGAATGCTGGACTTAAGAACTAATACTTTGCTCATTGCTGTTTCCTGTCTGTTACGCGGAAGGCTTCCCGCTCAATGGGTTACACTCTACGGTTATTAACGGCATGGTAAAAGCGCAATATTTCGAGAGCTATGTTCGAATTTCTTGAACAAGGATGGCATGGCGGGCGCAGCTGTGTGGGTCAAAATGTGTTATTCTTTCGCAATACAATTTTAGTTTCAGCCAGTTAACCTGGCTACCTACCGGACGCTGTAATGTGCAGCGGCTCCGTCTGAGAAGGTACTTCATTACTATGTCATCACCGGTTTCCTCTCCCTTAGCCTCGCTTTGGCCGCGCCTTGACAATCTGACGCTGCGCGATCGCCAGCGGCTACAGCGTCGTTTGCGCGGCGCAAGCAAAGTCAGCAGCGCAGCGGCGCAGCAGGGCATCGCTGACGAACTCAGTCAGGAGATTGCTGTTGCCGAGCAGCGTGTGGCTGCGCGTGCGGCCGCAACGCCGACCATTACGTTTCCCGATAATTTGCCCGTCAGCCAGAAACAGCAGCAGATTGCCGAAGCGATCCGCGACCATCAGGTGGTGATTGTTGCGGGCGAAACCGGCTCGGGTAAAACCACGCAGCTGCCGAAGATCTGTCTGGCGCTGGGGCGTGGGGTAAAAGGACTCATTGGTCATACCCAGCCGCGTCGTCTGGCTGCACGCACCGTGGCTAACCGCATTGCCGAAGAACTGGAGACATCACTCGGTGGCTGCATCGGCTACAAGGTGCGCTTCAACGATCAGGTCAGTGACAATACGCAAGTAAAGCTGATGACGGACGGGATCCTGCTGGCAGAGATCCAGCAGGATCGCCTGCTGCTGCAATATGACACCATCATCATTGATGAGGCGCATGAGCGCAGCCTGAACATCGATTTTCTGCTGGGCTACCTGCGTGAGTTGCTGCCGCGCCGCCCCGATTTGAAAATTATCATTACCTCAGCGACCATCGATCCGCAGCGCTTCTCACGCCACTTCCACAATGCGCCGGTTATTGAAGTCTCGGGCCGGACCTATCCGGTAGAGGTTCGCTACCGGCCCGTTGTTGAGGAGGCAGACGACAGCGAGCGTGACCAGCTACAGGCCATTTTTGACGCGGTGGATGAGCTGGGCGATGAAGGGCGCGGCGATATCCTGATTTTCATGAGCGGTGAGCGTGAAATTCGAGACACGGCAGACGCGCTGATGAAGCGCGATCTGCCCCATACTGAAATTTTGCCGCTCTATGCGCGACTCTCTAACGCGGAGCAAAACCGGGTTTTTCAGGCGCACAGCGGCCGTCGTATCGTACTGGCGACCAACGTGGCAGAAACCTCGCTTACCGTGCCCGGCATCAGGTATGTCATCGACCCCGGCACCGCGCGTATCAGCCGCTACAGCTATCGCACCAAGGTACAGCGCCTGCCCATTGAACCGATTTCGCAGGCGTCGGCTAACCAGCGTAAAGGCCGCTGTGGCCGCGTATCGGAAGGTATCTGTATACGCCTCTATTCAGAGGATGATTTCCTGAGCCGTCCGGCCTTTACCGATCCGGAAATCCTGCGTACCAATCTGGCGTCCGTTATTCTGCAAATGACCGCGCTGGGGCTGGGCGACATCGCCGCGTTTCCTTTCGTGGAAGCACCCGATAAGCGCAACATTCAGGATGGCGTGCGCCTGCTGGAAGAGCTGGGGGCCTTAACGCTTAACGAAGAGACGGGCCACTACCGGTTGACCGGCTCTGGCCGCCAGCTGGCGCAATTGCCGGTCGATCCGCGTCTGGCGCGCATGGTACTGGAGGCACAGAAGTTTGGCTGCGTACGCGAGGTGATGATCATCACCGCCGCGCTGTCGATCCAGGATCCGCGCGAGCGTCCGGTTGAAAAACAGCAGGCGGCTGACGAGAAGCACCGCCGCTTTGCAGATAAAGAGTCGGACTTCCTAAGCTTTGTTAACCTGTGGAACTATCTGGGTGAGCAGCAGAAGGCGCTGTCGGGCAATCAGTTCCGCCGCCAGTGCAAAAGCGATTTCCTCAACTACCTGCGGGTGCGCGAGTGGCAGGATATTTACACCCAGTTGCGTCAGGTGGTGCGGGAACTGGGGCTTCCGGTTAATAGCGAACCGGCGGGCTTTCGCGAGGTGCACTGTGCGCTGCTGACCGGGCTACTGTCGCATATCGGCATGAAAGATGCGGAGAAACAAGAGTTTACCGGCGCGCGTAACGCACGATTTGCTATTTTTCCTGGCTCCGCTCTGTTCAAAAAGCCGCCTAAATGGACCATGGTGGCGGAACTGGTCGAAACCAGTCGCCTGTGGGGCCGCATTGCGGCGCGTATCGATCCCGAGTGGATTGAACCCCTGGCACAACACCTGATTAAACGCAGCTACAGCGAGCCGCACTGGGAAAAAGGCCAGGGTGCGGTAATGGCGCAGGAAAAAGTTACGCTCTACGGGCTGCCGATTGTCGCCGCACGTAAGGTCAACTATGGCCGCATTGATCCTGCGCTGAGCCGCGAGCTGTTTATCCGTCACGCGCTGGTGGAGGGGGACTGGCAGACGCGTCATGCCTTCTTCCGCAGTAACCAGAAGCTGCGGAGTGAAGTCGAGGATCTGGAACATAAATCCCGCCGCCGCGACATTCTGGTAGACGATGAAACGTTGTTCAGCTTTTATGACCGACGCATTGGTCAGGAGGTTGTATCGGCGAAGCATTTTGACAGCTGGTGGAAACAGGCGAGCCGCGAAAATCCTGAACTGCTCAACTTTGATAAGCAAATGCTGATCAAAGAGGGGGCGGATAAGGTCAGTCAGCTCGACTATCCTGACGTCTGGCATCAGGGCAATCTGAAGCTGAAGCTCAGCTATCAGTTTGAACCAGGCGCAGACGCCGATGGCGTGACGTTACATATTCCTTTGCCGCTGCTGAACCAGGTTGAGGATCAGGGCTTTGAGTGGCAGATCCCTGGCGTGCGTCGCGAACTGATTATTGCCCTGATTAAGTCGCTGCCCAAGCCGCTGCGCCGCAATCTGGTGCCTGCACCCAACTATGCCGATGCCTTTCTCGGACGCGTCACCGCCATGGAGATGCCGCTGCTTGATGCGCTGGCAAAAGAGTTTCGCCGCATGACGGGCGTGACGCTGGAGCGCGAAAACTGGCAGTGGGAACAGGTGCCCGATCACCTGAAAATGACGTTCCGCATTGTGGACGAGCACAACCGCAAGCTGAAAGAGGGTAAAGATCTCACAGCACTGAAGGCAGAACTGAAAGGCAAGGTGCAGGAAACGCTGTCGAAAGTGGCGGATGACGGGCTGGAACAGCGCGGGCTGCATCTCTGGAGTTTTGGCGATTTACCACGCAGCTATGAGCAGAAGCGTGGTGGCTATCAGGTTAAAGCCTGGCCCGCGCTGGTAGATGAGAAGGAGAGTGTGGCGATACGCCTGTTCGACAGTGAGCAGGAGCAGCAGAAAATGATGTGGCGTGGCCAGCGCCGCCTGCTGCTGCTCAATATTCCTTCGCCAATAAAATATCTGCATGAAAAGTTGCCAAACAAAGCCAAGCTCGGGCTCTACTTCAACCCGTACGGCAAGGTGCTGGAGCTGATTGACGACTGTATTGCCTGCGGCGTGGATAAGCTGATGGCGGAAGCGGGGGGGCCGGCCTGGCAGCAGGAGAACTTCGAGCAGCTGCATGAGAAGGTGCGCGCCGAGCTGAACGATACTGTGGTGGAGATTGCAAAGCAGGTGGAGCAAATTCTGACGGCCGTTTTTAACATTAATAAGCGGCTCAAAGGACGCGTCGATATGACTATGGCGCTGGCGCTGTCAGATATCAAAGCGCAGATGAACGGCCTGGTTTATCGCGGTTTCGTCACTGGCAACGGCTGGAAGCACCTGGGAGACACGCTGCGCTATCTGCACGGCATCGAGCGTCGGCTGGAGAAACTGCCTGCCGATCCGCACAGCGATCGCGCTCGTATGCTTAAAGTGCAGGCGGTGGAGCAGGCCTGGCAGGCGTGGCGTAATAAACTTCCGCCGCAGCGTCAGGATGACGAAGAGGTGCGGAACATTCGCTGGATGATCGAAGAACTGCGCATCAGCTACTTCGCGCAGCAGCTTGGCACACCCTATCCCGTGTCAGATAAGCGTATCCTGCAGGCGATAGAGCAGATAGCTCTATAATCTGTGGCGGTCACACTTCAGCAAGCCGCAGCCATCAGGCTGCGGCTTTTTTATTGCCCCGGCGCTTAATGAGCTATTTACAATCATAACCAAATCGGATGCTAATTATTGTTTCAGGAAGATGTCATGGCGCTATTTCTCGATAAAATTAGCGCGGCGCAATAGGGTGCCAGAGAATTACAGATAATTAAGGATGATGATGATGGTGAAAAAGTTATCTCTGTGGGTCAGCCTGGCTCTAATTACTCTGGGAGTGAACGGCAGCACATTTGCCAGTAACCAGACAGCTAGTCTGGGGTATGCGCAGAGCCGCGTGGAGACGTTTAAAGATATACGTGGTGTTAACCTTAAATACCGCTACGAGTGGGACTCGCCGCTGAGCCTGATGAGCGCGTTTACCTGGATGAACGGCAGCGGCAGTTACTCGCCCGATGTCGGCGGCATGGATATTATCGATGGCCATGCGAAAGTGAAATATTATTCGCTCGCAGTGGGTCCAGCCTGGCGCTTTAGCGCTTATATTAGCGCCTATGGTTTACTCGGCGTTAATTATAATAAAGTTAACTATCGTGAAGGCTGGTATAACTACGAAGGGCGCTATGTTTTTATGGGCGAGCGTTCACTGAGTGAAAAGAAAGCTTCTCTGATGTATGCAGCGGGCATTCAAATTAATCCGGCCGATAATGTGGCGCTAGATATAGGTTATGAGGGATCGCGTCTTGAGGCGGGTGACAAAAAGCTCTCCATCAACGGCTTTAACCTGAACCTTGGCTATAGCTTCTGAGTGCTTTCGCTATAAAAAAGGCACAGCGGCCTCGCCGCTGCGCCTTTTTTAACAGGTTGCTGACCTCTACTGTGCTAACGCTTCCAGCCTGTCCCGGAAGGAGGTTACCGCAATGGCGCGGTTATCAGCCAGATAACGATCTTTCGCTGCGGGCGCAGAGCTTTGCACTGCGATCACCTGCCAGCCTTTCTCATTTTTGAGCAGCAGCGGCGAGCCGCTGTCGCCTGGTAACGTATCGCACTGGTGCGACAGCACGGCGCGTTGCGCCCAGCCGGTAATCAGACAGTCGCTGTGTGAATAGAGGGTATCAAGATGATCTTCCGGGTAGCCTGCCTGAGTCACCTTTCGGCCCGTTTCTTTTAGCGCCGAGGTTAAATCACTGCGTGAACCCTCAAACAACGGTATCGGATTAATTGCCGACGGCGGGTTACGCAGAATAATCAGACCGTAATCATAGGGGGCTGCATCGCTCGGCACAATCCAGCCTTCGCCATCAGCCTTAAGCCTGCGCGCCAGTGCCGGCTCAACACGTGCATCAATATCATGGATTTCATAGCGCCAGCCGTTGTCGCTGGCCATAAAACGCAGCGCCACAGGCTTATCAAACTTGCCCGGTGGTGTCAGCAGGCAATGACCCGCCGTAAGCGCCAGATGCTCAGAGATAAGGGTGGCGGTACACAGGTTGCCGCTTTCGGTTTCCAGCTGACCAATAGCATCCCAGGGCGTAGCTGTTACGTCGCTAATGGCCTTACGATGATCTTTACCAAAAAAAAGCGTTTTAATTTCATCAGGATCCGGTGCATCGTCATCATCATCGGCGTGGGCCAGATGGATAAAACAGAATAATCCAGTCAACAGCAAAATAGCCAGGCGCATAGGTCTCTCAACGGCGAGATTCAAGAAGAGGTTATAGTTATCACGCGTGCGCAATAACTATAGTCGGTGAGCGATGAAAAAGGGAGATTTATTGGATTAATCAGCACGCTACAACGACTAAATAAAGAAAAAAGCTGCGACAATGCCGCACAGGATCATCACCAGCAAAATGATTTCAAAACGATAGCGACGCACCATTTCCGCAACTCCGGTAACGAAACACCCGGCAGAACCGGGTGTTTTTATTAATCAACGCGTTTTAAGGCGCAGGTGCGCGACCTTAATTATTTAGCAGTGGCTTTTTTAGCTACTTTGTGATGTTTTTTAGCAGCCTGCGCTTTCTGCGGAGCAGCTTTTTTCACAACTTTGTGATGTTTTTTAGCCGCCTGCGCTTTCTGTGCAGTCTCTTTTTTGACTGCTTTATGGTGTTTTTTAGCCGCCTGTGCTTTCTGAGCTGCCTCTTTCTTCGCGACTTTGTGATGTTTTTTAGCCGCCTGCGCTTTCTGTGCAGTCTCTTTTTTCACTGCTTTATGGTGTTTTTTAGCAGCCTGAGCTTTCTGTGCCGCTTTATGTTTTTTGTGCATGGTTTTGTGCACGGTTTTAGCGGGTGCAGTTGTGGTAGTGGTAGCAGCCGGTGCAGTAGCTGGCGCAGCGGTGGTTTCAGCAGCGAAAGCAACAGAAGAGAGACCCATAGCAGCGGCGATGACCAGTGCAAACAATTTTTTCATTGCAAATTCCTCGAACATTTCTTCATGTGTAGCCCACTGCGGGGCCGGTGAAGAGACTATATGAGATGTGAGCAACGCTTTCCGTGGGTGTTTAGTATCGGCGTGTAACGGATTGTACAAACGTGGAAAAGGGCGGCCGCGAGGGCCGCACAGATTAGCGGGTCAGGTAGCGTTGTTCAAGGTGCTGGCGGAAGTAGTGCGGGTTTAGCGCCTCGCCGGTTGCATTTATCAGCAGCTGTTCGGTGGGGAAACGGCTGCCGTGCTGCCAGATATTCTGTTGCAGCCAGTCAAATACCGGCTGGAGGTCGCCATGCTGCAGGCGTTCACTCAGGTCTGGCAGGGCCTTTTTGACCGCCTGGAACAGCTGCGCGGCGTACATCGCGCCCAGCGTATAGGTCGGGAAATACCCAAAGGCACCATCGGTCCAGTGGATATCCTGCATACAGCCGTCGCGGTAGTTGCCACGCGTATCGAGGCCCAGCGACTGTTGCATCTTCTCATCCCACAGCGCCGGAATGTCGTCAACCTCAATGTCACCTTCAATCAGCGCGCGTTCAATCTCAAAGCGCAGGATCACGTGTGCCGGATAGCTGAGCTCATCGGCATCCACGCGGATAAAACCAGGCTTGACGCGCTGCGTCAGGCGCACAAAGTTTTCTGGGTTGAGCGCGGGCTGCGCGCCCAGCTTTTCTCGCACCTGCGGCAGAATACGTTGCAAAAATTCCCGGCTGCGGCCCAGCTGCATCTCCATGAACAGGCTTTGCGATTCGTGAATGGCGGTAGAGCGCGCCAGCCCAACGGGCTGACTACGCCACTGCTGGGGTAACCCCTGCTCATAGCGCGCATGACCAGTTTCATGAATAACGCCCATCAGCGCGCTGAGAAACGCATCCTGATCGTAGCGCGTGGTGATACGCACATCTTCCGGCACGCCGCCGCAGAAGGGGTGGGCGCTGACGTCTAACCGCCCGTGGCGGAAATCAAAGCCGAGCGTCGCCATCACGCTTAGCCCCAGCTCGCGCTGGGCAGCGATGGGAAAGGGGCCCTGAGGCGCAATCGGGGTTTCCTGCGCCTGTTTTTCCACCACCTGCTGAAGCAGACTGGGCAGCCAGCTTTTCAGATCGCCAAAGGTTTCATCCAGCTTTGCGCTGGTCATGCCCGGCTCGTAGAGGTCAAGCAGAGCGTCATAGCGCGAGGTGTTACTGGCATCGGCGCGCAGCTGCGCCTCTTCGCGGCTCAGGCGGACCACCTCTTTCAGATTAGCTGAGAAGCCCTGCCAGTCATTAGCCGGACGCTGTTCACGCCAGGCGTGCTCGCAGCGTGAACCCGCCAGCGATTTCGCCTCAACCAGTGAGGCGGGCAACAGAGAAGCCTGCTGCCATGCACGCTGCATCTCGCGCAGGTTTGCGCGTTCAACGTCATTAAGATCGGCCTGTTCGGCGGCTTTAATCAGCTCGCCCACCCGCGGATCGGTGAGGATTTCATGGCGCAGCACGCCCATTTCGGCCAGAGCCTCGCCGCGTGCCTGGCTACCGCCCGCCGGCATCATGGTTTGCATGTCCCAGCCCGCCACAGCCATCAGATGGCCGAAGCGTGAGAGACGCTGAAAAGTAGCGCTGAGTTGTTGATAAGCAGTAGTCACCTGATACTCCTTGTGAAAATCTATCGCGAGGACACTGCACGCAAGGGTAAATCAAGCGGCCAGCAAAAGCGAACGCTGGCACCGCCGAGCGGACTACTTTCGATGCTGACGTGACCGCCCAGTGCCTGGGCAATGGAGTGCACAATGGCGAGTCCCAGACCGCAGCCACCGGTGGCCCGATCGCGGCTTGGATCGAGACGAACAAAAGGCTCAAAGACGCGCTCGCGCTCTTCAGCCGGGATACCCGGACCGTCATCTTCAACCTGTAAACAGCCCAGTGCGCCATCAAACCACAGGCTGACGCGCAGTCGCTGACTGGCATAGCGCAGCGCATTGTTCACCAGATTATCCAGTACGCGCTCCATCAGGCGCGTATCTGCCACCCCCTGATTATCGCGCTGGGGCAGGTCGAGATCGATCTGCGTCTGGGGGTTTAGGGCGCGAACATCATTGATATGCTCGCGCAGCCAGCGTGCCATGTCGAGTGAGGTCAGATTGAGATCGACGCGTGGGCGATCGAGGCGCGCATAGGTCAGCAGCTCTTCGATCAGGCTCTCCAGCTGGCTAATATCGCGATTGATGGCAGCCGTTTCGCCTGCCGTCAGATTGTCACTCATCTCAAGCCGGTAGCGTAGCCGCACCAGCGGCGTGCGCAGTTCATGTGCAATGCCGTCAATAAGCTGCTTTTTGCTCGCCACCAGCGTGTTGATGTTTTCCGCCATCTGGTTAAAGGCGATACCTAAGCGAAACAAACTTGAGGTGTTATCAAAATGGGTACGAACATCCAGCTCGCCCCGGCCAAAACGCTGCGCGGCAATTTCCAGCCGCTGCATCTCTTTCCAGTGCGGACGCATCCAGATAAAGACCGGCAGCGCCAGCGACATGCCGATAAATACCAGCAGCGCAATATCCAGCAACCGCATCTGGTGCAGATAAAAGAGATAGGGAATAGGGCCAACGGAAAGCACATAGTGGCTGCGAGGAATATGCTGCAGGAAGGTGTACTGGTCGTCCAGCGCAACAATCTCTCCGGCGCGCAGGCGGCGCATATCTGGCTCATCAAGCTGATATTTATTTATTGGCTCGATATGCAGATCAAACGACAGGCCAAGATCCAGGCTTTTAATTGTCTTGTTCCAGTCACGCGGCGGGATCTCACGCAGCTCACTGCGAATTAAATAGAGTGAACTCGCCATCAGATCGTTCATTGACTGTCTTCCGGCCCGCTCCGCGGTGAATTTATAGACCAGACCGACCAGCAGCGCCATGACCAGAAAACAGACAAACAGCAGCAGATAGAACTGGATAAACAGCTTTCTCATGCCTGGGTATCCCATGCTTGCGGCGCGAACAGATAGCCTTTATTACGAATAGTTTTAATGCGAAACGGTTCAGTGGCACTGTCGTGTAGCTTTTTGCGCAGTCGCGAGATCGCCACGTCAATACTGCGATCCAGTCCGTCATAGCTGACGCCACGCAGAGTTTTTAGCAGGGCATCGCGGTTGAGGATCTGTCCGGCGTGGCTGGCCAGCTCCCACAGCAGATCGAAGTCAGCGGTGGAGAGGATAATCTGTTCGCCAAACAGCGTCACCTCACGATTCAGCGCATCAATAGCCAGCGAACCAAAACGCAGCATTTTCTGTTTTTGTATCGCCACAGGCGCAGGCGCTTCATCGCTATGGCCCTGTTGCGCCTGACGCAGGTGTAGCCGCAATCGCGCCAGCAGTACCGCTGGCGGGGTCGTTTTCAGGATATAGTCCTGCGCACCCATCTCCAGCGCCAGAATATGGTTCATGTCGCTATCGAGCGAGGTCAGCAGCACAATGGGACCTTGCCACTGTGCACGAAGATCGCGACAGAGCGTCATACCATCTTTGCCTGGCAACATAATATCCAGCATCACGAGGTCCGGCTGCTCGGCGGCAATAACCGCTTCGGCTCGGTCGCCGCGCATCTCAACAATCACGTTAATATCATGGCGGCCAAGGTAAGCGGCAATCAGCGAACCGACTTCGGGCTCATCCTCTACAAAAACAATTTTGTTCATAATCTATTGTGACAAATTAGCCAGGTGAGCAGCATAGCTTTTCCCGGTCCTGAGCACTATGTTATCGCACGAAATATCCTTTGCTCACTGGTATCTACACGGCAAAATGTGCCATCATTGACTCTGCGTTTAAGCAAGGTTTTGAACCGTAATAAAAAACAGGGGGAGTACGAGGGTGTCTGATAAAGAGCTGGCTTCAGCCGTATACAGTGACCGCATCTGCTTCAACTACAGCGATTTTCTCTCCGCCTCTTGCAAAAAACGCTGGAGTTTTGTTGACGCCATTTATGGCGTGATGCCAATTTTCGGTATGGTGACGCGCAAATCCTCGGTGCGCAGTGTGCAGGCGAGTGACGAGCATCTGAAAGAATTAGCGCTGCAAATCATTTCAACTCAGGTCAGCGACGAAATTAACATTGCGCGCCTGATTACGCTGGCTGAACAGCAGCATATTAGCCATTTTGACATCCAGCTCCCTTATCCGCTCTCTGCGCAGCAGCTGGATGCCATCCATCACGAGTACCGTAAGCCGCTTAATCTGACACAGCAGGATGACCTGCTGTGTATTGTGATCCCCGGTCAGCCGCACTAAATCATAAGCTGCCACATCGCGGGCAGCGATGCCGCCATCAGCAGGGCAATTGCGACGCGCTCCAGCTGCGTCAGCGAAACGTCAGCGCGTCCACCGCGTCGTGCAAACAGAAACAGCAGCAACCCTGGCGCATAAAGCACAACCGACAGCAGCAGATGCAACGGTCCCGAAGCGTAGAGTAGCCACAGCCCGTAGAGGCTGGCACCTGCGCCAACGGAGAGCGCAAGCGGCTGCTGCCTGCCGCGCGTCAGTTTCACCAGATAGAGTCCCACCAGCAGATAGGGCACCAGGATCATTTCAGAGGCAATGGTGAGCAGGGTATTGTAGTCAGCGTGTGTCAGCGCGATCAAAATCAGACAGATTTGCACGCTGCCGTTTGTCAGCCAGAGCGATGCTGCAGGCGCATTACGTGCATTCTGGCGCGCAATTATGCGTGGAAAAGCCCCCTGCTGTGCCGCGATAAAGGGGACCTCAGCGGCCATGATTGTCCAGCTCAGATAAGCCCCACAGACGGAGAGGATCAGGCCGCCTGCAATGACCGCATCGCCCCAGTGTCCAATCAGACGCGTCATCAGACCCGCCATAGACGGATTGCGCATTTGGGCCAGCTCAGCGCGAGGCACTACACCCAGCGACAGCAGCGTGACCAGCAAATAGACCAGCAGTGCCGCCAGAACCGCCAGCAGCGTAGCGCGGCCGACATCTTTTTTATGACGCGCCCGTGCGGAAACCACCACCGCCCCCTCAACGCCAATAAATACCCACAGCGTGATCAGCATGGTTTGCTTCACCTGCTCCCACATCGGCTGGCCGAGCGTCAGGCCGGAAAAGTCGACATGGAACCGATCATAGTTGAAGGCGGCGATCGCCAGCACCACAAACAGCAGCAGCGGCACCAGTTTACCCAGCGTCGCCAGCAAATTGATGCTGGCTGCGGTCTGGACGCCGCGCAGCACCAAAAAGTGTACCAGCCACAGCAACACCGATGCCCCCAGCATTGCCTGCCAGGTGTTTCCGTCGCCAAACACGACATGATCGGGGGTGTCGGTAAAGAAACTCAGCGCAGAGAAAACAATAACCAGATAGGAAACATTGGCAATAACCGCACAGAGCCAGTAGCCCCAGGCGGAGCAAAAACCGAGCAGTTCACCAAACCCGGCGCGGGCATAGGTAAAGATGCCGCCGTCCATGTCCGGTTTCAGTCGGGTCAGCAGCAGCATTGCCAGCGCCAGCAACAGGATGCCGACACCGGTAATCATCCAGCCGATGAGTAACGCTGCCGGTCCGGCCACGGCCGCCATATTTTGCGGTAAGCTGAACACCCCTGCACCCAGCATTGAGCTGAGTACCAGCGCAGTCAATGCGCTTAGGCCTAATTTTTTCTCCAAAATACCCTTCCTGCTAGCACAAGTGGCTGGATTATGTTCTGAGCGACGCATTTAACCGCGCTGTTTGGCTTTTATATGACGGATTCAGCTAAAAGCAGGGCGCAGATTCTACGGAGTGCGAAAAGGGATGGCAATGCGTGGTTATGCAAAATTGTGAAGGGATAATGCAAAAAAACAGGGCGGCGCGCGCCGCCCTGAGCGATTACTTAAAGAGATCTGCGGTTACGGTGAGATTACCGCCGCTCTGGTTCTGCCACTGACGCGTGATGTGATAATACTTGGCGCCTTTGTCAGCGGCGCGTTTTGCCACTTCCTCAGAGATTTCAGTAGGGGTGCCGAAGTGCCCGGTAAAGGTGACGCTGTCAAACGGCTGCATCTGCGCGGCGGTAATGGCGTTCACTTCCTGCACTGACTTGCCGTTGGGCAGATTAACGGTGTAGCGCTTGCCGGTTGAGCTCTGCGTTTCGAAGAAGCGACCGACGTTGCTGCTAGGCGTTTCAGACGACGCCACGCCTGGAATTTCAACGCGTTTTGCCGCTTCACCGCCCGCTGCCAGCGCCGCTTTACCCGCATCGGAATCTGCAGGGATCAGGTTAGGGCTCTGAACGGTACGAACTTTTGCGTCAGCTTTATAAACGTAGGCGGTCACGTACTGGTTGCCGCCATTGTTAGCGTCCACCTGACGCACAATATAGAAAGCGGCCGCGCCTTTTGCTTTTGCCGCTTTGCTGATGGCGTCATTGACTTCTGGCTGGCTGGCAAAGAAGCCGTTGGCGCTCACGGTATCGAAAGGCTCCAGACGGTAAGCTTCTGCTTTTGGCAGCTCTTTAACCCCGTTCATAACGCGATAAGTGGTGTCATCGCTGGCTTTTGGGGCATCTGCCTTATAGAGGTCAGCGGTCACGCGCCAGTTGCCGCTGTTTCCGTTGCTGTCGTTAATGCCCTGAATAAAGTAAGAGGCTGCGCCCATCTCATCCGCACGTTTCGAAACGGCGTCTGCCGCGTCGCCAATGGCATTGAAACGGCCGGTGATGTTAATACGTTCGAATGGTTTCAGCTCGGCCGCTTTTTCCGGCGTCAGTTCCTGCGCGGCAAACGCGTTGGCCGTCAGCAGGGATAACAAGGTTGACGCCAGAATGGTGTTCTTCAGCTTCATAAAAATGATCCTTCGCCTTACGCAAAAATGAGTACGAAAACGTGCTGGACTCTTGATGTATAACAGATTAGCCGTTGATTATTGCATGTTATAAACAGGCTGTCGCAGCCAATTTATGCGACAAACCGCGGGAAATTGACAGCGAATTTCATTATGACGTCATGCAAATTTGTTAAGGCCTCTGTTTGGCCCGTTTATCGCTTATTGTGGTAAGTCTTAGTGCTGAAACAGTTAATGTATTGTTAAATAAAGGTTTTTATTAACAAGATATGCGCCATGACACGATTCTGCTCAGCAGAATATATTTCAAACTTTCTGATTTGCAGTGGCATAGCGCAGCATTTCTCTTTCGACGCTGAATAATCGCGTGAATGTCATAAGCAGAGGCTCTGGCTGTGGATCGCTGTTCATCTTTTCAGTAGGTTATAAATACTTTGAAACATGAGCATTACGTTTATAAGCGCCTGAAAACACCTTCAGGCGCTGTATCGTTATGCAATCGACAGGCCATCATCAACCGACAAAAGGGATGAATATGTTAATTGGAATACCCAAAGAGCGGTTGCCCAACGAGGCGCGCGTCGCCGCAACGCCCAAAACCGTTGAGCAGCTTATCAAACTGGGTTTTAGCGTTGCCGTTGAACATGATGCGGGTAAGCGCGCCAGTTTCGATGACGAAAGTTTTGTCGCCGCTGGTGCCAGTATCAGTGACAGCCAGCAGATCTGGCAATCAGACATCATCATGAAGGTGAATGCGCCAGAGGATGAGGAGATCGCGCGGATGCGTGCAGGCAGCACGCTGGTGAGCTTTATCTGGCCTGCACAAAATGCAGCGTTGCTGGAGAAGCTGGCCGCTCGTCAGGTCACCGTTATGGCGATGGACGCGGTGCCGCGTATTTCCCGTGCACAGTCGCTGGATGCGCTGAGCTCTATGGCCAATATTGCCGGTTATCGCGCCATTGTAGAGGCGGCTCATGAATTTGGCCGCTTCTTTACTGGCCAGATTACCGCGGCGGGCAAAGTGCCGCCTGCCAAAGTCATGGTGATCGGTGCCGGGGTTGCGGGCCTGGCTGCGATTGGCGCAGCGGGCAGTCTCGGTGCCATCGTGCGTGCATTCGATACGCGTCCGGAAGTGAAAGAGCAGGTACAGAGTATGGGTGCCGAGTTTCTTGAACTCGATTTTGAGGAGGAGGCTGGAAGCGGCGACGGCTATGCAAAAGTGATGTCCGATGCCTTTATCAAGGCGGAGATGGCGCTGTTTGCTGCGCAGGCGAAAGAGGTCGACATTATCGTGACCACGGCGCTGATCCCCGGCAAACCAGCACCGAAACTGATCACGGCAGACATGGTCGCCAGCATGAAACCCGGCAGCGTCATTGTCGATCTGGCGGCGCAAACTGGCGGTAACTGTGAGCTGACCGTCGCCGATCGCGTGACTATCACTGACAATGGCGTGAAGATCATTGGCTACACCGATCTTCCCAGCCGTTTACCGACGCAGTCCTCACAGCTCTATGGCACCAACCTGGTGAACCTGATGAAGCTGTTGTGCAAAGAGAAGAACGGCGAAATTGCAGTCGATTTTGACGATGTCGTCGTGCGCGGCGTAACCGTGATTCGTGAAGGGGATGTCACCTGGCCTGCACCGCCAATTCAGGTTTCTGCTGCACCGAAAGCGGCGCCGGCCCCTCAGCCTGTAGCCAGAGAGGCGACGAAACCGGCACCGACGTGGCGCAAGTATCTGCTGATGGCGCTGGCAATTGTGCTGTTCGCCTGCCTGGCTAACGTTGCGCCTGCAGCATTCCTGTCGCACTTCACCGTCTTTGCGCTCGCCTGCGTAGTGGGTTACTACGTGGTATGGAACGTCAGCCATGCACTGCATACGCCACTGATGTCGGTCACCAATGCGATATCCGGCATTATCGTGGTCGGCGCGGTGTTGCAGATGGGGCACGGCGGCTGGGTCACCTTCCTCTCATTTATTGCGGTGCTGATCGCCAGCATCAATATTTTCGGTGGTTTCACCGTCACCCAGCGCATGCTGAAAATGTTTCGTAAGGGGTAACTAACTGATGTCTGGCGGATTAGTCACAGCAGCATACATTGTTGCCGCAATTCTTTTTATTTTCAGCCTGGCGGGACTCTCAAAGCATGAGACCTCGAAGCAGGGCAATTACTTTGGCATCGGCGGGATGGCGCTGGCGCTGCTGGCAACCATTTTTGGTCCAGACAGCGGTAACGTCGCCTGGATTTTACTGGCGATGGTCATAGGCGGAGGAATCGGTGTTCGTCTGGCGCAAAAGGTCGAAATGACAGAGATGCCAGAGCTGGTAGCGATTCTGCACAGCTTCGTTGGTCTGGCCGCGGTGCTGGTTGGGTTTAACAGCTATATCGATCACGCACCGGGCCTGCCTGCGGTGATGGAAAACATTCATCTGACCGAAGTCTTTCTGGGCATCTTCATTGGTGCGGTGACCTTCACCGGTTCGGTGGTGGCATTTGGCAAGCTTCGCGGCAAAATCTCATCGCGTCCGCTAATGCTGCCGCATCGCCACAAGCTCAACCTGCTGGCGCTGGTGGTCTCTTTCCTGCTGCTGTTATGGTTTGTACGCACCGGCAGTACGGCTGCACAGGTGTTTGCGCTACTGTTGATGACGCTGATTGCCCTGGCGTTTGGCTGGCATCTGGTGGCGTCAATTGGTGGCGCGGATATGCCGGTCGTGGTCTCCATGCTTAACTCCTACTCAGGATGGGCGGCCGCGGCTGCGGGCTTTATGCTGAGCAACGACCTGCTGATCGTGACGGGTGCGCTGGTTGGTTCTTCGGGTGCCATTCTCTCTTACATCATGTGTAAAGCAATGAACCGCTCGTTTATCAGCGTGATTGCCGGGGGATTTGGTACTGACAGCAGTGCAGGTGGCGAGAGCGAAGAGGCGGGTGAACACCGCGAAATCAGTGCGGAAGAGACAGCAGAGATGCTGAAGCACTCTTCCTCGGTGATTATCACGCCGGGCTACGGCATGGCCGTCGCGCAGGCACAGTATCCAGTGGCGGAAATCACTGAAAAACTGCGCGCGCGCGGCATCAAAGTACGCTTTGGGATCCATCCGGTTGCCGGACGTCTGCCAGGCCATATGAACGTGCTGCTGGCAGAGGCGAAAGTGCCTTACGATGTGGTGCTGGAGATGGATGAGATCAACGATGATTTCACCGATACCGACACGGTGCTGGTAATTGGCGCAAACGACACGGTTAACCCGGCGGCGCAGGACGACCCGCGCAGTCCTATCGCAGGCATGCCGGTGCTGGAAGTGTGGAAAGCGCAGAACGTTATCGTCTTTAAACGCTCAATGAATACGGGTTATGCAGGCGTGCAGAATCCGCTGTTCTTCAAAGAAAATACCCATATGCTGTTTGGCGACGCCAAAGCCAGCGTAGAGGGAATACTCAAAGCGCTGTAAAAAAAAGAGCGGCCCGGTGGCCGCTCTTTTTTCATTCGTCATCATCCTCTTCGTCATCGTCAAGCGTGACCGGAGAGGCAAAATCATCGGGCTTGATCGCCAGCAAATCGCAGCGCAAATGATCGATCACCTGTTCCGCCGTATTGCCCAGAAAAGCGGCCGACAGACCGGTACGTCCAATGGTGCCGAGTACCACAATCCCGGCACTCAGCTGGCCTGCGATATCCGGAATGACCTCTTCAGGCATACCTTTGGCAACGTGCGTGAACTCCTCGCGAATAGAAAACTTCTGGCGCAGCGCTTTCATGGCCACCAGATGCTGGCCGCGAATGGCGTCGTTATAGACGCTGGGATCAAAGTCGGGCAATTCGATAGCAATGTTAATAGGCGTGACGGGGTATGCACCCACCAGATGCACTTCGGTATGGTTGACCATCTCCGCCAGCAGCGTTGTTTCACGGATCAGTTTCTGGTTCAGCTCATCGTGGTGCGGTTCCTCACTGGCAAGGTTAACCGCCACCACGGCTTTGCCGCCCTCAGGCCAGGGCTGATCTTTCACCATCCAGACCGGGCAGGGGCATTTGCGCAGCAGGTGCCAGTCGGTAGGAGTAAAAATCACTGCCTCCAGCCGATCGTGCTGATGTGCCATCTTCAGCACCAGATCGTGCCCGTGCGCCAGTACCTCCTGAATAATTGCCTCATAAGGCCGGTTATGCCACACCACCTTAATCTCAATCTCGACGCCCGCTTCCAGATAGGCGCGCGCCTGCTCGCGGATCCACTCGGTGCGCTGGCTAATAACACCTTGTCGCATAGAGGCGCGTTCGTCAGGCGACAGCAGCGTCGTCATTTCATATGAAAAGTCATAAATCGGCAAAAAGGCCTTAATTTTGCCGCCAATACGCTGATTGAGGTAAACCGCGCGGCGTAGCGCAGGCTGATCGTCTTGCTGTGAGTCGATAGCAACCAGAATATTTTGGTAGCGAGACATAGGGAAGAACTCCTTAAACCAACGCGAACTGGTTTAAAGATAGCCTAAGTTAACGGCAGGAAGAAGCAGAAAAGTTACTGTGGGATCAATAAAATAACAAAAACCGGTCAGCGGTTGGCGTTGCAGGCACATGACGCCTGTACCTGCAACGCTAACCATTAGGCAGCCAATTATTTAAGCAGCCTGAACGCTCTGACCGGCCAGTTCAGAAAGCATGTCGTGATTTTCAATAGTGATATATTTGCCTTTTACCGCCAGCATGCCCGATTTTTGAAAACGGCCCAGCAGGCGGCTGATGGTTTCAACCGTGAGGCCGAGATAGTTACCGATATCGCCACGCGTCATGGTCAGACGGAATTCACGCTGTGAAAAACCGCGCTGGCCGAAACGACGGGAAAGATTCCAGATGAAAGCGGCTAACCGTTCTTCTGCATTTTTCTTCGACAGCAGCAGGATCATATCCTGATCGCCTTTGATTTCGCCGCTCATCAGACGCATCATCTGCTGACGCAGGGCAGGCATTTTGCCGGAGAGATCGTCCAGCGTTTCGAAAGGAATTTCGCAGACCATGGCCGTTTCCAGCGCCTGAGCAAAGCTGGGGTGATTACCGGTCATGATGGCATCAAAACCAACCAGATCGCCCGCCAGATGGAAGCCAGTGATCTGTTCATCGCCCTGCTCAGTGATGGTATAGCTTTTAATGGTGCCGGAGCGGATAGCATAAAGAGATTTGAGATCATCGCCGGCTTTAAACAGGGTCTGACCTTTCTGGATGGGTTTTTTTCGCTCGATAATATTGTCAAGCTGATCCAGCTCATGTTCGTTCAGGGTGAACGGAATACACAACTGACTGATGCTGCAGTCCTGACAGTGGATGGCGCAGCCACCTGACTGAATACGGCGAATGGTGCGTTTTTCAGTGATCATATTGTACGCTCGACGATTATTGACTGGGGTCAATTTTAACATTTTTTGGGCCGAAGGGAACTCGTCCGAGGAGTTTTAGGCTTACAAAGTGTAGGGACGTCAGGCATGGCGCAGAACCCAGCCGTATCAAGCCTTCCGCGTCACATTTTTTAAATCTGGCACGAAAACTTTCCATTTTTTTGATGCAGATACGCTTTTTGCGGGTGCAAAAAGTGACCGAGATCGAGACTGGCGCAGGCTTTTAGCCCTTTGCTACTATTGGAATGCAATGGCCCATTTGTTTCATTTATTCGGCGTGAGAAAATTCCATGAACCTTGACGATGAAGACCTGTTTCGGGATGCCATGGGAGATGTCACTCCTTTGAAAGATACCGCCAGTACGTTATGGCTGAAGTCGCCTTCTACCAAAGCGCCGCGTCGCATTGAAGAGGACGTGGCAGATGAAAACTTTCTGACACGCGGCTATCTCGACATCATCCCCCTCACCACACCACTGGAATACAAGGCTGATGGCATTCAGCAGGGCGTGCTGGACAAGCTGCGCAAAGGCGAATACAAGCTGGATGCCAGCCTGAACCTGCTGCGCCAGCCGGTCGAGACATGCCGTCAGGCGCTGTTTACCTTTATGCGTCAGGCGCGTAAGGATGGCCTGAGAAATCTGCTGATTATCCATGGCAAAGGGCGTGACAACGAATCCCATGCCAATATTGTGCGCAGCTATCTGGCGCGTTGGCTGCGCGAATTTGACGATGTCCAGACGTTTTGTATGTCGCAGCCGCATCACGGCGGCGCAGGCGCGATGTATGTCGGCCTGCGTAAAACTGAAAAAGCGCGTCTTGATAACCGCGAACGTCACGCCAAACGCAGTCGTTAATCAGGGGATTTACGGATGGTAGCCATAAGAATTTCTGCGCTCAGGCTAAGCGGAGCGCCGGTGCGGGTGATGATGCCAACCGGCTCGCCCGGTCCAGCTGAGCTGAGCGGCAGGGCGCACAGGGCATTATGCGCCAGATCTTCTTTAATCGCGCCAGACGGGACAAACCATACATAGTCATAACGCAGCGCCAGCTGGCGTGCCAGCGAGGTTGAAGAGGTTTCAACGCAGGTGCTGGGCAGTCGACACTCTTGTTCATCCAGCATCTGTTGCGCAATACGTCGGGGAGCCGTGCCTTCAGGAGAGATCACCACGGGCCACTGCATGGCGCGCGAAAGAGTGACGTTGTCACCTAAAAGCGGGTGCTCAGGGCGAACGACGAGTTTGAGGGATTCCAGAAACAGTAACTCATAGGTCAGCCCGGCCATCATTTCACTGTCAGCCATGCGACCGATTCCGAGATCAAATTCCCCGGCACGTAATCCAGCCAGCAGCACATTGTTATGCAGCGTAGCGACCTGAACCGTGGTATGCGGCTGCTGCTGGTGAAAGCGATCGAGAATCTGCGGCAGCATACCCATGGCCGCCGTGGTCAGGGCACCCAGGCGAATAATTGCCGGGCGCGTGGAAGCGGGCAGGCTGATGCTCTGGCCGGCATGATTCAGTGCGTCAAGCACCTTAACCGCATGGATCAGGAACTGTTCGCCCATGGTGGTCAGCTGCGCACCGAGTCGGCCGCGTTCAAACAGGCGCACGCCGGTCAGCTCCTCCAGCTCATTAAGGGTTTTTGACAGGGCTGGCTGACTCAGGCTCAGGGTTTCTGCGGCCCGACCCAGCGTGCCCTGTTGCGCGACCGCCACAAAGGTATGAAGATGACGCAAGCGAATGCGCTGATTGAAAAGGATATTTTTGTCCATTCCGCCAACTTAATGAGTTTTCAGTATCCACAGCAACTATTAAAGCTGGGATTTGTTAACTTTGTTGCAAAATAATATTAACAAAAGGTCTGAAAGTACATTGATGCTTGATTCGGCTGAAAATTTTTTAAGGTGCTTCAATCAGCGTTATAAAACGGGCTTGTTAACCCTGCAGTTATTTCAGTAACTTAGCGACATAATGTTGAATAGTTCTCAATATCATATAAAAATCAGACGCCTTATTGTTAACGATCGGCTATCATAGCAGCCGTTTTTTTTACCAAAACTGATGCCTTATCCAGTGAACGCAGTGAGGAGTTTGCAGTGACCAGCGTCGAGGCAGTGGATGTCCGCCAGTTAATCAATCAGTCAGAGCTGAGCCGTTGGCAAAAGCGTCTGATTGCGCTTTGCTTTATTGTCGTTGCTCTCGACGGCATGGATATTGCGCTGATGGGGTTTATCGCGCCGACGCTAAAGGCAAGCTGGGGCGTTACGAACCATCAGCTTGGTCTTGTCATTAGCGCTGCACTGGTGGGGCTGGCACTGGGGGCGATGCTGGCTGGACCGCTGGCTGACCGCTACGGTCGACGCATGATGATCATTCTCAGCGTCTTTTTCTTTGGGCTGTGGACGCTCGCAACCGCTATGGCCAGCACCATCGAACAGATGATGCTGTTTCGCTTTCTCACCGGACTGGGGCTTGGCGCAGCCATGCCTAATGTGGGCACGCTGGTCGCTGAGTATGCGCCCGAACGCCGCCGCGCTTTTATTATTACCGTGGTGTTCTGCGGCTTTACTTTCGGAGCGGCGAGCGGGGGCTTTGCGGCATCCTGGCTGTTGCCACGCTATAGCTGGCATGCGGTGATGCTGGTGGGCGGGATCCTGCCGCTTATGGTCCTGCCTTTTTTAGTGCGCGGGTTGCCGGAGTCGGTGCGGTTTTTAATTAGCCGCCGCGCGCCCGCGTCGCGCATTCACGCTATTCTGGAGCGCATGCTGCCGGGTGCTACCCATCCCGACAGTGCGTTTCATACGCAGGAAACCGCGTCAGCGACGCAGGGTGCCATTACCACCGTGGTCTCACGTCGTTACCTGTTCGGCAGCCTGATGTTATGGGGCAGCTACTTTATGGGGCTGTTTCTGGTTTATCTGATTGGTAGCTGGCTGCCGTCGCTGATTAATACGCTGGGCATGTCGGTTACCGAGGCGGCCATTATTACCGCCATGTATCAGGCGGGTGGCACGCTGGGCTCACTGTTTGCCGGCTGGCTGATGGACCGCTTCAACGCCAGCCTGTCGCTGGCGGCGATCTATTTCTGTGGGGGCGTAGCGATTGTTGCACTCGGCTTCTCACCGGCAGAAGCCGATATCATGAGCGGCATCGCCTTTTGTAGTGGCTTCTGCTTCAACGGCGCCAATACCGGTATGAACGCGCTGTCGGCCAGTTACTACCCAACCCATGCCCGTGCCACAGGCTCCAGCTGGATGCACGGTGTAGGACGCGTCGGTGCCATCCTGAGCGCGTTTGTGGGCGCTGAAATGCTCTCACTCGGCTGGTCCTTTAGTCTGATCTTTCTGCTGCTGGCAATCCCGGCGCTGTTGACGACGCTGATGCTGGTACTGAAAAATCGCTACGGCTTTAAGCCGATCACAAATCCATAACTTTTTCGCCTGCCGATGACGCGTTGCTTTACAGTAGCAGCAACGTCGATCAAGACAGGAGCAGGTAACATGGATCACTTCCTCAGCGCGGACGCCATCCGTACGCGCTTCTCCCAGGCGATGTCTGCTATGTATCAGCAGGAAGTGCCGCAGTACGGCACGCTGATGGCGCTGGTGCATCAGGTTAACCAGCAAAGCCTGACAGATAACCCCGCCCTCAAAGCCCGGTTAGACGCTACCGACGAGCTTGAGCGCCTCAGTCTGGAGCGTCACGGCGCGATCCGCGTTGGCACGCCGCAGGAGCTGGCGACATTGCGCCAGATGTTTGCCGTAATGGGAATGGAGCCAGTGGGCTATTACGATCTCTCTCAGGCGGGCGTGCCGGTTCACTCCACCGCATTCCGTCCCGTCAGTGATGCCGCGCTGCGTCGCAATCCTTTTCGCGTTTTTACCTCGTTGCTGCGCCTGGAGCTGATCGAAAATCCTCAGCTACGTGAAAAAGCCGCTGCCATTCTGGCGCAGCGCGACATCTTTACGCCGCGCTGTCGGGCACTGATTGCTCAGCATCAGCACCGGGGTGGACTGAATGAGGCGGACGCAGATATTTTTGTGAAAGAGGCACTGGAGACCTTCCGCTGGCACACGCTGAGCACCGTTGATAGCGTGACTTATCAGGCACTGAGTCAGCAGCATCGGCTGGTGGCCGATGTAGTCTGTTTCCCCGGCTGCCACATTAATCACCTCACGCCACGTACGCTGGACATCGATCGCGTCCAGGCGCTGATGCCGGAACATGGCATCACCCCGAAGACACTGATTGAAGGCCCGCCGCGCCGCGCCGTGCCGATTCTGCTTCGCCAGACCAGCTTCACAGCGCTTGAAGAGCCGGTCATCTTTCAGCAGGGTGAGACGGGTACGCACACCGCGCGCTTTGGTGAAGTTGAACAGCGCGGTGCTGCGCTGACGCCAGCTGGACGGGCACTCTACGATCGCCTGCTGGCTGAAGCGGGAACCGGCGCAGACAACCAGCAGCATCAGCAGCACCTGGCTGAGGTGTTTCGCGCTTTTCCTGATGATGAGCAGACCCTGCGTGAACAGCGGCTAGCCTGGTTTGACTACCGTCTCAGTGAGCAGGGAGAGGCGCAACCACCTCAGCCGGGGGAATCCCTGACGTCACTGATCGCGCAGGGACGGATTGTCGCCGATCCCATCGTCTATGAGGACTTTTTGCCGGTAAGCGCCGCCGGCATTTTCCAGTCGAACCTGGGGGATCGGGCGCAGGCACGCTCCGCTGGCCATGCCAGCAAACACGATTTTGAAGCTGCGCTTGGCGTAAAGGTTCAGGATGAAATGCAGCTCTACCAGGCGCGGCAGCAGCAGTCGCTGGCGCGCTGCGGCATTCGCGAGGCGTAACCGGTGCGATTCGGCATAATCTGCAAATGCACTAAGGACATAGACAATATCTTAACGGCCTGTAGATAATGCGGTAACGCTTTATCAGGGAACAGGTAATGAAAAACAGACAACCTCTGCGCCTAATGACAGCGGAAGGCGAGCTAAGAGGGGGTATGGATGATGATCTTTTTGTCTTTAAAGGCATCCCCTTTGCCGCTGCACCCACAGGCGCGCTGCGCTGGCGCGCGCCGCAGCCAGTCGCGCCCTGGCCGGGTGTGCGTGATGCCGTCACCTTTGGCGATGCCAGCTGGCAGAACCGCGAGCTCTGTCAGATCGCTGGCGGCGGCGATCCGGGACCGCTCAGCGAAGACTGCCTCTATCTCAATGTCTGGACGCCCGATGTCGCACCGTCGCGGCCACTTCCGGTAATGGTGTGGCTGCACGGCGGCGGTTTTGCAATGGGGTCTGGCGCGCTTCCCCCTTATGATGGCAAAAGGCTGGCGGCACGCGGTGCTGTGGTGGTGACAATAAACTACCGCCTCGGCCATCTGGGATTTTTTGCTCATCCCGCTCTGGATGCGGAGTATCGCAACGGCGGCGTGGTCAACAACTTTGCCTTGCTCGATCAGATTGCAGCCCTGCAGTGGGTGCAGCGGAATATCCCGGTATTTGGCGGTAATCGTGACAACGTCACTCTTTTTGGTGAATCCTCTGGGGCGCGAAGCATATTGTCACTTTGCTGTTCACCGCTGGCGGAAGGACTGTTTCACAAAGGTATCGTGCAGAGCGCCTACGGCCTGCCCGACCGGACACGCAGCGCGGCTCTGCAACAAGGCGAACAGATAGCCGCGCATTTCGGACTGAAAGATGCCACCGCAGAGCAGCTACGCGCCTTGCCGGCCCATGCCTTCTGGTCACTTCCGCCGCCGCTGGCTCAGGGTCCGGTACCGATTGCGGGCGACGCTGTGCTACCGCAGCCAATGCTGACAACCTTTATGACAGCCCGCCAGCATCGTATTCCCCTGATAGCGGGCAGTAACAGTGACGAAGCGAGCGTGCTGACCTACTTCAATGTTGATACCGCCGAGGTGATGCGGCAACTCCGGGCCAGCAGGCCACTCAGCTATCGGCTGCTGAAATGGCTGTACGATATTCACGACGATCGCCTGCTGGGACGGGCGGCAGCGCGCGATATGGCCTTTAGCGTCATGCCGTGGATTCTGATGCGCGCGCAGCACAACGTGGGGATGCCGGGCTGGCGCTACTGGTTCGACTATGTGTCGGAGCGTTCGCGCGACCTCTATCCGCATGGTGCCTGGCACGGCAATGAGGTGCCCTATGCGTTTAATACCCTGGCGGCAATGACTCCCGGCGACATCGGGCGCCCCTTTACGGAAACCGATCACCTTTTATCACAGCGTATGGCCGATTACTGGTTCACCTTTGCGCGAGACGTGGGGGAGTTTAGCCATCGTCTTGAAGGCGAGCTAAGCTGGCCCGCCTGGCATCCGGAGGAGGATCTGACGCTGTCGTTTGGCGAGAAAGGAAAAAATGCGCTGTCGCTGAAACGCAATTTCATGCGCGCTCGCCTGCGGCTGTTTCGCCTGATGATGAGAAGCATGGTGAAGCTCTGACGGCTAAGTTCAGGTCCGCTGCACAGACCACTGCTTTAGCTGATTAGCGAATTAAGCGCTTAGTCTCTAACCCCGCAGCGGCTTTTAGCGATTTTTTTGCTAACGAAAAGGCTATACCTTCCCCGAACCCTGCCGATAACGCCAGTATGCCCGAGATGATCGGGCCTTCCCGGTTCTCACCGTCAAGGAATTGGCTATGCGCATTTTAAAGAATTTCACTATTCGTACCGTCATGCTCTGGATCCTCGGTCTTTTTTGTCTCCTGTGGTGTGCGGTAGGCTGGTTCAGCGTGCACTCGCTTGGCGCGCTCAGTGAAGGCAATGAGATCGATCGTCATCTGGTGGATCAGATGACCACGCTGAGCAAAGGCAATGATCAGTATTTTCGCGTCATTACGCGCCTGTCGCGCGTGATGGGCAACAAGGCCAACGGCGCGCAGCCCGGCGAGGCAGAGTGGAAGCCGGTTCAGCAGGCGCTGGATAATATGACGCAGCAGCTGGCTCAGTTTAAGCAGATGGCTCCCGGCCCCATGGACGCACAGCTTGTCGATCAGGTCATTAGCAACTGGCAGAAACTGCTGGATGAAGGGGTGACGCCGCAGCTGGAGAAGGCGCGGCAGGAGACGCCGGAAGCCTATCGACAGCAGGCCAATGAGATCACCCCCGCCCTGAGTCGAGCATTTGGGGCCAGCGCTGACGGCTTTAATAAGGCGGCAGCGGTCAAGCTCGATCAAACCCGCATTATGGTTGATCATCTGATGGCGCTGACCAAAATCACGCTGATGAGCGCCGTCGTTATCGGGCTGCTGATCCTGTTATTCACCGATCGCTACCTGGTCACAATGCTGGTCAAGCCGCTGGAGCGCATTCGCGACCATTTTGCACTGATTGCCAACGGCGATCTCAGCCAGTCGATGGCACCGTTTGGCCGCAACTGCGTAGGCAAGCTGGTGCCGTTACTCAGCGCGATGCAGGATAGCCTGCGCGAGGCTGTCAGCGCCATTCGCGGTGGCACGGAGAATATTGCCCGTGGGGCTGCGGAGATCTCTGCGGGCAATAACGATCTCTCATCACGCACCGAAGAACAGGCGGCGGCGCTGGAGCAGACCGCAGCCAGCATGGAGCAGCTCACCGCCACGGTAAAATCCAATGCCGACAACGCCCGTCAGGCCAGCCTGCTGGCTGCAACCGCGTCGACAACGGCGCAGCAGGGCGGCCAGCTGGTCAGTGAGGTCGTAACCACTATGAACGGTATCTCCGGCAGTTCAAAAAAGATTGCAGAGATTACCAGCGTGATAAACGGCATCGCCTTCCAGACCAATATACTGGCGCTAAACGCGGCCGTTGAGGCGGCGCGCGCCGGGGAGCAGGGGCGTGGCTTTGCGGTTGTTGCCAGCGAGGTGCGCAATCTGGCGCAGCGCAGCGCGGCCGCGGCAAAAGAGATTGCTGCGCTGATTGAAGACTCTGTCCAGCGCGTGGACAAAGGCGCGACGCTGGTCAGTCATACCGGGGCCACGATGCATAATATTCTGAAGTCGGTGCAGGACGTTGATGCCATCATGAAACAGATTGCCGCTGCGTCGGAAGAGCAGAGCAAAGGTATTTCGCAGGTTGGCGTTGCGGTGACAGAGATGGACAGCGTTACGCAGCAGAATGCCTCGCTGGTGGAGGAGGTCTCTTCTGCCGCCGCTGCGCTGGCACGACAGACCGAATCGCTGGAGGCCTCGGTTGCCCGGTTCCGTCTGTCAACGCAGGATCGCGCGATCAGCCCGCCAGCGCGTGCCGCCTCAGCCGCGGCTCCGCGCCCGATGGCAGAGAGCAACGGCGACTGGGTGACCTTCTAGTGCCCTGACAGCCACGCCGCCAGTTCAGAGAGAAAGGGCGGCGCATGGTGGGGCGAGCGTTGCAACAGACTATAGGCCGCCCCGGTTTTCACCCGACTGGCAAATGGCGCAATCAGACGGCCGTTTGCCAGATCGCTCTCAACCAGATTAATATCCGCAACCGTTACGCCAAATCCCTGAATCGCCGCGCTGATAGCCAGATCCATGGTGCTGAAGTGCTGATTACGCGCCATTGTCAGCGTGATGTTTTGTGCGGTCAGCCACAGTTGCCAGTCGCGGGTATCGCAAGTGGGATGCAAAAAGGTCATCGCGGCCAGTGCGTCAGGCGTGGCTGGCACCCTCATATTTGCCGCCATCACGGGCGTTATCGCCTCATCAAACAGATGTATCGCGCCTGACGGCGTTGAACCGTAAACAATGGCTGCGTCAAAACCCTCCAGCTGGCTGTGGTGATCCAGCGTGGTGGTCAGGGCAACGTGCAGGTCAGGCTGCTGCTGCTCCAGCGTCACCAGCCGCGGCACCAGCCAGCGCATGGCGCAGGTTGGCGCTTTTAGCCGAATAACGCCGTTATGGCGCATGGCCTTAGTGGTGGCGTTGACCATCTGCTCAAAACCCTGCTGCAGCTCCGGCAGCAGCGCGGCGCCCTGAACAGTCAGCCGCAGTCCGCGTGCATGACGTTCAAACAGCGCAAAGCCAAGGTAGTGCTCAAGCGTCGCAATTTTACGGCTCACCGCGCCCTGAGTGACGCAAAGCTCACCGGCTGCGCGGGTGAGGTTGAGGTGGCGCGCCGTTACCAGGAATGCGTGAATGGCGTTGAGGGGCAAAGGATGCGACACAGAGGCTCCAGCTATGCATTTTAGTCATAGCTATTATGACAACAATTCGCTTGTCGGCTCAAGCGCTGCGCCGTTGAATAGAAATAAGATAAGTTCACATTTTTATGCAGGTTAGCCAGGAGTTGTTGCCATGAAAAGCAGCGTTAATTTCTCTTCAAAACTGCCCGATGTGGGTACCACGATATTTAGTGTCATTGGGCAGCTCTCTGCGCGCCACCACGCTATTAACCTGTCGCAGGGCGCGCCTAACTTTCCCTGCGATCCGATACTGGTTGAAGAGGTAAGTCGCGCGATGCGCGAAGGACATAATCAGTATGCACCGATGACCGGCTGGCCTGCGCTAAAGGAGGCGCTGGCGGCTAAGGTGGCGACGCTATACGGTCAGCATTACGATCCTGCGACAGAAGTGTTGATCAGCGGCAGCGCCAGCCAGGGCATCTATATGGCCATTACGGCGCTGGTGAATCAGGGGGATGAAGTCATCTTTTTTGAGCCTGCGTTTGATAGCTATGCGCCGGTCGTGCGTCTGCAGGGCGGCACGCCGGTGGGCCTGAAGCTGCAGTTTCCTGATTACGCCATTAACTGGAGTGAACTGCGCGCGGCTTTAACGCCGCGTACCCGCATGATAATTATTAATACGCCGCATAATCCGAGCGCACAGGTGCTGACGCCTGCGGATCTTGAGCAGCTGGCGGCGCTGACGCGCGGCACCGATATCGTGGTGCTCTCAGATGAGGTCTATGAGCATATTGTGTTTGACGGTCGCCCCCACTGCGGCATGGCGACGCATCCGGAGCTGGCACAGCGCAGCGTGATTGTCTCCTCCTTTGGCAAAACCTTTCACGTGACGGGATGGCGCGTGGGCTACTGCCTGGCACCCGCAGAACTGATGGAGGAGCTGGTGAAGGTACACCAGTTCATGATGTATTCCGCTGATACGCCGATGCAGATAGGTTTTGCCCACTATTTGCAGCATGCAGAGAACTATCTGTCACTCTCCGATTTTTATCAGCAGAAGCGCGATCGCCTGGTGGCGCTGCTGCAGGATTCACCCTTTAATCTGCTGCCGTGTGCCGGTTCTTTTTTTGTTTTAGCCAGCTACGGACATTTCAGTGACGAACCGGATAGCGAGATGGTAAAACGTCTTATCGTTGAACACGGTGTGGCAACCATTCCGCTTTCAGCGTTTTATATGGACGGCACCGACAACAACGTGATTCGTCTCTCTTTTGCTAAAGACGATCTTACCCTGCAGCGTGGTGCAGAAGCGCTCTGCCGGCTCAAGGGTTAATCTCAGGGGAAAACAACATGAAAAAAATGAATGCACTTTTTCTTGCGCTGGGCCTGATGAGTTCAGCGCACGTGCTGGCGGCGGAAACGCTGCGCTATGGCGTGGAGTCACAGTATGCGCCGTTTGAAAGCCGCAACGCGAAGGGTGAGCTGGAAGGGTTTGATATCGATCTGGGCAATGCCATCTGCGCCACGGCCAAATTAGAGTGCCACTGGGTAGAAAGCAGCTTTGACGCGCTGATCCCGGCGTTGCAGGCGAAGAAGTTCGACGCCATTAACTCGGCAATGAATATTACCGAAGCGCGGGCGAAAAGCATCGATTTCACCAACCCGATTTACCGCATTCCCAGCATGCTGATTGTTAAAGAGGGTGAGAAGCTGCAACCGACCGCGGATGCGCTGAAGGGCAAAAATATTGGCGTGTTGCAGGGCTCTATTCAGGAAACCTATGCCAAAAAACACTGGGAGTCTCAGGGCGTAACGGTGACCTCCTACCAGGATCAGAACCAGGTTTATAACGATATGGTTGCGGGCCGCCTCGACGGCACGCTGGTGATGTCTGCTGCGGGTCAGTCAGGCTTCCTCGATAAACCGCAGGGCAAGGGCTTTACCTTCGCCGGTAAAGCCGTGGAAGATGACGCGATTCTGGGAACCGGCATCGGTTTCGGCCTGCGCAAGGGTGATGCGAAGCTGAAACAGACGCTGGATGCGGCCATCGTCAAAATTCAGGATGACGGCACGGTGAAAAAGCTGGCCGAGAAATATTTTCCTGGCATTGATGTCAGCGTGAAGAAGTAAGCATAAAAGGGCGGCTGCAAGGCCGCTTTTTTAGGGGGATTGCGAGGGCAGGGCTAAGGCAGACTGCGTAAACCCGAGCCGTTAGCGTTTCGCCGCCAGCAGGCATAGCTTTTCTGCCACCTGATACGACTTCACAAACGATTCAATGGGCAAAAACTCAAAGCGCGAATGGAAATTATGCGCGCCGGTAAAAAAGTTCGGCGTCAGTAATCCCTTTGCCGACAGCGCCGCTCCGTCAGTGCCGCCGCGCATTGGGATGACTTTGGGCTCAATGTCCAGCGCTTTTAGCGCCGTGAATATCAGGTCGATGGCACGACGATCCTCACCGACGGCGTTGCTGATGTTGCTGTAAATATCACTGATGGCGATTGTCACGTTCCCCGTGGGATAGCGCTGCGCAATCTCCGCTACCGCCTGGTTTAGCTGTGCTTTGCGCGCGGTAAAGGCCTCGAGATCAAAATCACGAACAGAGGCTTTCAGCGTTGCCTGACTGGCCCCCGCCTGCATCTCGTTAAACCAGATATAGCCTTCGCGCCCCTCGGTATGCTCCGGCGTCTCCAGACGATCGAACAGGCTGATAAAATCGTGAGCCATCAGCAGCGGGTTAACCAGTACTCCTTTTGCTGACATCGGATGGGCCGGCACGCCGGTGAAAACAATCTCTGCGGAGGCCGCATTAAAATTTTCATAGACCACTTCGCCCAGTTCGCAGCAGTCAATGGTCCAGGCAAAATCGACGTTAAAGCGGGTTTCCAGATCGAGCGCTTTGGCACCGCGCAGACCAATCTCTTCATCTGGCACAAAAGCCACCACGATATCGCCGTGATCGCCTTGCAAATTTTCCATCAGTGTCATCACTACCGTCACCGCCGCCTTATTATCCGCGCCAAGCACGCTGGTGCCGTCGCTGAAAATAATCTCCTGACCGAGATAGGGCGCAATTTCTGGATGCTCATTACGACGCAGCCAGATATTTTCCTGCGCGTTGAGCAACAGATCCTCGCCTTGCCAGGTCAGAATTTGCGGATGAATATGGGGCGAAAGGCCGACGTCAACGGTATCAATATGGGTGATAAAGCCAATGCGCGGCGCCTCACGGCGCGTGCCGCGCTTAACCGCCGTTACCGTGGCAAACGCGTCAATCACGACCTCATCCAGACCAAGCGCGGTCAGCTCCTGCGCCAGCAGCGCTGCCATAGCGTGCTGGTTTGCTGTGCTGGGCAGAGTAGTGGACTTGGCGTCGCTCTGACTGCTCACCGCCAGATAGCGGAAAAAACGTTGAGTTAACTGATTAGCAAGGGCTGTCATCACTGATCCTTATTTGTCTGCCAGGCAGGATTCGTTATGTTAAGAAAACGTGGTATCCATAAAGCGCAGCGATCATTTAGGGAATCTGACCAACGGAAGTCAATAAAAAGTGAGGAAATGATGAAAGTGAAGATAGCAATGCTGGCGTTGCTGACGGCGGCGCTGGCGCACCCTGCCAGCGCAAAGACGCTGGTTTACTGTGCAGAGGGCTCACCGGAAAATTTTAACCCACAGCTCTACACCTCGGGAACCAGCGTGGATGCCAGCGCCGTGCCGGTATTCAACCGGCTGGTGGATTTCAAATATGGCACCACTGAGCTGGTGCCAGGCCTGGCTGAAAGCTGGGAGATCAGTCCGGACGGGAAAACCTACACCTTTCACTTGCGTAAAAACGTTAAGTTTCAGAGCAATAAAGCCTTTACCCCCAGCCGCGATTTTAACGCGGATGACGTCATTTTCTCATTTATGCGCCAGATGGATGTGAAAAACCCCTATCACAACGTCTCTGGCGGCACCTATGCCAACTTTGACAGCCTGGAGCTGAGCACGCTGATCACCCGCATTGACCGCGTAGACGATCATACCGTGCGGTTTAACCTGAGCCATGCCGAATCACCCTTTCTCGCCGATCTCGGCTGGTATTTCGCATCGATCCATTCCGCCGAATATGCCGACCAGATGCTGAAAGCGGGCACGCCGGAAAAGGTCGATATGGAACCGATCGGCACCGGCCCGTTCCAGCTGGTGCAGTACCAGAAAGACTCGCGCATTCTCTATAAGGCGTTCCCGGACTACTGGGCAGGCAGGGCAAAACTGGACCGTATCGTCTTCAGCATTACCCCCGATGCCTCGGTGCGGCTGGCTAAACTGGAAAAGGGCGAGTGCCAGGTGATGCCGTTTCCCAATCCCGCTGACCTGGAGAAAATGCGCAGCAACAGTGCGATTAACCTGATGCAGAAGGCGGGTCTGAATACCGGCTTCCTGGCTTTCAACACCACCAGACCGCCGATGGATAATGTGCAGGTGCGTCAGGCGCTGGCGATGGCCATTAACAAACCTGCCATTATTGATGCGATTTTTAAAGGCACCGGCACCGCAGCGAAAAATATCCTGCCACCCGCCATCTGGAGCGCAAACAACGATCTGAAAGATTACGACTACGATCCGGAAAAGGCGAAGTCGCTGCTGCAACAGGCAGGTATTAAGCCGGGCACTGAGATTTCACTGTGGGCGATGCCGGTTTCACGGCCCTATAATCCGAATGCGCGCCGGATGGCGGAGATGATTCAGGCGGACTGGGCAAAGGTAGGGATCAAAGCCACCATCGTCACCTATGAATGGGGCGAATACCTGAAGCGCGTGCGCAGCGGGGAGCATCAGGCGGCGCTGATGGGCTGGACTACCGCAACCGGCGATCCCGATAACTTCTTTGGCCCGCTCTACAGCTGCAAATCTACCCAGGGTGGCTCTAACGCTTCAAAATGGTGCTATCAGCCGTTTGAAACGTTAATCACCGAGGCGCGCGCGGAGCCGGACAAAGGCAAGCGTACCGCGCTCTATCTTCAGGCGCAGCAGATAATGCATGACCAGATGCCGGCGGTCATGATTGCGCACTCGACTATCTTCGAGCCGGTGCGCAAAGAGGTGAGCGGCTACGATATCGATCCCTTTGGCAAACACATTTTCTATCCGGTTGATATCAAAAAGTAATCACGGCAGCGATGAGGCAATCTGATTCAGGCGCAGCTGAAGAAAGGTCAGGAAGGGCGACAGCGCTGCGTTGCGCTGTCGGCCCGATACCCGCTGAAGTTGCAGCGTGCGCTGGCTGAGCTGGTCAACGCCTGTTTCGCGCAGTACCAGATCCTGTCGGGCAGCGTTAAGCAGGGTAAAGGCACTGCTGATGGTAATGGCGTCTGGGGTATTGCGCAGGAACTGATAAAGCGAGGCAAAATAGTCGCAGGTCAGCACCGGCTCAATCACGCAGCCGCGCATCTGACAGGCGAGATCGAACAGCTGACGCACCGTGGTGTTCTGCTCCGGCAGCGCCATCGGGTAGTGGCTGAGCGCCTCCAGCGTCACCGGCTGTCGGGCCAGCGGATGATCTTTATGCATGACCAGCAGCACCGGCGCGGGCCAGGACCCCATCACTTCAACCCCGCGCTCAGGGTGCAGGCTGAACTGCAACGCCACATCACATTCTCCGGCCCGAACCTGTTCGGCCACGGCCTGCGATCCCGCTACGTTCACGGCGAAATAGACGCCGGGATTAAGGGCGCGAAACGCCGCCAGCAGTTCAGGCAGCAGGCTGAACGCCATGCCATCGGTGCAGGCGATGCGGATTAGTGTCCGGCGAATCGCCTTGAGTCCTTTGATCTCCGCCAGTGCGTGATCCATATCCAGCTGGCTCTGGCGTACCTGACGAGCAAAAATTTCGCCCGCTTCGTTCAGCACCATGCCGCGAGCATGACGTTCAAACAGCGGCGCGCCAACCTGTGCCTCCAGACGCTGGATCTGACGGCTGATGGCGGAGACCGCAACAAACAGCTGTTCACTGGCCGCACTCAGCGAGCCGCTGTTCGCCACGGCAAGAAAATAGCGAATTTCACTGCTCAGCATCGTCTCTCCTCTGCACTGCATCAGTGCGTGCTTCTTTTTCGGGCATAGTAGCTTTGCTTTTTAAGCAAGGCTATCTCGATAAATTGATTATTGTGGCAACGCCTGACTTTTGGCAAAGATAGCCCGACAACAGTATAAAAACGACAGGGCAAACATGACTGAACAACAGGCCGTTCAACAGGCGATGCGCTATTTCGACAGTGGGGAATTTCAGCAGCTTCTGGCGCGCCGCGTGGCGTGTGTTACTGAAAGTCAGCGCGAGGATCGCGACCGCGAGCTGCACCACTATCTGCACGGTGAGATTGGTCCTCAGCTGGCGGCGCTTGGCTTTACGCTGCACTTTATCGACAATCCGGTCGCTGATAATCGCCCCTTTTTGATTGCAACCCGTATCGAAGCGTCGGCGCTGCCTACGCTACTGATGTACGGGCACGGCGACGTGGTGTTTGGCGATGATGAAAACTGGCGCGACGGGCTGAACCCGTGGCAGCTGACGGAAGAGGACGATCGCTGGTACGGTCGCGGCAGCGCAGACAATAAAGGGCAACACTGCGTTAATCTTGCCGCGCTGGAGCAGGTGTTTCATGCGCGCGGTGGCCGTCTTGGGTTTAACTGCAAAATCCTGTTTGAGATGGGCGAAGAGATCAGCTCACCGGGTCTGGCGGCGCTCTGCCAGCAGCAGCAGGCTCTGCTGCGTGCCGATCTTTTTATCGCCTCTGACGGCCCACGCGTCAGTGCGCCGCGGCCGACGCTGTTCCTTGGCTCACGCGGCGCGGTTAATTTTCGCCTGACCATCCACGCCCGTGACAACGCTTACCACTCTGGCAACTGGGGCGGGCTGCTGAGTAACCCCGGCACCCAGCTGGCAAATGCCATTGCCTCTCTGGTTAATGCCCACGGCGTATTGCAGGTTGAGGCGCTGAAGCCGGACTCGCTGAGCGCGGCAGTACGCGCCATCCTCAGCGACATTGAAGTGGGGGGAATGCCAGGCGATCCGGCGCTGGCGGTTCACTGGGGGGAACCGGGTCTGACGGCGGCTGAGCGGCTCTATGGCTGGAACACGCTGGAGGTGCTGACGTTTGAGGCCGGCAACCCGGCGCGGCCGATGAACGCTATACCCGCCACCGCCACCGCGGTATGCCAGCTGCGTTTTGTAGTGGGAACCGACTGGCAAAATCTGGTTTCGCACGTCGATGCGCACCTGCGTGCGAGCGGGTTCAACAACGTACAGGTCGATTTTCTGCGCGGGTCACCTGCAACGCGTCTTGACCCGCAGAGCCCGCTGGTGGCCTGGGCACTGGAGAGCCTCGCCGCCAGCAGCGGCAAAAAACCGGCGTTGTTGCCTAACCTGGGTGGCTCACTGCCCAATGAGGTCTTTTCCGACATACTGGGACTGCCAACGCTGTGGGTGCCGCACTCCTATCCCGCCTGCGGCCAGCATGGCGTCAATGAGCATATGCTGAAGTCTGTGGCTCGCGAAGGCCTGCAGATCATGACGCGGCTGTTCTGGACGCTGGGCGAGGAGGGGGAAGCACTGCTGGCGCGTCAGCACGCCTGGCAGGGAGATCGTGCATGAGCAGCCTGACGCAAACGGCATCCGTTGTCCAGGCTAAGCCGGGCCTGTATAAAACCCTGTTCGCCACCTGCATCGGCAACGCGCTTGAGTGGTTCGATATTGCGGTATACGGCTTCTTCGCCAGCTATATCGCCCACGCATTTTTTCCCACCAGTGACGCGTCGGTTTCGCTGCTGCTGACCTTTGGCAGCTTTGGTATCTCTTTTCTGATCCGGCCGCTTGGTGCGGTGGTGCTGGGCAACTATGCCGATCGCCACGGACGTAAAAAGGCGCTGCTGCTCTCTATCAACCTGATGATGCTGGGCGGTGCGATGATCACCTTTATGCCGGGGTATGGCACCCTGGGTCTGGCTGCGCCGCTGCTGATTATGCTGGCGCGACTGATTCAGGGCTTCTCTGCAGGCGGAGAGTTCGGTAGTTCAACCGCGTTTCTGGTGGAGCACTATCCCGAACGCAAAGCCTTTATCGCCAGCTGGCAGTTTGCCACTCAGGGGGCCAGCACGCTGATGGCGTCAGCTTTTGGCCTGGGCCTGACGCAGATACTCAGCGAGACGCAGATCCAGGCGTGGGGCTGGCGTATTCCGTTCGCCTTCGGCCTGCTGATCGGCCCGCTGGGGATCTATATTCGTCGTCACGTCCATGAAGCTGCCAGCTTTGTACAGGCCGAACGAACGGAAGCGCCGTTGAACAAGCTGTTTGGTGATCAGAAGGCGCTGATACTGCTGGCGGTGGGCCTGATGGTGATATCAACCGCGGTGAACTACATGCTGAACTACGTACCGACCTATGCGACGAAAACGTTGCATCTGCCGGGAAGCGTTGCGTTCAGCGCGACGCTGCTGGCCGGCGTGATTCTGACGGTGGTGACACCGCTCATGGGATTATGGGCCGAGCGCGTAGGGCGCGTGCCCCTGATGTGGGGATCGCTGCTGCTGTTACTGGTTACGATCTGTCCGGCCTTCAGCTATATGGTAAACCACACCTCGCCGCTGACGCTGATGCTGCTGGTAGGCTGGATGGCGCTGCTGAAATCGATCTACTTTTCAGCCGTACCCTCAGTGATGGCAGATCTCTTTCCGCTCAGCACCCGTGCCAGCGGAATGGCTATCAGCTATAACGTTGCGGTGACGGTGTTTGGTGGTTTTGCACCGTTGATCTGTACGCTGCTGATCGACGCCACTGGCACCAGTCTGGCGCCAGGTTATTACCTGATGACGGTGTCGCTGCTGAGCGCCGTGGCGCTGCTGCGCAGCCGCTCGCGCCTCTGCTAGAAAAAACCGCCCGAAAGGGCGGTCATCGGTGAAACCTCGGTGGCGGCAGGCAGCCACACCCGGCAGCCCAAAAACCTGTGGCCCCCTGGCGTAAGCCGGGGCGCAAAGCGCAAGGTTTTTCCGTTTCTGTCGGGCTCTTTTGCCTGCGCGCCCTCTGATCACAGCGAAAACTGCAGGTAGGCCACGTGGGTTTGAAGATACTCTTCCAGCCCGTGACGTCCGTCTGCTCCACCAATACCCGACTTGCGCCAGCCAGCATGGAAGCCCTGCATCGCCTCAAAGTTCTCGCGGTTGACGTAAGTTTCGCCAAACTTTAGCTTACGCAGCGCGACCAGCGTGGTATTCAGGTTTTGTGTGTAAAGCGATGAGGTCAGGCCATATTCACAGTCGTTTGCCAGTGCAATGGCTTCGTCCAGCGTGCTGAAGGTCATTACGGGCAGCACAGGCCCAAAAATCTCTTCGCGCATGATCGCCATATCCTGGCGGACGTTCGTAATGATGGTCGGCTCGAAAAAGAAGCCTTTATTCCCGGCGCGTTTGCCGCCCAGCACCACGTTAGCGCCCGCGGCAATCGCCTCTGCCACTTTTTTTTCCACGCGCGCCAGCGCCGCGGCCGTAATCAGCGGCCCCATATCAAGATCGCGCTGTTCGGCAGGGTCGCCAAATTTTACCGCTTTGAACGCCGCTGTTAAGGCACTCATAAAGCGATCATAAATGCTTTCCTGCACATAAACCCGCTCCGCGCAGTTGCACACCTGTCCGCTATTGATCACGCGTGAGCTAACGATCGCTTTTACCGCTAAATCGATGTCAGCATCCTCCATAACGATAGCGGGCGCTTTGCCACCCAGCTCCAGCGAGACGTTGGTAACGTTTCTGGCGGCGGCCTGCATGGTGGCTACACCCGCGCCAACGCTGCCGGTCAGGCTCACCAGACCGACTTTAGGACTGGACGCCAGCTCCTGGCCAATCTCTGGGCCATAGCCATAAACGATGTTGATCACTCCTTTGGGCAGGCCGACCTGCTGCACGATCTCGGCAAAGATAGCGGCATTCAGCGGCGTCAGCTCGCTCGGCTTAATCACAATCGTATTGCCTGTGACCAGGGCAGGGGCCGCTTTGCGCGCAATCAGAAAGAAGGGGAAGTTCCATGGCAGAATGCCGGTGGTGACGCCAATCGCTTTCCTGAATACCAGAATATTTTCGTCAGGGCGATCGCTGTTCAGGATCTCGCCCTCATAGCGACGCGCCCATTCGGCCATATACTCCATATAATCGGCCGTGAAGCGCACTTCGGTCTGCGCCAGCCCGTGCGTTTTACCACCTTCTGCAACGATCGTAGCAGTCAGTTCAGCCTCGCGCTGACGCACAGCGGCTGCCAGCTTGCGCAGCCAGCACCCGCGTTCAACGGCAGGCAGCGCCTCCCAGGCAGGCTGTGCCGCCTCGGCCGCGTCGATTGCGCGGCTCGCTTCCTGAGCGCTGCCTTCAGGTATGCGTGCCAGCAGCGCTTCAGTGGCCGGATTTATTACGTCAATCCACCTGTCACTCTGGTGCGCAATAAACTCGCCGTTGATGAAGTGTTTAAGTTCTGTTGTCATTTGCTGAACCTCTGATGCAGGGAGTGTTAATAAGATGTTTTATAAATGCAGCGTGAAACAAAACCTCGCCTGACACCTTAACCTGAATGCCATCCGCTGGGCGCTGCTGGCAAATAAACAGAGACTGGAGGGGGGGAGTGACGAAAAACGGTTGTAATGTTCTGACTGAGGCCGCATATCTCCTCTGCATTGCGCAAAACGGATTTTGGGCCAACACTTTCAGTAAGCATGAGGAGGATGTTATGGCTAGCGGTTGGGCGTCAGACGGCGCCGTGCAGGAACAGATCGAAAGTACGGTTAACGATGAAATCGCCCGCGTGCGTGGCACGATGAGCAAGGGCGAGAGCGCTGAATTCTGCGAAGAGTGCGGGGAGCCGATCCCTCAGGCTCGTCGGGATGCAGTGCCTGGCGTGCGCTACTGTCTTGCCTGCCAGCAGGCGCACGATAAAGAAATGAAAGGCAGCACGCTGTTTAACCGACGCGGCAGTAAAGACAGCCAGCTGCGTTAGTTCAGGAACCTGGCATGGCGAGTCCGCTGCTGATAAACCATGCCAGAAAACCCACGCCAGCGACAATGATGGCAACTGGAAACGCCATTCCCCACTTCATAAACACCTCATATTAATAGCGTCAGGCGACCTGCATTACGGCACGGTGCGTCCTGAGCATGCTGAATAATTGAAACTGGCTGGCATCACTCACATCACGCATGACCTCTCCCTTTTTATAAATGATGGTGTGCACCTGTCCCAACTGACGCCAGACCACCATTGCAGAGGCAATCAGCGCACAATTCTCTTCCGCCTGCTGGCACTCCAGCGTCGCGTAGCGATCGTCTTCCAGCCCGTTAAGAAAAATTTTTAGCGCGTCGGAAGGCAGGATGGCACGCAGGTCGTCCAGCATAACGCGACTGACTGAGCGCGTTAAAAAAACGGTTAGCCATTTTGCCGTCATCTCACCCCCTGCATTAACAATTTTCTCCGTTTTATACGGCGTTAACGACGATTAGTGAAGCAATCTTTGCTTCACTGCCTTCCGCCTGCAAACAGTGACAACCCGCTTAAAAATGTGCTGCCTGCCTCGGCAATTTGCCAAAAAAACCTGAATAATAAGCAACTTAATAATTTTTTTTGTGCTGTCAGTCTGACAAAGTTAAAAATGTGATCCGAAAAAGGATTTTCTGGTGGATATTGCCATTTTGCTCTTGCCATCGGCAGCCATTCAAAGGCCTGGGTCTTCAGGCGCACTGTAGACTGCCTGCTAATCAGGAGACCTCTTCCTGTTAGCCTCCACCCTACGCAAGGAATAACAATGAACAGTGCCATTATCGCAGGTATCTTCTGGCATTTCGTCGGTGCTGCCAGTGCCGCGTGCTTCTACGCGCCATTCAAACAGGTTAAAAAGTGGTCATGGGAAACCATGTGGTCGGTAGGTGGGTTAATGTCGTGGCTGATTTTGCCGTGGGCCGTGAGTGCCTGTCTGCTGCCCGATTTCTGGGCCTATTATGGCCGTTTTAGTATCAGTCAGTTGCTGCCGGTATTTTTGTTTGGCGCCATGTGGGGCGTGGGTAATATCAATTATGGGCTGACGATGCGCTACCTCGGTATGTCGATGGGGATCGGTATTGCTATTGGCATCACGCTGGTGGTTGGAACGTTGATGACCCCGCTGATTCAGGGACGTTTTAGCGAACTGTTTGCCTCAACTGGCGGGCGGTTGACGCTTCTCGGCGTTGCGGTAGCGCTGGTCGGGGTGGCAATCGTTTCGCGTGCAGGTCTGTTGAAGGAGCGTGCGCTGGGGATTCACGCGGAAGAATTTAACCTGAAGAAAGGGCTGGTACTGGCCGTGCTGTGCGGCATTTTCTCGGCGGGTATGTCCTTTGCCATGGAGGCGGCAAAGCCGATGCATGAAGCAGCGGCGCAGATGGGTATCAATCCGCTTTACGTCGCGCTACCAAGCTACGTGGTAATCATGGGCGGGGGCGCCCTGGTGAACCTGGCGTTCTGTTTTATCCGTCTGGCGCTGAAGCCTGGCCTGTCACTGCGACAGGATCTTTCGGTGGCGAAGCCGCTGCTGCTGGCCAACCTGGCCTTTGCGGTACTGGGCGGTACCATGTGGTATCTGCAATTCTTTTTTTATGCCTGGGGCCATGCCAGTATTCCGCCGCAATATGACTATGTCAGCTGGATGCTGCATATGAGTCTTTATGTGTTGTGCGGTGGGCTGGTTGGGCTACTGATGAAAGAGTGGACGTCGGCGGGACGCCGTCCGGTGAGCGTGCTCTCTGTCGGCTGTGTAGTGATTATCATCGCAGCCAATATCGTGGGGCTTGGGCTGGCCGCATAGCGCCTTTCTCATCTCTGCGCGCGCTTTATCCGCCGAGACTGCTGAGCAAACATTTAAGAAGCCTGCATGCAGGCTTTTTTTATGACGATGCTTTATCCTGCGCCGTGCTTCCGGCCCGCTGTGGCACAAACCGCTGACGCCATGCGCTGGGCGTTATCCCGGTGTCGCGCGTAAACACCACAGAAAAATAATTGCTGTCGTCAAAGCCGCAGCGCGCTGCCACTTCGCTAATCAGGCAGTCCTGGGTACGCAGCAGATGTTTGGCCTGGCAGAGCTGCAGCTGACGTAAATAATGTCCCACCGTCATGCCGGTTTGCTGGCGAAAAAGCTGCTTCAGCGCGCGCTCGTTTAACGCATTCTGCTGGCAAAACGCTGCCAGATCGAAAGGACGCGCAATGGCACCCTGCAATGCGGACATCAGAAGATCGAGCTGTTCGCCTTCAGGCAGCGCCCAGGGACGATCTGATGCATAGCCATGGCGACGGAGAATAAGCGCCAGCTGCAAAAACAGCGCTTCAGAGAGCTGAACCGAAAGGGGATCGCTTTTGCGGCTTTCGCGCTCCAGCTGGCTGATAACACCACGCGCCAGCGCCATGCCGCGCGTGGTCAGCCGCCAGCCGCCTGGCGCGTTTTCACCCTGCGGAGGCAGTAGCTGAGCCCAGTCGAGGGCAAGACCAAAACGATCGCGGCAGTAGAGAATATTGTCGAGCACCAGGTCATTGACGCTGTCATAGCTGTGACAATCCCGATCGCGAATATAGAAAACATCACCGCAGGTAATCAGCCAGGGGCGCTCGTTAAGGAGATGCAGGCCATTACCGCGCCAGACAATGACAATCTCGCTGAAATCATGCTGGTGAGCAGGAAAAGAGGGTTGTGGCATGCGTTCCGCCACGGCTACCGGCAGACTGGGAGCGGGAAAATAATCCTCCCGGCGCAGGATCAGCGACATCATTAGCTCCTTTTACATCATTTGCTGGCGCTCCGCGCGTGGCGCGCAGCCAAATTCACGCCGGAACAGAGTAGAAAAGTGATTGCTGTCGCCAAAACCGCACTGGAACGCGATATCGGTAATGCGCATATCGCTGTGGCGTAGCAGATGTCGCGCGTGTAGTAAACGCAGTCGGTTCAGATAGCGCTGCGGCGTACTGCCCGTTTGCTGCTTCATCTGGCGGTGCAGCGTGCGCAGCGACAGCGAGAAGCGATCGGCCAGTGCCTCCCATACCACCTCTTCACTGTAGTGATCGTTAAGCCAGTCGAGCAGACGATGTAGCCGGGCTTCCTGATCCTGCGCATGTTCGTTGCGACACGCTTCGCGCAGCAACACCAGCAGCTGCAAAAAAAGTTGCTCCTGACGCGCCTGCTTTTCCAGCGACCAGCTTTCATCCTGACGCATCTTCGCCACTACATCCAGCGCCTGCGTCATCACTTTATTATTGATGCGCCAGTGCGACGCATAGTTTCCCTCTTCTTCACGGGGCAATAAGGCCTGTAAGCCGGAAAGGAAACGAAAAGCAGCAGGGCTGCGATACAGCACATTCGTCAGGCACAAATTTTCCGTCTGCTCATAGAGGTGACGATCGTGATCGCGCACAAAACAGACACAGCCCGCGCAAAGCGTTTGTGGCTGGCCATTAAAGACGTGAATTCCTGCTCCCTGTTCCACCAGAACGATCTCGTGAAAATCATGGTGATGTTCAGGAAAGGCCTGTTGCGGCACGCGCGGTTCAATGGCAATGGTGTAATCGCCCTCAGGGAAGAAATCGGCGCTGTGTAAGATCGTCATAGTAGCCTCGAGCGGTGAACAGTGGTCTGACCGAGTCTACCCAGCGTGCCGATGGGTGACCTTGAATTTTCAACTGCCAGCCGCAGGAAATTTGCTTTTTATTCAAGATATTCCCACCAGTTAACAGAATTGCGGCCACGCTCACAACTGCTGCCTTTCCACCTCTGTGATCTCTCTCACGAATATCTTTGTACACCTGCCAGCGACAAAGTCGCGTTGGCAGTAGCGGGAAGGTGGAGAGCGCGCAACGTTTTTAGGCTGTCTGCAACACACTGGAGGAAGAACGGGCCATGAGTAAGCGAAATATCGTTGCGGTTGATTTGGGGGCATCCAGCGGACGCGTGATGCTTGCCCGGTGGGACGCCGCATCGCAGCAAATTGACCTGCGTGAGGTGCGTCGTTTTGCCAACCACCGCGAACGGCGAGCAGGTTATGACTGCTGGGATCTTGATCACCTGGAGCGGGAAATCCGCGCCGGGCTGGCGCAGCTGGATGAAGAGAAGATTGTTCCAGACAGCATCGGCATCGATACCTGGGGCGTAGATATGGTACTGCTGGATAAAGCAGGGAATCGGGTCGGTGAAGCGGTGAGCTACCGTGATAAACGCACCCAGGGCCTGATGGAGCAGGCGCTGCGCGATCTGGGCCAGCAGTCAATTTATACCCGTACCGGCATCCAGTTTCTTCCTTTCAACACGCTCTACCAGTTTCGCGCCTTAAGTCAGCAGCAGCCCGACTGGAAGGCGCAGGTCGCTCATGCGCTCATGATCCCGGACTATTTGCACTATCGGCTGACCGGCAAGCTCAACTGGGAATACACCAACGCCACCACCACCCAGCTGCTGAATATGGACAGCGGGGAATGGGATGAGGCATTGCTCACATGGGCGGGCGCGTCTGCCTCCTGGTTTGGCAAGCCTACCTCGCCCGGCAACCTGATCGGCCACTGGCAAAATGCCAGCGGTGTCAACGTCCCGGTGATCGCCGTTACCACGCACGATACTGCCAGCGCGGTGCTCGCCACGCCGCTGATGCAGGAGAGTGCGGCTTACCTCAGTTCTGGCACCTGGTCGCTGATGGGGTTTGAAAGCCTGTTGCCTTATACTTCTGCTGATGCGCTTCGCGCCAACGTCACCAATGAGGGCGGCGCTGAAGGCTATCGCGTGTTAAAAAATATTATGGGGCTGTGGCTACTGCAGCGCATCTGCACGGAGTTACGCATTGATGATTTAGACACGCTCATTGCTGAGACCGTTAAAGAGCCCGCCTGCCGTGCGCTGATTAACCCCAACGCCGCGCGCTTTATCAATCCTGACAGCATGGTCAGTGAAATTCAGAACGCCTGCGCCGAACAGAACATGGCGATACCCCAGTCGGTCCCCTCGCTGGCACGCTGCATTTTCGACAGCCTTGCGCTGCTCTACCGTGAAGTCATCAACGAACTGGCTGCGCTACGCGGTAACCCTTTCCACCAGCTGCATGTCGTGGGCGGGGGCAGCCAGAATGCGTTCCTCAATCAGCTCTGTGCTGATGCCTGCGAAATGCCGGTGCTGGCGGGGCCGGTTGAAGCCTCAACCCTGGGCAACGTCGGCTGCCAGCTGATTGCGCTGGGAGAACTTGCTGACGTCGCGGATTTTCGCCGCTGCGTTGAAAACAACTTCCCTCTTAAAACTTTTGAACCTATGAACAACAGCGCTTTTCGCGCCTGCCGGGCGCGTTTTGCGGCGCTGAGTCAACCTGCTAAGGAACTCGCATATGACAAAGCTGATTGAGCAAGCCTTTGAGCTGGCTAAACAACGTTATGCCGACAGCGGCGTGGATGTTGAGCAGGCCATGACACAACTGGACAGCGTACCGGTTTCGATGCACTGCTGGCAGGGGGATGACGTGCGCGGCTTTGAGAATCCACAGGGCGCGCTGACAGGCGGCATTCAGGCAACCGGCAACTACCGAGGCAAAGCGCGTAATGCCACTGAACTGCGTGCCGATCTGGAAAAAGCGATGTCGCTCATTCCCGGACCTAAACGCCTGAATCTGCATGCGATCTATCTGGAGAGCGAGACGCCTGTGGAGCGTGATGCTATAGAGCCAAAACATTTTGCCAGCTGGGTAGCGTGGGCGAAACAGCACAAGCTGGGGCTGGATTTTAATCCGAGCTGTTTTTCCCATCCGCTGAGTGCGGACGGCTTTACGCTGTCGCACGCGGATAAGGCGATTCGGCAGTTCTGGATCGATCACTGCAAAGCAAGCCGTCGCATCTCGGCCTACTTTGGCGAGCAGCTGGGGACGCCCTCCGTTATGAATATCTGGGTGCCTGACGGCATGAAAGATATCACCGTTGACCGCTTTGCGCCGCGTCAGCGTCTGATGAGCGCGCTTGATGAGGTCATTTCGGAGACGTTTAGCCCCCAACACCATATTGACGCGGTGGAAAGCAAGCTGTTCGGTATCGGCGCGGAGAGCTATACCGTCGGCTCCAGTGAATTTTTTATGGGCTATGCCACCAGCCGACAGACCGCGCTGACGCTGGACGCCGGTCACTTTCATCCCACTGAGGTTATTTCCGACAAAATTTCCACGGTAATGCTTTATGTGCCGCGTCTGCTGCTGCACGTCAGTCGCCCGGTGCGCTGGGACAGCGACCACGTGGTGCTACTTGATGATGAAACACAGGCGATCGCCAGCGAAATCGTGCGTCACCAGTTGTTTGACAAAGTGCATATCGGGCTGGACTTCTTTGATGCCTCTATCAACCGCATCGCGGCCTGGGTTATCGGCACCCGTAATACCAAAAAAGCGCTGCTGCGCGCATTGCTGGAGCCGACCGCTCGTCTGCGCGAGGCCGAAGCCGTAGGGGATTACACCACGCGTCTGGCGCTGCTGGAAGAGCAAAAGTCGCTGCCATGGCAGGCGGTGTGGGAAGCCTGGTGTTTGCGCCACGATGTGCCCGCCGACGCCAGCTGGTTAAGCGATGTCCGCCATTACGAACAACAAATTCTGAATCAACGTTAAGGGTTCACTATGCAAAGCATTCTGTCTTCCTGGTTTGTTAAAGGGATGGTTAAAGCCACCAGCGATATGTGGCTGAAGGGCTGGGACGAACGTAACGGCGGCAATGTTACACTGCGCTTGCTTGAGGAGGAGGTCAGGCCTTTCGCCAGCGATTTTTATTCTGAGCCGCGCTGCGTTGAGCTGACTAAACCGGCACCGGCGCTGGCGAACTGCTGGTTTTTGGTGACTGGTTCCGGCAAGTTTTTCCGCAACGTGCAACTCGATCCGGCGGACTGCCTGGCGCTGTTGAAGGTCGATGAAAAGGGGCTCTCCTATACCATTCACTGGGGCCTGAGCAACGGCGGGTTGCCGACCTCAGAGCTGGCGGCCCATTTCCAGTCACACAGCGTGCGCAAAGCCGTTACTCAAGGGGCAGATCGCGTCATTATGCACTGCCATGCGACCCACTTTATGTCGCTGAGTTATGTGGTGGAGCTGGATTCAGCGCGCTTTACCCGGCTGTTGTGGGAAGGCAGCACGGAATGTCTGGTCGTCTTCCCGGATGGCGTCGGAATTCTGCCGTGGATGGTGCCAGGCACGGATGAAATCGGGCAGGCCACCGCTGAGGCGATGGCGTCACACAGCCTGGTGATGTGGCCGTTCCACGGTATCTTTGGTGCCGGCCCAACGCTGGATGAGACCTTTGGGTTGATCGATACCGCTGAAAAATCGTCAGAAGTGATTGTGAACGTGCTGTCGATGGGCGGAATCCGTCAGAGTATCACCACTGAGCAGCTGGTGGCGCTGGGCAAACGTTTTAACGTTAAGCCATGGCAGGCGGCTCTTGATGCAGGGCCTGCCAGTGCTTCGTAAAGCCTTTGTGATGCAGGTGAATGCCGACTGCCATGCCGAATATGAGCGTCGCCATTCACCCATCTGGCCGGAGCTGGCAGCGACGCTGAAAGCCCATGGCGCGCACAATTACGCTATCTGGCTGGATGTGGAACGTAACTTGCTGTTCGCCAGTGTAGAAATTGAGTCGGAGGAGCGCTGGAATGCGGTTGCACAAACGGAGGTGTGCCAGCGCTGGTGGGCGTCAATGCGGGCGTTAATGCTGAGCAATCCCGATAACAGCCCGGTCAGTCAGCCGCTGAAGCCGGTGTTCTTTCTTGAGTAGTGCGGCAGTGATCACCATGGCGGTAACCCTCCGCCATGGTTTTCTTCATTAAGCAAAAATAGTCAGCTTTTTCTCTGGCACTGGCCGGTTAAGACGGGCCACATCGCCATCAGCGTATCAATAATATTATCCAGATCCGCCTTCGGTGCGCCTTCACGCGCCCGCACTGACATACCCTGCAGCAGGCAGGCCAGATAACGCGCCAGCGAGGTAATGTCGGTCTGATCTGCAATATCCCCGCGCTGCTGACGGCTGGTCAGAAAATCAAGCAGGGTTTGTTGCTGGGCAGCATGCTGCTGACGCAACATCTGGGCAATCTCACCCGATGATGATGAAAGCGCCGTTGACGTGCAGATGAAGAAACAGCCAGAAGGGGTATCACAGTTGGTAAAGCAGGCTGCGGAAGCACGAAACCAGCCCTCAATGGCTTCGGAAACGGACTTGCTCTCATCCTGAAGAGCGGCATTGCGGTAAGTGCTAAAACGTTCGATATAGCGCTCCATCGCTGCGCGGAAAAGCCCCTCCTTATTTACAAATTCAGCATAGAGCGTGGGGGCTTTTGCTCCTGTGGCGGCAACCAGATCGGAGAGTGAGGTTCCTTCGTAGCCGTGCGTCCAGAACAGCGTCAGGGCTTTATCCAGTGCAGCATCACGATCAAACGTTTTAGGTCGACCGCGGCATTTTTTCAGGGCTTCATCACAGTGCTGGCTCATAGATCCTCACTTCTGGAAAACACTCCAATAAATTACCGATCATTAATAAAATATGCAAGCCAGTCTGCAGGCCTGTGACAGCAGGTTATCATTTTGTGCCTCGTCGACTGATTATCACCCTAATGGTTAAGTCATCTCGAAGGCTGGAGCCCATAATCACGCCACTTCCGCATTAAAATAACGATCGATAAAAAAATGTTGACGCTTCATCGTACAATGCTCTACCATTTATTTAACGATCGTTAATTAATTTAACGACACTTTTAAAAACCGAACATGAGAGCCGATACCATGAAAACCATCAAACTGACCCTGGCCGCGCTGGCCCTTAGCACCCTGACTTTTGGCGCATTTGCGGCTGACCAGGTTAACAGCGATCCGCTGCATCAAACGGCTGTAGGCACCATCTCTGCACAGGGTGGTTCAAACCTGGATTCGCTGGAAGCACAGCTCAATGCGAAAGCCGATGCGGCAGGTGCAAAATCATTCCGCATTACGTCAACGTCAGGCCAGAACAACCTGCACGGCACCGCAGTGATTTATCAGTAATTCTGTGGTGGCGGTAAGGAGGAGAAAGATGAAAAGCGTGAAATTTGCCGTAGTTGCACTGCTTCTGGGCACGGTTTCGTTTGCTGGCGCGGCGGCGCAATCTTTGGCCGTTGCACCTGATGACCAGGCTATGACCTCTGCGGTCAAGGTCAGCGGCAGCAGCAGTTTAATTTCGCTGGAGCAGCAGCTGTCGGGAAAGCAGGACAACCTGCGCGTAAAGCCTTTCCGCATCACTTCGACTTCTGGAGTCAGCAAGCTGTCTGGCACCGCTACCAGCATTAATTAATAAAACGGGCTTCAGTGACATAACACTGAAGCCCGTTTTTTTATCCGTTACTGCGCAGCTGCGGATATTTACGGAAGCTGTAGATACACCAGAACAGCGCCACCAGCCCCAGCAAACCACCAGTATTTCCCACGTCCGCCATACTGAGGTGGGTGCTGACCTGATTTCCCAGCAGCGCCCCTGCGCCAATGCCAATATTATAAATACCGGACATCAGTGACATTGCCACATCGGTCGCATCCGGCGCCAGCGACAGCACACGTACCTGCATCGCCAGACCGATCATCATCATTGCCATACCCCACAGGATACAGAGCGTGGCAATGGCTGCCGGTCTGACCGCAGCAAACACCAGCAGCCCCATGCAGAGCGTAATCATGGCGATAGCTACAATCAGCAGCGCTGACGGAAATTTATTGCCCAGCGAGCTGAACAGCAGGCTGCCAACGATACCGGCAGAACCAAACAGCAGCAGCAGCAGGGTAGTAAAATTCTCATCAGCGCTGGCGACAAACTGCATAAAGGGTTCGATGTAGCTATAGGCAGTGTAATGCGCCGTAACCACTATCGTTACCAGCAGGTACATACTCACCAGCGCCGGACGGCGGAACAGCATCGGTACGCTGCCGAGCGAACCGGTATGCTCGCTGGGCAGGCGGGGCAGAATACGTGCCAGCAGCACCATCAGGACCAGAGCGGAAAGACCGATCATGCCAAACGTGGTGCGCCAGCCCAGATACTGGCCGACTATGCGGCCAATAGGGACGCCCAGCACCATTGCCAGCGCGGTGCCGGTTGCCAGCATACTCAGCGCCTGCGTTTTTTTCCCGGCAGGCGCTACGCGAATCGCCAGCGAGGCGGTGATCGACCAGAAAACCGCATGCGACAGCGCAATGCCAATTCGCGATATCACCAGCGAGGTAAAACTCCAGGCAAAGGTGGACAGTATGTGGCTGGCAATAAATATCAGGAAGAGCACGGAGAGCAGCATGCGGCGCTCAACGTTGCGCGTCAGTAGCATCAGCGGCAGCGAAAGCAGGGCAACAACCCAGGCATAGATGGTGAGCATAATGCCTACATCGGCGCTTTTCATACTGAAGCTGGCACCAATGTCTGTCAGCAGGCCAACTGGCACAAATTCAGTGGTATTAAACACAAAGGCGGCGATAGCCAGTAGCACCACGCGGAGCCAGGCCGTTTTACGGGAAACAGTAGTCGATTGCATGTCAGTCAGGTCAGTCAGAACAACAAACGGATGCAGCATTAACATCCACGAAAGTGATTTGCGTCACAAATTATCGACTATTGTGAGGGAATTGCACGGTCAGGGGAACGCTGAAACACGGTTTTATTTCGCAAACGGGGTTATCGCTCTGTATCAGAGCGATAACCCGGCAGCGTCAGGACGGTTTGCCCGGCATCATGCGCTTAAGCGTGCTGTCTTTAAGAAAATAGTGGTGGAACAGCGCGGCAGCTGCGTGCAGACCAATCAGCCAGTATCCCATCGGAGCCAGCGTCTCGTGCCAGTCGATCAGACTGTCGGAGAGATCAAAGTCAGGCTCGTCCGCCACGGGCATCGGAATACCAAAAAGCCACCAGTCGCGTCCGCGCAGGTAACGGGAAGTCAGGCCCAGAACAGGCAGGATAATAAATAACGCATAAATTAGCGTATGTACCAGGTGCGCAAGGCCGGTTTGCCAGCGCGGCGCGGCAGGCGTAATCGGCGGTGTGCGATAGCGGGTGCGTAAAAAAAGACGCGCCAGCATCAGTAGCATAACGGTAAATCCCGCGCTGAAGTGGGTCACGATCATCACATAACCCTGCCATGAGCCGCGCTGGGCAAAGCCACGCAGCTCAATGGTGGCGTAGGCCAGGGCAACCAGTAAAAACGTCAGCCAGTGAAGGGCAACTTGTGAGGCGGCATATTTTTCGCGCATAGTCTGCTCATGCAACAGGAGATGAATACCTAATATACCGGAAAACCATGCCTGATTTTAACAAACTGACGCAACGATAAAAACGGCAGCCTGACACAGGTGGACAGGCCAGCATAATCAGAGTGTGGCGATATGTTTTAGCGCCACGCTATTCTGGGTGTTCAGGTTTTTTTTTAACGGCAGTGGGCAGCAGCACTCACAGCCCAGCGCGCTGGCATAGTACTTACGTGCCTGCTGGATAGCCGCATTAGCGGTATAGAAGGTGCCAAGAAAGAGTCTGGCGTCGAGCGGAGGCAAATACTGGCAGCCAGCTGCGTGAACAACATGGTTATCGTTGTAACCTGAATTTTTAGAAACGTAGTAGTAAAGGCCCATAAGGGGCATCCTCATTGCTGTGAATAAACGTGCATTTATTGTTGGAATGGAAGGGATTATAGCGGGGTATTGCGCGTCTGGTTGATATTGGCACTAATTTGTCAGGTAGCCGGAGAGGGAGAGGTAAAAAAGGGCGCAGACGGCCCCTTTTCCCCCCGGGGGGCTATATTTTCTTCCGCTGTAAGCGCCAGCCCACCAGCAGCGCCAGCAACAGCAGGGCAGAAATAAAGCCGGTGATGCCTGCCCAGCCGAAACTGTGCCAGAACAGGCCACCGAGCGTGCCAGCTACGCTGGAGCCCGCGTAATAGCAAAAAAGATAAAGCGAAGAGGCCTGGCCTTTCGCGCGACGCGCACGGGGGCCAATCCAGCCGCTGGCAACCGAGTGCGCCGCGAAGAAACCGGCGGTGAAGAGCATCATCCCCGGCAAAATCAACCACAGCGTGCTGAAGGCGGTGAGCAGCAATCCGGCCAGCATCGCGGCTGTCGCACCCAGCAGCACCGGACCGCGTCCCAGCTTCATGGTCAGCGCCCCTGCTTTTGGCGAACTCCATGAGCCGGTGAGATAGACCACGGACAACAAGCCAACAACAGCCTGACTGAGGTGGTAAGGCGCACTAAGCAGCCGGTAGCCGATGTAGTTAAACAGCGTAACGAATGCGCCCATCAGCAGAAATCCTTCAGCAAACAGAAGCGGCAGACCAGCATCGCGCCAGTGCAGGCGGAAGTTGATAACCAGGCTGCGAGGCTTTAGCGATGCCGGTCGGAAATGGCGCGAAGCCGGTAGTATGCGCCAGAACATCAGCGCCGAGGCGAGTGCGCAGCAGCCGATGGCGGCAATGGCGACACGCCACGAGAAGAAATCAGTCAAAACGCCGCTCAGCAGGCGACCGCTCATCCCGCCAATTGAGTTACCGCTGATATAGAGTCCCATAGAGAAGGCAACGACGCTGGGGTGGATCTCTTCGCTCAGGTAAGTCATGCCGACGGCAGCAACGCCGCTCAGGGCAAGGCCAGTCAGCGCTCGCATGACCAGGATCCCCTGCCAGCTGTCCATGGCCGCAGAAACAAGGGTACAGAGGGCGGCCAGCATCAGCGCTGTCACCATCACATTTTTACGGCCAATGGCGTCGGAAAGCGGGCCGGTGACCAGCAGCCCTAATGCCATCAGTGCGGTTGAGAGTGAGAGTGAGATGCTGCTTTCAGCGGGCGAAATGCCAAACTGCGCTGACAGTACAGGCAAGATGGGCTGGACGCAGTAAAGCAGGGCAAAGGTTGCCAGACCCGCTGAAAACAGCGCCAGAGTAACACGCATAAACTGCGGTGTGCCGCGTTTAATCCTGACGGGTGATGACGCCGTAGAGGCGGCGGGGGATAAGGTTAACGCTTCATCTTTAAGCGCAACCGACTGAGAAGAGTGACGCACATCTAATCCTCACCTGAAACAGTCTGAATACCTTAGGAAAAGGAAAGTATGTTGTCTAATATATTAATCATCTCAATTGATATGTTGAAAATATGAATATTGAACTGCGCCATTTGCGTTACTTTCTGGCGGTTGCGGAAGAACTGCATTTCGGTCGCGCAGCGCAGAAACTGAATATTTCTCAGCCGCCGCTCAGCCAGCAAATTATGCAGCTGGAGCAGGAGATTGAAGCGAAGCTGTTTTTACGCACTAACCGCAGCGTGCAGCTGACGCCAGCCGGTCAGCAGTTTCTCAGCGATGCACGCACGATATTACAGCAGGTGGAACTGGCCGCCGGACGAGCCGCGCGCCTGCAGCGGGGCGAAGAGGGCGAACTGCGCATCGGCTTTACCTCTTCTGCGCCGTTTACCGGGCTGGTCTCAGACGCGCTCTATCAGTTTCGCCAGCGCTGGCCACAGGTGCATATCCAGATGCAGGAGATCAATACTCGCCAGCAGCTGGCGCCGCTGCATGAAGGCCAGCTCGATTTAGGCGTGATGCGCAATACTTTGCTGCCCCCCGATCTGCGCCACCAGCTGCTGCTGCGTGAACCGCTGCGTGCGGTGGTGCACTGGGCACATCCGCTGGCCGATGCGGAAACCATCTCTGTGAGCGCGCTGGCAAACGAGCCTTTTATCTTTTTCGACCCGCAGGGTGGGACAGCGCTACATGGCGAAATTCTCAGCCTGCTGCATCGTTACCATATTCAGCCCTATATCATGCAGGAAGTAGGCGAAGCGATGACCATTCTTGGGCTGGTGGCAACCGGCCTGGGTGTATCAATTTTGCCCGCCTCTTTTGCCCGCGCGCGGCTGGCCGATGTGGTCTGGCTGCCGCTCAAAGAAGAGGATGCGCAATCGGAAGTCTGGCTGGTGTGGTCTGGCGAACGCCAGCCCTCCATGCAGATGCACAATATGATGCAGCTTTTGCAGCCAGTGGTGCACAAATAAGAATCAGACCCGAATCACGGCCCGATTTTTTATGTGCTTCAAATCACATTTCAAATCAAATGTTTGACGCCCGCGCGCAATCTGCATCACCATAGTCGGTGTTTATTTAGAAGCGCGAAAATAACCGGGAGCAGGGTGTGAATCTGGACAATCAGCCTGGCCATATTGACCAGATCAAACAGACCAATGCAGGCGTCGTTTATCGCCTGATCGATCGCCATGGCCCCATCTCGCGTATTGAACTCTCCAGACTGGCGCAGCTCGCGCCTGCCAGCATTACCAAAATCGTGCGTGAAATGCTTGATGCCCATCTGGTACAGGAGACCGAGTTTCAGGAACCCGGCTCGCGCGGCAGGCCGGCAATTGGCCTGATCCTCGATACGCTGGCCTGGCACTATCTGGCCGTTCGCCTGCATCGCGGCGCGCTTACCCTGACGCTTCGTGACCTGAGCAGCCGGGTGTTGGTGGAGGAGTCGCAGCCGCTGCCCAAAGAGGCGCAGCAGCCGCTGCTGACCTCGCTGATTGAACAGGTAGATGCTTTCTTTATACGCCATCAGCACCGGCTGGAGCGGCTGACGGCCATTGCTATCACCCTGCCTGGCCTGATCAATGCCGCTTCCGGCGTGGTGCATCGGCTGCCGGGCTACAGCGTGCGTGAGATGCCGCTGGGAGACACGCTGGCGCACCGTACCGGTGTTCCCGTATTTGTTCAGCACGATATCTCGGCCTGGACGCTGGCGGAGTCACTGTTCGGCGCGTCGCGTGGTGCCCAGGATGTTATTCAGATTGTCATTGACGATACCGTGGGTGCCGGTGTGATCAGCGGCGGCCAGCTGCTGCACAAAAGCGGGCGGGCGCTGGTGGAGATTGGCCACACGCAGATCGATCCCTATGGGCAGCAGTGCTATTGCGGTAACCATGGCTGTCTTGAGACGGTCGCCAGCACTGGCAGTCTGCTGGCGCTGGCGGCACAGCGCCTGACCACCCAGCCGGACAGCATACTGCATCAGCAGCCGCTATCGCTTGAGTCGCTTTGCCTGGCTGCCCAGCAGGGCGATCGGCTGGCGCGCGACGCCATCGCGGGCGTGGGCTATCACGTCGGTCGCATGCTGGCGATGATGGTCAATATCTTTAATCCGCAGCATATTCTTATCGGCTCCCCCCTCAATCAGGCCGCTGAGGTACTCTTTCCCGCCGTCAGCAGCACCATTCGTCAGCAGGCGCTGCCCGCCTACAGCGACATCCTGCAGCTTGCTCCCACTGAATTTCGCGAGCCCGGAACCCTTGGTGCCGCCGCGCTGATCAAGGATGCGCTCTACAGTGGCTATCTGCTGGTCAAACTGTTGCAAGGTTAAGCGCGACTGAACTTTGCGCTAACGCAAGCTGCCCGCTGTCGGCATTCCTTACAATGCGCTTTGCATTTTTGTAAATCAAAAACGTAACGTTGAGGAGGAGTGAAGTGAAAAACCTGTTCATTACCGGCACTGATACCGCAGTGGGGAAGACCATTGTCACACGCGCGCTCCTGCAATACCTCGCACGCGCTGGCCTGAGCGCTGTTGGATTCAAGCCCGTTGCCCGTAACGCCGTCCAGAGTGCAGAGGGCCTGCGCAGCAAAGATGCGCTGATTTTACAGAGCAGCTCAACGCTGTCGCTGCCCTACGATGCCATTAATCCCCTCATTTACGAAGAAGATGAGGTCAGCACCCGGCCACGCGAACCCATGAACTATGCGCTGCTGAATCAGGGGCTACAGCGGCTGGAGCAGCAGGCGGATTGCGTCGTGGTAGAGGGCACCGGCGGCTGGCGCAGCCTGATGAATGATGCAAAGCCGCTGTCAGGCTGGGTGGCGCAACATCAGATCCCGGTTGTGCTGGTGGTGGGTATTAAGCAGGGGTGCCTTAACCACGCCCTGTTGACCGCCGAAGCCATCGCCCGTGATGGTCTGCCGCTGGCAGGCTGGGTCGCCAATCGTATCAATCCCGGTCTGGCGCACTACGCCGAGCTCATTAGCGTACTCAGCAAGCACATTGACGCGCCGCTGCTTGGCGAACTGCCTTATCTTCCGCGCGCCGAACAGCGCGATTTATCTGGCTATATCGATCTCGCCTCGATGGGTATCGCCGCCTTGCCCAGTTCCGGTGCAAAGATTGCCTGATATTGAAACACCGTCTGTCAAAAAGGCCAGGGCTGAATCAATAGTTCCAGGATTCAGCCTGTTCATGTTTAACTTTAAACCCATGCAAATCAGATAATTAAGGTTTACATTTACGCAACAAATTGCTCATGGCGTGATTCATGCATCAGCAGAAATCATTATATCCCTGCCGGAGCACCACCATGTCCCATCCCGAAGAGAAAGCACTGCTGTACGGTCTGGACGAACCCATTCGACCCGCACCTGCCTTTTTTGCCGCGCTTCAGCACGTTCTGGCCAGCGTAGTCGGCATTATTACGCCGCCTTTAATTATTGGTTCGGTGCTTGGGCTCCAGGCGTGGATACCTTACCTCATCAGCATGTCGCTGCTGGTGTCAGGCATGGGGACCTTTATTCAGGCGCGACGCATGGCTGGCATTGGCGCAGGGATGATCTGTTTGCAAGGCACCAGCTTTGCCTTTCTGGGGGTGATCCTTTCAGGCGGAATGATAGTTAAAGCGCGCGGCGGATCACCGGAAGAGATTATGGCGATGATTTTCGGCTGCAACCTGGTTGCTGCACTGATCCCGCTGTTGATTAGCCGTTGTGTCGCGCAGCTTCGTCGTGTGTTGACGCCCGTAGTCACGGGGACGGTGATTACGCTTATCGGCATCAGCCTGATTAAGGTCAGTATTACCGACTGGGCGGGCGGACATAACGCGGCAAATTTTGGTGCACCTGCGAATCTGGCGCTTGGCGCGTTGACCTTGTTAGTGATTATCGCCCTGAACCGCATGCGCAATCGCTGGGCGCGGCTGATTGCGGTTATTGCCGGTATACTGGCGGGCTGCACGGCGGCAGCCTTGAGTGGCAATCTGGTGTTCAAACCATTGCCAGAGACCAGCTGGCTGGTGTTGCCTGCATTCTTCCGCTTTGGGTTTGCCTTCGACTGGACAATTTTCCTGCCAATTGCTCTGGTTTCAGTAATCTCTGTGATTGAGGCCGTTGGCGATTTAACCGCTAACTGTATGCTGTCGCAGCAGCCGATTACCGGGCCTCATTTTCAGCGTCGTTTACAGGGCGGTATCTGCGCTGATGGCGTCAGCTGTGTGCTGGCTGCCATGTTCTCTGCTTTTCCCAACACCACGTTTGCGCAGAACAACGGCGTGATTCAGATGACCGGTGTAGCAAGTCGTTACGTCGGCATGGTGATAGGCATCATGCTGGCGCTGCTGGGCCTGTTCCCGGTAGTGGGCGCGCTGATGCAGCAAATTCCACCACCGGTGCTGGGTGGGGCGACGCTGGTGATGTTTGGCAGCGTGGTGGCAGCGGGTATCCGTGTGATGACGCAGACGCCGCTCGGCCGCCGTGAGATGCTGATTGTGGCAGTGTCGTTTGGCCTCGGGCTGGGTATTGAGGCGGTGCCGGAGGTGCTGAAGCAGTTCCCGCCGCTGGTGAGCCAGATCTTTGGTCATGCGGTGACCACTGGCGGCATACTGGCCATTCTGTTGAATATTCTCTTGCCCAGCGAACAGCGTGCAGTGGCATTGCCGCAGGGTGATGCGGCTGAAAAAGGGCTGTAAGGGCAGGCTGCCGGTTGAAGCCGGCAGCCACCTGCTGGCGCGCTGGTGATTCAGGCAGCGAGCAGCGCCAGCACTGTCATCCTGAAAAATCTCGCTACGATAAGATCCCTCCTTATCAGCGTTCTCAGCTCTCCGCGACTACCCCACGCAGATGCGTCTCTGCGTTGTCCCTTAGCCAAAACGCATACAGCATCGCGTTATCCATGCCAGTAGTGCCGCTGTGCGCCTCATGGCACGCAATGAAACCGGATGCCTTGTCCAGCTTTTCAGGCCTGCCTGTCGCTCATCTGCATGTGAACCATCAGAATAACGGGCAGGCCTGGCGCAGTTGTTACTTATCACCTTCGACACATCAATGTTGCAGACCTGCCTCATCACGCTCTCCAGCTAAACAGTCAGTCGGAAGACAGAGAGCAGGCAGAATGAAACTGCCTGACCATTCAACGGGTCACTGACGCGCGCCTTCAGCAATGGGCAGAGCGTCACGCGGTGAGCGCACAACAGGCACACCGACGCCGCAAATTTAGGCTAGCCTTGCTGGATAACAAAAGGGAGATGTATGACTGAAAGCGCACACCTGAACGTAAGCCACCGGGGCTGGATCCTGATAGCCTGTATGCTCGCCATGTTTATGGCCGCCATTGAGGTCACCATTGTGGCAACGGCGATGCCCACGATCATTGCTGACCTGGGCGGTTTTTCCCAGTTCGGCTGGGTTTTCTCTGTCTATCTGCTCACGCAGGCGGTAAGCGTGCCGCTCTATGGCCGTCTGGCCGATATGTGGGGACGGCGCAAAATGTTTTTTATCGGCACCTCGCTGTTTCTCGTCGGATCGGTACTGTGCGGCTTTGCCCACTCTATGCTGTGGCTGATTTTGTTTCGCGCGTTTCAGGGGCTGGGGGCCGGTGCCATTATGCCGCTCAGCTCGACTATTGTGGCCGATATTTATTCCCCGCGCGAACGCGCCAGCGTTCAGGGCTGGCTTTCCAGCGTCTGGGGCGTGGCGGCGATCGTCGGTCCGTTGACCGGAGCCTGGCTGGTGGAGCATTTTAGCTGGTCGCTGATTTTCTGGGTGAACCTGCCGATAGGGCTGCTCAGCATGGCCATGCTGGCGCGTTTTCTTCCTGCCCACAGCATAGAAGAGAAGCCGCAGCCGCTTAACGTCACGGGCAGCGTCTGGCTGATGCTCTGCGTCAGCGCACTGCTGATGGCGTTGTTGCAGGCAGAGTGGCTGGGGTACTGGCTGATTGCCTTTTTGCTGCTGGCGCTGTTCGCAGGCTGGCAGCTGAAAAAGCATGAGTTGCGCGCCGCTGCGCCGCTGTTTCCGCTGGAAATCTGGCGCAGTCGACTGATTATTGCGGGTAATGCCGGCAACCTGATTATCGGTGCAGCGATGATGGGTATCAGCGCCTTTTTGCCGACCTGGATCCAGGGCATAACCGGCGGCACGCCGCTACAGGCGGGCAGCGCGCTGGCGATGATGTCGATTGGCTGGCCGCTCGCCAGCACCCTGAGTGGCCGCCTGATGCTGCGCACGTCCTATCGTTTCACCGCACAGCTGGGTGCGCTGCTGCTGATTACTGGTAGTGCACTGCTGCTACTGCTGCGCGCTGACAGTTCGCTGATACAGGCGGGCGCCACCGCCTTTGTGATTGGCACCGGCATGGGGATGACCAGCACGACCTTTCTGGTTTCGGTACAGAATCACGCGCACTACGATATTCGCGGTATCTGTACCGCCTCAATCATGTTTAGCCGCATGATGGGATCGGCCATTGGCACAGCGCTAATGGGGGCCGTTTTGAACCTGAATCTGACACGGCGGTTGCCCGATGCGCAGGATCCGGTACAGCAGGTTATGTCTTCTCCGTCGCGCGAAGCACTCTCCAGCGAAACGCTGCATCATATGGTGCTGGCTATTGCCGCCTCGCTGCACTGGGTGTTTATTGTGGCGCTGGTGATTGCGCTATTCGCGCTGGGTGTGGCGTGGATGATGCCGCGTCAGCGGCCGGATCATGCGGAATAGAACAGGGCGACGGTGTCGCCCTTAAACGCTATTGCGCAGGCGCGTCCTGCGAACTGCCTGCACTGTCAGGGACGCTGCTGTCATCGCCGCGACCTACGCGCTTATAAACGATTTTCTGGGTGTCATTTTCGCAGTGGCCCACGACCTGACCACCTGCCTGATCAACCTGATCGTTAGGCACGACATCCAGCGAAAAGCCTGACTCAGGGACGCCATTCTGAATAATTTTCTGGCTGATATCCGCCTTGACTGATTCGCAGGAGGCCTGCGCCAGCATGGGCAGAGCCAGTAAAGTTGCGAGTAACATTCCAGACTGTTTCTTCATCTTCTTCTCCTTTTATACAGTGAACCTTACTGACTATAGCATCCGGCAGGGAAAATCAGGGCGCCACCGCGCGGCCGGTGCGGCGATCCAGACAGCGCAGCGTGTTTGGTTCCCAGTAGGCGTTAACGTTGTAGCTCTTTTCACAGGCGTCGCGGGTATCGAAGGCGGTATCGGCCTTATCAAACTCCTTCTCAACGCGTGAATTGACCTTATGACGCAGGTTGCGCGTGTCGTTCCATTGCTCTTTGCTTTGACGTGCCGCTTCATTGCTGGCGGCGCTGTTGCCATTTTCAATAATCAGGCGGCTGGTGTTCGCGCTTGCCTGAACGGCAGTCAGCATTGTGCTGCCGGCGAGCAGGGTGGCGAGCAGCACAGGAAACAATTTTTTCATGATCTTTTCCTTCAGTTGATACCTGATGCACAGGGAGGATCCGGGTTACGGCAGACGAGGGTTAGTATATCATCGCGCTTTATTTGCTCACCAGTAGCGAGCTCGCTGTTTATCTTTCTGAGAGGAAGCCATGCTGTTCAACACCGTGGTGTTGTTTTTCATTACCGCCATCGCGGAAATCGTCGGCTGCTTTCTGCCCTGGCTGTGGCTAAAAAAGGGCGGTCCCGCCTGGCTGCTGCTCCCGGCCGCGCTGAGCCTGATGACCTTTGTCTGGCTGCTGACGCTGCACCCTGCAGCCAGCGGGCGTGTTTATGCTGCCTACGGTGGGGTTTATGTCGTGACGGCGCTTTTGTGGCTGCGTGTTGTTGAGGGGATCAGGCTGACCGTATGGGACTGGAGCGGGGCGCTGATCGCGCTGTGCGGCATGATGGTCATCGTGGCGGGCTGGGGGCGAGCGTGAAAACAGGCCAGCCGAAGTGGCCGGCCTGCTGCATCAGGGTTTATGCACTTTCAATCCCGCCAGCGTCTGACTGACCGGCATCATTTCAAGGGTATTGATATTGACGTGCTTCGGCAGCGTTGCGACCCAGTAAACCGCCTCGGTGACATCCTCCGCCGTCAGCGCCGTGGCGCCCTCATACACTTTGTCCGCTTTTTCGTCATCGCCCTTAAAGCGCACGTTGGAAAATTCCGTACCGCCAACCAGGCCCGGCTCAATGTCAGTCACACGCAGCGCGGTGCCATGCAGATCGGTACGCAGATTTAAGCTGAACTGGCGCACAAAGGCTTTGGTGGCACCGTAAACGTTGCCGCCCGCATAGGGCCAGCTTCCGGCGATAGAACCAATATTGATGATATGACCGACGTTACGTTCCACCATCGCTGGCAGTACGGCGCGCGTCATATAGACCAGACCTTTGGTATTGGTGTCGATCATGTTTTCCCAGTCTTCAACGCTGGCACGGTGTGCGGGTTCAATCCCGAGCGCCAGGCCCGCATTGTTCACCAGTATGTCGATATTGCGCCACTCAGCAGGCAGTGAGGCGATCGCCTCTTCAATAGCGGCACGGTTGCGCACGTCCAGCTGCACGGTGTAGAGGTTATCGCCAAGTTCCTCTTTCAGCGCTTGCAAACGCTCGGTGCGGCGTCCGCTGGCGATCACTTTGTGGCCTGTTTCAATGAATCGGCGGGTGATACTTTGACCAAAACCGGCGGTGGCGCCAGTAACAAAAATAATCATCTCACTGTTCCTTCAAGAATGTTGGGCTTAAAGTAGCTATTTGATATTACGAGCAAAATTTCAAATATAAAAGGGCTAATCCGTACTTAAAGGACAAAAGCGGACAGGAACGAGAAGGAAGAGTAAATCTTTCTCATACCAGGCTCGCCCTGGCGAGATCTTTTTATTCAGTCAACGCCATGCTCAGGGCTGAGCCATTGAATAAGCGAGGAGTGAACGCTGCCACTGACCGGCACGATCTTAGATCAGGAAGCTACGCCGGTTGATAAGCGGAATGCGCTGGGTATGTTTACGGCATTACGGCATGAATTAATAACTTTCGCCACCTGGCTGGCAGCAAGCGCGGCAGGCCAGGCCAGCGTAATACTGCATAACCGATTGCTGACAAGTTGCGCCATATTGAGGCACATTGCACCAGCACCGGGCAAGGCATCTCAATAAGACGCTGGGGCGGATAACAAGGGCAAGCAGCGCGATAAAAGGTAATCGGTTGCGCATACGATACCTTTTCATCAATCGCCGACGTAATACGTTTTTCATATAACGTATTGAATAACGGTCAGATATGCGGATTTCTGGCACAGGGGTTGCAGAAGAGTAAGCCTGACTCAACGCCAGTCGCGCCTGCCTGCGCGAAAAAAGGAACGCCATGCCATCTGAAATTACCGCGCTTCGCGCCAGCTTTTTTGATTTTACCGGGGTGGTAAGCCGGCCCGAAGAGATTGCCGATCGGGCGCGTTATCTTGAGGATGGCGTGCTGCTGCTCGAAGCCGGGCGCATTGTTGGCTTGTATGCCTGGGACGCGCGCCCGCCACTGCCTGACGAGGTGATCGACCTGCGCGGCAGGCTGATCGTACCGGGTTTTATTGATACCCATATCCATTATCCGCAAACGGAAATGATTGGGGCCTATGGTGAACAGCTACTGGAATGGCTTAATCACTATACCTTTCCGGTAGAGAGCCAGTATCACTGTCCTGACCACGCCGCCACTATGTCTGAATTCTTTCTGCAACAGCTGCTGGCAAACGGGACCACCAGCGCGCTGGTGTTTGGTACTGTCCACCCGCAATCGGTCGACGCGCTGTTTAGCGCCGCCGACGCCATCAATATGCGTATGATTGCTGGCAAGGTGATGATGGATCGCCATGCGCCGGATGCTCTGCTGGAAACGCCTGAGCAGAGCTATGCTGATACCCGCGCACTGATTGCGCGCTGGCACGGACGCGGACGCCTCAGCTATGCGCTGACCCCACGTTTTGCCCCCACTTCAAGCAGCGCGCTGCTTGAAAAGGTCCAGCAGCTGCGACAGGAGTTTCCTGACGTCTGGCTACACACTCACCTGAGCGAGAACCCACAGGAAGTGGCCTGGGTCAAAGCGCTGTTTCCCGAGCGTCAGGGTTATCTTGATGTCTATCACCATCATCAGCTGACCGGTCGGCGCAGCCTGTTTGCGCACTGTCTGCATCTGGACGATCGCGAGTGGCAGTGTTTGCATGAGACCGATTCCGCCATCGCCTTTTGTCCGACCTCTAACCTGTTTCTTGGCAGTGGACTGTTTAACCTGAAACGCAGCTGGGAGCAGGGCGTGAAAACAGGTATCGGGACGGATGTCGGTGCCGGCACCACCTTTAATATGTTGCAGACGCTGGGGGAAGCCTACAAGGTCGGACAGCTGCAACAGTATCGACTCAGCGCGGCTGAGGCGTTTTACCACGCCACGCTTGGCGGTGCCTGCGCGCTCGATCTGCACGACCATATCGGCAATTTCAGTGCAGGTAAAGAGGCGGACTTTGTGGTAATCGATCCCGCCGTCTCGCCTTTGCAGCGGCTGCGTCTCAGTCACAGCAAAGATATCTGGGAGCAGCTTTTTATGCTGATGACCCTGGGCGATGACCGCAATATCGCCCAGACGTGGATCAATGGTCGGGCAGTGTGGTCGCGCGATGCCGGCTGCACGCAGCGCTGAGTTGTCCAGCGCGCCGCAACCTGCCAGGATAGTTTTTTGCACAGCGATCAGGAGCGAGGCATGAACGTCAGACAAAATCCGTTTTTCCAGGCCAGTACGTTGCCCTGTCAGACGCCGCCGTTTGACCAGATTCAGGAACAGGACTTTTTGCCTGCGCTTCAGGCGGGGATTGAGGAGAAGCGCCGGGAGGTGCAGGCGATTGCAAACAGCACCGAGACGCCGACCTTCGCCAATACCTTTGAGGCGCTGGAGCGCAGCGGACAACTGCTGGAACGCGTCAATCTGGTATTTGGCGCAATGACCTCCGCACATACCAGTGATTATCTGCAACAGGTCGATGAAGAGATTGCGCCCCAGCTTACCGCATTAAACGATGAGATCGTGCTGAACAGCGCCCTGTTTGCGCGTCTGGATGCGGTCTATCAGCAGCGCCAGACGCTGAATCTCGATCCGGAGTCGCTACGGCTGGTGGAGGTCACCTGGCAGCATTATCAGCTGTCTGGTGCCCGTCTGGACGAAGAGAGCAGACAGACACTCAAGGCGCTGAACCAGCAGGCGGCCCGCCTGAGCACGCGTTTCACAAACAAACTGCTGGCCGCCACGAAAGCGGGTGGGCTGGTAGTAGAGACGTCAGGTGAGCTGGACGGGCTGAGTCAGGCGGATAGGGCTGTGGCGCAGGCGGCGGCAAAAGCACGTGGGCTGGAGAATGCCTGGCTGCTGGTGCTGCAAAACACCACGCAGCAGCCCGCGCTGCAGGCGCTGCGCTCACGTGAAACGCGTAAGGCGCTGTTTGACGCATCCATCCACCGCAGCGAAAAGGGCGATGAGAACGATACCCGCGCACTGCTGCTTGAGCTGGCGCAGGTTCGTGCGCAGCAGGCGCAGCTACTGGGCTTTGCCACTTTCGCAGAATGGCAGCTCACCGACCAGATGGCTAAAACGCCCGATGCGGCGTTTGCCTTTATGCGCAATATTGTTCCGGCCGCGCGCGCGCGCGCTGAACGCGAGGCGGCGGCGATACAGCAGACGATTGACCAGCAGCAAGGCGATTTCACCCTGGCCGCGTGGGACTGGACCTTTTATGCCGAGCAGGTGCGTAAAGCCCAGTACGATCTCGACGAGAGCCAGATCCGTCCTTATTTCGAGCTGAACAACGTGCTGGAAAAAGGGGTATTCTGGGCGGCGAGTCAGCTTTACGGCATTCGCTTTAGCGAGCGCCACGATCTGCCGGTTTATCATCCGGACGTGCGTGTCTATGAAATTTTTGATGTAGACGACGCTCCGCTGGCGCTGTTTTACACCGACTATTTTAAGCGTGACAACAAGGGTGGCGGTGCCTGGATGAGCAACTTTGTCCATCAGTCAAAGCTGCTGGCGACACGCCCGGTTATTTACAACGTGTGTAACTTCACCCGCCCGCCAGAAGGGGAACCGGCACTGCTTAGCTGGGATGATGTCATTACGCTTTTCCACGAGTTTGGCCACACCCTGCACGGACTGTTCGCCACTCAGCGCTATCCCAGCCTCTCTGGTACGGCAACGCCGCGTGATTTCGTAGAATTCCCCTCACAGTTCAACGAGCACTGGGCGAGCGAGCCGCTGGTATTTCTGAACTACGCGCGCCACTACCAAAGCGGGGAGGTGATGCCTGATGCGCTGCATCAAAAAATCGTGCGCGCCAGCCGCTTCAATAAGGGCTATGACATGAGCGAACTGCTGGCCGCCGCGCTGCTCGATCTGCACTGGCACAGCATTGCCGCCGGGGAAGCACCTCAGTCGGTAGAGGGTTTTGAACAGCAGGCGCTGCAAAGCGATAACCTGGCGCTGGCAGCGGTTCCGCCGCGCTATCGTTCCAGCTATTTTCAGCATATCTGGGGCGGCGGCTACGCAGCCGGTTATTACGCCTACATCTGGACCCAGATGCTGGCTGATGACGGCTATCAGTGGTTTGCAGAAAACGGCGGGCTGTCGCGCGAGAACGGCGATCGCTTCCGTCAGATGATTTTGTCGCGCGGCAACAGCAGCGATCTCAAACAACTGTATGAGAAGTGGCGCGGTGGCGAGCCGCAGCTTGCGCCAATGCTGAAAAATCGCGGTCTTGCCGACTAAGGCTGAGCGGGCGTAGTGCCCGCTTTTTTTATCCCAGCGGGCCGCCTTCAATGGTTTCACACATCCCGGCCAGCACGCGTGCGCCGGTCTCCTGGCGTAGCTCCTGATACCAGGCCGAGGTCGCCTGGGGATCTTTGCCGTGGGTGACATCGCAGCGTTTGCGTGCCTTCAGCACCAGGTCACGCGTGCGTTCTACCCGACGCGCCTCATAGCGTAGCAGCGCATCCTCAATGCTCAGTGAATGGGCAGCCAGGCAGTTGGCCAGCACGACAGCATCCTCCATGGCTGCGCAGCCGCCCTGACCAATATCGGGTGTCGTGCTGTGTGCCGCATCGCCCAGCAGCGCCACGCGGCCCCTGACAAAGCGGCTAAAGGGTTCAATATCATGGATCTCCACGCGGTTAGTGGTAGCGGGATCGAGGGCGTCAATCAGCCGCTGCACCGGATCTGCCCAGCCGTGAAAGTAACGACGCAGATCGGCTTTCACCGTAGTGCGATCTTCCGCCAGACCTTTCGGCAGGGGCACATCAAAGAAGAAATAGAAGCGGTTCTGGCTTACCGGCATCAAGGAGACGCGTTTGCCTTCGCCGACAAAGGTGGTCCACTGATTGGCGGGCGCAAGCGACTCGTCAATCGTCACCAGGCCATTCCAGTTCACATAACCGGCGTAGCGACGTTCAACCTGTTCGCCCAGCACGGCGTGGCGGATCACCGAGTGCGCACCGTCAGCGGCGACCAGAAAATCACCCTGCGCCGTTGAGCCGTCATCAAAATGTGCGGTGATGCCGTCGCACTGTTCTGTCACCTGCGTCACGCGCTTGCCGAAGCTCACGCGTTCACGGCCATAGCTGTCGATCAGCATGGCCTGAAGTTCGGCACGTGCCACCGGGTAGGGGTATTCACCCACCTGTCTGATCAACGGATCCATACTGAAGCGCGTTAACGTCGTACCGCTGGCAAAGTCCTGATAGGCCATATAAGCCATATTGCCACCCAGCGCGCGTAGCTGCGCTTTCAGGCCCAGGGTGTTCAGGCATTTAACGCCATTAGGCCAGACAGAGATGGCCGCGCCTACGGGTTTCATCTCTTTTACGGCTTCAAACACCGCAGTGGTAAAACCCGCCTTTTCCAGTGCAATCGCCGCGCTCATACCGCCGATGCCGCCGCCAATTACAATCGCTTTCATGAGGTGCTCCTCTCCTTGTTTAGACTGTAGAAGCTGCAACTTTTGTACCAACCATGAGAATCCCTCCTGATGCGGTGGTCAGCGTCGATCGCAGATGGAAAGGGGGCGAAAGTGTGCAAGGAGGCGCGTAAGATGCACTACTTTAGTGCGATTTTTCTGGTCTGAATCCTTTGTTTCAGGCCGGGCAAGAGTGTGATGGCTGGAGGCTTTTGCGCAACGCGTTAAGACGTTTAGCGCATTGCCAGCCATACTTAGCCTGTGTTGAATTCGGGGGAGCATCAGAATGAAACTGCCTTATGCCATACTGCTGTTGAGCACCATGCTGCTGGGACACAGCGCAATTGCGCAGCCGACAGCCTCACAAACGATCTTTGCCCAACGGACACCGGTTGCCCAGCTTACGCCGATTGCGGCAAAGTGCGATCTCGCCAGCTGTCAGCAGAATTGTTATGTAGAACGTTCCCACTGCAATACGCGGGGAAACGGTTCCTGTAGCAGTCAGACGCAAATTTGCGTGCAGAATTGTGCCAGCCAGTGTCGGTAAATCTTAAACGGCAGATCGACAGGTTTGCCGTTTTTTGATTCATATCAAACCACTCCCTTGCCGTTTCCCTTTCTTTGATTTCCTCAATTAAAATAGGTCATTCCGTCACCCGTACCGATATAGCTGTGCGGCAATCTCTCTGCTTAAGAATGAGGGTTATGAGTTACGTTTATCTGTTTATCGCCATAGTGGCAGAGGTGATCGCCACCAGCAGCCTTAAAGCCTCCGAGTCTTTTACCCGACTGTGGCCGTCAGTGGTGACGGTGGCGGGGTATATCATCGCGTTCTATTTTCTGACGCTGGTGCTGCGCACCATGCCGACCGGTATTGCCTACGCCATCTGGTCCGGTGTCGGCATTGTGCTGATCTCAGCGGTAGGCTGGATCGTGTTTAAGCAGAAGCTCGATCTGCCCGCCATGCTCGGACTGGCATTGATTATCGCGGGCGTGCTGGTCGTGAATCTGTTTTCTAAAACCGTCGGGCATTGAGTAACAGCTACTGCGCGGCGTGATATTCCGCTTTCAGTGTATTAACCAGCTGATGTGCTGACATCTCCCGCGCCAGCATCGCTCCCTGACCCGCCCACTGCGCGCCGAACCCGTGCGCATTCTGAGCGGCGGCCGCGTCAGCAAGCGCCTTGCCTAACGAGTAGGCCAGCGGATAGGCAGGAATAGCATCAGGACTCACGTCCCGCGTAAACTGACAAAAAGCGTTACTGATGCAGCGCGCAGGTCGTCCTGAAATAGCAGCAGTGAGTTCGGTAAAGGCAGCCGCATCGCTTTTCAGCGCTGAACGCCACGCCTCGCTTGCCGCCGACTCCGGACAAAGAATAAACGCGGTGCCCATCTGGACCCCGGCAACGCCCAGCCGCATCATTGCGGCGATCCCCTGACCATCCATAATGCCGCCGGCGGCAATCACGGCCCTGTGACTATGGCGCTTAATCGCCTGAACCAGCGTCAGGGTACTCATTTGCGCATCCGCCTTTTCCAGATCAAAAAGGCCGCGATGGCCGCCTGCTTCAATGCCCTGTGCAACGATAAAATCGATGCCTGCGGCGGCTATCTGGCGTGCTTCATCCACCGAGGTGGCGCTGGCCAGCGTTACGATGCCGTTTTGTTTCAACTGGTCGATAAACGCCTGCTCAGGCAAACCAAAATGGAAGCTTACCGCCGCAGGTGCAGCATGCAGGATCACTTCAGCCATGGGGGAGCCGGCATGAAAGCAGGGGTATATCTCCTCCAGAGAAGCGGGCGGTGTGGCGCCAAACCGGGCGAACAGCGGTTTGAAGCGTGCGATCCAGGCGTTTTCACGCGCTGCATCGCGCAACGGTGGCGTATGGCAAAAGAGGTTAACGTTAAAGGGTGCACGGGTCAGGGCACGCAGTTGCGTCAGCATGAGTCGCGCCCGGGAGGGATCTGACGCGCCGACGCTAACGGAGCCCAGTGCGCCGCTGTTGCTGACCGCTGCGGCCAGTTCGGGCGTCGATACGCCCGCCATCGGCGCCTGAATCAAAGGAAAGCTCAGCTGAAGCGCCTGGCAGAGGCGGTTGTCCATAATCAGTCCTGCTGGTGGAAATAACCGCAAACAGCATCGCGTCGTGTCAGGCAAAACGCAACACCCGTGCCAGACTTTGCGGCGCTGCCAACAAAACAGCGTTAACGCCTTCAGAGTGATGCCGGTCATTAAGGAGGGAGAGAACGCCTGCCGCGAACCTGTTCTACAACACATCCCTCAAGGAGGGAATGTCATTAGTTACATCATACAGAATAAACCCTAAATTTTCACCGTCAGACTTCGGCGCTGCCATTATTTCAACCAGTTAAAGAGAAAAAGCGCCCGCGAACTGTCACATTTGCGCCAGACGGACTAACTTTTATGATCTGTGTAGCGGGCAGCATAGGGTTATCACACATTGCCGTAACAATAACCAGCCGCCTGTATGCGATTACGCCGGTAAAACAAGCCGGAATTCTGTGTTTTTTGAGCGCCTGAGGTTGCACGGGCGCATGTTGCCGGAGAGAGCAGGTCATGCACAACCTTGATATGCAGGTGTTAAGCGCGGGATTGCAGTGGGTCAGCGCGCATGAGGTGTGGCTCTGCACGGTGCTTTCGACCTATGGATCGTCACCGCGCCCGCCTGGCGCGATGATGGTTATCAGGAAAGGGGGCTACCACTGTGGTTCACTTTCGGGCGGCTGTGTGGAAGAGAGCTTCATTGAGCGTATTCGCCAGGACGCCTTTTCTGCGGCCAGTCAGGTGGTGCGCTACGGTGAGGGCGGTTTTGAGCCGGACAGGGCGCTGCCTTGCGGTGGTGTGCTCGATATTCTGGTAGAGAAACTCCCGCCCGGCGAGGCCAGCATCGCCTACCTGCAACAGATGCACGATGCTCTGACGGCGGCAACGGCGGTTAAAAAGAAAATTATCCTGCCGCATCCCTGCTATTCGATTTCACCGGCGACCTATACCAGCCGCACGCTCACCAGCCGGGACGGCGCAACCGTTACGCTTACGCTCTCAACTGCGCCACGGCTGGTGATTGGCGGACTCTCGAGCGTGGCGCTTTTTTGCGCTAATTTTGCCGTCGCGCTCGGCTTTGAAACCGTGGTGTGCGAACACCGTGAAGACGTTCTGGATAATATGACTGCTTCACTGGACAGCCACGTTATCCTGATTAAACAGTTTCCCGCCGTGTATCTGGAGCGCGAGGGTTGCCACGCCGGCACGGCGATCCTGTCGCTTACTCACGATCCTCGCATTGACGACCTGACCATGATGGAAGCAGTCAATCTGCCCGCTTTTTATATCGGCGCGATGGGGTCAAAAAAGAACAGCATGAGGAGAAAAGCCAGGCTGGGTGAGTATGGTGATTTGCGGCCCGAACAGATTAGCCGCATTCATGCACCGGTTGGCATTGATATTGGCAGTAAAACCCCTGCGGAAATTGCGCTCTCCGTTCTGGCCGACATTGTGCGTCATAAAAATGGCTGCGCGCTCCCGGCCGAAGCGCCGGTGGAGCCGCTGATGGCACAGGAAGGCCTGGGGTGAGGATTGCGATCCTGATGATGACGGCTGGCTTCAGCCGCCGTTTCCGGCAAAACACGGGGAAACATAAGCTGCTGGCGTTGCTGAACGGTAAACCCGTTTTACAACACAGTCTGGAGCAGGCAGCGGCAACAGGACTGGACCTGTTTGTCGTGACCCGGCCAGAGGATGCTGCTATTCATGCACAAATTACCGCTGGCCAGAGGGTGATCTGCGACAGCAAAGGACTGGGTGACTCTATCGCCGCCGGAGTAAAAGCCAGCGCAGCCTATGATGGCTGGCTGATTACGCTGGGCGATATGCCTTTTATCGCCTCAGGAAGTTTGCTGGCCGTGGCTGCCGCACTGCACCATTCACCGCTGGCGCGTGCGGTGGTGCACGGGCAACCCGGTCATCCTGTCGGCTTTCAGCGCGGCTTTTATCAGGCTCTGTCTGAGCTGCAAGGGGACACGGGCGCACGCGCTTTGTTACAGCACACGCTGTGTCATGCCGTTGAGGTAGAGGATACAGGGTGTGTGCAGGATATTGATACCGAGGCCGATTTAATCCGTTTCAACAGCCTGATGGCAGCCGGTAGCCGGTAAGGTCAGGACGCACTGGCGGGTCGGGGGCGGGTATAGCGCACCATCCCCGCCAGTAGCGAAATCACGTCTTATTACGTTCGCTGTAAGGGATGCCACCGCGCGCTTTGTCAGTGGCTTTGGTTTCAATAATAGACACCACCACCACATCGCGATCTACGCCAAAGCTTTCCACCACGGCATCCGTAATCTTTACCATCAGGTTTTTCTTCTGCTCGGCAGAGCGACCCTCTACCGCATGCACCACAATCTCAGGCATCCTGTTATCTCCTTTGTTAGCAATAATCGCAGCTTAGTCTGTCACAGCCGGCCGCGTGTCGCCGGTTTTTACCCGCACAGGGACGTTTCCGGCAAATTCTGATTATCGGCACAGTATCCGATACGTTTCATCCTCGTGTATGACACCAGCAGAAAACGTGACGTCGAGAGACTGAATGGCAACAAACGTGTTGTTCCTGTTCAACAGCCTGTCTCTCTCATCCGTCGCGCCCTTTTTACATTGCTGTAAACAGGGAATGGCTCCCCTCTGGCAAATTCAGTATAACCAGTGATACCGCGACTGTAACTCACGGCGTCAGGCTGGCGCAGGCCGGAGAGCTGAGGGCGAAACCGGTGAGTCTGGCACTGTAGTGACTACCGGCCAGACGCGCTTCTGCACAGGCTCACGCGACCAGGGGGGCAGTGCTTTCCTGCGGCTTAACACACTCGGCGATCACGCCTTTGAGCCAGTCAGCAGAGGCTTTTTTACCACTTCGTTTATGAGAGTAAATTTTTACCGTAAAAGGTGGGGCAGAAAAGGGTAACTGAAAGGTTTTCACCTGCGTTAAATCGGCCATTTTGCCGGCCACAAAGGAAGGGATTGCCATCAGCAGTTCGCTCTCAGCAATGATGTAAGGGGAACTGAGCATTGACGGGGTTTTAATAACGATGCGTCGCTCCAGCCCCAGCTGGGCCAGATGCGGGTCCAGCAAGCCTCTTTTTTCATTCCAGGGCGTGACCACCAGATGGCCTGCGGCAAGATAGTCATCGAGCGTCAGGCTCTGGCGGCGGCCGTTGGCGATCACCACAAATTCATCGCTGAATAGCTCCACTTCATCCAGATCCTGGTGGATGACGTCGTCCGGCTCGCTGAAGCTCAATGCCAGGTCAACCTCACCGGCAAGCAGTTCATTCAGCGCGGGATTATGGGGCAGGTGACAGAGCTCAAAGCGCAGAGCGGGCGCACGGCTTTCGAGCTCTTTCATCAGCGTCGGAAAGATGCAAAAGGCCGTGTAGTCGGTGACGGCGATGCGAAAGGTCTCGCTACTTTTCTGCGGCTCAAAGGGATGTACCGGGCTCAGCCGCTGGTTCAGCGCGCACAGCGTCGCCGCTATCTCAGGGGCAATCTGCTCAGCATAGACGCTGGGGCACATCTTATGTCCTTCGCGGTAAAAAAGGGGATCGTTCAGAAAATCACGCAGGCGCGTCAGCGCATGGCTTAGCGCGGAGGTACTCATTGCAAGCTCTGCTGCTGCCAGCCGCACAGATCGATGACGGTAAACCGCATCAAAGACTGGCAACAGGTTAAGGTCAAGACGTCGCAGAACATGATGCATGAAATTCACCTTTAATTGATTTTATTGCACTTAATTCATTGAAGGATAGCGATTATTATGGCTCTCATCAATCTGCCCTCAACAGAGAAAAACGTATGACGGTTATTATTCGGCAGGCCACCCCGGACGATATGGATGCCATCTATAACATGATTAACGGATTATCCGTCTACAGTGAAACGCCGCAGCAGGCTGCGCCCGATATCGATGAGATCCGACGATCTCTTTTTTCTCAGAAAACCAATGCCGAAGCCTATATCTGCGAAATCGACGGCCACATTGCTGGCTATTGTGTGATTTCCATGAGCTTTTCAACCTGGCTGGGACGCCACAGCCTGAACATGGAAGATCTCTATTTTACGCCTGATTATCGCGGGCGCGGCGCCGGCAAGGCGATACTGCAGTATATTGCGCAGCTGGCCGTCAGCCGCTGCTGTAGCCGTATTGAATGGAATGCGCTGGAGTGGGATACGTCGGCGAAAGCGTTTTATCACAGTATCGATGCGCTTCCGCTGAGCGAGTGGGTACGCTATCGCCTTGATGGACCGGCACTGGAGCGGTTCGCGTCGCGCGAACTCAGCTGATCGCCAGGCCCGACGTGCTGGCGACGCCAAATATCGACAGGTATGGCCAGCGTGTCGGAGAGACTACAGGCGCGGTTCGGATAAAAGGTCATCAAAAAGGCTGCCCGCAGGCAGCCTTTTATCAGGGGACATGACATTACTCCGGGGCGACCAGGTAGCGTGCTACTGGCATGTCCGGCTTCTGGTGAAAGGCATAAACGCGTGTCTGTATCTTCTGATCATTCATGGTGTAGCGTTCAATCTGGCGCAGATGCTCCATCCAGGATCCCACCACAAACGTCTCTACAAATATGCCGGGTTGCAGAATATCTTCATAAACAGCCCAGTTGATGGCACCGCCGCGTCGGCGAACGCGACGCATATCCTGCATACAGAGAATGAAATCATGCGCGTCCTGCTGACGGATATGATACTCATAGCTCACCCGAACCGGCCCACGATCGTGATCGATATCCAGCGTCGGAACGGGCTCGCCGCTCTCGCTGACATCAAGATTCAGATCGGGATCCTTATCCAGGCGCCAGCGCAACACGGTCAGCGAGCCCAGCACCATACCCACGGTCGCCACGCAGAGTGACACCGGAATGCCATAGTGAGAGGCAAGCTGCCCCCAGATGGCACTGCCCACGGTCATTGAGCCAAAAAACACCGTCAGGTAAACCGCCAGCGCACGCGCTTTCACCCATCTGGCGGCGCTGCGCTGCGCGCCGAGGTTCAGGGTTGAGAGGACCGCAATCCAGGCGAAACCGGTGAAAAACTCAAACGCATTGAGCAGCCAGATATGCCGCACAAACGCCAGCGCGAGCAGGGTGGCAGCAAACAGCAGGCTTGCCAGCACCATCAGTTGGTCAGCGTTAAAGCGTTTGCGCAGACGAGGCAACAGCACCGCTCCGCAGATCGCGCCTACGCCGATAAAGGCCAGCATAATGCCGTATCCACCAGGGCCTAAGCCAAGCTCCCGGCGGGCAACCAGCGGCAGAAGCGCCCAGCCAGCGCTGCCGAATATAAAAAAGGCGAGGGTACGAACCAGAACGTTGCGCAGCACCGGGGCCGCGTGCACGTAGCGAATACCGGCCCGTACCGCCGAAAAAAAATGCTCGGGCGGCAGACGCTGCACGCTGGGCGCTTCTTTCCAGCGATAGAGTACCCACGCCACCCCCAGCACAGAGAGGGCATTAAGCAGGAAAACCATCCAGGGACCCGCGAAAGAGAGGATCAGTCCCCCCAGTGCAGGACCAATGGCGCGGCTGATATTAATGCCCAGTGAGTTCAGGGCGATCGCCGGGCCCAGCTCCCGCTTTTCCACCAGCTCCGGCACAATCGCCTGAAACGGCGGTGAACTCATGGCAGCACCTGCACTCATCAGGAAGGCGGCAATGAGCAGCACCAGCGGCGTCACGTGCCCGGTAAAAGAGAGCAGCGTCAGACCCGCCGCCGCGATAAACACCCACAGCTGCGAAAAGAGCAGGTATTTTCGTCGGTCAATGATGTCAGCCAGTACGCCAGAAGGCAGGGCAAACAGGAACATAGGCAGGCTGCTGGCCGCCTGCACCAGCGCCACGCTGAGCGGATCGGCGCTGAGCGTCAGCATCGTCCAGTTAATGCCGACGTCATTCATCCACGAGCCGATATTGGATACTACCGTGGCGATCCAGAGCAGGCGAAAAACCGGCTGCCGTAGCGGCTGCCAGGGTGAGGCGGTCACAGCGGGCAGGCTCTCTTTTTCCGGGGTGACGTCGTGAATATCGTTAACCTGCGCCATAGCGTACCTCGCGGGACTGGCTTGCACCGACTCGCCACCGGCCTGGCCCGGCGATCGCCAGCGTGGTAAAGATAATTAACAGCAGCCAGCCAAACTGGCCCTCTGCAATACTCCAGTCGGGATGCACAAACAGCATCGCGACCAGCAGTACGGCAATAATGGGCAGGCAGGCCAGGCGGGTAAATGCGCCAACCAGGATAAACAGCGGGCAGATGACCTCAGCAACAATGGCGGACAGTAAACTCACCCAGGGGCCGAGACCAAACGGATCCTCAATATGTGTCAGCTCTTCGCTGAAGTGGAATATTTTTGGCAGACCGTGCACGTGCAATAACAGCAGGCAGCCGGTAAAACGCAGGAAAAATAACCCTGCATCAATGCGGGGCGGCTGAGAGTAGAGACGCGTCATGATCGCTTTCCCTCCCGACGTTGCCTCGATACGCTGCGCGCGATCCCTGCGATCTGCGCTTGCATTCGGTCGGCTTTACCAGATGTCACCATACATTCTCCTGAGACAAGGGACCTGACACGGCCATCAGCGCCGTGGACAGATCATTGTCCTGCTGGGTCAGCAGGATAGCGGAATGGCAGGATTATGATCAGGCGGATCGGGAAGCGTCTAGTTATACAAAGGGATAGGTATACCTTCGTATAGTTATCCCTGAAGATAATAGTCTGAAAACGGAAAGATTCTTACACTGTGCTCAGACAGTGACCCTCGCAACAGCCACAGCAGCAGGGTGCTGCTCAGCGGACAGGGCGTCTGTTAACGCCATTATTCAGTTTACTCTCTGGCCTTCGGTGCCGGACGGCTATTTCCAGGAGATGCGATGCATCCATTACTTATTTCTCTCGGTGCAGGCATGCTGATTGGCCTGATCTATGCGCTGCTGAAGATTCAGTCACCCGCACCGCCGGCGGTTGCGCTGGTTGGGCTATTGGGGATGGTAATTGGCAGTTCGTTAGGCGGTAAGCTGCTGCACACGGCATCATCCGCCGCCATTCCGTCACACGATCAGACGCAGGCGGTGGTAACGCAGCAACCCGTTTCGCTCTCCCCGGCAACGAAAGAGGCGGGCTGACCATGTTGAAGCGCTACTCCCTTTCGCTGGCCGCTGGCGTACTGGCTGGCGTGATTTATGCCATCCTCGACGTCAACTCCCCGGCACCGCCGGTAATTGCTCTGGTAGGCCTGCTGGGTATGCAGGCTGGTGAACACCTTATTCCGCTCATCAAATGCCTGATCGCGCGCCAGCCGGTCAGCCTGCGCTGGTTTCGTCATGAATATCACCATAAGATTGGTGATACCTCCTCAACCTCAGGAGACAGACCCTCCTGAAGACATGCCTGATCCAGGCCTGAGTTTTATGTAAGGAAAACCGCATGCAGCTGTCGCAGCGCATTGTCGTCGTTGATGACGAACGTTCTGTCCGCAGTGGGCTGACCAATCTGCTTCAGTCCGAAGGCTATCTGACCGACGCCTTTGAATCGGCGGAATCTCTGCTCTGCGATGAAGCAGCGATGGCGAATGCCGCGCTTTTTATCATTGATGTGCAGCTCAAGGGCATGAATGGTTTTGAGCTGTTCATCAATCTTACCCGTCGAATCGAAAACCCACTGGGTATCATCATTTCCGGAAACGGTGATGAGGCCATGCTGCGCTATGCCATCAACCTGGGGGCCATCGCCTTTTTATCAAAGCCCGTTGAAATTGACACCCTGTTTGAGCATATCCGCCAGCAGTTCTTGCTTAAGGCGGCACATCCATGACGGACTCAACGCTGGCGCAGGAGAGCAGGCAGACCGATGAGCTTTTGCTCTCCGGAGAAATGACGTTTACGTTGCTGGCGCAGGAAAGCGATACCGACTGGCTGCTGTGTCGGCATACCGTTACCGGTGAAACCTTTGTGCTGACCACCGCCTGTAATGAGGCCTCAATTTTACCCGTGACACAGCGGCTGAAAAATGAATTTGCACTGCGCGATCGGCTGGCCGCCAGTGGGTCACTTACGCCGCTGAAGTACAGCAGTTATCAGGGGCGCTATGCGCTGATTTACAGCACGTTCACCTGGCGTACGCTGGCAGACGTGCTCGCTGAGCCACCCGGCACCCTGGCTGATTTTCTTTTGCTGGCTGCCCGGCTCTGCGCCTCGCTTAGCCGGGTGCATCAGCAGGGACTGGTGCATGGGGATATCAAGCCTGCGCACCTCTTTCTTTCCGATGACGGCTGCGTGCAGCTGGGCGGTTTCGGTCTGTCAATACTTCATAACCCTTTGCAGCAGCCGCGCCTGCCGGTAGCGGGCGGAACGCTGGCCTATATGTCGCCAGAGCATACGTCACGTTCGACGCATCCGGTCAGCCGCGTCAGTGACTTATACAGTATGGGGATTGTGCTGTACGAGCTGCTAACCGGCAGGCTGCCTTACGGGAACCTTGAGGGCAGCTACGCAGAGTGGGTTCATCACCACATCGCTTCAGAAGCGGTACCGCCGCATCTTATACGACAGGATGTCCCGCAGGTGCTTTCCTCCCTGATACTCAAGCTGCTGACTAAATCGCCTGAGCAGCGCTATCAGAGTGCGGAGGGTGTGGTGGCCGATCTGCGTCGCTGCGCTGCAAATCTGATGCCGGACGGCACGATCGCAGCGTTCCCTTTGGGGACGCAGGATATGCAGCCTGAGCATCACGCTACCGATGCGCTCTTCAGCGAGCATCCTCAGGCGAGTGAGATAGTGGCTGCTTTTGATGAGGTCAGCCTGAGCGGTAAACACCGTCTGGTCGCGATAGCCGGCGTGCCAGGGGCAGGGAAGTCATCGCTGATCGCGTCGTCGCTCCGACTGCTACGCAATAAAAACGCGCTGCTTACGCTGGTAAAGGCGGACCCGTACTCGCCCGTGTTACCCTATGCCATTTTTACCGCCGCGTTCAGAACGCTGACGCTTCAGGTGCTGGGTCGACCGGCGGAGGAGATGGCGCGCTGGAAATCGCATATTCTACGCCTGCTGGGCGATCACGCAGGGCTGGCCGTGAGTCTGGTTCCCGAGCTGGGCATATTGCTTGAACAGAAAGCCGCCGTACAGGCACATTCTCGTGCCCTGGATGCCAGAGAGCGTGTCAATCAGGTCGCCTGCAACCTGGTCAGGGCATTTACCGCGCCAGGGCGGCCACTGGTCATGTTGATTGACGATCTTCACTGGGCCGATCAGGCGACGCTGAATCTGCTACAGAACCTGCTGGGCCTGAGCGAAGAGATCCCCATGCTGCTGGTGATCACACATCGAGATCACGATTCTTTAGCCTGCGCCGCGATGGCTACCCACCTGAACCAGCTACGCACTCGCGCTGCGCGTATCACCGACATTACCCCGCAACCGCTGTCCGAAAAGCGCATTGCTGACTGGCTGGCAGGGCGGTTTCACACCCGCAGCGCGGCGACGGCCGATCTGGCGAAGCTGATCCATGAAAAAACCGACGGGAACCCCCTGGCGACCTTTGAGTTTTTCCGGCAGGCGGTGAGCGATGGCCTGATCACGTACAGTGCCTCATCCCGATGGAGCTGTGATTTGCGCGCGCTGGAAAACAGCCACTATACTGCCAACGTCGCGGCCAGCGTGTTGCTGAACCTCTCTTCACTGCCGCATCGCACCCGACAGATGCTGGGCCAGCTCGCACTCCTGGGAAGCACGGGGGAGCTGGAGACCCTTAACGGCATCACTGGGGACGACGTGGCGGCGATCGCGCTGTCACTGTTGCCAGCCGTCACCGCCAGGTTTATCACGCTGAACAAGGCGGGGTATGCGTTCAGGCACGACAGCATGCATGAGGCCGCGCTCAGGCTTCCTGATGAAAATGAGCAGGAGGCGTTTCACTATGCAGCGGCCTGCTATTTTATGCGTGAGTCCACACGCGATCACGCCAGCACGCTGCTCTTCAGGGCTGCTCACCATCTGCTCTCTGTGAAAAACGGTGCCCGCCTGATGCACGACAGATCAGGATTCAGTCAGCTGATGCTTCGTGCCAGCCAGCGGGCAAAAGCCAGTGGTGACTATGTCTCTGCGTTACGCTATCTGCAGACGGCCCGCGCGATCCTTGCTGAAGCGGAGCAGGATGAAACCGCCCTGTTTTTGCTGGAAGAGGCGGAGTGTGTGTTTCTTAACGGGGATCTGCCTCTGGCTTTGGCACTCTGCGCCCGCATTCACGCATCGCCGGGCGAGGTAGCAGATAAAGCCGGTGCCGCCTGCCTGATTGCAGAAATTCATCTGCGCCAGTCTGACAGCCAGCTGGCGCTGGAAACGGCGCTGGCGTGGCTCGCCGCATTGGGTATTCACCTCAATCGTCATCCGACCCAGCAAGAATGCGACGCGGCCAGAATCGCCCTCAAAAAAGACGTAGGCAAAAATCCCTACGTCCGTTTCCGCTCACTGGGCCCGGTGGACTCTAAAAATACGGAAGCGGTGATGAACCTGCTGGCAAGCGCCAGCACCTTTGCAGCATTTATCCATCCCCGCCTGCACTTTATGATCCTCTGCAAGCTGCTGCACCTGTCGATGGCGCATGGCCTGAGCGGCGCCTCTACGCTGGCGCTCGCATGGTATGGCGTGGTTTGCGGCGACCAGTATGCGGAGTACAGCCGCGGCTTCGCCAGTTCGTTACTGGCGCGCGAACTGGTTTATAAACATAACTTTGTCAGCTTCAAAGCGCGCACGCTGCTGCCGCTCGATCAGGTCAGTGTCTGGACCATGCCGCTGAGCTACGCCATTGAGCGGGCAAAAGCCGCCTTTGACGTTGGCGTCGAAACGGGCGATCGAACCTCCGCCTGTCTGGCACTGCGCCATATGATCATGAATTTTCTTGCCAGAGGCGATCATCTTGACGGCGTCCACACCGCAATCACGCGCGGGCTGCTGTTCGTCAGAAAGGCACAGTATCGGGATGTTGAGGCGATCCTGAGCATGCAACAGGACTATGTGCAGTTTCTGCGTAAACCGCACGGGAACACCTTTAGCGGCGACAACTTCACGCCGCCTGTGCTGGAGCCAGAACTGACCGTCGAGCCCATGTTCCTGATGCAGTTCTGGTCGCGGCTTTACAAAGCCATGGCTTACTTTTTTGCTGGTGAATATGCTGTTGCCTGCCGAGGGTTCGAGGAGGCAGGGCGATTTACTGCATTCATCCCCGGGCATATTCATATGCTCGATTACCATCTTTACAGCGCGCTCGCTCTGACGGTGCCACGCGCCGCCGGGAGCATGACCCGCGATTTACGACTGGCGCTGCAACCTCACCTTGACCGAATCGCTCTCTGGTCCAGTGAAAACAGCAACACTTTTGCTGACAAGGAGGCGCTGCTGCGTGCTGAGCTTTGTCGCCTTGAAGGAGAGGATACGGCACAGGCACTCGAACTGTTTGAAAAAGCGATTGCGCTGTCACGTGAGGGGCAGTTCCCGCATATCAACGGGCTAGCCTGTGAGCTGGCTGCGCGTCTGGCCTATGCAAGAGGTATGGCTTTTGCCGGAGATGCCTATATTAAAGGGGCCATCACCGCATGGGAACGCTGGGGCGCAAAGGCAAAAGTTCACCAGCTGGAATCGGACTATCCAGCCCTGGCAAGCCATAGCATGCAAACAGCGCTGAGTACCGTGTCGTTTGAGCAAAGTCCGGTGACGGGCGATCTGCAAAGCATGATGACCGTTATGCGCGCGCTGACAGAGGAGATCAATCTCGATCGGCTGATCCACATACTGATGATGATGCTGGTCGAGCGGGCCGGGGCGCAGCACTGCATGCTGATACGCCTGACAGAGGGCAATGTCCCTGAAATTCAGGCCAGAGCCTCTACCACCGCGGAAGGCGTCAAGGTAAAAATCGTGCGCGAACTGCCTGTGGCGACCGATCTTCCTCTTTCGGTGCTCTCTGCGGTGATCCGCACCGGGCAGGAGATCCGCACCGGGAAGCCAGATGAATTCAGCCCGTTCAGTCAGGATAACTATCTTGTTGCATCCGGTGCTGCGGTGATGTGCGTGCCCATGTTCAGGCAGGCGCAAATGGTCGGGGTACTTTATCTGGAAAATCGTCTGATGCCCGATGTGTTTACCGCCGATCACTCCAGAATTGTTGCCATGCTGGGCGCACAGGCTGCCGTCTCACTGGAGACGGCTCGTTTATACGCCGAACTGGTGGAAGAAAACATCCAGCGGCGCAATATAGAGAAGCAGCTTCGCGCCAGTCAGACATCGCTGATGCTCGGCGAAAAAATCAGCCATACCGGCACCTGGCACTGGCTCATTGAACCCGACATTCAGTATATCTCTGATGAATATAAACGCATTATGGGGTTGCCCGATCACCAGTTGACGACCTCGATGGCCGAGTTTCAGCGCCGCGTGCATCCGGACGATCTTCCCTGTCTGAAAGCGCAGATAGACGACTGGGCACGCAAGGGAGAGGTGATGCAGGCGGAGTTTCGCATCATCCGCGATGATGGCGAATGCCGGTATATTAAAGGGATTGGCGAACCCAATGAAAACTGGCCGGACGTAGCCGAATACTTTGGCACACTGACGGATATCACCGCACAGCGACAGGCGGAGGATGCCGTCAGGATCGCCCAGGCGGACCTTGCCCGCGTAGCCCGCGCCACCACCGTTGGCCAGCTGACCTCATCCATTGCTCATGAGATTAATCAGCCGCTGATGTCGATCGTGGCCAACGCCGGTGCAAGCCAGCGCTGGCTAAAGCGCGATCCTGCGCACCTGGAAAATGCCTGCCACAGCCTGGATGAGATTATTCGCGAAGGACAGCGCGCCGGGAATATTATTCGCAGCCTCCAGTCGCTCACACGTAACCAGAACAATGCGTTTGCATCGGCAAAACTTCATCTTATTGCCCGGGAGATCATTGTGCTGTCGCGTCTGGAACTGGAGCGGCGCTCGGTGTCGCTGGAGCTGGATTTAGCGGCAAAAGAGGATGGCGTGTTTTGCGAGAGCGTGCAGATTCAGCAGGTGCTGCTTAACCTGGTGATTAACGCGATTGAGGCGATGGCAGATAATCCGGGTCCCCGCATGCTGCGGATTGCCTCATCTCATCCTGCGTCAAACCTGATTCGTATTGAGGTCGCGGATAACGGCACTGGACTCTCTGAAGAGGTCATCGGCAAAATCTTTGATTCGTTCTACACCACAAAAGCACAAGGCATGGGAATGGGACTGACCATCAGCAATGAAATCATCAAGCGGCATGGCGGTGTGCTCAGTGCAGAAAACCGCACGCACGGGGGCAGTCTGTTCTGGTTTACGTTGCCCCTGGAGAGCTGAACCCGATCTCGCCATCCGATTCCGACGCGGTCAGAAAACAACAGAGAGCAGGGTGCGTACCGGTGTTACGGCCAGTTGACCGCAACGCGACTGGCGTCTGCATCTGGTTTCTCCGGGGATGTAAAGCCCAATAAACAGGCCTGGACGATCAGAGTGAAACCGTTTGGTCAATTTACGGCAATCTGTTTATCCAGCGGCGACGGGCCTGACGGGACCTGACGTCTGCTGAAACCACAGGTTGATGCCATTATTGCAGCGGCGCAGGCAACAATAATGTCGGTTGAGTCCCGGCAGTCACGCATTTTCTGCTGGCTCACGGCAGAGACCGATCGCCGAACCTCAGCGAGGCGCTTTGTAATGCAATGCTGAAGCCTCAGACCGATCGTCAACGCAGACGCGGTATGTGCGCCGTTTTTGGCAAGGCACAATCGGAAGGAGGTTTGCAGCTAAAGACGAGGCGTGATCAATCCGTCCACCATCGGCAACCGATCTGTCAGCGCCTGGAAAAGACGGGACCAGGTTTGTCAGCAATCAGTCAGGCGCATCGTTGTGTCAGCGTCACGCCAGAAAAAGGGATAACGGAAATGCGTAGCGTCAGGCCATGATTTTAGATGATCTTTCCGGCGGCCACCTTGGTTCGCATAATGTATATTATGTTAAATAAGATATCGGCGTGGCAAGGACGCCATGATATTCTGGCTTCAGGTTCACCATCTTGCCTGCCCTGTCTGAACCTGAAGCCTGTGAGGAAATAAAAGCGGTTAACTACCGGTGCCTGCTGCTTTGGTGATAGCGGCCTCAAGCGCTGGCTGGTTCACGCCCCCCGGGAAAACCGTGACGTTATGCGCACCAGCGCCCGTGGCTGGCATCACGATAATGCCTGGCGTGCCCATGAAACCCAGGTTTTGCGCCAGCGCGTCGGTTCGCGCAATCACATCCAGCATCGTCTGTGCTTTGCCCTTTAGCTTACCCGCCGCTTTTTTAATATCTGCCTGCGTCAGCTTGCCTTCCTGGTGTCCCGTTGCAAACAGAGCGTGATGATAAGCCAGGTAGGCTTCTGCCCCTTTTTGCTGCCAGACCATCAGGCCGGTCTCCGCTGCTGTCAACGATGTCTCCCAGCGTGAAGCAAAGATGGGCCACTCCATAAAGATGTAACGTACCTCTGGATGGGCTTGCATAAGTGAGTTGACGATCGGTGCCTGCCTTGCACAAACGATGCACTGATAATCGAAGAATTCGATCACCGCGACTTTTGCCTCTGCCGGACCTGCCGTGGGTATGGCTTTGTCGTTGAGCAGCGCGTCCTGATGTTCAATCACCGCAGCGGTAATCCTTTCAATCTGTTTTTCATGCTGCAATGCATCGAGCTTCTCACCCGCTTCCATAAGCACCTCTGGGTGAGCCAGCAGATAGGCTTTTGCAATCTGACCGATGCGCGCCTCCTGCTCAGGAGTAAACATGCGCGACTCTGCGGAATTTTCTGGCGAAGTCATTTGCTTTTCAGTGGCTGGCTGAGCGGCAGCTGTCTCAGCGGTTCTGGCCGGTGCCTCCGCCTGGGCTGGCTGAGCCGCAGCCGTCTCTGCGGTTCTGGCTGATGTTTCCGCCTGTTCTGCCTTCTGGACAGCGTTCTCACTCTCTTGTGCAGCGGCTTTTGCTGGCAGGTTTGAAGGTGTAGCTTTGCTTTCTGACCCGCTCTTTACCTCTTTTACGCCTGCGGCCATCTCCTGATGTTGTGCACTTTGCGCAGCCTCATCTGGCATCGCAATGCTCGCGTTTCTCTCTGCCGAGATAACCGGCACGGCGCCCGGCGCTGAATGATCTGTTGCATTTTCTTCTGCGGCGCCAGCAATCCCGGCTGTCAGCACCAGGGCCAGAGCAAGATTATGTCTTTTCACTACGTAGTATGATCCTTTGAAAACAGATGAAGCCTGCCAGCAGGCAGGCCGTGAACACCCATTATCACTGGCTCACATTTGCGCAGGTTTGACTGACGTCATTTGCAGACTGCGTTTATGACGAAAACCACTCTTATTTGCCAGCGCTAATCCCTGCTGACGATGGTAACCCAGTTGGCATCTTTGCCTGCCGGAGCCTCAGCCATACGTTGCAGGTCACCGCTCTTTTTAGCTATCGCATAGCTACCGATCACCCCGCTCTTTTCACCGCTGACAATCAGCCAGCGCCCGTCTGGCGAAACGGCGATGCCACGCGGCTGTTTCTCTACCGGCCAGCTGTTAATCAGCCTGAGCCTGCCCTCTGTGCCGACGCGATAGCCGGACACCGTGCTGCTGGTACGTTCGGACACATAGAGAAAGCGGCCGTCAGGCGTAAGCGTAATATCCGCAGCCCAGATGCGCGGCGTGGGATCGCTGTAGTGGGCTGTACGCTCTACGCCGTGCTGCAAATGAAAGGTGTCGGCCACCGGGCTCGGGTAGTCCGCAACCTGTTGTAGCGCACCGTCTTTCTGGCGAGCAAACTGAGTAATCTTGCCGTTCATTTCGCCAATGTTGTACAGGTAGCGATTGTCCGGTGACATAACCGAGTGGCGCGCGCCGCCCTTTTCTTCCGTCGTGGCAAAGCCCTTACCAACAGGCGTGAGCTGACCATCAGGGTGAAGGCTGAGCTGCAATACGCGATCGCGCCCCAGCACGCCCACATAAACTGACTGTCCGGTTGCATCGGTGATCACCGAGTGCGCCGCGTGACCTGTCTGCACCTCCGCGATAAACGGCGTAATCACCTTACCCGCAGCGCCCAGCCGGTAAACGTGTACCACGCCACCGTCATAGGACGCTGCCAGTAAAAAACGTCCTTGCCTGTCAAGACTGATATAGGGATAGCTGGCGGCGGCGCTGCTTTCAGAGACAGGCGTAAGCGCCCCACTTTTTCCGTTGATCGACCAGCTGAGCAGTCGCACTGGCTGGCTACGTACCGCCGCATAAAGCGTCTGTTTGTCTGGGCTGACAGCCATTGGCATTACTTTGCCGCCCGCTGCGGTATCCCCCAGATGGGTCAGCGCGCCGGTTTGTTCATTGAGCGCATAGCGGCCGATATTGCCATCCTCTGCCGCTGAAACGTAGACAAACGTCTGCGCCAGCAGCGTACTGCTGAAGGCCATTCCCAGCAGCAGTACCGACTGACGCAGCGCCAGATGTATATTCATTATTACCTCAGGATGAAAGGTGACCCGCGGCTTCAGGTATACACAGCCGAATACGGCGGCGCGATCTGTTTTTGCCTGAGGGCTCTGTAATTTTGCACAAAAGGTTATTGCGATCATATTGTTACACAATTGTTTCACTTTGGCACGGGTTCGGAAAGGTGTGCTGGCTTATTGCGCTGCTGTTAGTCAGAGGCGAGCAACAGGCAGGAGAAGAAGACAGGTATGCGCGACCGCGAGCGTCCGGCAGAAAGCAGACGGTAATTTGCGGGCTCACGCAATCAATCGATTCGGTCAAAACGCTTATAGCACCGACGCGCAGAAGAAAGAGAATGGAAAATGCCGCACATTAAATTTCCCCTGTGCGGCCTGAAACGCTGTGTATATGGATTTCGTTATTAACGCAAAAACATCCTGTTAAGAGAATCCTTTTATCTGTTTTTCTTATTGCCAGCAGTTTAAATGCTTCACTGGCACATAGCCTTTTTTGGCTTTTCCTTTTGTCGGCCTTGAGGCCGGCTCTAATATGAATTCCTTTTTCTTTATTATTTTTTCTTTAACAGCTGGCGTTGCATTTTCTTTTGTACAGAGGGGACATGGCGTAACGTCGCTGAACTGAGAAGCAGAAACCGTTAACGCCTGCCTGACCGTATAGCAACTGCCAATAAACGCGCGGCTGGTTATATCGGGTAAATGTTTGCAGCGGGCGCTGTGCAGCAGCAGCCCCTGCAAATGATGATTGCTGACGTAATATTTTACTGCCTTATACATACAATTCCTTATGGCGTTACCAGGGCGTAATTTTTGCGAATAACATAGCTGCTAACTGATAAAGATTATCAGTCTCATTCTTGATTGTAATATTAAGATGTTTGCTGTGGTGCAGTCCTTAATTCTCTTGCTGTGAAGATTATCACTGATAACGTAGATGAAAAGTAGTATTGCGCCACACCTAAAGTTAGCAGTTGCATTAAAAGAAATATTTATCTGGCAATGATTAGCAAATCAGATATAACTAAATTACTGATTAACCAGCAACAAACTTATTTCGTTTTAAAAATGAATTCATTTCACTAAGAAAGTCCTTAATGAGAAAAAATCCATTTTCTTCTGAGTGAAAAATTTTCTCTTAGGACTTAATTAACGCTCTTTCAAATTTTATGGTGTTAAATTCGATTGCTCGTTGAAATAAACTGAAACACTCCTCTTGTCGGCATTGATGTCACATCGTGACACCCGATAATACTCCCCTCAGAACGCCCTTTTCTTTCACGACCTGCAGAGAGGCTGTCCCCTTCTTTAATCTGTCGGTCACAGGCCTGCCGATGCTGAACGCAGAAGCCCGCCAGACTCACTCTGCAGAGAGTTCGGCGAGCTTCTCCCGGCAGGCAGAATCTGACATTGCGAATACACCAATGACCAATCCGGTTAAATCTGGCCCTGCCGATTACTGCTACTCTTATCCTCCTTACCAGGAGGATGCATGAATTCAATTATTGATATTTTCACCAGCCACAAAAGTGAACGCAGCTTTACCGAACAAGCCGTGGAGGATGCAAAGCTGGATCGCATCATCAGCACCGCCTATCGCGCGCCGACGTCGGTCAACTCGCAGCAGGTCTCTGTGGTCGTGACGCGCGATGCGGCGAAGCGCGCGCAGATTTCACAGATCGCGGGTGGGCAACCGTGGATTGCGAAAGCGCCGGTCTTTCTGACCTTTGTCCTGGATATGCATAAATCCCGCGTTGCGATGGAAGCCATCGATCGCGAGCAGATTGCGCAGCAGAGCATCGAGAGCATTGTTTCCGGCGCAACCGACGTCGGAATTGCGCTCGGCTCGGTTATGGCCGCTGCGCGCGCAGAGGGCCTGGGCATTGTCCCTATTGGCGGTATTCGCCGCGATCCAGAGGCGCTAATCAGCCTGCTGTCGCTGCCGGAATACACCTTTCCGGTTGCTGGCGTGGTGATTGGCTACGTAGATGAGCCGTCACACCAGAAGCCGCGTTTGCCGCTGGAAACCTTCCGCCATGAGGAAACGTACAAAACGACGGGACTGGAAGCGCAGATCGCCCGTTATAACCAGGAGATGGTGCAGCACTGGCAGAACATCGGTCGTGCTGACGGCGAGAGCTGGAGCGAAAGCGTCAGCGGCTATTATCAGCATATTTATTTCCCGCACGTGCTGGGCGCGCTGAAAAAGCAGGGTTTCGGCACGGACAAATAACCGTTTTTACGCTCAGGCATTCTGTCTGGGCGTCTCTCCTCGCTTTTTTCTTGCCCTTCCTTTCGTCATCATCGTCAATCTGCTACGGCAGAGCCGCAATTCTTAACTACGCTTAATGGTTGCTATATCCCTATAAAAATGGAGAGAACCCATGAGCAATGATGAGCGTAAACCGACAACCACGGATGCCGGCATTCCTGTTGCCAGCGATGAAAATTCACTGTCGGTTGGCCCGGATGGCCCGCTGGTGTTGCACGACCACTATCTCATTGAGCAGATGGCTAATTTTAACCGCGAACGTATTCCTGAACGTCAGCCGCACGCCAAAGGCAGCGGCGCGTTCGGCTACTTTCTGGTGACCGATGACGTCAGTAAATATACCAAAGCCGCCGTGTTTCAGCCCGGCACGCGCACCGACGTGCTGATGCGCTTTTCCACAGTAGCGGGTGAACGCGGCAGCCCTGATACCTGGCGCGATCCGCGTGGTTTCGCGATGAAGTTCTATACCACCGAAGGCAATTACGACATGGTGGGCAATAACACGCCGGTATTCTTTATTCGCGACCCGATGAAATTTCAGCACTTTATTCGCTCGCAAAAGCGCCGTGCCGATAACAACCTGCGCGATAACGATATGCAGTGGGATTTCTGGACGCTTTCACCTGAATCTTCGCATCAGGTCACCTGGCTGATGGGCGATCGCGGCATCCCGAAAACCTGGCGTCATATGAACGGCTACTCCAGCCACACCTACATGTGGGTCAACGCAGCGGGCGAGAAGTTCTGGGTGAAATATCACTTCCATACCGATCAGGGGGTCGAATGCCTGACGCAGGAAGAAGCCGATACGCTGGCCGGTCAGGATGGCGACCATCATACCCGCGATCTCTACTTCTCTATCAAAGAAGGCAACTTCCCGAGCTGGACGCTCTACATGCAGATCATGCCGTTTGCAGAGGCTGAGACCTATCGCTTCAACCCGTTTGACCTGACCAAAGTCTGGCCGCACAGCGACTATCCGCTGATTAAAGTGGGCAAGCTGGTACTGGATCGCAACCCGACTGATAACCATGCACAGATCGAACAGGCCGCCTTTGAGCCAAATAACCTGGTGCCCGGTATCGGTCTGAGTCCCGACAAAATGCTGCTGGGTCGCGTCTTCTCCTATGCTGACGCACACCGCCACCGTCTTGGCGTCAACTACAAGCAAATCCCGGTCAACGCGCCGCAGTCGCCGGTTAACAGCTACAGCAAAGATGGCGCGATGCGTATCCATCCGGTTTCGGATCCGGTTTATGCGCCAAACAGCAAGGGCGGCCCGGTGGCGGACGGCGAACGCTATCCGACCGACTCCACCTGGCCCGCCAGCGGCGATATGGTGCGCTCAGCTTATACACTGCGTCAGGACGACGACGATGTGGGCCAGGCGAATACGCTGATCAATAAAGTCATGGACGAGGCCGCGCGCGAGCGGCTGGTGAACAACGCCAGCGGCCATCTGCTGAATGGTGTTGAAGAGCCGGTGCTGTCACGTGCGTTTGAGTACTGGCGCAATATCGATAAGGCTGTCGGTGACAAGATTGCGCTAAAGGTGCTGGAAGAGCGGTCTAAACGTCAGACACAGGCCTGAGCGCCATCAAAAAAAAAGCGCCCGAATGGGCGCTTTGTTATGCGAGTTAGCGTTACTTCAGGCGGAACGCTACCACAGCGTCACCGCTTTTGGTGCCCATCGAACCGTGACCACCGGCTGCTATCACCACATACTGCTTGCCATCTTTCCCCATAAAGGTCGATGGTGTGGCCTGTGCGCCTGCGCCCAGCTCGGTTTGCCACAGCAGCGCGCCGGTGCTGCTGTCATAGGCACGGAAGAAGTTATCTGCCGTGGCACCGTGGAACACTACGTCGCCTGCGGTAACCAGCGGGCCACCGTGCGCCACCATGCCCATCGGGAAACCAATCGGGAAGCGACCTGGCAGGAAGCTGGTACTCAGGTTTTTCGTGGTTCCAGTGCGGCGCAGCCATTCCGTTTTGCCGGTCTTCAAATCGACCCCTGCCATGCGGCCCCAGGGCGGCGCAATACAGGGGATCCCCAGCGCTGACGCGAACTGCTGAATATGGATAGCGTAATCGCCGTGGAAATTCTCATTCCAGTATGGCGTGCCATCTTTGGTAAACAGACGCTCCGTGGCGGTATCCGGCGTCCGCTTGATCAGGTTGTATTTATAGGCAAGGCGCACCGGCGCGGCAATCAGCAGCTGACGTTCAGGATCGACAGCCACCGACCCCCAGTTAAAGACGCCAATGTTACCTGGAAAAATCAGCGATCCTTTTTCCGTTGCGGGTGTCCAGGGGTTGCCGTCATAACGCAATTCGTGAAAGCCAATACGGCAGCTCATCTGATCAAACGGCGAGATACCCCACATCGCCTTTTCCGTCAGCGGTTGCGGAATAAAGTTGAGGCTGGAAACCGGCTGTGTGGCAGCTAACGCCTCGCCCTCAACGCCGCCTTCTGTTGAGACCTTTACCTGGCTGACCGGATACACGGGTTGCCCGGTCAGCCGATTCAACACAAACAGGTTGCCGGTTTTGGTCGGCAGGATCACCGTCGGCTGCGGTTTCCCCTGGTAGTCGATATCAACCAGTGATGGCTGAGACGGATTATCGCGGTCCCAGAGATCGTGATTAGCACTCTGGTAGCGCCATTTAAAGGCACCTGTTTTCAGATCCAGCGCCACCAGCGCATCGCGAAACTTTTCGGTATTGCTGGCGGGATCGCGCTCAGTTCCTACCTCGTCCGGTGAGGCATTACCAAAGGGGACATAGACCAGACCGTTTTTCAGATCGGCGCTTAGCGTCGCCCAGGCAACCGGCGTATCCTGCGGATAGGCTGAATCCGCTGCAATCGGTTGGGTATTGTCAGGATTCGCCGGATCGAAATTCCACACCAGGCGGCCTGTGGTCGCATCCCAGGCGCGGATCACGCCGGAGGGATTACCGCGGTTAAAGCCGTTATCCATCACCGAGCCGCCGACGATGACCAGATCGCCCGCCACCAGCGGTGCAGACGTTTGCATCAGCGCGTGCGGGCGCACCTCCCCCATATTGACATGCAGATCGACCACGCCATTTTGACCGAAGTCGGCGCACGGCTTGCCGCTGTCAGCATCAAGCGCCACCAGCTTTGCATCTGTCGTCGCGTTAAAGATGCGCTTACGGCAAAGCGCAGGCTGGCCTGTACGGTCTGTGGCGGCGTCACGACGTTCATAAAAGCTCACGCCGCGGCAGGTCTGATGCTGCTGCATGTAGGTGCGTGTCTGCTGCGGAACATATTTCCATTTCACCGCTCCCGTTTCGGGATTGAGCGCGTGCACTTCGTTATGTGGCGTACAGAAGTAAAGCATGTCGTTGACTTTCAGTGGCGTCGCCTCGAAGGTGTACTCTGTGGCATCGTCGCTCTGGCGTAAATCGCCGGTGTGATAAGTCCAGGCCACTTCCAGCTGGTTTACGTTCTCCCGGGTGATCTGATTCAGCGAGGAGAAACGCAGTGCATTATCGGAGCCGCCATAGGCTGTCCAGTCGTTACCTGCACCGGTCGAGGCGGACGGCGTACGCGCCGTTGCAATGGTGCCCTGTTGCGGCAGCGGATCGTAAAAGCACAGGCCGATAACCAGTGCGATGATGACGATCACCGTTGAACCCAGGAAGGGATGAAACCTGCGCTGCGTCAGAGGGCGAACCACCCAGGGCAATGCCAGCCAGACGCCGAACAGACCCACCAGGTCGCCGCGCGGGATCCACTGCCATTTATCGAAGCCAACTTCATAGATTGTCCAGAACAGGGTAATCCACATCAGGAGTGCATAGAGCGTCAAGGCGCTGCGTTGCTTTAAAAACAGCAGGATAGCCGTGAGCAGCAGCCCTGCCGCCATCAGCGCATAAAATGCACTGCCGCCCAGCAGCAGAAGCTTGCCGCCCATATACAGCATCGCGACGGCGACCATTGCCATCGCGATACTGGTTATTTTGTTAACCATAATCCCTTGCTTCCTTATTCACCGTTAAAATAAATAAACACAACTTCAACGTTATTTTAACTTAAGTAAACATTTCTTAAAAACATGAGGTTATTATGGCTTTAACCCGGCTAACCAATAGCGTTGTCTGCATGCCTGTTATCAAGGGGGCTCAATCTTAAACCGCCGAAAATGGCCCAGCTGGCTTTAACAGGAACGCGAATTGACCGCATCTTTTGTGCAAATCTGTGACAATTCATCATCGCAGACAGAGCGGCGCTTTTTCAGCCACACACTAACGCCAGAAAGGCTGGCAAAGGGCTTACCTCTTCTTTCAGCGGGCACAGCAAACCGGAAACAGATTAGCCGAGGGGAACAACAGGCCATATTTCAGTCAGCTGAAACGCTTTCACAAACCGCCTCACTAAGTGGTAGTCCTCCGCACCCGCCAGAACCCTCTGCGCCCCCCCACAGGGTACGCGTCTGCCCCTGCTCTGCACCCAAATGATGCGCAGGCTCATTATTTGCCCGATCACGACATAGCGTGTTACGGGCCTGCTGCGCGCTGTCGCCCTTCTCTGCTTCTGGCATCCATCTTGCTTGGTTGTTGCAGACCTTTCAGATGCAGGAGAAGCAGTATGCAGCCGAGTCGCTATCGTTATGTGATTTTTTCCCTTTTATTCCTTGTTGCGCTAATTAACTACATTGACCGCGGTGCGCTGTCGTTTGCCGCCAACGCTATTTCGCTGGAGTATCACTTCAGTAAAGTGCAGCTGGGCGCGGTGCTGGGTTATTTTGGCTTTGGCTATCTGTTTGGCTCGCTGTGCGGCGGCTTCCTCGCCGACCGGCTCGGTACAAAAAAAGTGTGGCTGATGGCTGGCGTGCTCTGGTCCGTTCTGGAGATCGCCACCGCCTGGGCGGGCAATCTGGGCATGGCGCTGTTTGGCGGCTCTGCCATTATGGGGTTTGCCGCCCTGCGCATTCTGTTTGGTTTTTCAGAAGGTCCCGCCTATGCGCTGATGAATAAGGCGATTGCTCACTGGGCACCCGATAACGAGCGTGGCTTTGCGCTGGGCATTGGGCTGCTCTCGACCCAGGTCGGCTCACTGCTGACCGCGCCCATTGCGGTCGGTCTGCTGCTGCTGACCAACGACTGGCGCATGATGTTTATCCTTTTGGGGGCGTTTTCACTGCTGGCGATGCTGCTGTTTGCGCGTACCTTCAGCGATACGCCGGATAATCACGCCGCCGCCAACGCCGCTGAACGTGCGCTGATCCGCAACGGGCAACAGCATGAGGCACAGGTTGATACGCCGCTGCCCTGGTGGCGCTTTTTCACCAGCCGAACGCTGGTGTGCAACGCTCTGGGTTACTTCTCGTTTCTCTACATCACCTTTACGCTGGTGACCTGGCTACCCAAATACCTGCAGGATAACTTTCATTACGACCTGCATTCGCTATGGTATGTGGCAATGATCCCCTGGAGCGGTGCCTGCATTACCGTGCTGCTCGGTGGCCGTATCGCCGATCGTCTGCTGGCACGCTTTAACAATCTACGCCTGGCGCGCAACGTATTTGCCGCCGTAACGCTGCTGGGTACGGCCTGCTGCTTTATGGCGATCCCCTATGCCGGATCGGCGGCCGCCATTATTGCCCTGATGACGCTGGGCAACGCCCTCAATGCGCTGGTGAACAACGTCTACTGGTCAGTGGTCATTGACGTCACTCCCAAAGCCTCCGTCGGGGCCTTTAGCGGCATGACGCTGGCCATCGCCAATCTCGCCTCTGTCATTTCCCCGATGCTGTGCGGCTGGCTGGCTGAATACTATGGCTATAACGCGATGTTTACCGTCACCGCGGTGATTGCGCTGGGGAGTATGCTGGCAATGACGCTGCTCCAGCCTGAGAAACGGCTGCAGCCGCAGGCGACGACCCGCGTCGCGCAGCAGGCAATCTGACGTCCGGGCGCGCTACAGACTGTTGCGCGCCACCACGATTTGCAGCTCTTTCCTTCGCTTCACACGCTGGGCAATCGCCCACAGCGCTGGCGTGCAGGCCTGAAACCGGCCTCACGCGGCTGCCACACAGCCATAATGCGCAGATGGCACCCATCCCCCCACCAGGCTGCAGGGTGTGACATTCAGATCGTGGGCTGAGATGGCAGGCGTGTGGCAGAGGCAAGCCCACGAAAAAGGCGGAGTGGTTAGCTCCGCCTTTGTTCAAGTTCCGGCTAGTGATGCTCACCGGTCAGTTGCAAAAGGGCAACGATGATCTGCAGGATGATCCGGACAATATCCAGGATCACTCTAATCAGCTCCATCACTTTCCTTCTCCTTACACAGGAGCGCGCTGTTCGGCCACCGAGGCTTTGACTCTACCCGCCGGGTGCCTAAGCACATCTTGTGGAGAGCGCTGAGCGGCACTCGTTGCTAAAGCCACAGGCCAGCACCACCTGATGCCTGCCGGGATTTTTAAACCGCGCCCCTGGGAGCAACCAGTCAGCAAGAGGGAATCGCTGCACGCCCAACACATGTATAAACATACAGTATTTTGGCGAAACTTGAAATATTTCTCGCGGCTATTTAGAATCCCAGATGTGGAGAGTGCTGAGCACCCCGTTCGTGGCGCGGTCACCAGCCGCTAAGCGAACATAAAAAAAAGGATTTGGCCGTAACGCCAAATCCTTTTTTTATGCCCGGCAGTTAGGCGCTATTGTGCGCTAACGCGCCATATCGTGTTACCGGCGTCATCCGCAATCAGCAGCGCACCCTGGCGATCCGCCGTCAGACCCACCGGCAACCCCCGAACCTGTTTCTGATCGTCCGTCAGAAAGCCGGTGACCACCGGCTGCGGCAGCCCAACCGGCTTACCGTTTTCAAATTTCACCCAGACGACCTGATAGCCATTTAGCGGCGTGCGGTTCCAGCTACCGTGCTCGCTGACAAAGGCTCCACCGCGATACTGCGGCATATTTTCCCCCTGATAGAAGAAAAGCCCCAGCGGAGCAACGTGTGAGCTCAGTGCATAATCCGGCTTGATCGCCTTCTCGACCAGATCGGGACGCTGCGGCTGGGCACGCGTATCCACATGCTGACCGAAATAGCTGTAGGGCCAGCCATAGAAGCCGTTCTCCTGCACTGAGGTCATATAATCGGGCACCAGGTCAGAGCCGATTTCGTCGCGCTCATTGACGATAGCCCACAGCCGGTTGCTCTGCGGCTCCCACTGCAAACCCGTTGGATTGCGCAGGCCGGTTGCGTACAGGCGCGTCGCGCCGCTGGCGGTGTCCACTTCCAGCACCACCGCGCGATGGTACTCCGCGCCAATGCCGTTTTCCGTGATATTGCTGTTAGAGCCAATACCCACATAGAGTTTGCTCCCGTCGGGGCTGGCCACCAGCGCTTTGGTCCAGTGATGGTTAATTGGGCCGCCCGGCAGATCGGTCACCTGCTGCGGTGGCGTGCGAATTTCGGTTTCGCCCTCCTGATAGGGGAACTTCACCAGGCTGTCGGCGTTGGCCACATAGAGGGTATTGCCAATAAGCTGCATACCGAACGGCGAAAAGAGATTTTCAATAAAGGTGTGCTGTTCCCATTTACCGTTGACGTTGCGCAGCAGCGTGATGCGGTTGCCGCCCTCGCCGCCTTTGCCAGAGGCTTTTTGTACGATCCCCATAATCAGCTGCTTCGGCCGCGTGGTCGGTTTGGCTGGGCCGTTAGCCTCGGCCACCAGAATGTCGCCGTTTGGCAGCGTCAGCAGCTGGCGCGGATGCTTCAGGTTTTCAGCAATTTTTTCAATCTTCAGCCCCTGCGCCACTTTGGGCATTTCACCCTGTTTCCACGCGACGCCCTCCGGCACCTGCATCGGCGGCATAAAGAAGTTTTTCGCCTGAGGTAGTTCCGGATTGGGACCCGTCTGCTTTTGCGGATCGAGCTGTGCGCCGCTGTCACAGCCAGCCAGTAGCGCAGTCAGCGCCACGGCAATAAGCGTTTGCTTTTTCATCGGTGCTTCTCCTTAAGCCGTGCGCTGACGCAGCGCAAGCTGGACATTGGCGATCAGCATCAGCGCCACCACGATAGTTGACAGCGTCACGCCAGACGGCACCACGGCCCAGGCGTCGCGACTGTGCACAAAGGCATTTACGATCGCCAGCACAATCGCCAGCAGCGTGATCCAGAAATGCACCTTCTCTGCACGGCTGCTGCCGCGGAAGAGATAAATCAGTGCGATAAGCCGCGGCAGAATGGCGATGACCAGCCCAATGGCGATCAGCCAGCTGGCGGCGTGCGTCCACTCCACGACATAACTGTTGAGGTAAATGATGTCGAAGATCCATGCCGCCACAAAAAAGCCGAGCGGAACAGGTTCGAACAGCGTGTAAAGCGCCACGGCAAAGGGCGATCGTCCCGGGGTTCTGGTCATTCTCATCTCCATATCGTTAAGCGTTACAGCGCATAAAACGCGCTGCGCCTGTAAAATATTAGTAAATATGAATAAAGATGAGGGAAAGATTCAGGCAATGACGCGGCATCCCTGCCGCAGAAGACGCTTAACCCTTATCCGCTGGCAGGGTAACCCAGTAGCCAGGCTGGTAAGGCAGGGGTAAAAATTTCTCATGGAACGCCCGGAACGTCGCGTCGGGATCGAGATCGGCGAACAGTTCGGGATGCAGCCACTTAGCCAGCACCTGAATGGCAACAAACTGATAGGGACTGTCGTAAAACTGATGCCAGATAGCGTGCGCATGGCCATTATGCGCCACCGGCAGCGTTTTAAAGGCGTCACGCATCATCAGCTTTTGCAGGCGATTTTCTGCTTCCTTTCGGTCAGCACCCGGTCCGACACCTACCCATTTACCCACGGTGTTGTAGTTTTTCCAGTTGGCCCCGGTCACCACCACGACATCAGGACGGCTGGCAATAATCTGCTCTGGATTAAGCGTACCGAAGGTGCCGGGAATAAGATCTCTGGCGATATTGTGGCCACCCGCCAGCTCAACCATCTGACCGAAGTTCTCGTTACCAAATGACATGCAGCACTCATCGGTGTAGCCGCCTGCACGGTCAATCATCACATTCGGACGCGCACCGTGAAACGCTTTCAGCCGCGAGGTAACGCGTTCAATCTGCTGGCGGCGGAAGTCGATGATCGCCTGCGCGCGTTCCGGCTTGTTGACCAGCTCGCCCATAATGCGAATGCTCTTTTCTGCATTCACCATCGGTGCTTCGCGGAAGTCGATAAACACCACGGGAATACCAACCGCCTGGAGTTTCTCCATCAGCTTGCCTTCATCGGTGGCCGCCTTTGACTCCAGGTTCATCAGCACCAGATCGGGCTTCAGCGTCAGCGCCTGTTCAACGTTGAAGGTGCCATCTTTTGCGCCGCCAAAGGTCGGCAGTGCCTTAATTTGTGGGTAACGTTTCTCATAAGCCTGATAACCATCCCAGTCCGCCTTGTGCAGATCATCGCGCCAGCCCACCACACGCTGGAAGGGAGCGTCGGTGTCGAACGCCGCCAGCAGATAGATTTGCCGCCCTTCCCCTAAAATAATGCGTTTTGACTCTGTCGCGACCTCCACCTGACGGCCCGCTACATCGGTAATGGTTTTGGCCGCCGTTGTCCCCGCCACGCACAGCATCCCCAGCGCTAACATCCATTTTTTCATTGAATTAACCCATACAAATGATAATGATAACCATTAATGTAAAGCGCCGTTACTATCACGCAAAATGGGTCAAAGGAGAAGGGGTCAGGCAAAAAGTTTTTTCACCGATCCAGCAGACCCAGCTCGCGCCGGTCATGGCTGCAAAACAGCGTGACGTTTGCATCGGCCTGCAGCGAAAGCGCACGCAGCCGCTGCTGATTGTTACGCCAGGCAGTGCGGTCGCTGCACATCATCCACTGGTAGAAGCGCAGCCCTGGCGTGCAGTGCCGCTGCGCATGGCGCATCTCTTCACGATAGAACCAGGCGTCGCCGCCGTGCAGCAGCCAGCCATCGCCCTGGCGCACAGCGATTCCCGCATGTCCCAGCGTGTGTCCGGGTAGCGGTACCAGCAGCACCTCGTCGCTGAGATCGTCCAGCGCCCTCACTGCGTCAAAGCCGAACTAGCGTTCTCCACCGCTGGCATACCCGCGCCAGCCGCTGTGATGGCCCCACTGCTGAGGACGAAAACGCTGCCGTTGCAGCCAGCTCTGCCGCACGGGCGCGGTGTCGAGCTCTCGCTGGAGCAGGTGCACGCGCGCCTGCGGAAAATCGCTGATGCCCCCTGCATGGTCAAAATCGAGATGCGTCAGAATAATGTGGCGGACATCTTCCGGACGGAAGCCGAGATCGACAATCTGCTGCCAGGCGCTGAGCCTGCGCTCAAGCTGGATATTGTTAAACAGCCGGAAGAAACCCGACAGGCGCTGGCCGGGATGCGCCATGTCCTGAAGGCCAATCCCGGTATCCACCAGCACCAGGCCCTGCGATGCCGTCTCCAGCAGCAGGCAGTGGCAGCTGAGGTGCGCCAGCGGCGAGCGGCTAAAGCCATCGTAGAGCGCGCCACCTAAGGGGCACATACAGCCGCAGTTGAGGTGATGAATACGCATATCTCCTCCTTGCCTGTCGCCGAATCGGCTCTGGGCCGGTTAATGATGAACGGGTCAAACATCAATAATGGCCAGCTCTGCTGCGTCTGCAAGCGTGAGCGGCACAATCACTGTGAATAACTGACCGGGCAGTCATGCCCGCCGGATGCCGTGGGCGGTCAGTGACTCGGCAGAACACGCCGACGCAGCGTGGGAGGGGGGGACGGGCAGCGCGATCCATACTGCTTTTTGCGGGGGAGTCCTGTGCAAAGCTGGTCAGGCTGAGGAAGAGGCGTAAGACTGTGATGCAGCCTTGCTGCCGCCGTGTGGCGATGCCGAAGCAGGCGCGCGGAGGGCCGCGCGCAAAAAGGGGTTATTGCGTCATCTGGCGGGCGAAGTCGGCGATTTCAGGCACCTGACCGTGCTCAAACAGGCAGTGTTGCAGACGCGGGCCGCTCAGTGCAGTGCGCACCAGCTCAGGATCCAGCGCGCGCAGGGTGTCGAGATAGTTTTCTTTCAGCATGGCGGCTTTCACCTGGTTAAGAATGCCGGCGTTACGCACCTGCGGCTCTTTACGCTCTGGCGGGTAACCCAGTCCTTTTTCGCCGGTAAACGCTTTTTCAAAGATAAAGCGCAGGTTCAGCTCTGCGCCCCAGCCAAAGCCTTTAGCGAACGGCAGCGACAGCGCATTGCCGTTGTTGATCTGGGCGAAGAGGTAGGCATCGGCCGGATCGATGCAGTAGCCGCAGATCACGCCCGGATGCAGGTTGAGTGACATCAGCGCGCCCTGCCCGGTACCGCAACCGGCGACCACAAAATCGACCGCTTTGCTGTTAAGCAGCACGCTGGCCATGATACCCAGGTGAATATAGGTCAGATGGTGATCCTGTTCGTCGCTCATGCCCACGTTGAAGACCTGATGACCCAACGGCTGCGCGACACTTTCCAGTTCCCTGCGCACCACGGCGTTTTTGGCGGCCTGGCTGTTTTCCATCATTAATGCAATTTTCATGATCTGCCCTTAACTATTTATGAAACACCGTTTCATTTTAATCAAAAGCCGCTAAAGTGCATGGGGAAATCACGTTTCGGGCGTGAGTAAGGTCACAAAAACCGTAGCGACTTGAATCAGGAGCAGACATGTTTATCTTTCGGACAGACACCGAGCAGGAAGACGCAGGTGATGGCGTAACGCGGCGCGTTCTTGCACACGGCGGTACGATGATGGCAGTGGAGGTCACGTTTGCAGAGGGTGCAGTTGGGCCGCTACACCAGCATCCGCATGAGCAACTGACCTGTGTCCTGAGTGGGCGCTTTGCCTTTACAATCGATGGCGTTACCCGTCACGTCGGCGCGGGTGATACGCTCTACATGGCCCCCGACGTCGTTCACGGCTGCCTTTGTCTGGAGGCCGGTACGCTGCTTGATACCTTTACTCCGCAGCGGGACGATTTTTTGCCCGCCCGAGAAAACGATCACTGATGCAAAAAACGTCCGGGATAATCAGGTGATACCGGGTGCTGCACATCGTAACGGCCAAACAAGCGATAGCGGTTAACCGCAATGCGGTTGTAAATAAAGTTGCTGATAAAGTGAGGAAAAAAGCGCAACAAGGAGAGTAGTCCCCATGGAAACGGCAGCCGCCGCATAACGTGCAGGATCGCCTGAGCGCGCACCCAGTGGCGATGACCTTCGATCAGAACGATGGTACGGATGTTTTCATCCGGCAGGCCGGCAAATCGCAGCAAGGCCTTGCCCTCCTCGCTTTGCACTGCCGCAAAGCGGACGTGGCGGTCAAGCTTGCGCCGCAGCAAAAAATTGACCCAGCTGTTGCAGAGTTTACAGACGCCGTCATAGAGCACGACTTTTTCTCCGGGCTGGATAAAAGGGGGTGTTGGCATAATCCTCTCCTTACGCGGGTGGTTTAATGATTAAGTACGGTCATTAATCACCCGAACGTCAAGCGATGCGGAATGTGAAAAAAAACCGGCGCGGCGGCCGGTTATCAGTTAACGCTGTTGATACAGAGGCTTATCTGCCTCATCGCTTCTGGCATAAGAAGGTTGTAACTGCTGCAACAGCCAGCGTTCAGCGGCATGGAGATGCGCATCGCCTGTCTCGACGCGCAGCACCGGACCCACGGCCATCGGCTACGCCTGCTCCGCCAGCCGATAGAGTTCGGGCAGATATTCCGCGCCGGGATGATCGGGCATCCGGTTCGACAGCCGCGCCTGATAGCGCGCCACCGCCTCTTCGGGGGAGACAGCCAGCCACCGCTCCAGCGGACGACTGACGCCCGCCCTCGCCAGCCCCTGTTCAAGCTCGCTTTTGGGCTGAAAGCCAAACCAGGCATCAATCAGATAGACGCAGCCGGCAGGTGCCTGACCGACAATTGTCCAGATCGCCTGGTAGGCGGCGCAGCCCAGCTGACGGTTGCGCTGACGATCAATCGGCGCAAAACTCGCCATAACACGCTCTCCCGTTGAGGAGAGAGTGTGACGCTATTATTTAGCGTAAGCTTCGGTAGAAATTGTCAGCGTCACGTCATCGCCAACGGCCGGAACATATTTGTCCAGCTTAAAGTCAGAACGTTTGATGGTGCCGGTGGCATCAAACCCAATCGCCTGCTTTTTGACCATCGGATGCTCGCCCTGCTTATTCAGCGTCGCGTGCAGCGTAACCGGTTTGGTGATGCCTTTCAGCGTCAGATTACCCTCGACATCAAACTTGTTGTCGCCTTTTGCAACCACTTTGGTGCTGTGGAAGGTCGCCGTGGGGTATTTCGCCGTATCGAAGTATTCCGGACCTTTAAACTCTTTGGTCAGCGCCGCCACGTGGCTGTCGATATGCGTAATCGGCAGGGTAACGTCAACGCGTGAAGCGGCCGGGTTTTCGCTGTCAAACACCAGGGTTCCTTTGGTGTCAGCGATATCTGCGGTGGGGTGCGAAAAGCCAAAGTGGGTCCAGGTCATAATAACGGAGGTATGAGCCGGATCGAGTTCATACTGCTGAGCAGCAGCCTGCGACAGCGGGACGTAAAGAGCGGTAACAGCCAGCAGCGGCAGAGCAAGACGTTTGAAATTTTTCACTTCAGGTTCCTTTTAAAATAGCTGAATCCATTTGAGTGTGGCTGAAAGCGGCGCGCAGATATAGTGAAGAGTTTTGGCCTTAATTTTCAAATAAATTCAGCAATATCCTGAGGTGACTATTTGCAAACCAGGCTACCGGGTTCGTAACACAATGCTATGGTGCCATTCGTGCAGAAGCTGCGCCCGCGCCTGATGCAGCGCCGCCGGGGTCAGGGCGTCGATCGCGGAGGCATCGAGATCGCGCATCCCCTGCGCGTGACGCAGCGCCCGCTGCAGCCTGCTATCCGCCTGCGATGATGCACTCAGTGCCGCATGCAGGCGTGCCTGCCCCGTCTTCAGCGTATCTGCATCGTCGGGAAGGGCCAGCTGATGAACAAAGATCTGGCACTGCGTCAGCAGCGCCTCGGATGCAATATCGGGCGACTGAAGCGCAAACAGTATGCCATCGCGATCGGCACAGCGGTGATAGCGGCAGCTGGCGACATAGCCAGTCTGCTGCTCTACGCGCATACGCTGGAAGAAGCGCGGCTCCATCAACAGCGCCAGCGCACGCAGCGCTGCCAGTGACACGTTTGCGGGGCACGGCAAAAAAAGCAGCAGCGCATGGTCCGCGCTGTGATGGTCCAGCATGACGGTTTTGCCGCCGGGATCGGGCTGCGCAACGCGGCCGCAACCCGCCACAACCGGCGCGAGCCACCTGGCGACAGTGGCGTGCTGCTGTGTCGAGCCGCCATACAGCGCTGCCCGCCAGTAGCCACTGTCGGATAACGTGCTGACGGCCAGCGGCAGCTGGCGCAGCAGTTCGCGGATCGCAACATCCTCAGCCGGAGGCGCAGCATTACCTTTACCCTCAGCGCGTAAGGCATCGGGCAGCGATGCCAGCCAGGATTCGTCACCGGCGGGCAGCTGCGCTAACAGCTGCCAGCTACCCTGCTTTTCCTGCCAGTTTGCCGCCCCGCCCTGATGCCGCAGCAGCGCGAAGAGCGGCCGCAGCTGCCGATCGAAGTGCGCTGCCGTGGCGGGAGAAAGTGAGGTAAAAAAGTCGGGGCGCAGCAGTAGCGTGGCGGGTGTATCACCCGCAGCACAGTGCAGCAGCGGCGCGCGGGCGTCTGGCGGCGTCAGCGTTTTACCGGCGGGTGCCAGCGGGTGAAAGCGCAATTCCGGCAGCGCCGCGCCGCGCCAGGGCTCTGCTCTCCAGGGGCGCAGTGACAGCCTGAATCCCTGGGTGTCAACCGTTGTGCCCTGCACGCTGGCGGCACTCCAGAGCCGCACCTGTGGTGCCTTTGCCAGCCGGTGCAGCAGCGGCACAAATTCGCTGATATGCTCTGGCGGAACAAAGCCAAAGGCGCGTTCGCGCAGCTGATCAAGCGGCGTGAGTAAGGCAAAACGCTGCTGCGCTAAATGCAGGTAGTGACGCTGCTGCTGTGGTGTGGTGTGCATCAGCGCATACAACACCTGAGAAAACGCGGCACAGACGGCATCGGGCTGCGAGGTTGCAAACTGCCACGCCAGCCAGCCGCCTGAACGATCCAGGCTCAGCCATTTACCCTCAAGCGCCTGCGCCCAGTGGCGCTGACGCAGCGTCGCCATCACGCCTTCAGGGGCTTCATCCAGCAAAAACTCACGCAAAATCGTGACACTGTCACGAAAGGATCCAGCATCACCCCGCAGATAATGGGTGATCCAGAGCTGATCTTCTGCCTGGGTTTCAAGCGCCACGTCGGGAGCGGCGACAAAGCGCACCGGTTCTGAAGGGCCGGCCGGATTGTCAGCTGCGCCTGGCAAAAACCGCTGGCTAAAATCCTGCGCCAGCTGTTCAAGCTCGTCCAGCGGCTGCGGCCCCTGTAGCCACAGCGTCATCTGACCGGCGACAAAAAAGCGCTGGTGAAACTGATGTAGCGCCTGTTTCAGTGCCCCACTGTCTGACCCGAAGGCCGCGCGGCTGCCGACGTGAAAACGCTGAAAAGCGTCCGGCGTGCTGACGCGCGAAAACAGCGCGGCTTCCCGGCGCGACGGCGTATGCTGTTGAATCAGGCGATATTCGGCATCAATCACCCTCGTCTCCTGCGCGATGGCCTCAGGAGAAAACTGTGGCGCAGCCAGCATATCCGCCAGCCGCGCGACACCGTCGCCCAGCAGACCAGCTTCCACCTCAAAGAACCAGGCACTGCTGCGCAGCAGGGTTGTGGCGTTCAGCCGTCCACCCGCCGCCTGCACCCAGGGCATCAGGCGCTCACTCTCGCGATAGCCTTCACTGTCGCTGAACAGCAAGTGTTCCAGCAGGTGCGCCAGCCCCGGCCAGGCGTCAGGCTCATCATGGCTGCCCGCCGCAACCTGAGCCAGTGCCGCCGCCTGTGACGCATCAGGCTGGTGGATCAGCGTGACGTGCAGGCCATCTGGCAACCGTCGCTGACGCATCTCAGTCATGGTCAGAAGGTCCGGGTTTTGTAGATCAGCTGTGAGTTGGTGCGGTTACGGAACTGCAGCTGGCCAATTTTTACGTCGCTGCATGCCGCTTCGCGTCTTGCTTCAAGGATGACGTCATGATGCGGAGATTTGCTGCACACCGGATCGGTATTGTCGGCGTTGCCGGTCAGCATAAAGGCCTGACAGCGACAGCCGCCAAAATCCTTCTCTTTTTCATCACACGAGCGGCAAGGCTCAGGCATCCAGTCAAAACCGCGGTAGCGGTTAAAGCCAAAGGAGTGATACCAGATATCCTCCAGCGACTGCTCCAGCACCGACGGAAACTGCACCGGCAGCTGGCGCGCACTGTGGCAAGGCAGCGCGGTGCCTTCCGGCGTCACGCTAAGGAAAATGGCCCCCCAGCCACCCATGCAGGGTTTGGGGCGCTCTTCATAATAGTCCGGCGTCACAAACAGCAGGTTAGTCAGGTTGCCGCTGCCGCGCATGCGCTCGCGGTAGCGGCTCACCACCGCTTCCGCCTCGGCAATCTGCTCGCGCGTGGGCAGCAGCCCCTGGCGGTTAAGCTGCGCCCAGCCGTAAAACTGGCAGGTCGCCAGCTCTACGTCATCCGCTTCCAGCTCAATGCACAGGTCAATGATTTTGTCGATTTGGCCAATATTGTGACGGTGTAACACAAAGTTCAGCACCATCGGATAGCCCTGTTTCTTCACCGCACGCGCCATCTCCAGCTTCTGCTGAAAGGCTTTTTTTGAGCCGGCCAGCGCAGCGTTGAGCGTCTCATCGCTGGCCTGAAAGCTGATCTGAATATGGTCCAGACCGGCGTCAGCAAAGGCATCAAGCTTCTTCTCGGTCAGACCAATCCCTGACGTGATCAGGTTGGTGTAGAAGCCGAGATCGCGCGCGGCGCGGATCAGCTCCGGCAAATCTTTGCGCGTCAGGGGTTCTCCGCCGGAAAAGCCGAGCTGCACGCTGCCCATGGCGCGTGCCTGACGGAAGACCTCTATCCACTGCGCGGTGGTCAGCTCTTTCTCCTGCTGGGCAAAATCGAGCGGATTTGAGCAGTAAGGGCACTGGAGCGGACAGCGGTAGGTCAGCTCCGCCAGCAGCCAGAGCGGCGGATTGACAGCGGGTTTATTCTGGGTCACGAAACATTATCCACTTTTGTTCATACGCGGCGCGCAGGAACGCTTTCACATCTTCGCCGACGCCGCCCGCTTCCGGGAAGCGCGCGTCCAGCGTGGCAACAATCGCCGCCACGCTCTCTTTACCGTTAACCAGCTCCAGAATGGCAGCAGCAGTTTCATTCAGCTTCGCCATGCCCTCGGGATAGAGCACCACATGGCTATCCTGCGCCGCTTCCCACTGCAGACGGTAGCCACGGCGAAAAACGGGGATGGTGTTGTCATTCATATCGTTATACCAGTCGTGTGGTGTGCCAGGCCGCCTTGTCGGTGACCGTATGATAGGGCGGGCGTTTCAGCTCATACGCCATGGTCATGGCGTCCAGCATCGTCCACAAAATATCGAGCTTGAACTGCAGGATCTCCAGCATACGGTTCTGCTTCTCCGCCGTCGTGCAGAACGCCAGCGCCAGCGCCAGGCCGTGCTCGACATCGCGGTTCGCCTGGCTCAGGCGGCTGCGGAAATAGAAGTAGCCCTCTTCTTTGATCCAGGGGTAGTGCTGTGGCCAGCTGTCGAGGCGCGACTGATGGATCTGCGGTGCAAAAAGCTCGGTTAAGGAGCTGCAAGCCGCCTCCTGCCAGTTCGCGCGGCGCGCAAAGTTAACATAGGCGTCCACAGCAAAGCGCACGCCCGGCAGCACATGCTGCTCCGACAGCAGCGCGTCACGCGTCAGCCCTACCGCTTCCCCCAGCTGCAGCCAGGCTTCAATACCGCCCTCCTGACCGTTGCTGCCGTCATGATCGAGGATGCGCTGCACCCACTTACGGCGCGTGGCCGGATCGGGGCAGTTCGCCATAATCGCTGCGTCCTTGAGCGGGATAGTTGTCTGATAGTAAAAACGGTTGGCTACCCAGCCCTGGATCTGCTCGCGCGTCGCGTCGCCGTTGTGCATCGCGATATGGTAGGGATGATGAATATGGTAGTAAGCGCCTTTATCGCGCAGCGCCTGTTCAAACGCCTGAGGCGTCAGCGTCTCGGTTATCTGCATCACTCAGTCCTGAAGGTGAATCGCCATGCCGTCCCAGCTCACTTCAATGCCCTGCTGCGTCAAAAACTGACGCTGCGGCGACTGCTCATTAAGGATCGGATTGGTGTTGTTGATATGGATTAGAATTTTGCGTTTCGCTGGCAGCGACGCCAGCAGTGCCATCAGCCCCTGCTCTTCCGAGAGTGCCAGATGCCCCATCGCCTTGCCGGTGTTGGTGCCGACCCCGGTAGCCTGTAGCTCATCATCTTTCCAGACGGTGCCGTCAATCAACAGGCAATCAGCCTTTTCCAGCCAGGGCATAATCACCGCATCGGGTTCGCCGAGGCCTGGCGCATAGAGCAGTGTCTGCCCGCTGGCGCGGTTCTCGATAAACAGCGCTACGTTATGGCCCGGTAGCGGGCGATCGCGATAAGGCGAGTAAGGCGGTGCGTTGCTGAGGATCGGAATGGCGGTAAAGCGCAGGTTCGGGCAGACGTCGACGCTAAACGGCGTCAGCGGGGCAACTGGTCGATGCTGCAACCCGCCGTTCCAGTGTTTCAGCATGGTGAATACCGGGAAACCGCTGGTGAGATCGGCATGCACCTCCGGAGTGCACCAGACCTGGTGAGGACACCCTTCACGCAGGCTCAGCAGCCCGGTCGTGTGGTCGATCTGGCTGTCGGTAAGAATAATGGCGCCGATAGCCGTACCGCGCAGCGCCCCTTTTTTAACCAGCTCTGGCGTGTGGGCAATCTGCTGGCTGATATCCGGTGAGGCGTTACACAACACCCAGTTTTCGCCATCGTCGCTGAGAATAATGGAGGACTGAGTACGGGCGCTGGCCTGAATTGTGCCGTTGCGCACGCCGTGACAGTTGGCACAGTTACAGTTCCACTGAGGAAAGCCCCCCCCCGCGGCGGAACCAAGAACTTTGATAAACATAGAGGAAACCCGGCGTTGAAACAAAATGCCCGCACAGCTGGCGGGCATGAATATTAACGGTTGGAAATGTACAGCGTCACTTCCAGGCCGAGACGTAAATCAACAAATTCAGGTTTTTTCCACATAATAGTTTTCCTCTAAGGTGAATAAACAACGCGATACCCGTCAGGTATCATTACGTAAACAATCCAGTGATTATGCACGTAATTTTAAGCGGGCTGATGGTGCGCTAAGCGCGAGCCAATATCAACCTGCAAATGTTAAGGAAATGAATCAGGCCTGCCAGACCTGATGCAACACGCGCTGCCAGTTGCGCGAAGCCAGTTTCTCCTGCTGCTCTTGATCATAGTCCGCCTCGCGAAAAGCGGCGAACAGACGCGGCAATCCTGAAACATCTTTTAGCGCCTTTGGCGTGGAGATGCCGTCGAAATCGGATCCTAACCCCACACAATCCTCACCCATTATCATTTTGAGCCGTTCATAATGCTGAACAATAACGCGCAGCGGCGTGTTGTCGTCGCGCTGACCGTCGGCGCGTAAAAAGGCGTTGCCGAAATTAATGCCCACCATGCCGCCGCTGTCGCGGATAGCGGCCAGCTGAGCGTCGGTGAGATTTCGCGGCTGAGCGCAGAGCGCATGGGCGTTAGAGTGCGTGGCAACCAGCGGCGAGGTCGAATATTTGGCTGTGTCCCAGAACGCCTTTTCGTTCATATGCGATACATCGATCAGCATATTCAGCGCGTTAGCCTGTCGGATAAGTGCCTTGCCCGCCTCGGTCAGGCCCGGGCCGCTGTCGGGTGAGCCGGGAAAAGCACCGGTAACGCCAGCGCCGAAGCGGTTGGGCAGGTTCCAGAAGGGGCCAATGCTGCGCACGCCCGCGTCATAAAACGCCTGAAGCTGCTCGCCCTCGGCGTCGAGCGCATCCGCACCTTCAATATGCGCGACCAGAGCCAGTACGCCTTCTGCGCGGCAGGCAGCAATGTCGGCAGCGCTGTAACAGAGTCGGGCGCGGCCGCGTGACTCATCGGCAATCTGGTGCAAAATGGCCAGCTGCTGCCACATAATCTCCAGCGGCTGCCAGGGCTCATCGCGGCGGTGCGGCACCATTTTGCTGATATAGGCCTGCGGCGGCACAAAGATAGCAAACAGGCCACCGATAAATCCGCCTTGCTGCATACGCGGAAAATCGAGATGCCCCTGCGCAATGCCATTGAAAAACGCGTCGACCGGCGCATCGCGGTGATGAAGCCACAGGTTGAGCAGCAGATCGTTATGGCCATCAAAAGTTAACATCGGGGAAATGAGCGCTTAAAGAAACCAACATGGCGCTATGCTACGCGCCCGCCGTTTAAACGCCAAATCAGAGGGCACAAATCGTTACTCAGGCGATGCCAGGCTAAAAAACAGGTCACAGATTTTACCGCGGGGGACGCTGAACAGCCAAAGCGTCTCAACCTCTTCCACTGAAACAGGCGGTGCCAGAGACGCAGGCTGAACGGCGCATATCAGGCGGTGACAGTCTGCGCCAGAGCATGTTGGTCGTCTGGTGCTGCTGGCAACAGTGCAGCCTCTGATGATCACGGTAGCCGCCAAGAGAGAGGATCAGCGGCAGGTGCTGCGTGTGCCGGTGTGTCACCTGCGGCGCGGCAATGTTGCCACGCCTGGCCGGGCGCGCTGTCAGCGTCACACCTTGCGCCTCGCTTCCGCTCACCGCTGGAGCAGCCGCAGCGCCAGACCGCCTTTCCCGATTTACGCCACTGCGCCCGAATTTAATTGCCCTGCGCCACTGTCAGACCGCGATAGAAAGTAGGCTTCACCGCCAGGGTTTTCTGTATCAGGCCCTGTTTCTGATAAAAATCGGCGGTCTCCTGCTGCTGCTGTACCGTGTGGTCGTCGATGCCCTGCCAGTGCGACTGGCGACGCGAGAAGGACTTTTCTGCGGCGGCGGCCGGAAACCCGATGATTTTCGCCAGCGTCTGGGCGTAGTCGCCGACGTGGCTGTTAGCCCAGCGATCCGCGGCGGCCAGCCGGTTAACATAATCCTGTAGCGCGGCGCGTTTCTCGCTGTCGCCGATGGCGGCATCCGTGGCGGCAAGGAAGCTGTTGCCGGTGGCAAGCCCGACACCGTTCACCAGCACGCGACCCGTCTGCGTCACTTCTGCCAGCGCGGTATAGGGATCCCAGGTCGCCCAGGCATCCACCGAATGATTGCTCAGGGCGATACGCGCATCGGCGGGCTGCAGGAAGCGCCAGGTCACGTCTTTATCACTCAGGCCCGCCTGCTCCAGCGTTTTCAGCGCCTGAAAATGACCAATTGAGCCGCGGCCCGTCGCAATGCTTTTGCCTTTGAGATCGGCCGCGGTCTTAATCGACGAGTCGGGCCGCACCAGCACCGCCAGCCCCTCCGGCACCGATTTGCTGACGGCAACCGCTTTTATCTGCGAACCGGCCGCCAGCGAGAAAAGCAGCGGCGCGTCACCTATAATGCCCGCATCCACTGCGCCCGCATTAAGTGCCTCCGCCAGCGGCGCGGCGGCCGGAAACTCTGCCCACTCGATGGTGTAGCTGAGGTGATCGAGCTGATGCGCCGCTTCCATCTCGGCGCGCATATTACCTTTCTGATCGGCAATGCGCAGCGTAACGGCCTGCGCAGAGGAAAGACTGGCCAGCGCCAGCGCAATAACCAGAGCGTGATATTTCATACCGCCTTCTCCTGAGGCAAAAAAACCAGAGTAAACCGGGCGTTGAAAATCACCGATGCCGATTCCGCATGAGGTTAGCCGGTCAGCGCATAAGCTGTCGCGTTTGCGTTATCGGTTGTCACTTTTGCGTGCGCCGCGCCCTGACCTGTCGGGGCAGACTGAGGGCCAGTAATCAGGAGGCTCTATGTTGACTCAACCCGCTGAGAAGTACCGTGCTTTTCCCGTCATCGCCCTGCCCGATCGCCAGTGGCCCAGTCGCCAGCTGACAGCGGCGCCGCGCTGGCTTTCCACCGACTTACGCGACGGCAATCAGGCGCTGGCCGAACCGATGGACGCAGAACGCAAGCTGGCGTTCTGGGATCTGCTGCTGGCGTGCGGTTTTAAAGAGATTGAAGTGGCTTTTCCCGCCGCCTCACAGACCGATTTCCAGTTTGTCCGTCAGCTGATCGAACAGCAGCGCATTCCCGACGACGTCACCATCCAGGTGCTGACGCAGGCGCGTGAAACGCTGATTACCCGAACCTTTGACGCGCTGCAGGGTGCACCGCGCGCCATCCTGCACCTTTATAACGCCACGGCGCCGCTGTTCCGCGAAAGGGTCTTTAACCAGAGTAAGGCGGAGATTGTCGCTCTGGCCTGCGAAGGCGCGCGCCATATTCGCGACGGCTGCGAGAAACGGCCCGAAACAGCCTGGACCTTTGAGTATTCACCTGAAACCTTCTGCTTTACCGAACCAGACTTTGCGCTGGAAATCTGTGAGGCGGTGGCAGATATCTGGCAACCCTGTGCTGCGCGCCCGATGATCGTTAATCTGCCGGCTACCGTAGAGGTCAACACGCCCAACGTCTATGCCGATCAGATCGAATATTTTTGCCGCCACTTCAGCCGTCGTGAGGCCGTCTGTATCAGCGTGCATCCGCATAACGATCGCGGCACCGGCACCGCCTGCGCCGAACTGGCGCTGCTGGCCGGTGCCGATCGCGTTGAGGGCTGTTTGTTCGGCAATGGCGAACGCACCGGCAACGTTGATCTCGTCACGCTGGCGCTCAATCTCTACAGCCAGGGTATTTCGCCGCAGCTCGACTTCAGCGACATCAGCCGGGTGGTCGATGTGGTAACCCGCTGCAATCAGCTGCCGGTGCATCCGCGCCATCCCTATGCAGGCGAGCTGGTATTTACCGCCTTTTCAGGCTCCCATCAGGATGCCATCCGTAAAGGCTTCGCCATTCGTCAGCAGCAGCAGGAAAAGCTCTGGCAGATGCCCTACCTGCCGCTCGATCCCGCCGATATCGGCTGTAGCTATGAAGCGGTGATCCGCGTGAACAGCCAGTCAGGTAAAAGCGGGGCCGCCTGGCTGCTGGAGCAGAATCACGGCCTGTCGCTGCCGCGCGCGCTGATGCAGGATTTCAGTCAGCATATACAGCAGGAAGCAGACCGCGATGGCAAAGAGATGACGCAGCGTGCCGTCTGGCAGTGTTTTTGTCAGCATTACGGCGTGGAGCATCCCGTCATCAGGCTGCTGCAAGCCGACAGCCGCAGCGATGGCGAGCTGACGCAGCTGGATGCCAGCCTGTCACTGCACGGCAGGACACGCCCTCTGCGTGGTCGCGGCAATGGGCTGCTCTCGGCGGCGGTGGATGCGCTGCAACAGACGCTGGCGCTGAACCTGACGATTGGGGACTACCACGAGCATACGCTGGGTAAACGCAGCGACAGCCGCTCGGTCGCTTATCTCTGCTGCGTGAACAGCGAGGGCAAACGCGCCTGGGGCGTGAGCATCGACAGCGATATCGCCCGTGCGTCGCTTCAGGCGCTGTTTAACGCAGCGACAGCGTTTCTTCCGGCGCAAACCAGGCCCCAGGCGCAACGCCCAGAAGACGGCGAAACATCGCGCTAAAGGCGCTCGGGCTTTCATAGCCGAGATCGAGCGCCACGCTCAGCACCGGGTCGCCCTGCGCCAGCCGCGTCAGGGCGATGGCCAGACGCGCGCGCCGCACCCAGTCGCTGAAATGCAGCCCGGTCTCACGTAAAAAATGGCGCGCCAGCGTGCGCCCGGAAAGATTAAGCTGCGCTGCTGCCCCCTCCAGCGTCCAGCAGTCGCCTGGCGACTGCTGAATGGCGCGGCAAAGTTTTTGCAGCCGGGCGCTCTGTGGCTCAGGCAGACTAAATGGCAGGACGTCCATGCTGCGCAGCTCATCCAGAATAAGCTCATAGATGCGCTCGCTGCGGCTGCCGGGCGTATAGTGTTCCGACAGCGACAGCGAACTCACGATCAGCTCGCGCAGCAGCGGCGAGATCTGTACCACCTGACAGCCTGCGGGCAGATCGGCTCGCGCCAGCGGGTCAACGAACAGCGTGCGTGCGGCAACCTTACCGGTGATGTGGAGCGCGTGACGGGTAAAAGCGGGCAGCCAGACGCCGCGGCTCGGCGGCACGATCCAGCTCCCCTGCGCGGTGTCGACGCGCACCACGCCGCTCAGCGTGTGGATCAGCTGCGCGCAGCTGTGATGATGCCAGGGCTCGCTCTCACCGTGCGCATAATCATGCGCGTAGGGCACCAGCGGGCGCACGGTAAAATCGAAGGTCAGCCGCGACGACACGCTTACGCCTTCAGATACGAGTAGATCGCCGCCAGATCCTGCTCACCGTAGCCCGCGTCAACCGCCTGCTGCCATAGCCCGGCGATATTTTCCAGCGCGGGCAGCTTTGCGTCTCCCTTCGCGTCCAGCGCCAGCTTCGCATCTTTCAGCGCCCAGACCAGCTGCATCTGCGGCGTAAAATCCTCACTGGCGATGGTGGCGAGTTTAACTTTAGCGTAGGGCGCAGCCAGCGGGCCGCCGTCCAGCACCTTCCACAGGTCATCGGTGGTAAAACCAAACGCTTCCGCCAGGCGCGTGCTCTCCGCCAGGCTCTGCATCAGGCCAATCAGCCAGCTGTTTACCACCAGCTTCATGCGTGAGGATTTTCCCGCCTCGCCGAGCCACTGCGTGCCTTTACCGATGGCAGCAAACACCGTTTCAGCTGCCTGCGCGCGCGCCTGGTCGCCGCTGGCCATGATCAGAATCTGTGCATTTTCAGCCGGTGCCTTGGTGCCGGAAACCGGTGCATCGATAAACACCACGTCAGCGCGCTGCGCCGCAAACCAGCCCGCCAGCGCATCGGTTTTCTCGACACCGATGGTGCCCATCTGGGCGAGGGTTGCGCCCTGCTTCAGCGCATCTTTAACCTGATGCAGCGTTTTTTCCGTGGTCTCCCCGTCCGAAAGCATGGCAATGACCACATCTGCCGACCGCACCGCCTCTTCCGGGCTGTCGCTCAGGCGCAGACCCGCGGAAACCAGATCCTCGCCGCGCGTGCGGGTACGGTTCCAGCCATAAACGGTAAAGCCTTTCTTCAGCAGGTTGGTGGCAAAAGCGTGTCCCATTGCGCCCAGACCCAAAACGGCAACAGCAGGTTGTTGACTCATAGTGATTTTCCTTGTTGTGGTCACGGTGTGGTTATGTTTGCGGCGCTGCGCCCTGTCGCGCGGCAGGTCGGACGCATTCCGCCAGTGAAACGATTAACACTGAAGGGAATGTCAGCAAAAATCCAGTCAGGAAAACATTTTTCGCCGCTGAATGACGCAGGGATCCGCCTTATTATTTACGCTTTTCAAATAATCGTAAAAAAACGTAACATACGCACCCTCTGTTCCAGATGGTTCATTTGCTTATTATTACGGTCTTTCACCTATGAAAATTGCATCACTGCGTCAAATCAGCGTGCTGCTGCCCGCCATCCTGCCGCTACCGCTGCTGGCGGCTGAGGGGGCCGGCAACACCATGGTAGTGAGCGCAGCCCCTGCGCAAACCGGCCTTTCGGCGCTGGATACCCCCGCTGCCGTGAGCGTGGTCAGCGGAGAGGATATGCGCCAGGCTGCGCCGCGCGTTAACCTGTCAGAAAATCTCGGCCCAGTTCCAGGCCTGCAAATTCAGAACCGGCAAAACTACGCCCAGGATCTGCAGCTGTCGGTGCGTGGCTTTGGTGCCCGCTCTACCTATGGCGTGCGTGGACTGCGCATCTACGTTGACGGCATTCCTGCTACCATGCCCGATGGTCAGGGACAAACTTCAAACATCGATATCGGCTCAGTTGACCATATTGAAGTACTGCGCGGCCCCTTCTCTGCGCTCTATGGTAACGCCTCAGGCGGAGTGATCAACGTCGAGACCCAGACCGGCCAGCAGCCACCGACGCTGGAAGCGAGCAGCTGGTACGGCAGCTACGGCAGCTGGCGCAACAGCCTCAAGGCGACCGGCGCGACCGGCGACGGCACGCACGCGGGCGACGTTAACTACAGCGTTTCTGCTTCGCGCTTCACGACCCACGGCTATCGCGATCACAGTGAGGCACAGAAGAATCTTGGCAACGCAAAGCTCGGCGTTCGCATCAACGATGTCAGCACCCTGACGCTGCTGTTCAACAGCGTACATATTGAGGCGCAGGATCCCGGCGGCCTGACCCCGGACCAGTGGCGCGACAATCCACGCCAGGTGGTAAGCAACGTCACGCGTTATAACACGCGCAAAACCGTCGATCAGACGCAGGGCGGCCTGCACTATCAGCGTCAGATGGGCGAAAACGACGATCTCAGCGTTATGATGTATGCCGGTATGCGCGAAACCACGCAGTATCAGTCGATTCCGGCCGCCGTCCAGGCTAACCCCACCCATCCGGGCGGTGTGATTGATCTGACGCGTCACTATCAGGGTATTGATACCCGCTGGACGCACCGCGACACCCTGTTCAGCATGCCGGTCACGCTCACCGGCGGCATCGATTATGAAACCATGACCGAACGCCGTAAGGGTTTCGAGAATTTCACCGCCGCCGGGTATGGTGAAAAAGGAGCGCTGCGCCGCAACGAACGCAACCTGATGTGGAACCTCGATCCCTACCTGCAAACCGCCTGGCAACTGACAGACAAATGGTCTCTTGACGCGGGCCTGCGCTACAGCACGGTGAATTTCGATTCTGACGATCGCTACATTACTCCTCGCAACGGCGATGACAGCGGCGACGCCCGTTACCATAAGTGGCTACCCGCGGCGTCGCTGAAGTACGCCATCGATAATAGCTGGAACGCCTACCTCTCTGCCGGGCGCGGCGTTGAAACGCCGACCATTAACGAGCTTTCTTATCGTGCCGACGGCGCAACCGGCCTGAACACCGGGCTGAAGCCCGCCACCAGCGATACCGTTGAGCTCGGCAGCAAAAAGCGCATTGGCTATGGTCTGATCACCGCCGCGCTGTTCCAGACCGACACCAAAAACGAGATTGTCACCGACACCAGCCTCGGCGGCCGGACCACCTATAAAAATGCCGGGGAAACCCGCCGACGCGGACTGGAGCTGGGGCTTGATCAACAGTTTGCGGATAACTGGCGCGTGAAGGCAGCCTGGACGCTGTTAGACGCACGCTATCGCAGTAACGCCTGCGGCAGCGAGAGCTGCGATGGTAACCGCATTCCTGGTATTGCACGCAACATGGTCTATACCGGACTGGCATATGCGCCAGAACAGGGCTTTTATGCCGGTGCGGAGCTGCGCTACATGAGCAATATCGCCGCCAGCGATGACAATGCGGTGAAAGCGCCCGCTTATACCGTGACGGCGCTGAACGGTGGCTACAAATGGCAGGTACAGAACTGGACGCTGGACCTGTTTAGCCGCGTCGACAATCTTTTCGACCGCCACTACGTAGGATCGGTTATCGTCAACGAGGGCAACGGACGCTATTTCGAACCGGCACCCGGACGCAATTACAGCGTCGGGCTGACGATGAGCTACGCGTTTCAGTAAATAAAAACCCCGGCCTGGCGCCGGGGTTTTTATGCTGAGCGACGCGCCATCCAGTTCGCTATCCAGCGCGACAGTATCGGCCCGGTAAACATCACCACAATAAAGCGTCCGGTCTGCATCGCCATCACAAACGGCATATCGACGTTGCTCGATGCCGCAATAATGGCGACCGAATCCGCCCCACCGGGGCTGGTCGCCAGGTATGCGGTCAGCGGATCGATACCGGCAAACTCGACCAGCAGAAAAGCAAATCCGCCGCAGATCGCTACCAGCGTCAGCACTGACAGCAGCACGCGCGGAAAGGCGTGGGCGGCATAGCGGATAATTTCGGCGCTGAAGCGCAGACCAATTCCCCAGCCGACAAAGGCATACGCCAGCGCCAGCAGCCATTGCGGCAGCGTCAGAGTTACCCAGCCGACATCCTGCACCACCGAGGCGATAATCAACGCCATCAGCATCGGACCGGCAGAAATACGCAGCAGCCGCGCCGCCAGCACGCCTGCGGCGATCGTCAGCAAGGTAAAAAGAAACGAAGAGAGAGCAACAGGCGCAAAAAAATCGAGCGCGGGCGAGGCGTTGCCGCTGTCACCCGTCCAGATGCGCGTCACCAGCGTGGCGACCAGCGCCACCACCATGACGCGCAAATACTGCATAAAGGCAACAAGACGCACATCTGCGCCAAAGCTCTCCGCCATCAGCGTCATGGCGGTCGCTGCGCCAGGCGACGACCCCCAGATGGCGGTTGAGCCGGGCAGCACGCGAAAACGCGCCAGCACACCACCCAGCAGCAGGCTGGCGACAATCACCGAGCCTACGCACAGTACAAACAGCGGCCAGTCGCGGGCAATTTCCTGGAAGATCGAGGCGGGGATGGCGGAGGCGATCATGGTACCGACCGTTGCCTGTGCACAGTTAAACAGCGGGCGCGACAGCTTCAGCGTGCGGCCAGAGGCGGCGAACCCGATGCCAGCAAACATCGGGCCAAGCAGCAGCGCCGCCGGAATATGTATCCCTTCCAGCACGGCAACCAGTGCGGCCGAACTCAGTATCAGTCCGATCCAGCGCATTAACCCAGCCCGCATCAATACCACCTCAGCGCGCGTTAACCAGCGCCAGCACGTCAGCGGCAGAGCCGGTTTCGCCCAGGCGCGGGAAAATCCGCTCCACGCTGTTGATATGCGTGTCGAGGTTCAGATCGGTCATGGCATCGGTGGCCAGCGTGACGTTGTAACCTAATGCATAGGCCTGACGCGCGGTGGATTCCACCCCAATGCTGGTGGCGATGCCGCATATCACCACCTGGGTGACGCCGCGCTGTTGCAGCTCATCGTGCAGTCCGGTGTGGTGAAACGCTCCCCAGGTTTTCTTGGTCACGGTGATATCACCAGGCTGTGGCGTCATCTCTGGCACCAGTGTGGCCCAGTCCGCAGGCAGATCGCCGCTGTGCCGCGCCTGCTCGTTACGTCCAGGCGCGCCCCCTGCGACGTTGACCAGCACAACCGGCAGCTGCTGTGCACGGAAGCCATCAGCAAGTTGAGCACAGAGGTCAATCACCGGCTGCGGCTCGTGCACAACCGGCAAACCAACGATGCCGTGTTGCAGGTCGATAATAATCAGTGCGGTTTGGGTATCAAGGGTGGTCAGAGCCATCTAAATGTCCTCTCAGGATGCGTTGTCGGCGAGTCGTTGCAGTAAGGGGAGCACTCTGAGCAACTGCTGCTGCTCCTCGGCGCTGAGCTGCGTATTGATCGCGCGCACCAGCCAGTCGTCGCGCAGGGCCCGGTTGGCGGTCACGCGCGCACGCGCAGCAGACGTTGCCGTGTAGCGGGTTTTACGTCCGTCGCAGGGATCGGCTTCGCCCTGCACCATACCGGCCGACAGCAGGCTGGCAACAGTAGCCCCCATTGACTGAGTGCGGACACCTTCTGCCGCCGCCAGGTCGGTGACGGTCATGGCCCCATCGCGTATCAGATAGCCCAGCACGGAAACCTGTGACCAGGTCAGATCGCCCGGCGGCGCAGATTCGCGTAGCCGACGCCCCAGCTTGCCGACCAGCATGCGCAGCAGGGTGGCAGATTCGTTCAGTTCGCTCATTGCCCTCTCCTTACGGTTATCAAGTATAGAGATACGAAGGTAAACTGTGTAGTTTGCCTTCGTATCAATTTGTAAGGTCAGGGACGCTTCAGATAGTGGATCAGACTGTGGAATCGCAGCGGCGTGGCGAGTGGATTACGGTAGCTGTGCGGCACGTCAGCAGCAAACTGCCACGCCTCGCCCGTCGCTAAACGTCGCCAGACGCCCCCCATACCGAGCAGCAGTTCGCCCTCAATCACCACAACCTGCTCAACGCAGCCCACCTCATGAGCCGAAGAGTCGCTCTGCGCGCCGGCCGCCAGCTCGACCGACAGCAGATCGAAACGCAGCTGCGCGTCATAAGGCAGTAGCGGTCGCACCATCATCTGCGCGTTAGGCTGACTAAAGCGCGCTGTTTCGCCAGACGGCAGAGGCGTTGCCTGAATGAAAAAGGAGAACGGGACGTTAAAGCCGGTGGCAATTTTCCACAGCGTCGCCACCGTCGGGCTGGACTCACCGCGCTCAATCTGGCCAAGCATCGCTTTGCTGACGCCGGTGCGCTCCGCGGCCAGCGTCAGGCTCCAGCCGTTTGCCTGACGCAGCTGTTTTAGCGCGTCGCTGAGATGCTGATGAAGGTTTTCCATGGATTCTCCTGAAATCGTCACGGCATTGTAGCACTTGAGCGTTATAACGCACACTGGTAGGATGTGCGCTATAACGCACAAGGAGCTTTTATGCTGAGTCAAACCGGGCGAAGCGCCCTCACTTTTCCTATGCTGGTCTCTGGTTTTGTCGCCGTGCTGGTTGGCTACAGCAGTTCGGCAGCCATTATTTTTCAGGCGGCCCAGGCGGCGGGTGCCTCTGCTGCACTCACGGGCGGCTGGCTGGCGATGCTGGGCATCGCGATGGGGATCTGTTCGCTGGGACTGTCACTCTGGACGCGCATGCCGATCCTTTGCGCCTGGTCGACACCCGGCGCGGCACTGCTGGCAACCAGCCTGCACGGCCTTTCAATAAACGAGGCAGTGGGCGTGTTTATCTTTGCGAACGCGTTGATCCTGCTGAGCGGCGTCACCGGTCTGTTTGCGCGCATCATGCATATTATTCCGCCAGCGCTGGCGTCAGCGATGCTGGCAGGCATACTGCTGCGTTTCGGGCTGGATGCCTTTACCGGATTGCAGAGCGACGTTGCGCTCTGCGGTGCCATGTGCCTGACCTGGCTACTGGCGCGACGCTGGCTGCCGCGCTACGCCATTCTGGCCACTCTGGCCGCAGGCGTGGCGGTTGCACTGGCGCGACATGCCATCCATTTTCCTGCAGACGCTGCCCGTTTTGCACTGCCTCAGGCCATCATGCCGCACTTCAGCCTGACCGCGCTGCTGGGTGTCGGTGTGCCCTTTTTCCTGGTAACAATGGCCTCCCAGAATGCGCCCGGCATTGCCACCCTGCACGCGCATGGCTATCGGCCATCGATCTCTGCGCTGATGAGCTGGACAGGCCTGGTGGCGCTGCTGCTGTCGCCGTTTGGCGGTTTCTCTGTCTGTATCGCGGCGATTACTGCGGCAATCTGCATGGGCGAGGAGGTGGATGCCGATCCACAGCGCCGCTGGATCGCTGCCGCGCTGGCAGGCCTGTTTTATCTGCTGGCCGGGTTTTCCGGCGCCCTGATTGCCACCCTGTTTGTGGCGTTACCCGCACCGCTGATCGCCACGCTTGCCGGGCTGGCGCTGCTCTCAACCTTTAGCGGCAGCCTGACGCGCGCGCTGGCGGATGCCGACACGCGCGATACCGCCGTTATCACTTTTCTGGTCACCGCCTCCGGCATCACCCTGCTGGGTATCGGCGCGGCATTCTGGGGGCTGGTAGCGGGTCTGATTGCACACCTGATCCTGACCCCGCGCCGGGGATAAAAGACGTCGCGCGCCACAGGTTTTTTTTCTGCAGCGCGCGATAAACGCCCTTATTCACCGTTTTTTCCGCCGTTTGATTTGCCCTTGCTCCGCCTAATATCACCCCAATCGCCGATAACACACGATTTTCTGCCTCAGACTTCGACCGATAAGGGCCCAACAGGTGGCAAAAACTTTTCTGCGCAGCGGTAATCTCGACGCGGTGCTGGCGCTGGGTGAAAACGGCCAGCCGGTCTACGCATCCGCCCTGCAAATACGTGAAACCCTGCGTCTGCGTCGTCAGACCGTGCTGGCAAACTGCCTGGCTATCCCGCAGCCCAACGAGCGCGGTGACCGTCTTGACTGGTATGCGCCATTCAGCGGCAAAGTAAAATCCTGGCTTGCAGCCAGCGACTATGAGCGCCGTCAGGCGCTGGATCAGCTCACCGCGACGCAGCAGGAGATGCAGGATCTGAGCGCGCGCGCGCGCGAAGCGGAGAACCCGTCGATGCGGCTGTTTGGCGCACTGCTGGCGAAGAGCCTGCAGTTTCCCGATCAGCAGTATGTCTACCTGGTGGATGGCAAACCCGTGATTACCTTCTGGGGCTTTGTTGACGCACAGGCGCGCACGCGCGATGACGCGCTGGTTTGCCTGCGCGATACGCTGGATGAATCTCTGCCGACGCTGCTGCCGGAGCCGATAGCGGCTGAGCCAGAAACGCTGCCCTTCACTCCCGAACCTGAACCGCTGCCCGAGCAGAAACCAGCCGTGCAGCCTGATGTGCCTGCTGTGACCCCCGCCGCGCCGCGCCGCGCCTTCTCCTTGTGGTATCTGGCCCCGGCGGCGCTGGCGATGGCCGCCGCAGGCGCTTTCTGGCTGCATCAGCCGCGGCTCACCACCGTGCCGCAGCCCGTTACGCCGGTTACTGCCGTCGCGCCGCCTGCGGCGCTGGTCGCCGTACAGCGCCTCGCCCTTACTCTGCCGCAGGCGCCCGCCAGCGTTACGGTGACGGCCGAGACGCCTGCCCCGTCTGCGCCCCTGGCCAGCGTCGTCATCCCCGCCGTGCCCGCCCTGGATGAGCCGCTGAAGATGAGCAGTGACGACGTGCGCAACGGTGCCATTAGCGTGGTGGACGGCCACTGGCGCGTGGTGATGCAGAACTCACTGCCGGGCGGCGCGTCGCCGGTGCTGCACTATGAGCTCAGTGTGGGCAAAGGCAGCGCCACGGTTACCCAGGGCAATAACCTGCACTGTAGCGCCGACGAGGTTTCTGCCGCCATGCTTGGCAGCGGCCAGCTGTCGATTCGCAGCCGCTACACCGCAAAATGCAGTGATGGTTCACGCTACCGGATGCCACAGCTGATATGTAAACCGGGTGAAGGCGTCGCCGTGTGCGAAGCGCTGTTCAGCGACAACAAATCTTTCCCGATGACGATTAAGCGCGAGAGTAAATAACCATGTTGGCTCCCCTGATCGATGACAAACAAAAAATCACGCTGATCGAAGAGAGCGGCGTGCAGTTTCTGGATTTTGGTCTGCGCCTCGCCGCGGGCCAGGCGCGCCGCCAGTTTGTGCGCCAGACGGCAAACGGCCCGCTGCTGCGTCTGAACGTGGACGGCAACAGCGGCAAATTTTTGCTCTATCCGCAGGATGGCGGCGCGGCGGAAGTGGTGCGCCCGGAATCAGACGTGGCGCTGGCCGATTCGCTGACGCTGCTGGCAAACTGCTGGCTACCGCTGCCGATGCTGCGCTGCGCCAGCGGACGCCGGTTTATCGGCGGGCCGGAAAACTGGGCGCGCCTGCGTCTGACCGCGCTGGCGCAACCCGATGCAGCAGGCAATACCCACCGCGTCACGCTGGCATTTGACACGCGCTGTGTCGCGGAACAGGACGGCGGCGAACGGCTCGGCCTGACCCCTGCGGACGCGCAAAACGGCGTCACCTTTTCTCTCGCCTGGCACAATTACGAGCTGGGCGAGTTTCTCGATCACACCTGGGTCGACGGCTGGCTGCGTGAAGCTTTCAGCGAGCGCGTGACCGATCGCCGCGAACAGGCCGTTGCGCAGGCGCTGCGCGAATTTGAGTATCAGGCACATTACCTTAATCTGCTGGAGCTGCTCGGCGAGCAGCTTAACCTCAGCGACATTCATCTTCAGGCCGCTACCCAGCAGACACCCGCGGTTAACGTCGACATTATTCTCGACGTCGGCAATTCGCACACCTGCGGCATTCTGGTCGAGGACCATCCTGAAGAGAGCAACGGCCTGAAGCAGACCTATGAACTGCAGCTGCGCGACCTCTCTGAGCCACACCAGGTCTATAACGAACTGTTTGACAGCCGCCTGGAGTTCGCTGAAACGCGTTTTGGCAAAGCCAGCTTCTCGCTGCAGAGCGGCCGCGAAAACGCCTTTATGTGGCCGTCGCTGACGCGTGTGGGCCGCGAAGCGAGTCGCCTGGCGCTACAGCGCGCTGGCCTGGAGGGCAGTACCGGCCTCTCCAGTCCGCGGCGCTATCTGTGGGATGAAGCGCGCTATCAGCCAGGCTGGCGCTTTAACCAGCCACACGGCGGCAGCGAGCCACAGGCTAACGCCGCCCCTTTTACCTTTTTGCTGAATGATGAGGGCGAACCGCTGCACGCGCTGGCTGCCGACGCGCGTCTGCCGGTCTTCTCGGCGCACTACAGCCGCAGCTCGCTGATGACTTTTATGCTGTGTGAGCTGCTGGCGCAGGCGCTGATGCAAATGAACAGCGCTGCACAGCGCCAGCGCATGCCGCAGAGTCATGCGCCGCGTCAACTGCGTCACGTTATCCTTACGCTGCCGTCGGCGATGCCGAAACCAGAGCGCGAAATTTTTCGTCGTCGCATGCAGGAGGCGATCGCGCTGGTGTGGAAAGCTGAAGGCTGGCACGGCGCCGACGAGCCATTCAGTGCCGAAGCGCCGCCGGTTTGCCGCAAGCCGGTGCCGGATGTGCAGATGGAGTGGGACGAGGCCACCTGCGGCCAGATGGTATGGCTGTTCAACGAGACCCAGGTCAACTTTGCCGGCCGCGCACAGGACTTCTTCAGCAGTACCGCCCGTCCGGATCGTCCGCGTGAAGTAGACGAGGCGCCGGGCAAAAACCTGCGTATCGCCTCAATTGATATTGGCGGCGGCACCACCGACCTGGCGATTACGCACTATCGCCTCGATGACGGCCAGGGCAATAACGTCAAGATCACCCCGCGCCTGCTGTTTCGTGAAGGCTTTAAAGTGGCAGGTGACGATATTCTGCTCGATGTGATCCAGCTGTGGATCCTGCCTGCGCTTCAGCAAAGCCTGCAAAAAGCGGGCCTCGCGCTGGCTGAACCGCTGCTGAACAAACTGTTCGGTCACGACAGCCGTCTCGACGGTCAGGCGACGCTGCGCCAGCAGGCCACGCTCCAGCTGTTTATTCCGCTGGCGCAGGCGGTGCTTGAGCGCTATGAAAGCTGGGACCCGCTGGAAAGCCATGCCGAGATCAACGCCCTGTTTGGTGAACTGGTCGAGCACCGGCCTGCCGACGCGGTGCTGGCCTTTATCAACGGTGAGATCCAGCGTGCGCTGGGTGGCGAGAGTCGTTTCGATTTGCTGGAAGTGCCGCTGATTGTCAGCCTGTCACAGCTGCACGCCGAGTTTATGCAGCACCGAATGGCCATTATTCCGGCGCTGCGATCGATGTGCGAGGTGGTATCACTCTATCAGTGCGATGTGCTCCTGCTGACCGGACGCCCGTCGCGCTTCCCCGGCATTCAGGCGCTGGTGCGCCATCTGCAGCCGCTGCCGGGCAGCCGTATTCTCTCGCTGGAGGGTTACCACACCAGTGACTGGTATCCGTTCAACAAGCACGGGCGCATCGACAACCCGAAATCCACCGCGGCGGTAGGTGCGATGCTCTGCCTGCTGGCGCTGGATCTGCGCCTCAGCAGCTTCTGGTTCCGCGCAGGTGACTTTGAACCCTACTCGACCATCCGCTATCTTGGCGTACTGGATGAGAACCAGGCGCTGACCAACGACAATCTGTGCTACAGCGATATCGATCTCGACGATCCCGGTTTCGCGCTGGATCGTAAAAGCAGCTTTCGCATTCGCGGCAATGTTTGCCTGGGGTTCCGCCAGCTGGATAACGACCGCTGGCCCGCCTCGCCGCTCTACAGCCTGACGCTCAACGACGCCCAGCTGGCGCGTAAAGTCGCCGGGGAGAGCGTGCTGCGCGTGAAGCTGGCCGTTGCCCCGGGCCCGGCACTGCCCGGCCCGGAGCGGCTGGTACTGGTCGATGCGCGTCTTGATGACGGAACGCGCGTGCCGCCAGAGCAGCTTAGCCTGAAGCTCAATACCCTCTCGCCGACGGGCAATGCCCACGCCCAGTACTGGATCGACAGCGGAAGCCTGTGTAAACGATGAGAACGCTAAAACCGCGCCAGCCGCAGACGCTGGCAAAACGCCTTGGCCTGTTACAGGAGGCGCTAAACGCCAGCCTTAGCTGGATTGAGGATCACCGCGCCGCCTCGCCTCGCCTGGCGCTGGAGGCAGAGACCCTGACGCGCCAGCTGCGCCGCGCCCGCGCGCAGAGCGAGGCGCTGGCACATCAGGTGGCACGTCCCGTCACGCTGGCGCTGTTTGGCCAGTCGCAGGCTGGCAAAGCCTGGCTACTGGGCGAAATGGTTGCCGATGCGCAGGGGCAAATGCTGACGCGCCTCGGTGACAAGAGCCTCAACCTGTTTCAGCATATCAATCCAGGCAATCTCGATTTTGCTACCGCCACCCGCTACTGCCATCAGCGTGAGCCCCTTTCTGGCGAATGGCCGGTTGAACTGGCGCTGCTGAGCGAGGCGGAGCTGCTGCGCCTGGTGCTGAGCTGCCGCGCGGACAGTCCACCGCCGGAGAAAACCCATCTTGACCAGCAGCTACAGCGTTTACAGTGCCAGCGTCTCAGCACGCCCGCAGGCGGCCTCGATAGTGACGCGCTGGTAACGCTCTGGGCCTGGAGCCGTCGCCATCGCTGCCACGATGCGCACCTTGACCGCCATTTCTGGCCGCAGGCCGTTGAACTGGCACCCGCGCTGAGCGTGGACGACCGGGTACAGCTCTTTTCGCTGCTGTGGCCCGCCCAGCCAGCGCTGAGCGACGTGCTGCGCCATCTGCTACACCTGCGCCATCAGCTGCGCAACGCCAGCCGTGTGCTGGCACCGCTCAGCCTGCTGGTTGACGACGCGCTGTTACCGAGCGAACAGCTTATCGCCTGCGCCAGCGAGCAGGAACGTCAACGGCTGGTTGAGGTCTGCCCGCTGAACGGTAACCGCATCGGCAAGCCGCAGCAGGTGCCGCTGGGCTGGCTGGCGCTGCTGACGCTGGAGCTGGTCATCCCGCTCAGCTCGACGCCGCGCACGGCACTTTATGACGAGGCAGATATGCTCGATCTCCCCGCGCCGGGCACGCCAGCTGACGCCACGGCGCAGGAGGAGCGCCAGCGGCTGCAACAGATCGATCCGCTGCGCGCCCTGCTGCTGGAGCAGAAACGCGCCCTGCTTCCCGGCCTCTATGCGGCCCGCCAGGGCATTGACTTAATGCTGATCTGCACCGCCGCCAGTCAGCGTCAGGATAGCGATGTTGCCAGCCGCACGCTGCGCGAATGGCAGCTGCATCAGCCAGTGCGGGAAAGCGGTGAAAAACCGCGCCTGATCTGGGCCATTACCCCTTATGATGCGCGCCATCAGCTGAGCAACGTGGATGAAGCGGTACAGCGCCAGATGGGTCAGCCGGGCCAGCGCTGGGGATCGATGCTGGCGCTCGATCGCGCAGGCGTCGATCGCATGGCCGAGTGGTTACAGCAGGAGATGCAGCCCGATGCGCGCCGCGAGCGGCTGGTAAGTGAACTGCGTGTTTTGCAAAGCAGCGTGCTGGAGCGTCGACTGCTGCCCTGGCGCGAAGCCCGCGCCAGCGACGAGCAGGCGGCACGCAAACAAACTATCGCCGATACGCTGCTGAAGTGTCTGCAACACCGCACCGGCCTGCACGGGGAGCTACTGGAACGTTTGCAGCCGCCGCGCGACGTGCTGCGCCAGCTCTGGCTCAGCCAGCACGACGCGCCCGCCTCCGCTGCCGCACGTCGTCCCGACGCGCCTGCGCAGCATTTTGGCGTTGGCTTTGAGTTTGACCTGTTCAGCGACACGCCGCTGGCCGAGCCTGCCGCCGTTCAGCATCCCACGCATGCGGCAGGCCAGAGTTTTGCCCGCCAGGTGATGGCGCTGTGGCTTGATCATTTACGCGAACTGCCGGAAAACCGCAGCCTGTTGACCCTGCTGAACGTGGATCGCGCCACCCTGGAGTGGCTGGTTGAGGAGCTGATTGTCGCCAGTTTCCGTCTGGATATGCTGACGATGCTGGAACAGGTGCTGCACGAGCCGGACAACCCGTCCGTCACGCATGAGTCGCGCGCCGATCGACAGGTTTCCCGCGCCATGACGGTGCTGGGCGACTTTGTTGCCTGGCTGGGCTTTTTGCAGCGAGATGAGGCCGGGCGGCCGCTAAGTCGCGTTAACCGCGGCCAGCCAATCTTTGCGCGCCCACCCGCCCCAAGCGTGAACTTCTCCAGCGGAAAGCGCCTGACGCGTCTCTCGGCCGCGCCCGCTAACCATACGGCCTACTACATTTATGACTGGCTGGTTGGGCTCAACGCACTGATCCTGGAAAACAACGGTTATGCGGGTGGTCGCGATGTGACGCCCGCCGCGCGCGAGGGGCTGGAGCAGATTCTGGCCACGCTGCGCAGCTAATCCCGCACCAGGTGCAGGTCGCCCTCCAGCGCCTGCGCCGCCTCTTCCAGTAGCGCCAGCACGTCGGCAAACTCATCGCTGTCTTCCAGCCCCACTGCGTGGCGCAGACAGATACGTGCCGGCAGCGCCATGCCGCCCGTCAGCCAGTCCCACAGCGCGTCCAGATTATTGCCGAAGGGAAACGGACAGTGGCTCTGCTGAGCCAGCGTCTGGTAGAGCGCAGGGCGATCCGCCAGGTGGCGGAAATCAAGCGTAATCGTCAGCATAATCAGGGCACCTGCTTAAAACTGCGGTAGTGATCGGTGGTGATATAGACCAGGCCGTCTGAGGAATAGACCAGCCGGTCCGCCTCGCGGTGGCCACAGCGGTAGTTCACATCGGCCTCATACCATAAGCGCCCGCTGCGCTGCGGCAGACGTTTCTCGCGGTTGCCAAAGCGGTCCCCGCCAATTGCCTTGCCCGGCAGCACCTCACACAGGTTTCCTTTTGCCGGATCCCAGCCGCGACGGCGCGCGTCGTTTTTACTGATGTAATAGTCGGGTAACTGCTGATGTTGCAGCAGATAGCGCGTGACGGTACGGGCATCGGTCAGCGAGTGGATATCACTGGCGCTGGAGGAAGATGAAGGGCTCAGATGGGGTTTCAGACCGGCCCAGGCGGCCGCAAGCACAACAAGCAGGGCAATTAACAGTTTTTTTGACATGATGGCATCCCAGACAACAGGACGCTGATGATATCAGCTTTGACGACCAGATACAGCGCGGGCCAGCATTGCTGGCCCTGCGGGAGTCACTGCATCACTTGCATCTGCGCTCCGTGACGACGCCAGGCGCCGGGCGCAACGCCATACTGGCGTTTAAAGCTGCGGTTGAAGGACTGCTGGGAATCAAAGCCCAGGGAGATCGCCACGTTGAGGATCGGCTCATTGGTCGTGGTCAGACGATCCGCTGATTTTTTGAGTTTCTTCATGCGGATGTATTCGCCCAGCGGATAACCGGTGTGCTCTTTAAACATGCGCTGCAGATGCCATTTGGAATAGCCGGCGCGCTCAGATACGGTGTCCAGATCCAGGCGTGCTTCAATATTGTTATCGATCCAGTCGATCAGATCGTGAATAAATGCGTCGCTCATCATCCTATTCTCTCCCGTCGCCGTTGCGAACAGTATCAGTATCAGTTGCAATTACACTTTAAGGGTGACTGACTTTGCCATTTAATGCAAGTTGGATTGATACATTAAATGCCGCACTCGCCGTAGGGTCATTGCCCTGCCCCGCTACATCTGCTTTTCGTTGCGCTCAAAACCGCACATAAAGTGTATCAGATATTCTTGCAGTTGCAGGATGCACGAGCCTACACTCCTCGCGATAAATTGCAATCTTAAAAGTTGCAAATATTGGCCCGCCCTTGTGGGCTGTTTTTAACGCTATGCGGAATAATAAAAATGAACAGACAAACGAAGTGGGTTCGTCAGGGTTTCACCCTTCTGGGCGCGGTATGGCTGACCAGCATACTGAGCGGATGCGACAACGGGGTAGCGCAAAACGCCCCGCCGCCGCCGCCCCAGGTGAGCGTCGCCGATGTGGTAGTAAAGCCGGTAAGTCAGTGGGACAGCTTTAATGGACGCATTGAGGCGGTGCAGAGCGTCCAGCTGCGCCCACGCGTCTCTGGCTATATCGATGCGGTGAACTATCGCGAAGGCGACGAGGTGAAAAAAGGTCAGGTGCTGTTTACCATCGACGATCGCACCTATCGCGCAGCGCTGGAACAGGCGAAAGCTGAGCTGGCGCGCGCGCGCAGCCAGGCCGCGCTGGCGCGCAGCGAATCCGCGCGCACCGAAAAACTGATCGGCACGCAGGCAGTATCACGCGAGCAGTGGGAACAGCGTCGCTCGGCGGCCAGCCAGGCGCAGGCCGATGTCCTGTCTGCCGAAGCAGCCGTGGATATGGCGCAGCTGAATCTCGATTTTACCCGCGTAACCGCCCCGATTGACGGGCGTGCCAGCCGCGCCATGATCACCACCGGCAACCTGGTGACCGCCGGGGACAGCGCCAGCGTTCTGACTTCGCTGGTGTCGCAGGATCGCATGTATGTCTACTTTGACGTCGATGAAGCAACTTACCTGCACTACCAGGCTATGGCGCGCCAGGGCCAGCAGCGCGGCTCACTGCCGGTTGAAATCGGCCTCGCGGGTGAAAGCGGTTATCCGCATCGCGGCACGGTTGACTTTACCGATAACCAGCTCACCGCCAGCACCGGCACGATTCGCATGCGCGCCCTGCTCGACAATCAGCAGCGACAGTTCACGCCGGGCCTCTTCTCTCGCGTGCGGCTCCCAGGCAGTGCGGAGTTTCAGGCGCTGCTGGTTGACGATAAAGCCGTACTGACCGACCAGGATCGCAAATTTGTCTATGTGGTAGATAAAGACGGCAAAGCGCAGCGTCGTGATATCCAGCCCGGCGCGCTGGCTGACGGCTTACGTATTGTCAAAAGCGGTCTGCAGCCAGGCGATCGGGTAATTGTTGATGGCCTGCAAAAAGTGTTTATGCCAGGAATGCCGGTAACGGCCCAGCAGGTCGCGATGCGCGCGGCTAACGCCAACTAACTGAGGCTATTGCCGCTATGGATTTCTCCCGCTTTTTTATCGACCGGCCGATTTTTGCCGCCGTTCTGTCAATTCTGATTTTTGTTACCGGGCTGATTGCGATTCCGCTGCTGCCGATCAGCGAATATCCGGACGTGGTGCCGCCCAGCGTGCAGGTGCGCGCTGAGTATCCCGGTGCCAACCCGAAAGTAATCGCCGATTCGGTTGCCACGCCGCTGGAAGAAGCGATCAACGGCGTTGAAAACATGATGTATATGAAATCGGTAGCCGGTTCCGACGGCGTGCTGGTCACGACGGTGACCTTCCGCCCGGGCACCGATCCCGATCAGGCGCAGGTACAGGTACAGAACCGCGTTGCGCAGGCGGAGGCTCGCCTGCCGGAAGATGTGCGTCGTCTGGGGATCACCACCCAGAAAATGTCGCCCACGCTGACGCTGGTGGTACATATGTTCTCGCCCCACGGCAAATATGACTCGCTCTACCTGCGCAACTACGCCACGCTGAAAGTGAAAGATGAGCTGGCCCGCCTGCCGGGCGTAGGTCAGATTCAGATTTTCGGCGCGGGCGAGTATGCCATGCGCGTCTGGCTCGATCCTGACAAAGTGGCCGCACGCGGCCTGACCGCAGCCGACGTAGTGACCGCGATGCAGGAGCAGAACGTGCAGGTCTCTGCCGGTCAGCTCGGCGCTGAGCCGCTGAAAAAACAGTCTGACTTTCTGCTCTCTATTAACACGGCGGGTCGCCTGGAGAATGAGCAGCAGTTTGGCAATATCATTCTGAAAACCTCCGATGATGGCTCGCTGGTACGACTGCGCGACGTGGCACGTATTGAGATGGGCTCCGGCAGCTATGCCCTGCGCTCGCAGCTCAACAACAAAGACGCAGTCGGCATCGGTATCTTTCAGGCACCGGGTGCCAACGCTATCGATCTCTCTAACGCGGTGCGCGCCAAAATGGATGAGCTGGCTACGCGCTTCCCCGATGATGTGAAATGGGCTGCACCTTACGATCCCACGGTATTTGTGCGTGATTCCATCAGCGCCGTGGTGCACACGCTGCTGGAAGCGGTCGCGCTGGTTGTGCTGGTCGTTATCCTCTTTTTGCAGACGTGGCGCGCCTCAATTATTCCGCTGCTGGCGGTGCCGGTATCGGTGGTAGGTACCTTTAGCGTGCTCTATCTGCTCGGCTTCTCACTCAATACTCTGAGCCTGTTCGGGCTGGTGCTGGCTATCGGCATCGTGGTGGATGACGCCATTGTGGTGGTGGAAAACGTTGAGCGTAATATCTCGCTGGGTCTCTCGCCTCAGGCGGCGGCGCATCAGGCGATGCGTGAGGTATCCGGCCCGATTATCGCCATTGCGCTGGTGCTGTGCGCCGTGTTTGTGCCGATGGCCTTTCTCTCAGGTGTAACTGGCCAGTTCTATAAGCAGTTTGCGGTGACCATCGCCATTTCCACGGTGATTTCGGCGATCAACTCGCTGACGCTGTCGCCTGCACTGGCGGCAAAGCTGCTCAAGGATCACCACGCACCAAAAGATATGCCAACGCGCATTATCGATCGCCTGCTTGGCTGGTTGTTCCGTCCGTTTAACCGCTTCTTTAACCGCAGCGCACATGGCTATGAAGGTCTGGTGGGCAAAACGCTGCGCCGTCGCGGTGCGGTGTTCGGGGTGTATGTGCTGCTGCTGGCGGGCGCAGGCTTTATGTTCCACGCCGTGCCGGGCGGCTTTATCCCCACGCAAGATAAGCTTTACCTGATCGGCGGCGTGAAAATGCCAGAGGGCTCGTCGCTGGAGCGAACGGATGAAATGATCCGCAAGATGAGTGAGATCGGTATGAATACCGAAGGCGTCGCCTATTCGGTCGCCTTCCCCGGCCTGAATGCCTTGCAGTTCACCAACACGCCCAATACCGGCACGGTGTTCTTCGGCCTGAAACCATTCAGCGAGCGCAAGCACAGCGCGGCGGAGATCAACGCTGAGATTAATGCGAAGATTGCTCAGCTACAGCAGGGCTTCGGTTTCTCCATCATGCCCCCGCCGATTCTGGGTCTGGGCCAGGGTTCCGGCTATTCGCTCTATGTGCAGGATCGTGCGGGCCTGGGTTACGGTGCGTTGCAGACGGCGATCAATACCCTTTCCGGTGCAGTCATGCAGACGCCCGGTATGCACTATCCTATCTCATCCTATCAGGCGAATGTGCCTCAGCTCGATGTGCAGGTCGATCGTGATAAAGCGAAAGCACAGGGCGTGTCGCTGACCGATCTGTTCAGCACGCTGCAAACCTATCTTGGCTCATCCTACGTTAACGACTTTAACCGCTTTGGCCGCACCTGGCGCGTAATGGCGCAGGCTGACGGGGAGTTCCGCGACAGCGTGGAGGATATTGCGAACCTGCGTACCCGAAACAATCGCGGCGAGATGGTGCCGATAGGCAGCATGGTTCATATCACTACCACCTACGGTCCCGATCCGGTGATCCGCTACAACGGCTACCCGGCAGCAGATTTGATTGGCGATGCGGACCCGCGCGTGCTCTCTTCCGCACAGGCAATGACGCAGCTGGAATCGATGTCCGGTCAGCTATTGCCCAACGGCATGAACATCGAATGGACCGACCTCAGCTACCAGCAGGCGACACAGGGTAACACCGCTTTTATCGTCTTCCCGGTGGCGGTACTGCTGGCGTTTCTGGTGCTGGCTGCCCTCTATGAAAGCTGGACGTTACCGCTGGCGGTGATCCTGATTGTGCCGGTGACAATGCTGTCAGCGCTGGTTGGCGTCTGGCTCACGGGCGGGGATAACAATGTCTTTGTTCAGGTTGGCCTGGTGGTACTGATGGGGCTGGCGTGTAAGAACGCGATTCTTATCGTCGAGTTTGCGCGCGAGCTGGAGATGCAGGGCAAAGGCATTGTGGAAGCAGCGCTGGAAGCCTGTCGCCTGCGTTTGCGCCCTATCGTCATGACCTCAATCGCCTTTATCGCAGGTACTGTCCCGTTGATTCTGGGTGAAGGCGCTGGCGCTGAAGTGCGTGGTGTGACCGGTATTACCGTTTTTGCCGGGATGCTGGGCGTCACGCTGTTTGGACTGTTTCTCACGCCGGTGTTCTATGTCACCCTGCGCAAGCTGGTGACGCGTAAGGCGCCGAAAGAGGCGATGCAGACAGCGTAAACAGTCAGGGCGGTCAGCGACCGCGCGTTATGATCAAAGCCGCGTTTAGCGGCTTTTTTATTATCACAACGCCATTAATATCAGGCTTTGGGACGCGTCAGAAAGACCAGCGTGCCGATAATGATATCGCCCACGCCCCAGACGATCCCCAGCATCATCGCACCCATGCCCGTGCCTGACGCCGCGCCAGCGCGGTCTGCATCGGAAGCCGCATGATTGATCACGCTCCGCTCGCGCCCATACCGGCAAAAATGGAATAGATCATCAGCAGGTTAAACAGAATAAATACGATCTTAACGATTTTCCCAAACAGCGTTCGCTTTGATTTTTTTACCTGTTGTTCGCATGAGGGGCATTTGAAAGCAGCATCGCTGATGTCCACTTTATATTTTGGACAGTTGATTAAGGCCCTTTCTCTCCATAGAGATAAAATCATCAGACGGAATAATACGCTTTTCCATTTTTATCAATGAGATGAAAACCCCTTTATTTCGCCGGGTACTTTTGCTAAAGCGTGGGATTCGTCCGCAAGGGCCGGAGAGAAAAACCTTATGGAAGGTGTCAGATGCACGGCAGAGCATAAAAAAAGCCGCTGTTAGCGGCTTTTTTTGCACAGGTCTTCGATGGCATCCGGTTCCAGCACCGGCGCGCACTCGGTTTCATTGCCTTTTTTCAGCTCTTCAAGCGCGTCGGCCACGGTGCGTTTTTCCAGCACTTCCAGCGAGGCCTGTTCAGCTTCATCGGCGATCGATTTAAAGTACCAGCAGAGATTGGCGCTGACCAGACAGCGAGGCGCAACATCCGGACGCGACGCCCAGAGCTTTTTGTCCTCAATCACCGAGGTATAAATATCGCGCAGTGTGATTTCGCTGGCCGGACGCCCCAGATGGATCGAGCCAGTGCGGCCAAGCGTCGAGACGATAATGCCGTCGCGAGTAAGCGGAACCATCAGTTTGCGGATGAAACTGGGATTCGCTTCAAGGCCGTATGCCAGAATGGCGCTGGTTGAGCGTTTACCCATTTGCTCCGCCATCGCTACGCTAAGAACCATTTGCAAAGCTGTCGGGAAGCGGTAATCAAGCATTTCGTTATCCTGAGTTGCGGTGCATCTTATTGTTTTATTGCCGCGTAAATGAACATTCAGTGAGCAATAAATATAACAAACACTGTTGCTTTTTAGAAGCAAGGCGACTGCGCCAGGGCACGTATTCATTAAAACCCGGCAGCCAACAGCACAAGCTGTTCAGCCCGCAGCAGAGCGGCCTCTGCCCCACGCTTACTGCGTCGCGGGCGGCAGCCGCATTTTCAGCAGCATTACCAGCCAGACGTTGATCAGCGCCAGCGCGCAAAGCAGCCACAGCGTAGCGGAAGCGCCGAAGGTTTCAAACACATACCCGCCCACCAGCGGTGTCAGCGCCTGGCCAGTCAGCGCCGGACGCGCCATGCGCCCCACCACGACGGCATACGCCTCCGGTTTGACCATTGCCAGCGGTAAAGTTCCCCTGACGATAGCGCGTAAGCCATTTCCCGCACCGTAAAGCACCATACTGAGCAGCGCAAACTGCGGCAACAGCGCCAGCGCCAGCAGTCCGAGCGCCACCAGTCCCACGGAAAAAAACGCGGTCCAGACAGGATGGCCGCGTTTAAACAGAATATCGACGATGCGTGAGGCTACCTGACACGGCCCCAGAATGGCGCTGAGCGCCAGCGCGGAAGCCAGCGTGTAACCGCTCGCCTGTAGCAAAGCGATCAGCTGCACCGATATCGCCGTCATGATCACTGAGGCCAAAGTAAAAATGGCGCACAGCAGCCAGAACAGTGACGGCGCGATATCGCTCTCCGCCGCAGGTGCGATGGCTACTTTCACTTTCGGCTTTAAGGTCACCGCATTACCCGGCAGCGCGTAAAAATAGGCAGGTAACACCAGCACCAGCAGCATCAGAGCAATGGCGAAGCAGGCCCCGCGCCACTCCAGCAGATGAATGAGCAGTGCAGTGCCAGGCCACACCAGCGTGGTACAAAAGCCAGAAATAAGCGTAATGCTGGTAATCGCACTACGTGCCTGCCCACCATAGCGCGTGCCCAGCGTCGCGAAAAGCGCATCGTATAGCCCCATCGCCATCCCGACGCCCATAATCACCCAGGCAGCAAGAAACATCGGCAGCGCGTGGCTGAGACCCATCAACACCAGCCCCGCGGCCATCACGGCCCCACTCAGGGCCAGCAGTAGCCGACCGCCGGTTCGCGCAATAATGCGCCCACTCAGCGGTGCCAGCAGGCCAGAAACCAGAATGCCAAGCGACAAAGCGCCATAGACCCACTGCTGCGACCATCCGGTTTCAGCGACGACAGGAGCCGCCATGACCGCCATCAGATAAAAGGAGCCGCCCCACGACAGTATCTGCACCAGACCCAGTACCACGACCGCCAGCACGCCTGGTTTATTGCGTTGATTCACATCCGTCACTCTGTTGTACAGGTTACGCCCTTTATAACATGCTATGAGATAAGGAAAAAACTGTAACCGTATGCTGTTCCCCCTTTTTTCTGGATGGCCCGCTGGCCGCACGATTTTGTTTAATACCTAATTTGTATGTTGTAACTAATAAAGCCATTTGCACCAGAGGATGCTTTCTGCCAGATTAAGGCATGTTGTAACTATGGAGAGAGCGATGCGCTATGATTTAATTTCTGACCTTCATGACTGCGCCAACCGCCTTGAGAGCTCGCTGAGCGAGTTACGCGACATGATTTTGGCGCAGCCGCTGCTGGTTGCACGGGTGTTCTCACTTCCGCCGGTTGAAAAAGGTCACGAGCACGACGCCGTCACTGAGATTGCCGTCGAGCAGCATCTGGGCACAGCCGCGCGCGATATGGCGCTGGCCCACTTCTGCCGGTTATTTATGCAGCATCAGTCCGAGAAGCTCAGCACCAAAGCGGCCGTTCGCCTGCCCGGTGCCATCTGTATTGAAGCCAGCGGCGAGCAGGAGACCGCCCTCCTCGACCAGATAGCACTGGTTAATCAATTCAAGGCGCGACTTGAACAGATCATTACGGTGGAATCGGGCCTGCCGAGCGAGGCACGCTTTGAGTTTGTGCATCAGCACCTGCGCGGTCTGATTACCCTTAATGCCTATCGCACGATTACCCTGCTACAGGCCCCCGACAGCCTGCGTTTCGGCTGGGCCAACAAGCATGTGATCAAGAATGTGAAGCGTGAGGAGATCATCGCCCAGCTGGAAAAGAGCCTGAGTGCCAACCGCGCTCAGGCGCCCTGGACGCGCGAGCAGTGGGCTGAAAAAGTGCAGGAGGAGCTGGAGAGCGTCCGCGCCCTGCCTGCCACCGCGCGGCTGAAGATCAAGCGACCGGTAAAAGTGCAACCCATTGCCCGCGTCTGGCGTGCCGATGAAAAGAAACAGACACAGCTCGCCTGCCCGTCGCCCATTGTGGTGTTATGCCGCGATCGCACGCAGGTGCCCGTGCTGGGTGAGCTGCTGAACTATCACGCGGATAAGGTGCAGCATCGCTATAAGCCTGCGGCAGAGCCGCTTAACCTGCTGATCCCGCGGCTGCACCTCTGGGTTGACTGCCCGGAATAAGCCAAAGGGCCAGCTGCGCTGGCCCTTTTATCGTCACGATGGTTCAGGCCTTCATGCTGCCAACCATCTCTTCCGGACGAACCCAGGCATCGAACTCCTCTTCGGTCAGATAGCCCAGCTTCAGCGTCGAGCCTTTCAGCGTCAGCCCTTCTTTATGCGCCTTTTTGGCGATTTCCGCTGCTTTGTCGTAGCCGATGTGAGTATTAAGCGCGGTCACCAGCATCAGCGATTCATTGAGCAGCTGCGTGATGCGATCGCGATTCGGCTCGATACCCACCGCGCAGTGGTGGTTAAAGCTGTCGATGCCGTCAGCCAGCAAACGCACCGATTGCAGGAAGTTATGAATCACCATGGGCCGGAAGACGTTCAGCTCGAAGTTGCCCGATGCCCCACCTATGTTGATGGCTACATCGTTGCCCATGACCTGGCAACAGAGCATGGTCATCGCTTCACACTGGGTCGGATTCACTTTGCCTGGCATAATTGAGCTGCCCGGTTCATTCTCAGGAATAGAGAGCTCACCGATGCCGCAGCGCGGACCTGACGCCAGCCATCGCACGTCGTTAGCGATCTTCATCAGCGAGGCGGCCAGCCCTTTTAGTGCACCATGCGCGTGCACCAGCGCATCAGTGGTCGCCAGCGCTTCAAATTTATTTGGCGCCGTAACAAACGGCTGCCCGGTGAGATCCGCCAGCGCTTCAGCCACCCGCACCGCATATTCAGGATGGGTATTCAGCCCGGTACCGACGGCGGTGCCGCCCAGCGCCAGCTCGGCCACATGAGGAATATTTTGTTCAATATGCTTCAGGTTATGCTCCAGCATGGCTACCCAGCCAGAGATCTCCTGACCCAGGGTAAGCGGTGTGGCATCCTGCAGGTGGGTGCGGCCTATTTTGACGATATCTTTAAACGACGCAGACTTTTCACTCAGGGTCTGCTTCAGGACCTGAATTTGCGGGATCAGCGTCTCACGCAGCGCGATCACCGCAGCCACATGCATGGCCGTCGGGAACACATCGTTGGAACTCTGACTTTTGTTCACATCGTCATTAGGATGAACCAGCCGAGCCATACCACGTTCACCGCCAAGAATTTCACTGGCGCGGTTTGCCAGCACCTCATTCATGTTCATATTGGTCTGGGTACCGGAGCCGGTCTGCCAGATCGCCAGCGGGAATTCGCCGCTGTGCTGCCCCGCCAGCACCTCATCAGCGGCTTTCACAATGGCCTCCGCACGTTCAGCAGGCAGCAAGCCCAGATCGCGATTAACCGTCGCGGCGGCCCGCTTGGTTTGCGCCAGCGCATAGACCAGCTCAACAGGCATTTTTTCAGTCGATATACGGAAATGCTCCAGCGAGCGCTGCGTTTGCGCGCCCCATAACTTGTCTGCGGGTACATCAATGGGCCCCATTGAATCTTTTTCAATGCGATTGGCTGCCATGTCTACGTCTCCTTAGCACAGGTTGTGGTCATTGCTTCCCCGGCGCGAGCCTGCACCGAGTTTGCAGAATGCTTTCCTACAATAATTTAACATTATGGAAGCCTGACGCTTTGTTTGCACTTGATATGTATTCATTGCCCCCTTTTCTGCTTTAATAGGCGCCATTACTTCCCGTGATAAAGGCGTAATCATGCAAAAAATGGTCAATTCATTGCAAAACTACGCGTGGGGTAGCAAAACTGCCTTAACAGATCTTTATGGAATAGCTAATCCTGCGGATGTGCCGATGGCCGAATTATGGATGGGCGCGCATCCTAAAAGCCCCTCTCTGATTAACGTAAACGGTGAGCGTCGCTCGCTGCGCGAAATCATTGACGCGGCACCTGAGGCCACGCTGGGCTACGCAGTGGCGAAACGCTTTGGCGAGCTGCCTTTCCTGTTCAAGGTATTATGCGCTGACCAGCCGTTGTCCATTCAGGTGCATCCCAGTAAAAACGCAGCTGAAGAGGGTTTTGCACGTGAGAACGCAGCCGGGATCCCTCTCAGCGCGGCGGAGCGTAACTACAAGGATGCCAACCATAAGCCTGAGCTGGTCTATGCGCTAACGCCTTTTCAGGCGATGAACGGCTTTCGCGAACTCACTGACATTGTCTCACTGCTACAGCCGATAGCTGGCGCACATCCGCACATTGCCCACTTTTTACAGCAGCCTGACAGCACACGCCTGGCGACGCTGTTTACCCGCCTGCTCTCCCTTGAAAATGAGGAAAAAGCCCGTGCGCTTGCCCTGCTGAAGTCAACCTGCGACGCGCGTGAAGGCCAGCCCTGGGCAACCATTAAGGCCATTGCAGAGCATTACCCTGACGACAGCGGTCTCTTCTCACCGCTGCTGCTCAATGTAATTACGCTACAGCCGGGCGAAGCGATGTTTCTCTATGCTGAAACCCCACACGCCTATCTGAACGGCGTGGCGCTGGAGGTCATGGCCAACTCCGACAATGTGCTGCGTGCCGGACTGACACCAAAATACATTGATATTCCAGAGCTGCTCGCTAACGTCAAATTCGAGCCTAAACCGGCATCACAGCTGCTGACGCAGCCGCAGATGCAGGATGGCGTCCTCCACTTCCCGATCCCGGTGGAGGACTTTGCTTTTGCGATCCACACTCTGCTGCCTGAGCCGCAATCGCTTTCACAGGAGAGTGCCGCCATTCTTTTCTGTATTGAGGGTGAAGCCACGCTGACGCTGGGTCAGCAGCAACAGCACCTCAGGCCAGGCGAATCCTGCTTCGTTCCCGCCAGTGACGGTACGCTGAGGGCCTCCGGCAGCGGCCGCCTGGCGCGCGTTTTTAACACGTTGCGCTGAAACGGCTGACGAATCTGGCCCTAACTGCTATTATTTCAATCTATTAGCAAAAACGCCTGCGGGCGTTTCTTCGGGCGCCGGGCGACGGGCAGCGGCGTAAGCGGACATAAGGATAAGGACGACTCAGCAATGAAAAAAACCAACGTTGCCGTAGGTGTGATTATCGCCCTGGGCGTGGTCTGGACCGGCGCGGCATGGTTTACCGGTAAACAGCTGGAAAGCCATATGGATGAACTGGTGCAGAACGCCAACACACAGCTCAATGCTTACGCGCCCAACAGCCGACTGAAAGTCAGTTATCAGGATTATCAGCGCGGCGTATTTAGCAGCAAAGCGAAGCTGATTGTTCAGGCCAGCTCACAGACCGAAGATAACGCCCTTCTGAAACCGGGGCAGAGCATCGTCCTCAACGAAACTATCGATCATGGTCCTTTTCCGTTCGCCCAGCTACGCCGCTTTAATCTGATGCCCAGCATGGCGTCGGTGCACAGCGAACTGGAAAACAGTGATGCGCTGAAAACGCTGTTTGCCCTGACTGACAATCAGTCGCCGGCCAGTGCGGATACCCGCATCGGTTACAGCGGTGCCACTGATACCGCTCTGCACTTTTTGCCGGTCAACTATCTGAATGCCCAGACCGGCCAGCGCATCGCGACCAATGGTGGCAGCCTGAACGTCAGCGCTGACAGTAAAGGCGATAAAATCGCCGTTGACAGCGATATCGACAGCCTGGCGATCACCAGTAAAAATGAGATGGGCGTACCGGTGCTCTTCACCGCCAATGGCGTGAAGCTCAGCGGTAACTCTCACCTGACGCCAGAGGGTGTGCGCATCGGCGATCAAAAGGTCAAGCTGGAAAAGCTGACCGCCAGTCTCAACGGCAAAGAGGCACTGATGCTGCAACAGCTGAACGGCACCTCTTCGTTTGATAATAAAGGCGGCAAGATCAGCGGCGATATCAACTATCAGGTTGAGCATGTGCATCTGCAAAACAATGATTTTGGTGAAGCAAAGCTGATCATGAAGCTGTCGCAGTTTGATGCACAGGCGGTCAAAACCTTTTCAGACAATTACAACGCCCAGATGCAGGACCTGCTCAATCAGCCGGGGCTGGCCAGCGATCCGATTCGCTATCAGGCCGGTGCTAATACCATCCTGTTAAATAACCTGCCCACGCTGCTGAAAGGTTCACCGATGGTGAGCATTGCCCCGCTGAGCTGGAAAAATGACAAAGGCGAAAGCACTTTCAACCTCACCGCCAACTTTAACGACCCGGCCACCGTTACCGGCCAGCCACAAAATCTGGCGGGCATGGTGGATCGCGTGCTGAAGTCGCTCTCTGCGAAGCTGGTGATTAATATGCCTATGGCGACAGAAGTCATGCGCAACGTCGGGCTGGCAGAAGGGTATACCGGTGATGACGCGCAGAAGCTGGCCGATCAGCAGGTGAAAGGCCTGGCGGCAATGGGCCAGATGTTTCGTCTGACCCAGCAGCAGGACAACAATATCGTGACCAGCCTGCAATATAACGGCGGTCAGGTGAACATGAACGGCGATACCATGGCGCTTGAGCAGTTTATGTCCCGCTATATGCTCGGCCTGCCCACCAGCGAAGGCATGCCGCAGTAACCTCCCTTAACGAAGGCTGGTCACCGCAGTGATCGGCCTTAATCCCCTGCATCGCTTCGCCACAATCCTCTGGTCAGCCTGCCTCACGTTCTCCCGACTGCCGGTCGCGGCCTGTTATTTTACTGCCCGCTGCTGCCGATCAGCTGCGGCGGCATAATCACATGCTGTACAGGAGCGTCTGGCGTACTGAGCCGTAAAAGCGTGCGGGCGGCCGCTGCCCGTCCTATTGCGCGCGCCGGATTACAGATAAAGGTCAGTGAGGGATCGGTCAGATTTGCCTGTAACTCATCACTGAACCCCACCAGCGCCATCGGCTGGACTCCATTGCTGTCAACGGCGGCTTGACGCAGCGCGTGTTCGCGGCGCAGCAGAGCAAGACAGCAACCCAGCGCCACGGGCGGGCTGCTGGCAATCACTGCCGTCAGGTGTGGATAGCGCTGTTGCAGGCGTGTGATGGCTGTACCCGCCGCCTGCGGGCTCTCGTCGCATTCAATAATCCACTCGGGATTAAAGGGCAAACCGTGCTGTATCAGCGTGGCGCAGTAGCCGCCGATACGCTCGGCGCGCGTCAGCGATGCGCCGCAGCCCCCCAGCCAGGCAATATGCTGATGCCCCTGACGGAGCAGGAATTCCGTTGCCATACGGCCGCCCAGCGCGTTATCCGGCCGAAGGCTGTCCGCGCCCTCCAGATAGCTGGCGCGCGAGGCGCAAATCAGCGGCACGCCCGGTGCCAGCGCGGCAGCATTGCGCGCATCGCCGCCCAGCACCACCGCGTCAACGCCCTGCGCTATCAGCGAGTCAAAGCAGCGCGTCAGGTGCTGCCCGTGGGCACCACTTTGCGTGAGAAGAACCGTTTTACCCTGTGCTTCCAGCGCTTCGCTCAGCCCGGCCGTCAATTCAGCATAGAAGCGCTGACTCAGATCCCGCACGATCACCCCGATCGTACCGCTGCTACCGCCACGCAGCGCGGCGGCGGATCGGTTGCGAACATAACCCAGCTGCGTAATGGCCTGATTCACGCGTTCAACTGTCGCTGAGGAGATGCGGCCTTTGCCCGACAGCACCAGCGATACCGTGGTGACAGAGACGCCGGCAGCGCTGGCGACCTCATTAATCGTGATTTTCTGCTGGGTCATGCTTAATGCCTGCGTAGTGAAATCCGGTAAGGTAAACACAAGGATAAAACGTTTAACCTGTTTGTAAATCTGAATCTTTCTGCTTAACAAATACCCTGCATAAAAATATAAAATCAGGTTAAACGTTTTATCAAAGACTTTACCTGGTAACACTCGCGGGCGCCTGATGAGCGCTGAGCCTCCTGACTTTCGCGTAATCTCTGGTCGACTAGGCTGACTGAAAGCGCCCGGGAGCAACCTGAGTTGAGTTGTGATTTGTGCAAACGCCCTCTCTCTCCCTGTCCGGCACGCCTGGATTTAATGCTGTGCAATTGCACAATCCGTGCCTGACGCGTCGCGCCTCTTCTGCGGACGGTGGATGCATGTAACATTGCTCAACGGTGCTCACATCGAACGAAGTGCCCTGCTGTGAGTGATGGCTCTCATGGCAAAAGGCCTGGACTGGCTGCGCTTTCGCTTAAAATCCCGGCAGAGGGGCCATGGCTTGCGCAAAGCGCTCGCTATGTTGCGCAAGATGTTTCTATAATGTTCTGCACTTTTATCCTGTCAGAGAGTGCAGCATGTTCGATTCCAGCCTTCCCGTTACCGATATTCACCGTCACCTTGATGGCAACATCCGCGCGCAAACCATTCTGGATTTAGGTCGCCAGTTTAATCTTGCCCTGCCCGCCTCCACGCTGGAGTCGCTGCGCCCGCACGTACAGGTAGTGGAAAACGAGCCCGATCTGGTGAGCTTTCTTAACAAGCTCGACTGGGGTGTTAAAGTGCTGGGCGATCTGGATGCCTGCCGCCGTATCGCGCTGGAGAATGTGGAGGATGCGGCGCGTGCCGGTATCCACTACGCCGAGCTGCGTTTTTCGCCAGGCTACATGGCGATGACCCACAATCTGCCGGTTGCCGGTGTGGTCGAAGCGGTGATCGACGGCATCAAGGCGGGCTGCCAGAAATATAATGTCGACGTGCGTCTGATTGGCATTATGAGTCGAACTTTCGGCGACGAAGCCTGCCTGCGCGAACTGGAGGGATTACTGGCGCACCGCGATCATATCACTGCGGTTGATCTGGCGGGCGATGAGCTGGGTTTCCCCGGCAGCGAGTTCCTCAGCCACTTTAACCAGGCACGCGATGCCGGTTTTCGCGTGACGGTCCATGCCGGAGAAGCAGCCGGTCCAGAGAGCATCTGGCAGGCTATTCGCGAGCTGGGAGCAGAGCGTATTGGCCATGGCGTAAAGGCAATTGAAGACCGCGCGCTGATGGATTTTCTCGCCGAGCACCGCATCGGCATTGAATCCTGCCTGACCTCCAATATCCAGACCAGCACCGTCTCCTCGCTGGCGCACCATCCGCTGAAGCAGTTCCTCGAGCACGGTATTCTGGCGACGCTCAACACCGACGACCCGGCGGTTCAGGGCATCGAACTGGCGCACGAATACCAGCACGCTGCACCGGCTGCCGGGCTGAGCGCGGCGCAGATCCGTCAGGCGCAGGAAAATGGCCTGACGATCGCCTTCCTGAGCGATGCGGAAAAAACCGCTATTCGTAATAAAGTTAAGGCGTAAAAAAGGCCGCTAATGCGGCCTCATCAACAAAAAGCCAGCCTGGTGCTGGCTTTTTGATTACTTCAGCGACAGCGTCTGACGCTTCTCGGCTGACTGCAGGCCCAGCTCGATCAGTTCCATTACCTGGATAGCCTCTTCCGCCGTAACGGGGTTATTACCGCGCCCGCTGACCGCATCACGGATCGCTGCATAGTAGGCGGGATAGTTACCCGGCTGCGTCATCAGCGTCTCTTCTTTGACGCCTTCCCCTTCTGCCAGCGTTAACACGCCGTCGCGCATGTCGTAGCCCCACTCTTCGCCCGGCGGAAAGTCACCCGCTTTGAGCCGATCTTCCTGCGGGTCGAGACCATATTTGACGTAGCTGCCGCGCGTGCCGTGCACGATGTAACGCGCAGACTCGGCGGCCACCAGCATGCTGGCATGCAACACAACACGGCGCTGCGGATAGGTCAGCGTGGCGTGGAAATAGTCTGTGGTCTGCGCACCCGGGCGCATCTCAGCCAAATCCACATTTATTGCCACCGGCGTACCAAACAGCTGCAATGCCTGATCCAGCAGGTGCGGGCCAAGATCGTACCAGATACCGCTGCCTGCGCCTTTCATTTCACGCCAGCGCTGACGCACTTCCGGGCGGAAGCGATCAAAATGTGACTCGAAATAGCGCACGTCACCCAGCGTGCCCTCTTTCAGCAGCTGTTTCAGCGTGAGGAAATCGCTGTCCCAGCGGCGATTGTGGAACACTGACAGCAGCAGACCTTTGGCCTTAGCCAACGCATCCAGCTCGCGCGCCTGTGACAACGTCACGGTAAAGGGTTTATCCACCACCACATGTTTACCGGCATTGAGTGCCGCTTTGGCCAGCGGGAAGTGGGTATCGTTAGGGGTAGGGATAACGATCAGATGAAGAGAAGGATCGTCTAACAGCGCCTGAGGCTCGGCCTCCACCTTGACCTGCGGCCAGTCGGCATGCACTTTCGCGGCGTCGCTGCTGGAGATAGCGGCCAGCTCAACGTCTGACGTACCGGCAATCAGCGGCGCGTGGAACGTCTTGCTGGCAAAGCCATACCCGATTAATCCAACACGAAGTTTGTCGCTCATTCTCACTCCTCTTATTCATATACCCGACTGATTTAAGACTATAGCCTGGGTTAGAACAAGCAGGAATCTCCCGAAAAATCAGGAGATAGCACTCTGTGTCAGTGCCCAGCCGGGTCCGGCCAGCAAGGTGTCCTGCGCATCCTGATTACGGCGGCGAAAGTCGCTGGGGCTGACGCCGACGCGTTTGCGAAACACCCGCGAAAAGTAGAGCTGATCGTCATAGCCCACCTCGCGCCCGACGCTGGCGATCGGTTCCTGCGTGGTTTGCAGCAGCAGCTTGGCACGGATCACGCGCTGGTCTTCGCGCCAGCGCAGCAGGTTAACCCCCATCTGTTCACGGAACAGGTGCGCAAGACGCGACGGTGACAAACAGACGTGACGCGCCACCTCTTCAATTTTCACTTCACTGGCCAGATGGTTGGTAACGTACTGACAGGCTTCGATGATCCGTGGATCGCGCACCTGCTGGTGGCTGCGCGGATCTTCCTCTACCGCGCGCAGTAGCAGGCGTTCCAGCAGGTTCATCGCCAGCTCTTCGGCAAAACGGCGGCCAGAGTTGTGAGTCTGTTCAATGCTGGCGAACAGACGGTCAAACTCGGCGCGCAGCGTATCATTAAGGTGCAGTCGTCCGACGCCTTCACGCGCATCCTGCCATTGTAGCCAGTCGTTCCAGTAGGCGCGCGGGCGAAAATAAACCCAGCGGTGGTGCCACTCCGGGCTGTCAGACGCGCGGCCATAGTAGTGCGGCGTTTTGGGCTGGAACAGCAGCATATCTCCCGGCAGACAGTCAAAGCCGTTCTCACCGTCGAACACCCGCCCTTTTCCTTTAATCGTGAGATTGAGAATAAAGCCTTTCATGCCGTGCGGACGATCGATAAAGAAATCGAGCGGGCCATCGGCAGAGATGGGTGTCAGCCCGGCGACCAGCCAGGCATTAAAGGGATAACCGGGCAACAGAGGATTTTGCTGCGCCGCTGTGGATTCACGGTGGTACATAACGTCCTCACTCAGTCTAAATAAGGGGACGCGCGGTGCCGGGCACCGCGCGTGGTTGACATCAGGCCTTATGCTTTTGCTTGTAGCGGTCGAAAATCACCGCCGCTAACAGTATCAGACCGCGTACGACGTACTGTGAGAATGGCGAGATATTCAATAAATTCATCGCATTTTCCACAGTGCCAAGGATCAGCACACCGGCTACCACATAGGAGATTTTGCCAATACCGCCTTTCAGCGACACGCCGCCCAGCACACAGGCAGAAATCACCACCAGCTCGTAGCCCAGGGAGGTCATCGGCTGGCCGCTGGTCATGCGCGAGGCCAGAATGATGCCCGCTGCCGCAGAGACCAGCCCGGAGAGAATAAAGATAATGATTCGGGTACGCACCACCGGCACCCCTGCCAGCCGCGCCGCTTCTTCATTCCCCCCTATAGCCAGCGTGTTGCGACCAAAGGTGGTTTTGTTCAGCAGGAAGCCAAAGATCAGCATGGTGGCGATAGTCAGCCAGATGGGTGCCGGTACGCCCAGCCAGTTAGCGAAGCCGAGGGTGAAAAAGCGCTCATCTTCGATACCCACCGCTTTGCCGTCGGAGAAGATATAGGCCAGGCCACGCACAATCTGCATGGTTGCCAGCGTGGTGATCAGGGCGTTGATTTTCAGACGCGCAATTACAAAGCCGTTAACAAAGCCGGTTGCGACACCAATCAGCAGACCGGCGAAGACGCCAATCCACAGGCTCTCGGTCATGTTGATCACCACGGCAGTGACGACGCCAGCGCAGGCGATAACCGACGCCACCGACAGGTCGAAATCGCCTGAGGCGAGACAGAACAACATGCCGCACGCGACCATACCGGACATCGACATCGCCAGGCCCAATCCTTTCATATTGATAAAGGAGCCAAAGTTAGGCACAAAAACGGCGCAGGCGATAAACAGCAGCGCGAACACCACCAGCATGCCAAAGTTATCCCAGATACGCCCAAAGCGCAGGCCGCTGCGCTGCTGAACCGGTGGCGTACCCGATGTGGTGGATGAAGACATAATTTACTCCTCGGTCAGGCCACAGCGGCCGCTTGGGTGATTTTGGGCATCGCCAGGCTCAGCGTCTGCTGCTCCGTGGCATCGTCATGCAGCAGTTCGCCTGCAATGGCACCTTCACGCATCACCACGATGCGATCGGCTAGCCCCATTACTTCGGGCAGGTCGCTGGAGGCAAACAGTACGGCAATTCCGTTGCTCGCCAGTTGATAGATCAGGTTGTAGATTTCATGTTTCGCGCCAACGTCAATGCCACGCGTCGGCTCATCCAGCAGGATCACTTTCATCTCTTCCGACAGCCAGCGGCCCAGAATCGCCTTCTGCTGGTTACCGCCTGACAGGTTCATGATCAGTTGTTCCGCATGAGGCGTCTTGATATTAAGCGAGCGAATGTGGCGGTCGGCGTTACGCGTCTCCCACTGGTTTTGGATCAGGCAGCCCGCGGTCAGGTTGTGCCGTCGTGCGCTGATGTTGATGTTGTCGCGCACCGAATGCACGGGAATGATCCCCTCCGACTTGCGGTCTTCCGGGCAGAGCATCACGCCTGCACGAATCGCATCAATCGGCTCACGCAGCTTCAGCACCTCGCCGTCGAGCAAAATTCGGCCGCCGCGCAGACGGGTCGCGCCAAAAATGCCTTTCATCAGTTCGCTGCGCCCGGCCCCCACCAGCCCAAACAGGCCCACAATTTCACCGGCGCGCACCTCCAGCGAAATCGGTTCACGTACGCCCTTCGCCTCTACTTTTTCCAGCACCAGACGCACCGGCCCGTGTGGACGCGGCGCATAACCATAGATGTCGCCGAGATTGCGTCCCACCATTGCCTGCACCAGATCGTCGTGGTGGGTCTGGGCCATATCGGTAAAGGTGCGCACGTAGCGACCATCTTTGAATACGGTGATGGCGTCGCTGAGAGCGAAGATCTCCTCCATGCGGTGTGACACATAGAGCACCACGCGGCCTTCCGCGCGCAGCTGGCGGATTACGCGGAACAGGTTGTCAATTTCACGCGCAGAGAGCGAACTGGTTGGCTCATCAAAAGCGATAATGCGTGCATTGCGCGCCAGCGCTTTAGCAATCTCCACCATCTGCCACTGCCCAAGCGACAAATATTTCAGCGGCATATCGGGATCGATATCCATGCCGAGATTTTTCAGCTGCAGACCCGCCTCATAACGCAGCAGCCTGCGATTCACCAGGCCGCGCCTGTGCGGGATCTGGCCGAGGTAGATATTCTCCGCCACGCTCATCTCCGGCACCAGGTGTAGCTCCTGATAGATAATGGCGACGCCCGCATCCAGCGCATCCCCGGTATTCTGGAAGCTGACCGGCTGGTTTTTGATGCGGATCTCCCCCCCGCTGGGCTGGTAGCTGCCGCTGAGGATCTTCAGCAGCGTGGATTTGCCCGCGCCATTCTCGCCCATCAGGGCATGTACTTCGCCACCGCGACACTCAAACGAGATATCCTGTAGCGCTTTTACGCCAGGAAAGGTTTTGCTGATGCCATGAAACGACAGAAAGGTTGGCTCGCTATTCATGGTAACTCCTCTGGGTTTACCGATAAGGTGCCACCGCAGACGCGGCGGCACGGTACGCGGGTTTACATCAACCCTTTCTTCGCCAGTTCAGTTTTAAAGTTGTCGCGGGTAATCAGCACCACGTCGGTGACTTCGGTGAATTTCGGCGGTTCTGCGCCTTTGCTCACCCACTCATAGAGCATCTGGCTGCTCTTGTAGCCATGCACGTCCGGGCTAGGCAGCAGCGAACCATAGAAACCGGTAGCCTTGTCTTTTGAAAGTTCGCTCACCGCGTCAACGCCGTTGATGCCAATGCCGATAACGTCAGCGGCCTTAAAGCCCTGACCTTCTGTGGCGCGTACGCCGCCCAGAACGGTGTTGTCATTCATGCCGACAATCAGCCAGTGTTTTACTTCAGGGTGCTGAACCAGCAGCGAGTTGCCTGCGTCAAACGCACCGGGGATGTCGTTGGATTTGGTGGGAACCTGATAAATCTGCGCTGCCGGGAAGCCCGCCGCTTTCAGTGCCTCCATCGAGCCGCCGGTACGACGACGCGCGGTGTCCAGTTCGTTGGCGGTAATCGCCATTACACCGGTCTCTTTGGCATTCCAGCCGCGTTTCTGCATCTCTTTATACAGCTCCTGCCCCTGGCGCTCGCCGATTTTGGTCGCAGCCATCATCACCAGCGGCACGCTCTCCATCGGCTTGCCTTTGGCATTAACAAACTGGTCATCGACGGCAATCACTTTCAGATCGTAACCACGCGCTTTCGCGACGATCGCGGAGCCGAGTTTTGGATCGGGCGTACAGATAACAAAACCTTTCGCGCCGCTGGCGGCCAGGCTGTCGATGGCGTTCAGGGTTTTTTCCCCATCGGGAATGGCGATTTTAATCACGTCAAAGCCCAGTTCCTTCCCGGCTTTATCGGCGAATTTCCATTCAGTCTGAAACCAGGGCTCTTCAGGCTGCTTGACCAGAAATCCCAGTTTCATGGTTTCGGCGATAGCGGAATGTGACATAACCGCTGCCAGGCCGATGGCCGCGAACGCTTTAGTGAATTTATGCATGATGCTCTCCGGAGCCAGGGTATTTTTCCCTGCTGTTAACGAATCGGTGTAAACGCTACCAGTCAATTTTCTTTTTTAGGTACAGATGAAAATCAGCGCGTTAGCACACCGAGTGAACAAAGGGTGCGCAAACGCTGGGCTAGTTGTAGCGGGAATAAGAGGGAAAAATGTAGAGCGGTATCACACCCTGAAATCACGGCAATTTGTTCCATATATTCAGCAATTTTAACCGCCGCTTAACTTCTGCCAGGGATCACAAAATCGCTGCCTATGGCAGAAAAGTGCATATTCTCAGCTATCGGGGAATAACGTTTCCTGCGTCGCCGCCACAGGATAAGGCGACGACTATTGATAACAGGAGATTTCCGATGCGTGCTGGAGCCATCACTCTGGGCCTCGACTTTGGCAGTGATTCGGTGCGTGCGCTGGCGGTAGAGTGCGACAGCGGCAGCGAGCTGAAAACCGCCGTGGTGAACTATTCGCGGTGGCAGCAGGGACTGTATAGCGATGCGCACAGCAACCGCTTTCGCCACCATCCCCTTGACTATATTGAGGCAATGGAACAGGCGCTGTCTGAGGTACTTAACGCGCTGACGCCAGCACAACGTGACAACGTCACTGGAATAGGCGTAGATACCACCGGTTCTACGCCGGCACCTGTTGATCGTGACGGCAACGTACTGGCGCTGCGACCTGAATTTGCTGATAACCCCAACGCGATGTTTGTTCTGTGGAAAGATCATACAGCGATTGAAGAAGCCGAAGCGATCAACCGGCTGTGCCGCAGCGGGCGCTTTACGGACTACAGCCGTTACATTGGCGGCATCTATTCCTCGGAATGGTTTTGGGCAAAAATTCTGCACATTTCACGCGCTGACGCTGCGGTGCGCGACGCTGCCGTCTCCTGGGTTGAGCTCTGCGACTGGGTGCCTGCCCTTCTGAGCGGCACCACTGCCCCCGCCAGCCTGCGCCGCAGCCGCTGTGCCGCAGGCCACAAGGCATTGTGGCACCCCGACTGGCAGGGCTTACCCGATCCCGACTTTCTAAATGCGCTGGACCCGCTGCTGACGCAGCAGCTTGACTCTCCACTGTTTACGGAGACCTGGACCGCCGACGTGCCGGTCGGCACGCTGAGCCCAGAATGGGCGCAACGCCTTGGCCTGACGCAGCGCGTCACCATTGCCGGTGGTGCATTTGACTGCCACATGGGCGCGGTGGGCGCAGGCGCGCAGCCCTATACGCTGGTCAAGGTGATCGGCACCTCAACCTGCGACATTTTGATAGCCGATGCGCAACGGGTGGGCGACCGCGCCATCAATGGCATTTGCGGGCAGGTCGACGGCAGCGTTATGCCGGGCGCGATCGGCTGTGAAGCGGGCCAGTCGGCGTTTGGCGACATCTATGCCTGGTTCAGCCGCCTGCTCGCCTGGCCGCTGCAGCAGGCGGCGGCACAGCACCCTGAGCTACAGCCCCAGCTGGCTGAACTGCAGCGCAGCCTGATCCGCCAGCTCACCGAAGCCTGGGCCGCCGATCCGCAGCTGGATCACCTGCCGGTGGTACTTGACTGGTTTAACGGACGTCGCACCCCTAACGCTAACCAGCGTCTGAAAGGGGTGATCACCGACCTCAATCTCGGCACCGACGCGCCCGCGCTGTTCGGCGGCCTGATCGCCGCCACCGCCTTCGGCGCGCGCGCCATTATGGAGTGCTTCGAACAGCAGCAGATCCCGGTAGAGAACATCCTGACGCTGGGTGGCATCGCGCGCAAATCACCCGCCATCATGCAGGCGTGCTGCGACGTGATGAACCGTCCACTGGATATTGTCGCCTCCGATGAGTGCTGCGCGTTAGGCGCGGCGATCTTCGCCGCCGTTGCCGCGGGCGTTTACCCCTCGGTGCCTGACGCGCAGAAAGCCATGGCCAGCCCGATTGCCGTCACGCTACAGCCCGACGCCACGCGCGTCGCGCGCTATCAGCAGCTTTACGAACGTTATCAATTCTGGTGCGCGGCGGCTGAGCCGCAGTATGCGTCGCGCCCCGCCAACGCTAATTGAGGAGTGGTTTTATGGATCAGTACAACGCGCACAGCGTATGGTTTGTGATCGGCACCCAGCATCTTTACGGCGCGGAGACCCTGCGTCAGGTGGAAGAGCACGCACGCCAGGTGGTTGAAGGGCTGAACGCCTCTTCCGCCTTACCGTTAAAGCTTATTGCCAAACCGCTGGTGAAATCACCGGATGAGGCGCTGGCGCTCTGCCGCGACGCCAGCCACGACGACAGCTGCGTCGGCATTATCACCTGGCTCCACACCTTCTCGCCCGCCAAAATGTGGATTGGCGGGCTCAGCGTGCTTAATAAGCCGCTGCTGCAGTTCCATACCCAGTTCAACGCCGAGATCCCGTGGGACGGCATCGATATGGACTTTATGAACCTCAACCAGACCGCGCACGGCGGCCGCGAGTTCGGCTTTATCGGCGCGCGCATGGGGCTACAGCACAGCGTCATCACCGGTCACTGGCAGGATGCGGCGAGCCAGCAGCGCATCGGCAACTGGATGCGCGCCGCCTTCGCGAAGCAGAGTAGCCAGCAGCTGAAGGTGGCGCGCTTCGGCGACAATATGCGCGAAGTGGCCGTTACCGAAGGGGATAAAGTCGCGGCGCAGATCCAGTTCGGCTACGCAGTGAACGGCTGGGGCGTCGGCGATCTGGTCGAGGTGATTAATCAGGTAAGCGACGGCGAGGTCAACGCGCTGATTGATGAGTATGAAAGCCTCTACCGCTTTAGCGATGTGGCGGCCAGCGGCGGCGAGAAGCGCCAGAACGTGCTCGACGCGGCGCGTATCGAGATTGGCATCAAGCGCTTCCTTGACGGCGAAGGCTGTAAAGCCTTTACCACCAACTTTCAGACGCTGCACGGAATGACGCAGCTTCCCGGTCTGGCGGTGCAGCGCCTGATGGGTCAGGGCTACGGTTTCGCCGGCGAAGGCGACTGGAAAACCGCTGCGCTGCTGCGCATTTTCAAAGTACTGGCAGGCGATCGTCCCGGCGGGACCTCTTTTATGGAGGATTACACCTACCACTTCTCGCCCGGCAACGATCTGGTATTAGGCTCGCACATGCTGGAAGTCTGCCCCTCTATCGCCAGGGAGGAGAAGCCGCTGATCGACGTGCAGTTCCTCGGCATCGGCGGCAAAGCCGATCCGGCGCGCCTGATTTTCTCTACGCCAGCCGGTCGTGCGGTAAATGCCAGCGTGATCGATATGGGCGATCGTTTCCGCCTGCTGGTAAACGTGGTGGATGCGATTGAGCAGCCGAAGCCGCTGCCGAAGCTGCCGGTTGCACGCGCGCTGTGGCGCGCCCAGCCGTCGCTGGCCACCGCGTCGGAGGCCTGGATTCTGGGCGGCGGCGCGCACCATACGGTGTTCAGCCAGGCGCTGACGCTGGAGGATATGTATCTCTACGGCGAAATGAACGATATCGAAGTACTGGTGATTGACGAGCATACGCGGCTGCCGGCGTTCAAGGACGCGCTGCGCTGGAACGAGGTGTATTACCGCTCGAAACGCTAGGCTGTGGTTTGAGAGAGATGCGCCGACTTTTACAGTCGGCGTTTCTTTTTTATGCCTGAGCTGCCGGGTCGGGAAGATGGGCAGTTTCGGAGGGACGCCGTAAAGACATCCCTGGCACCTTGCCTCACCGCATTCCGGGGACTCGCCCGCAAGCGGGCCAGGGCTATGCACCGTTCAAAACGTTCCCGGCGTTTTCGTCCATGGCTCCAGCACGTCACTCCACTGCTCATCCCGCCTCCTTAATGAAATGCTGTCTGGTTTGTTTAAGCCGCCATGAAAAGGCTCACACCTGCAGGTAAGTTCAGCCTGAAGAGCAGAGTGCCCGAGCCAGGATAGCGAGGCCGATGCGCTATCAGGCACTGAGCGCTATTCACACAGCGCTACCGTAGCCCGCAAGGGAAAGAGGGTATTGCTCGAAGAGCAACGCGTTCAGGCAAGGATGGCGAGGCCGATGTGCAGGGATGCGGGCATTCTTTGCGATCGGGCAATACCCTCTTTTACAGGGCACAGCATCACAGCCATGACGCTATCCCTTTTCACCCAACAAAAAAGCCGCCCGCAGGCGGCTTAGTCGAATCAAACCCTCAGGTCACTACCCGCTTCACCGGCGCATTTTTCTGCCGATCCCACATCACCGTCAGCAAACGCTGCAGCGCGATAAAGGCAAACAGCAGAATACCGATTGCGATCTTGGTCCACCAGGAGCTCAGCGTGCCGTCAAAGTTAATCCAGGTCTGAATCAGCCCCTGAATCAGCACGCCAAACAGCGTACCTAGCACGGTACCGACGCCGCCGGACAGCAGCGTACCGCCAATCACCACTGAGGCGATAGCATCCAGCTCCACGCCGAGCCCCGCCAGCGCATAGCCTGCCGAGGTATAAACAGAAAAGACAATGCCAGCCAGCGTTGCCAGCGTCGTCGACAGCATATAAATACGGATGGTTGTGGCACGCGTAGACACCCCCATTAACTGCGCCGACGTTACGCTGCCGCCGATGGCATAAACCTGATTACCAAAACGCGTGCGGTGCGCCAGAATGATGCCACCCACCACCACCAGCAGCATCACCAGCGCCAGCAGACTTAACCGCCCACCACCCGGTATCTTCCATGCCAGGCTGGAAAGCGTGGCATAAAGAGGATGATCGATCGGGATAGAGTTTTCCGACACCAGATAACTACAGCCGCGCAGGAAAAACATCCCGGCCAGCGTAATGATAAACGCCGGGATCTTCAGCGCGTCGATCAGCCAGCCCATCATGGCCCCGAACAGCGCGCCCGCCACCAGAATAATGGCAAACGCCAGCAGCGGATGAATATGAAGGTCGCCGATGACGCGCGCCAGAAACACGCCGGTAAAGGCAATAACTGCCCCCACCGACAGATCAATGCCACCGGAGAGAATGACAAAGGTCATGCCAACAGCAATAATGCCCAGGAAAGCGTTATCGGTCAGAATATTGCAGATGACTCGCGTGGAGGCGAAGCCAGGAAACTGACTCAGACAGAACAGGTAACCCGCGATAAACACCAGTAGCGTAATCATCAGGGGAAGATGACGTTTAATCATTGAGAGCCTCTCCGTTTCAACAGCGCCAGAAAGCGCGGTGACTGGATCAAAAGCACGCACATCACCACAATCGCCTTCACCACCTGATTGAGCTCTGGCGGAAAGCCCGACAGCAAAATCCCGGTATTCATCGCCTGAATAATCAGTGCGCCAATCAGCGACAGCACCAGATTGAAGCGTCCCCCCATCAGCGAAGCCCCACCAATGACCACGGCCAGAATCGCGTCCAGCTCCAGCCATAACCCGGCGTTATTAGCATCCGCGCCGCGAATATCAGCCGTGACGATTAATCCGGCCACCGCCGCGCATAGCCCGCTTATCACATAGGTGGACATCACCACCAGCCAGCCGTTAACGCCCGCATTGCGCGCCGCACGCAGGTTAATCCCCACCGCCTCAATAAAAAGCCCAAGCGCCGTCTTGCGCGTCAGCAGCCACACCAGCACAGCGACGGCCAGAGTAATCCATACCGGCACCGGCAGCAGCCAGAGCGAACCGCTGCCCAGTCTTGCCAGCGTCGCACTGTCAAAGGTGACGATTTGCCCCTGAGTGATCAGCTGCGCTATACCGCGCCCCGCCACCATCAAAATCAGCGTGGCGACAAACGGCTGGATGCGCAACAGCGCCACCAGCACGCCGTTCCATAGCCCACACAGCAGCCCCGCGCCGAGCGCCGACATGATTACCACGATCGGACTGTGTCCCGCCACGGTCAGCGTAGCCGCCGTCGCACCGGCAATCGCCATCACCGCGCCCACAGAGAGATCGATACCGCCAGTGGCGATCACCAGCGTCATCCCTGTTGCCAGCAGCGCAACCGGCGCAGCGCGGTTAAGAATATCGATTGGGCTGCCAAACAGTCGCCCATCCTGTAGATGCACCGCAAAAAAATTACTGGCGACCAGGCTGTCTACCAGCAGCACCAGAATCAGCGCAGCGATCTGGGGCAAACCTGAGGGTAGCCGAAATTTACGTCGCTCAGACTTAGTCATATGGGATTCAAGCATGTTGTGCCCCTCCGTCCGCAATGGCGTTAACAATCGAAGCCACTGAGAGCTGCTCAAGCGGGATCTCGGCCACCTGCTTCAGGTCACGCATAATCAGCACGCGATCGGCGTAGCCCACCAGCTCTTCCAGCTCAGAAGAGATGACCAGCAGCGCCAGCCCGTCGGCGCACAAGGACTCAATCAGGCGAATGATTTCGGCGTGTGCGCCCACATCAATACCGCGCGTCGGCTCGTCGAGGATAAGAAACTGAGGTTTGGTGACCAGCCAGCGCGACAGCAGCACCTTCTGCTGGTTACCACCGGACAGCAGCTCAATCGGCTGCTCGGCATGCGGTGTACGAATGCCGAGGCTTTTAATAAAACGCTCGGCTATCGCCTGCTGCTCGCGGCGCTTAATCGGCCGCAGCCAGCCGCGCTGCGCCTGAAGCGCCAGGATAATGTTTTCACGCACCGAGGCCGCACCAATAATTCCGTCGGTTTTACGATCCTCCGGACAGAAGCCAATACCAAGACGCGACGCCTTTGCCGGGGAGCGAATCGTCTGCGGTTTTCCTTTGATGGTGGCCGTTCCGCGATCGGGACGACGAACGCCAAACAGCACCTCAGCCATTTCAGTACGGCCAGAGCCAAGCAGCCCCGCCAGCCCCACCACTTCACCTGGGCGAACCTCAAGGCTAAAAGGCTCAATGGTGCCCTTTTTACCGTAGTCGTGAAACGCAGCCACCGGCTGATTGCTACGCAGCGTGCTGCCCTGGCGTTGCAGCGCCGTTTCCAGCAGCTCACGGCCCAGCATCAGCTTGATAAGCTCAATCTGCGGCAGCGTCGCGGTCTCACGCGTGGCGATAAACTGGCCGTTGCGCAGAACCGTAATACGATCGGTAATGCGGTAGACCTGGTCGAGGAAGTGGGTCACGAAAATCAGGCTCATTCCTTTGGCTTTGAGCTGTGCCATCAGGGTAAACAGCATCTCCACTTCGCTGGCGTCAAGGCTGGCGGTGGGCTCATCCAGGATCAGCACCTGCGCCGAGAGGTCGACTGCACGGCAGATAGCGATGATTTGCTGCATCGCCACCGAATAGTGTCCCAGGGGGCGCGTGACGTCGAGGATAAACCCGTAGTTGCGCATCAGCGCATCGGCATCGCGTACCATACGCCGCCGATCGATCATACCGAAGCGGCGCGGCTCACGTCCGATAAACAGGTTATCGGCTACCGACATATTCGGCAGCATATTAACTTCCTGATAAACCGTACCGATGCCCATCTCTTGCGCATCGGCGGTGCTGCGCGGCGCGATAGTTTTGCCGTTGAGCATCAGCGTTCCCGCATCGCGGCTGTAGACCCCGGTCAGCACCTTAATCAGCGTCGATTTACCTGCGCCATTCTCGCCCAGCAGCGCCATAATCTCTCCCTTGCGCACGCTAAACGACACGTTATCCAGGGCTTTGACGCCGGGAAAGCCTTTACTGACGCCGCTGATGGTTAGCAGCGCATCGTCGTTGTGCCTGATCATCTTGTCAGCTCCGCCTTAACTATAAAAAGCCGCTCCGGAGAGCGGCCTGCGGCTCAGTAACCCATACCTTTTTTGGTGTCCAGCTGTGCCTGCGCATCGGCAGGCAGATAGAGCCGGGATTCCGTTTTGGTGATCTTCGGCGGCAGCGTGCCGTCTTTTTTGAATTTCTCCAGGGCATCAAAGGCCGGGCCTGCCATGTCAGGCGTCAGCTCAACGTTGGCATTGGCTTCGCCCGCCAGCATCGCTTTATAAATGTCCGGCACGCCGTCGATAGAGCCGGTCAGAATATCTTTGCCCGGTTTCAGGCCGGCTTCCTTGATGGCCTGGATGGCACCGATGGCCATATCGTCGTTATGCGCATAAACCATGCAGATGTTCTTGCCGTTGTTTTCGGCCTTGATAAAGCTCTCCATCACCTCTTTACCCTTACTGCGGGTAAAGTCTCCGGACTGCGAGCGGATCACTTTAATGTTCGGATGGCCCGCGATCGCTTCAGCGAAACCTTTTTTACGGTCAATAGCGACGCTGGCACCTACCGTGCCCTGCAGTTCAACGACGTTACACGGTTTGTTACCGACGGTTTTAACCAGCCAGTCACCGATCAACTTGCCTTCCAGCACGTTATCTGCGGTCACCACTGTCATATAGAGCGATTTGTCTTTCACCACGATGGCGCGGTCGAGGAGGAACACCGGGATCTTCGCATCTTTGGCTTCTTCCAGTACCGGTTCCCAGCCCGTCTGCACGACCGGCGCAATAAAAATGGCATCGACACCCTGAGCAATAAACGAGCGAACCGCCTTGATCTGGTTCTCCTGTTTCTGCTGGCCGTCAGCAATTTTCAGCGTGATGCCACGCTTCGCCGCTTCACTTTTTGCTACGTTAGTTTCTGCTGAACGCCAGCCGGATTCAGAACCAACCTGAGAGAAGCCGACGGTCAGATCGGCGGCGATAACCGGCGCGGTGAACGCGGTGCTGACCAGGGTGGCCAAAAGTAAACGTTTCCACATAGTTTGCATTCCTCTGAAGGGCGTTTGCGAGTAAGGGTAAAGAGCCCGTTTAGCCTGGCGTAAAAACGGTAAAATAAGGGCGACGCGCTTCACAAATTAGTTAAAATTAAAGGAGTTACGTGAAAGCAAACGCGAAGATTAAGGTATCATGCATGGACAAAATAACTGTCTTTTAAAATAAGGCTGGTTAAATAAATGTAATAAAGAGAATCGCTTATGAAATATAACCCTGAAAGCGATTACAGTAATACGCACTCAATGGTCATTCTCCGGCCACATACAGGAAATAATAAAACTGTGACTACCCGCACAATCGCCTTCACCTGACAGCCAGCCCTGATGAATGTGCTCCTGATGCCGGTATTTCGCATGCACCTGTTTCGATTCATTGGCCGCCCTGGCACCAAAACAGACTTCACCACCGAGGTTAATAACGCTTAATGACCTTAAACCCGGCCATTTTTGAGCAGTTAACCAGGGAAAATGTTCAGCCGTGATTTGGATAACGTGTAATGCTGTCACCGCCTGTTTTCAGCAGTGACAGGAGCAGCCAGTGCTGAGGCAGCGAAAAAATTATTATCAACAAAACCAAAAGTGCTGTTTTTACTCTTTTCGCTGCGTGATGATAGAAATTTCGCCACTTTATTCATAAGTCACTAGACAGTATGCGGCGGCTCCCTATACTGGGCGCTTCTTTGTACTTTTATTCATGACAACTATGACCGCGCAAGATTACCTGCTTAAATTTCGCAAAGTGAATAATCTGGAAAGCCTCGAAAAACTTTACGACCACCTCAACTACTCCATCAACGATGACAAAGACCTGATCAATATGTACCGTGCGGCCGATCATCGCCGTGCAGAGCTGGCGTCCGGTGGTCGGTTGTTTGATCTCGGCTGCGTGCCCAAAACGGTATGGCATTACGTCGTGTGATCCTGCGTGATTAACGGGCCTTCTCAGGATGCGAGCAGGCCTGAACCAGACATGATATCCTCTTCCGCTTTCCTTGCTGCAACAGGAACATCTCGATGAATCAACTGGATACCGCCCCGCGCCTTGGCGGCTGGCTGCTTGTTCCGCTCGCCTGGCTAATTATGACTATGCTGACCAGCGCCATGCTGCTGGCCATGTATCTCAGCCCGCTGTTCAACTCGGAATGGCGTACCACGCTGTTTTCGCACCAGGGTATGCTGGTGACCAACTGGGCGATCTCCCTGCTGACGGCGCTCGCGGTCTGGCTCTATAGCCTGTGGGTCTGCTGGATTTTCTGTAAGCGGTCGCGTCGACTGCCCCGCCACTACATTATCTGGCTGCTGGTTACGCTGCTGCTGGCGCTAAAGACGTTTGCTTTGACGCCGGTTTCTGACGGCAAGGCGGTACAGACGCTGCTGCTGACGCTGCTGGCCGCTGCGGTTTTCGTGCCCTACTTCAAGCGTTCTCAGCGGGTAAAAGCGACCTTCACTCAGCCCTAACGCTGTGAGTTTCGTCAATAATTTAATTCTGAGTGCGATAGCGCCCACTGTCGTTCGTACAGTGGTTGAGATAGTGGCACAGATCACAGATAATGGGCCGCTTTCCAAATCAATGGCGAAAAAATGACCGATTATCTGCTGCTGTTTGTTGGCACTGTGCTGGTGAACAACTTTGTTCTGGTGAAGTTTCTTGGCCTTTGCCCCTTTATGGGCGTTTCCAAAAAACTGGAGACGGCAATTGGCATGGGTCTCGCTACCACATTTGTGATCACCCTGGCCTCGATTTGCGCCTGGCTGGTCAATCACCTGATTCTTGTGCCGCTGGATCTGGTTTATCTGCGTACGATGGCTTATATCCTGGTGATTGCCGTTGTCGTGCAGTTCACTGAAATGGTGGTGCGCAAAACCAGCCCGTCGCTCTATCGTCTGCTCGGCATCTTTTTGCCCTTGATTACCACTAACTGTGCGGTACTCGGCGTGCCACTGCTGAGCGTTAACCTCAACCACACGTTTTTGCAGGCGGCCCTTTATGGCTTCAGTGCCTCGCTGGGCTTTTCACTGGTAATGGTGTTATTCGCCGGTATGCGTGAGCGCCTGGTGCTGGCTAACGTCCCTGCCCCGTTCAAAGGCTCTTCCATTGCGCTGGTCACGGCTGGCCTGATGGCGCTGGCATTTATGGGCTTTACCGGTCTGGTGAAATTCTGATGAGTGCGATCTGGATTGCTATTATCGTATTGAGCGCGCTGAGCCTGGTGTTCGGCGCGCTGCTTGGCTATGCCTCACGCCGTTTTGAAGTCGAAGAAGACCCCATCGTTGAGCAGATCGATGAGTTGCTGCCGCAAAGTCAGTGTGGCCAGTGCGGCTACCCTGGCTGTCGCCCCTATGCAGATGCCGTAGGCAACAACGGCGAGGCGATCAACAAATGTGCGCCAGGTGGCGAACAGACCATGCTGAAGCTGGCAGCGCTGCTTAACGTCGATCCCCAGCCGATTGACGGTGACGAAACGGCAAAAGAGCCGGTGCGCACCGTCGCCTGGATAGATGAAGAGAACTGCATCGGCTGCACCAAATGTATTCAGGCCTGTCCGGTTGATGCCATCGTCGGGGCAACGCGCGCGATGCACACCGTTTTGAGTGACGTCTGTACCGGGTGCGATCTCTGTGTGGCGCCCTGTCCTACCGACTGCATTGAGATGCGTCCAGTGGCCACCACAACGGCGAACTGGAAATGGAATCTCGACACTATTCCTGTACGGGTGATCCCGGTAGAAAGTCATGCTTAATCTGTTAAATATCTTTCGTAAAGAGAAGCTGTGGGATTTCCAGGGCGGCATCCATCCGCCGGAAATGAAAACTCAGTCTAACGGCACACCGCTGAGCCAGCTGCCGCTGCCCGACCGTTTTATTATTCCGCTGAAGCAGCACATCGGCCATGAAGGCGAGATCTGCGTGGCACCGGGCGATCGCGTGCTGCGCGGCCAGCCGCTGACCTTTGGTAACGGCCGGATGCTGCCCGTTCATGCGCCCACGTCCGGCACCATTGACGCGATTGCGCAGCATATGACTGCGCATCCATCCGGTCTGTCAGAGCTCTGCATCTTTATGTCTCCTGATGGCGAAGATCGCTGGCAGACGCTGGCACCAATGGTAGATTACCGCCAGCGCGAGCGCAGCGAAATTGTTCAGCGCATCCATGATGCAGGCGTTGCCGGTCTCGGCGGCGCAGGCTTTCCGACCGGCACAAAACTGCGCGGCGGACTGCGCGGCGTGAAGACCCTGATAATCAATGCCGCCGAGTGCGAGCCCTATATCACCGCTGACGACCGCCTGATGCAGGATTACGCTGCAGAGGTGCTGGAAGGGAGCCGTATTCTTGCCTGGGTACTGCAGGCGGAACGGGTGCTGATTGGCATCGAAGATAACAAGCCGGAGGCGATTGCCGCGCTGAAGCAGGCGCTGGGCGGTGAACGCGATCTGCATATCCGCGTGATCCCCACGAAATACCCCTCCGGCGGCGCAAAACAGCTGACAAAAATTCTTACCGGAATGGAAGTACCGCATGGCGGACGCTCCACCGACATTGGCGTACTGATGCAGAATGTGGGAACCGCCTGGGCAGTTAAACGCGCCGTGATCGACGGCGAGCCGCTGACCGAACGCGTGGTCACCCTGACCGGCGAGGCGATTGCACAGCCGCGCAACGTCTGGAGCCGAATCGGTACGCCCATCAGCCACCTGCTGCATCAGGTTGGCTTTACGCCCGCTGCACGTCAGATGGTGATTATGGGTGGCCCGCTGATGGGCTTTACCCTGCCGTCGCTTGACGTGCCGGTTGTCAAAATCACCAACTGTATTCTTGCTCCCTCCGCCAGCGAAATGGGCAACAACGATGAGGAGCAGCCCTGCATTCGCTGCTCCGCCTGCGCGGATGCCTGCCCGGCGAAGCTGCTGCCGCAGCAGCTTTACTGGTACAGCCAGGGGGGCGATCACGATAAAGCACGTGCGCACCATATCGATGACTGCATAGAGTGCGGCGCCTGTGCCTATGTCTGTCCCAGCAATATTCCGCTGGTGCAGTACTATCGCCAGGAGAAAGCGGAGCTGCGCGCCATCGACCTGGAGGCGAAGCGAACCGCTGAGGCCAAGGCGCGTTTCGAGGCGCGCCAGGCGCGTCTGGAGCGAGAAAAGCTGGCGCGCGAAGCCAAACATGAACAGGCGAAGCAGCGCGTTGCGCGCAGCGACGAAGGTGAGCTGGCGGCTGCACGCGCACGCGTGATGGCGAAGCGACAGGCAGCAGGCGAAGTGGATCCTGCGGTAGAGGAAGCCCAGCGTGAGGCTCGTCATGCTCAGGCGCATTTACGTCAGGCTGAAGCGCAGTCGGAAACCCAGGCGCTAAGCCGTCAGGCTACCGATCCGCGCAAAGCGGCTGTTGAAGCAGCGATTGCACGCGCCAGAGCGAAGAAAACCGTGCCGGCGCAGGCAGCGGCCCCGCAGCCTGAAACGGAAACATCGCAGCCTGCGGATGCCGCGGTTGAAGCCGCCATCGCCCGCGCTAAAGCGAAGAAAGCCGCCGCGGCGCAGGCAGCGGCCCCGCAGCCTGA